>JAZRDQ010000012.1:0-50369 GCA_045660365.1 Bacteroidaceae bacterium
AACAGGAACTAAAGAAGTATATCCACTACTACAACAATGATAGAATAAAACTGAGATTAAAAGGAAAGAGTCCGGTGCAATACCGAACTCTTTACCAATAAATTTATCTATTAATCCGTCCAACTTTTTGGGGTCAGATCATATACCGGACAGGCTCAATTTTATATCGGAGCAATCTATCAGAATGTATATGTAACTGAGAACTGAAGAGTGCTTGATTTGAATTTTTCGCTTGCATTCTTAATGTTCTGAACAGCTTCAATTCTGTCCAGGATGCTTGCATTGTCGTTTGAACCGGTCTCTACATCTTCATAAAGTGTGTAAACACCACTTGGAGTGATAGGGATGTTGTAGTTTACAGCAGCCTGCAGGTGGTTGAACAACTTAACACCAACGCCAAGGTTCATGCTCCATATCATTTTATTCAGAGCAAACTCCTTAACATCTGCAAAACCCTGCTGAACATCGCTACCCTTAATATCTTCCTGATAAAGTGTAGTCAGTTCACCTATGTTGTAGTTCAGCTGAGGACCTGCCTGTGCAAAAACACCAAGCAAATTACCCAGTCCCAGCGTATATTTCAAATTAACAGGAATAGCAATAGCCTGTTCTTTCATTACATTCTGTTCAGAAAGTTCAAGACCTTTCTGTGAATAGAGTACTGCAGCATCAATACCAATACCGATAATAGGAATCTGTACTTCCATCATAGGACCTGCAAAGAAACCTGTATAACTATCTTTACTTACAGCTGCTTCTTTATCAATAGCAGTAATGTCATTGTTTACTGCATTTACACCTGCACGGATACCCCATGAGAACTGTGCTGAAGCTGGAATGGTCATCAATAATGCCAGACCGCAAATTGCAAATAACTTCTTCATCGTTTTATAAATTTATTGTTTAGTAATACCCTTTTAGAATCTCCAGGCAAGCATAAACTGGATAGTCTTGTACATATCAACTTTCTCTGTCATTGTTTCAAAGTCATCAATGTTGTTCTTAACTACAGAATATGGGAAGTTGTAGTTAATGATAGCATCAACCTTATTGAAAATTCTTACGCCTGCACCAAGATTGGCTGTAGTGTTTATTCTCTTTGATTCTATCTGTTCGCCATCTACAAAGAACTCTTCCAGTGCTCCTATGCTTACATTCCACTGTGGACCTGCCAGACCAATTATACTGAATCTTGGACCTCCAATCTTAAGAGTTAGTGATACAGGCAACATCAGGTAGTCATTTTTATAGTTGTCACCGCCTTCTACCTTCATACCAACGTGAGAATACATTGCACCCACTTCCAAACCCAAAAGTCTCTTTCCCTGGAAACTTAATGCAGGACCAAAGAAGAATCCTTTGTAATTGTTCTCTTCATCCAGACTACCTGCATTGAGATGGGTAATGTCGTTATCTGCCAATGACAAACCACCCTTAATTGTAAACCACGCTCCGTTCTGTGGCGCTTTCTGAGCTGCCAGATTCATACCGAATGCCAACAGAACTCCAAGTATAAATGTAAATTTTCTCATAATTTGATTTTTATTTCTTCACAAAAGTATAACAATTTTTAATAAACAAGCCACTTGGAATAAAAAATATCCAAATGGCCTGCTATAGTTGGTTTTAATAAAATATCAGCGTCTTACAGAAATACGTTCATTGCTTGCTGCGGGCTTTGGCTCTTTAGCCGGTTTAGGTGCCTTTTCAGGGCGCTCGCGCTTTACAGTTTCAGTAGTTCTGCTTCTGTTTTTATTGGCTTCGGTGCCTTCTGACTCCGGTACTGTCTGTTCCTCTTTCTGACTCCAGAGACTGTTCTCGAAATCGGTCAGCTGCTTTTCTATCTTCAGCTGTTCCTGTACAAGTGCAGAATCTGTTTCGCAATATTCGGCCAGAGGCTGGTTTCTTAAATTCGATGTTTTGTAGATTGTGCCATCATACTGACGCATTACAAAATAGTCGTCCAATGACATATTTGTAGTGTTGTTAAAGCTGCTTGTCATAACCTGAGTCTGTCCCAGATAAGGGCTTATTTCATCATAGTTCAGCCAGAACATAGGGTATGGTGTGGGCTCTGTTCCAAAGTCGCTGCGCATCAGGACAGGACAGATAGCGGTAACACGTGTCAGATAGTTGGATGTACGCTGATCCAGATAGTTGCTCTCCTTGATGTAGTACTTCATAACCTCACCACTTGGAATATCGGCAGGCTGTACCACATATTTGTTACCATCCTTTTCATAGTAGATATAGAACTTGTCAAGCATATTCTCTATATCAAGTCTATTTTCGCTTGTAAAGAGTTCATTGCCGTCCAGTCTGTATTCGTAGGCTGTAATCTTTCCCTCCAGAATAAGGTTCAGTATAAGTGTAAAGAAGTTCACTCTGTCGCCTAATGGTTCTTCAGGATAGTACAGAGCAGCATTTTTCTCCTTATTTAAATCCAGTTCTCGGTAGATGTCGTGTTTCCATGTAACCTCCGTAGGGGTAGCCATGTGTGCTGTATATTGCAGTTTGGCGCGTTCTGACAATGTAACTGCCGCAGGATTCTTTTCAGCCTGCTGTTCCTGCTGTCTGCGTGGTGGCTGTGCACTGGCTGTTGCAAAAAGCAGAGCAGTTATTACAAATGTTGCAAATCTACGTTTCATATATAGTCAATAGTTTAATTATCAATTAAGTATAACTTCCAATGATGTGTTCAGCTGACGCTCTATTCCATCAGGACCAACAGCCTTTACGCGCTGTATATAGAAGCGTTTGCCGCGTGTAAGACGGTTGAATGTAACCTTCTGCCTGTCAGAGAAGTTTGGACCATCTGAAAGTTCAGATACCGCATTACCCATATTGTCAAAGAATGTGGTTTCAAAACTCAATACCTTGAAATCAATGTTCAGCAGACCATCGTCAATAGCAGCTACAATACCATCGGCAGCCATCAGACTACGTTTAGCCAGAGGTATTCCACCGCCACTGTAGCGTTGAATATTGCCGTTTTCATCGGTAAATTCAATGAATGGAGTAGGGTCAGGCAACTGACGTACACGGAATGTATATTCACCCATGCTCTGGCGGCGACCCTCCTGCTGGGCAGAGACTGCTATCACCACATCTTCACCCACTTTTGCAGGTTTTGCTATGAAACCATTGCCGTTGGCACGGAGTGTACCATTGCCGTTCTTTATGGATGCGGAAATCATATTGCTTGGAACACCCGGAACAGAGATACTGATAGGGTTGTCATAGCCGGCATAAAGCACATTCATCATAGTGGCTGATACGGTAGCCAATGGTGAAACAACACTATAACTCTGTGAAAAATCTCTGCGAATAACACCATTTCCTGAATTCAGTTCCATATAACCATTCAGAGTATAATCGCCTGTACGGTTGCAGGGAATCTGGTACCATCCATCTTCCGATTCTATCTTTTCACCATCAATATATATGCTTGGTTTGGCAGTTGAATCCACCGCTGCAAGAATAATTCTAGCTGTGAAGTTGTTACCCTGAACTACATTCTGGGTAGTTGGGATAACGTATGCTTCCAGTGAGTTTACACGAAGATCGCCCACGTCGATATTGTTTACCAAGGTATGAAGAACCTCTCCTTCGGCATAACGAATATCGTTCTGAAGCTTTGTAAGCAGTGTTACAGCAGCAACCGCAGGCATATTTTCAAAGTTATACTCTTTCCAGTCCTTACCCAATGCATTACCATTTTCAGGAACCTCGGTGCTGAAGTTGTTGCTTATAATATCACGCTGGGTTGGGTTATCTACCATATTCAGAATTCTGTCGCGATAGCTGTTTATAGCGTTGTACAGCTCTTCACCACGTCCTTTTGTAGGCGATAACATAACCTGTGTGGCAGCCTCTAGATTCTCTTTGTTCTGCAGATTGTTCATATCGGCCTTTTTGCCATCGGCTTCAATAATTATCTGTCTCTTCAGTTCATCGGCAAAGTTGTAAAGTGAATCGGACATGTTTCTTACATGCAGAGCCTTGCTGTACCATTCACCCACCTTTTCGTGGTTTATTGAATCGGAGGCTGCAAACTCTTTGTAGATAGCCTCGTTCTGAATGGTGGCGTTGGATGTGCTTCGTGAAAGACTCTCTTCTACCAGTGTAAAGCCGTTAAGCACGTCCGATGAAACATTCATGGCAAGCATAGCCAGCAGGACGATATACATAAGGTTTATCATCTTCTGACGTGGCGATGGTGGCCTCTCTATCATCTTCTTTCTCATACCTGTTCCTTTGTTCCAATGTTAACCTTCATTGCCTCTACCATACGTGCATATACGCGGTTAAGCTCTTCAATCTGGAATACCATGTTACGTGTCTGTTCGCTTGCTCTGTCCATGTTGTCCATCTGTTCGCTTGCAGAACGCAGCTGCATCTGATAGAATGTATTGATGCTGATAAGGTTGCGGGTAAGCAGTTCCAGTTCTTCGGCACTCTGCTCCATCTTTTCAGACTGCTGGCAGATACGCTCCATCTTTGCTGTAAGATCCTTGACGCGTTCCAGATAGTTGCTTGTTACCATTTCCACACCATCAACATTCAGACTGCTTACAGGTGCAGTGCCGTTGCTTTGTGATACTAAACCAACAGGTTCTTTCTGTTCCTGATTGCTGAACTGTGCAGCCTGGAATGGCTGACCCTGAGTAACAATAATAGTAGATTCCTGCTCTTTTTCTTCTTCCTGGTTAGGGATAAACGGTTTTTCAAAACCTGAAATAATGAACACTAATACCTCTGTACCCATACCTAAGAAGAGCATAAGATCAGCTCCGCTTATGTGGGTAAGTTTAAACAGCGCACCTAAAATAACTATAGCTGCACCCCAGCTGTATAGATAGTTCAAGAGGGTTCTTCCCTTAGCTGTATCCAGATATTCCTGGAATCTTTCAAATATACCTTTTTTATTGTTGTTGCCCATTGTTCTATATTTTTCTTAGTTAAACCATTATCTTCTTCTACCTGTGCTTGCAGCGTTTCCTACATGTGTTCGTACACAACGGAACCCTATGTATGAACGCTGTTCGTTCTGATATTCGTATGTTCTCCACGAAGATTCAATAAACTTTTCAGCATCTTTCCATGAACCGCCGCGAATAGCCTTCTTCTTCATGTAGTAAGGATCCTCCTTGGCTGCATTGTAATACAGTTCAGGGTTCATGTCATTCATCTGCAGGATACCTGCTTCAGTATATACTGTGGATGTCCATTCAGCTACGTTGCCGGCCATATCGTACAGACCATTTGAATTTGGTTTGTATGAACCTACTTTTGTTGTTATCAGACTTCCGTCTTCAGTGTAGTTACCACGTTCCGGCTTAAAGTTTGCATAGAAACATCCGTTTTCATCCTTTGAATCGGCAGATTTCCATGGGTAGATGTTGTTCTCTCTGCCACGTGCTGCAAATTCCCATTCAGCCTCTGTAGGCAGGCGGTATCTCTGAACATACTGTGCCTGTGGGCCCAGTCCGCTCAGCAGATATGATGTACGCCATGCGCAGAAAGCATTTGCCTGTTCCCAGCTGACACCAACTACAGGATAATCGTTATAGTTAGGATGTGAGAAATACAGACGCATATATGTTTCGTTATTTGCATTCGGGAAATCATTTATCCAGCACGTTGTATCAGGAAATATATTTACAATGTATGTATTTACAAAATCGTAAAGACCGGATAGTTCGCGGTTAATGGTTTCACGTACTATCTGACCTTCGTCATTAATGTAGGCAGTATCCTTGGATATCATAACCACATCGTTTGATATAGCCTGATCTGTGTTTCTTGTTCTGTCATTAGGGTCTAGCTGATTCTTGCGCAGTGCAGCCTGAACGTAGTCAAAGATTTCATAACGATAGTTCAGCTGTTTAACATCCAGCATCTTTTCGCCTGTAAAAGGATGGGTGTAGTAGAGACTCTCTATGGCGCGTGCTTCATCTTCGTTAGGCTTCTTCCATGGAATAGGTTTGGCCCAGTTAAGATGTGGAGTTACAGGTTCGCCATACTTATCTTCTGTAATCATGTATGATTCATCACCACCGTATGCAGGATCGGCCAGGCGAGTGCGGATAATGGAGTCACGTACCCAGTGAACAAACTGGCGGTATTTAGCGTTGGATACCTCCTTTTCGTCCATCCAGAATGATTCTACCGATATATCCTTTACAGGCAGGGAAGATCCCCACAGACTATCTGTGCCCTCCTGTCCAACCTTTAATGAACCGCGTTTTACCAGCACCATTCCGTATGGCACAGGTTCACGCATTGCAGTGGAATTAACACCTGTCACTTCGCCGCCTATAGCAGTTGTTGCGTTGTTACTGCTTGTGCAGGAGAGAGCAGCCATTAAAGCTGTCATACATCCGGCCATTATCAGTCTCTTTAGTCTCATATTAATAATTATTTCTTACAAAAATCTAACACTTTTATGGACGTTTTTTCCTTTCTTGAAGAAATCTACATCCATTGAATAACTTACCAACAAATCATGACTACCATTGATAGCTCCTACACCACTTGTAAACAGTTCGTATGCATATCCAATGGTAACCTGCTTATACTTACCACCCAGCAGGACTGTAACCGATGTGCCTGGAGAATATGTTAAACCTCCTGAGAATGTGGCTGATTCATATTCGTAGCTGCCTCGAAGGGTTAAATCTATTCTGGTATAATCAGTATTGGTTGCCACCATAAAGCAAGGTTGCAGAGATAATAACGGATTATTTAGCTGGATATTGCATCCACCCATAGAATAAAATGCAGGTTTTATATCCAGATAGGCACTTTTGCCGCTATCCTTGCTGTAATAGATACGTGGAGAATTTATGTGAATGGCGGAAATTCCTATATAGTATCCGCTGTTATAGTAGTAAGCTCCTGCACCTAGTTCTCCTCCTGAACCATCGTCGCCCGATGCAGGGAAAGCCGGATCGTTCTTATCTATCAGTACCAGTTTGTTATATCTGAAACCTTCGCTGATAACACCTCCCTGAATACCTAAATTCAACCAGCCCTTGCCAATCTTTACTTTATATGCATAGTTTGCAAGCAGACGTTTGTGGGTAAAGAGGCCTATGTTTTCGTTCATCATAATTAATCCGCCGGAGTGGCGAGCATGGTCAAATGGAAGAACAGTGTTTGCACCAAAGTACATGGAACCTGGTGCTCTGGTATATCCCGCCATCTGCATAGCGTATGAACCTGTAATATTCAGCTGACTGTTTTTGTTCATTGCAGCCGGATTATACAGATTCTCTACAGCCCAATAGTGCGAAAAATGTGCATCGTACTGGGCAAAAACATTTATTGAGACAGATAGCAGTGCTATCAGAAAGTACTTTCTCTTAATGGAAACCATATAATCCTATAACGGAGCAGCTCTCTTTTTATTGTATAATCGTTAAAATCGTCCATAATATGTTACTAATTAATTTATTTTCATTACATTTGTCCCCATTATGGGCACGTGTGCGCGTAAGCGTCCCTGCGCACGTTTTTTTATTTATTAATTTATTAAGTCGTAAAATTTTATACGCGATAACGCTATGCAGAAAACTTCAGGTAAAGCAAATAGTCATTGTACAACAGATTGTTGTGCAATGTTGAAGTTGTTGTTTTCAGTGATAGCATTATTTATTTTTACAGTTGTTCCAGCGCAGGAGATAGAACAAAATAGCGATACAATCGATGAGAATTTTGTTATTGCGTCGGTTTTGTTGGCCGAGCCGGGTGGTGTTTTGTATTCCAATGCGGGTCATGTTACCATTCGTTTGCAATGCCCGGATCATCAACTCGATTATGTTTTCTCGTATGAATCGGAGAACGTGTCTAAAAAAGTTCTCTCCTTTCTTGCAGGCAATCTAAAGATGGGCATGTTCGCCATTCCTACGGCAGAATATCTCGAACCTTACAGACAAGAACATCGTGGCGTCAAGGAGTATGTTTTGAATATGCCTATCGAGGCAAAGCGCAACCTCTGGCGCGTTTGCGACAATCACATGCTGGAAGGCGCCAATCTTCCTTACGACTATATCAACCGTGGCTGTGCATATAGTACGCTGCGTATTTTGCAAGAAGGCTTGGATGCTATTCCTATTCAGTTTGGCCCTTGGCCCGAAAAGTTCAAGACGATGAATAGGAGAGAACTTGTGGAATTACAATTGGAGGATTATCCATGGACTACTGCTTTGTTGAATTTTGTTTGTAATGGTATAGTGAATAAAGAATGTTCCAATGAGGAGAAAGTTGTTCTTCCGGTTGATCTAATAGAAGTTTTGTTGAAAGCGAAGGTTCAAGATAAGCAATTGTTGTCTTTTTATACACAAGTTCTTCCTCCTGGTCCTGCAAAACAAAAACTGTGGTTGACTCCTACATTGGTTTCTCTCATTTTATTCTTGCTTACAATTATAGTTTCTCTCTTTAATAAAGGGTTAATGGACTATGTGTTATTAGTAATTCAATCGATTTTTGGATTACTTACTATGTATTTGGTATTATTTTCTGATTTGATAGGTACTGAGTTCAGTGTCTTAATAGTGCCTTTTAATATATTGCCGCTCATTTTTTGGAAATGGAGACGTGTGTGGTGTTTACCATATGCTCTTGTTATTGCTATATGGTTATTAATTATTCTGTTGTGGCCACATAGTATGACTGATACTCCATCTAATTTGTTGAGTATGGCTCTTATAGTGTCGTATGTGAAAATGTATGTTGAAAATATTATAAAGAAATAAGGATATGAAAAACTGGTTGTTGATAAAAAGATACTGTCTGATAGCTTTGTTCGCCATCTTTGCAGTTGGTAAAACTTATGGTGGTGGTAGAACAGGTTATTCTCAACTACAGGGAAAACTAGACCCAACGGGAGCTGGTATTGTCTATGTTGATGATGAAAAATTTGAAAATGGTGAAGAAACCCCAGTTAAAAAACAAAGTTCAAGTTCGAGTACTCATTCATATACATTAAGAGCTGAAGCTTATGATGATTATTTTTTTGATTATTGGAGTGCCAAAAATGCTCAAATTACTGATTTAAATAGTGCAGAAACGAATGCTTCTATAAACGTTGAGAGTACTGATGCAAATAATCCTACTTCAGGTACAGTAACAGCACACTTTGTACTCGGAAAAAGATATTATGCAAAAATCAATACGACGGTGTCTCCAAGCGAAGGTGGTAGCATAACTGGTGATACAGGGGTTAAGAGTATTTTATCTCGAAATGAGTCATTCGAAAATATTGACTTTACGTTAACAGCTAATGCAAATGACGATTTTCTTTTTGTCGGATGGTCAACATCTGAAGATATAGAAAATGTTCTATCCACGGATAAAACAGAAAATTTTACAGTGAAAGCAGAAAGTCGTGATCCGAATAATCCAACAAGACTCGATTACTATGCTTTGTTCAGAAGGCAAGTAGCAACCCCCACCATTACAATCGATAAATCCGATGGCCGTACAACCATATCTTGTACGACAGACGGAGCGACTATATATTACACCACTGATGGTAGTACTCCGACTGCATCATCAAACCCCTATGAGGCACCTTTCATAATATCGTTAACCGATGGTGTTGTTGTAAAGGCTATAGCTGTCAAGAATGGATATGCCGATTCGTTTATAGGTGCTGCAGCTGCAGGCGGTGATGGCTCCGATCCTACATCTCCCTATTTTGTAGCTTCGGTGTCAGGATTGAATTACATGGCCGAGCATCCCACCTATCATTTCAAAGTAGTGGCCGACTTCAATGCATCTGGTTTTTCGAGTTCAATTACCAATTTCTCAGGAACATTCGATGGTGATTACAAGACGATTAGCGGATTGAAGAAACCCCTCTTTGCATCAACAAATGGCGCTACTATCAAAAATGTGGTGCTCGATGACGTGAGCATCTCAGGGACAGGCAATGTGGGAGCTATTGTGGCCTCGGCATCAGGTGCTACGCGCATCTATAACTGTGGGGTGCGAGCAACCAATGCCAGTAGCATCAGCGGAACTGCCTATACGGGAAGTATTGTAGGACATCTGCAAGGATCCTCTCGCGTAATCAACTGCTATAGTTTTGCCGATATTACCAGTGGAACAAATGTGGGTGGTATCGTGGGTTACAACGTTACTGCATCTACGTCGAACAATCTGCAAACATTGGTGATGAACTGTATGTATTATGGCGATATTACGGGTGGTACAAATAAGGCTCCCATATACAACGGACAGATTATTACAAATGCGGGCAATACGGGTATCAACAACTATAATTACTATCGATACTCATCACCCTATTCTCTGAACAAGAATATTGACACCTATAATTGTGCTTTGGCAGCAGAAGAACGCTATTTAGTGCGTCACGAGTTTTATCGTGGTATTCTTAATTCGCAACGTAAACTCTGTGCCTATTATGTAAAGGGTAATGTCGCTGATGTTGAAGAAATCGACAAGTGGGTGCTAGACCCGAAAATAGCTCCTTATCCCATTATTAAGCCTTGGGGAAAATATCCGTCCATCATCAATAAGGTGCCTACCGACCCGAATACTCCCTATCAAGGAAAAGTTCTTGGCAATCTGTCTGTAAATATCAGTGGGTATGGTACGGTACAGCTTCCAATTACCGATATGGATACGCTCAACTACGACTATAACTACTACAAGGTGCAGTTGCCATATTATAACGATTATTTTGACGATCAATATGTGGGCAACAAAGTAGTGACCGGATGGAAGATTACATCTGTTACTGGCGGTAATGCCGGTACATTCTCTACCTCTGGCGATGACCGTTACAACTTTGCGGATCGTAATTGTACTCAAAAGGACTTGTACTCAGTAACGGGTATAGTTTTTGCTCAAGGTGGTTATTATAATGTTCCCGAGGGTGTGACAGGCATTACTATCGAACCTTATGTGGCAAAGAATGTGGTCTATTTGTCTGATCAGTACTATGATAAGGTGTATAGCACATCATATACGGCGAACGATTTTACCAAAGCTGGCCAGGTTGATAAAAAAGGAAGAACTGTGTATAATAACATAGACAATGCGATAAGAGCACTTGGCAGCGCTAATACGGTTTACGATAATGCCATTGTATTGGTTGGTAACTATCATTCACTTAGTGATACTTGGAATGCAAATAAAAGGCCATTTACGTTAATGTCTATTGATGAAGATAAGGATAATGAACCTGATTATTGCGTATTTCACGGACATGAAACTGCACGTGTGGAAGTGAACCCTGTGCGCTTTGATTTCTTGTGGCATCCGGGTATCGGTATGGCAAAGAAAGTGACAGGGTCGAGGGTTCGTATGCCTAATCAGAGCATATTCTGTCCTTTAGGATGGTTTGAGATTACAGAGACATGTTTAGCTCGTTATACCGAGTTTGAGTACGATTACAATAATTCGAATAGAACAGCTAGTCCGATGATTTTGAATAATGGAGTCTTTGAGCAGTTTATGTCACTATATAGTAATGGTGGTAATTCTACTCGCGTTACATATATGCGATTAGGGGGTAATGTCTATTTCGAGGCTTTTACTCCAGGAACACATACTGCATACACAAGTGCTACCACTCATGTTCCTATATCTGTGTGTGGTGGTGAGTATAAGTCTTTTTATTTGTCAGGGGTGAAAGCTAATGCAAATACGATTGCAGGCAATGCGTTATGCTATACAAATGGAGGTCGTTTTCCCATGTTTGCTGGAGCCTATATGGAGAAGATTGCAGGAAATGTGATTGTGAAGATGGACCATTCGTTTGTTGATGAATTCTATGGTGGAGGAGTAAATAGTATATCTGCACAGATAACAGGTGATATAAACATAACGATTAACAATAGTTTAGTCCGTTTTTACTGTGGGGGTCCAAAGTTCGGTTCCATGGCAACAGGAAAATCTGTGACCACGAATGCAATAGGTACTACATTTGGCGAATTCTATGGCGCAGGTTATGGCGGAACAAGTTATTTTATTGATGGAGTACTGGACGAAACGCATAATAACGTAAATACATTCAACAATGGTAGTTATAATAGTCTTTACACTGTGTTTGGGCAAGGAACAAATGGTTATCAAACCAACTATCATTTGGAATACTTCTCTTATGCAGGGGGTACAGGAACGTCTACCGTTAGCCGATTCTATCGTCATTATGCAACTCTGACCTTTGCAACAACTAATAACGTAACCTCAACATTGACTAATTGTGTGGTAGAAAAGGATTTCTATGGTGGTGGACACCTTGGAGTAGTTGATGGAACAGCGACTTCTACGCTTGACAATTGTGTAGTGAAGGGTAGTGCCTATGGTGGCGGGTATTCGGCTGCAATCCCAACGTGTATCGTGAGAATATCGCTTCCCTCTGGCTATCCAACGTTGAACACAAATACAGGTGTGTTTGAGTTTGTTAATTTTCCGGAACCTGAGTATTATACATGGTCACAAGATGTGACTACCGTTGATCAGACGAACAAGTTACTTCCTACTGATCAAGACCTGAGTAGTTTAGGGTCAGTGAAAAATAACACTATTATAACTATTAATGGTCAAACGTTTATCAATGCTGAGCTTGAGAGTGGTGTTTACGGAGGAGGTAATGCTTCAAAAGTAGAGGGCCAAACCAAAGTTATCATAGGAGCGGATGCAAATTCCAAAATTAACAATGTGTTCGGTGGTGCTAATCAGGCAGATGTAGGCGGTGAAACAACTGTATCTGTAATCTCGGGTAACGTAGGAAATGTATTCGGTACGAATAACCAAAGTGGAACCAAGAGAAATAGTGTTACAATTTCAATTCAGGGAACAGAAGATGCTACTTTTGTTAACAATGTTTATGGCGGTGGAAATCTTGCGCCTTATGAAGGTAATCCATATGTAATGATACAGGGATATTCACAAATTGCTGATGATGTTTATGGCGGTGGCTTGGGTGAAACTGCAATAGTGAATGGCAATCCAAGAGTGATAGTTTCTGAAAATGCAAAAGTCAATGGTTCTGTTTTTGGTGGGGGAAGTATGGCTGTTGTAACAGGTAATCCACATGTGAATATGACAGGTGGAACTGCAGGTAATCTGTTTGGTGGCGGTGATGCTGCTGATGTTAATGGTGATCCTGTTGTAACAATGAGTAATGGTATTGTAGAAAATACTGTCTTTGGTGGTGGTAATGCTGCAGATGTAGAGGGTAGTACATCAGTAACTATACTGGAAGGAACTATAGGCGGAAATGTTTATGGTGGTGGTAACCAAGGAAACGTTGCCGGTGCAACCAAAGTTCAGATAGGTTCTAATCCTTAATATATTAATAAGGTGGTAAATGGCATTACTATGTAAATTGTTGAAATAAAATAGGCAAAGATTTTGGTTATGTTGAAAAAATATCTAATTTTGCGCCGCTTATTCCCAAAAGAGAAAATAAGTTAAAACAAAAATAAATAAAGAACTAAAATGATCATTGTTCCAGTAAAGGAGGGCGAAAACATTGAACGCGCTCTCAAAAAATTTAAAAGAAAGTACGAAAAGACAGGTGTTGTAAAAGAACTAAGACGTCGTCAGCAGTTCGATAAACCATCTGAACTGAAGCGTCTCAAGATGGAGCACGCTATCTACGTACAGAAACTCCAGCAGACAGAAGAGTAAAAAAATACTCGCATAGTTTGCATTTTGGGATTTCTTTTCCTATATTCGCTACTGAATCATTCAGTGGCGAATTTTTTTATGTACATAGAGCAGTTTGCAAATTATCTGGTTTTTGAGCGGAACTATTCTGAAAGAACGGTCTCTGCTTACAGACAGGATCTGGAGCTCTTTGAAACATTTATAAAAGGTATTGATGCAACACTGGAATTGGCTACGGTGCACAGAGATGTGGTCAGAATGTGGGTTGTTTCCATGATGGAAAACGGCGATGCTGCCACAACCGTAAACCGTAAACTTAGTACACTGAGAACGTTCTATAAATTTTTGATGGCACGTGGAGTGGTAACGCACTCTCCGCTAAAGGATGTAAAAGGGCCTAAAGTGGGTAAACCATTGCCGCATTTTGTTCGCGTCAGCGAAATGGAAGCAATTCTGAACAATGCAGATCAGGATGATGGTTTCCTTTCTGTAAGGAACAGGTGTATTCTGGCGCTCTTTTATGAAACCGGTATTCGTCTGGCAGAACTTATTTCGCTTAATAATGGCGATATTGATTTTGATAACTGCACATTGAAGGTAACCGGTAAGCGAGACAAACAGCGTATTATTCCGTTTGGTCAGGGAATGGCAGAACAACTCAGAGAGTATATGAAGGTGCGTGATGCTGAATTTGATGCTGAAGATAGTGACGCTCTCTTCTTAAATATAAAAGGTGGAAGAATACCAAGGCATCAGGTTTATCATCTGGTAAAGGATGCTTTGGCAGAAACCAGTGTAGAGAAGAAGAGTCCTCATGTATTAAGACATACGTTCGCAACGTCAATGCTGAATAATGATGCAGAACTTGGGGCAGTGAAAGAGCTGTTGGGGCATAACAGCCTGTCAACTACCGAAGTTTATGTACATATGACCTTTCAGGAACTGAAGGATATTTATAAACAAGCTCATCCAAGAGCTTAAATTTGAGGTATTATGGAGACAAGAATTCAGGCTTTGCATTTCAATGCAACAGAACAGCTTCAGGCGTTCATTGAGAAAAAGTGTGCAAAATTGGAAAAGATGCACGAGTTGATTAAAAGAGTAGATGTAGTGCTAAAGGTAGTGAAGCCGGAGACTGCTATGAACAAGCAGGCATCCATAACTGCAGTGATACCAAATGGCGATATTTTTGCAGAGAAAATATGCGATACTTTTGAGCAAGCTGTGGACGAATGTGTGGATGCAGTGGCCAAACAACTGCAAAAATTGAAAGAAAAACAGCGTGACAAGTAAAAAAGTTTAAAAAGATTTTGGTAAAAAGAAAAATAGGTCTATCTTTGCACCCGCTCCGCTAAACATGCGGGTGCATTTGCCTCTTTAGCTCAGTTGGCCAGAGCACGTGATTTGTAATCTCGGGGTCGTTGGTTCGAATCCGACAAGAGGCTCGAATAAAGGGTTCTTTTAAATATTGGATTATTAAAACTGAAATCAAGCTTGCTTGATTGCAGTTTTAAGAATACAAGATTTCGAAGCCGTTAGGCTTCTAGACTCGCCGGAGGATGCACGAGCGTCAGCGAAGTGAATCCGACAAGAGGCTTAAAAGAAATTTGTTTAGGCTGAGCGCTAGCGAGGCTTAAAAAGAAATTTTAAGACTTGGAGTCAGCGAAGTGAATCTTGTAACCTAGAAACCTAATTCAGGCGTTGGGTGAATTCCAGAGTGGCCAAATGGGGCAGACTGTAAATCTGCTGTCTTTCGACTTCGGTGGTTCGAATCCATCTTCACCCACAAGAGATGTTAGCAAGCAATGCGAACCGGGCAACTGGGGCTTGCGGTTTTCAATGAAAATTGGAAATCCTTCGTGACAAAGGATAGTTGCGGGAATAGCTCAGTTGATAGAGCATTAGCCTTCCAAGCTGAGGGTCGCGGGTTTGAGTCCCGTTTCCCGCTCTAATTTTGTCGCTGTTATAGCTCAGCTGGTAGAGCGCATCCTTGGTAAGGATGAGGTCTCGAGTTCAAATCTCGATAACAGCTCTAAATGATTTATTTTAGATAAGGGGAACTGTGTATTGCAGTAACCTCTTGTTGTTGTAAACAAGTCTTAATCAATCAATAAAAATAGAATTATGGCAAAAGAAAAATTCGAAAGATCGAAACCGCATGTAAACATCGGTACTATTGGTCACGTTGACCACGGTAAGACTACTCTTACTGCAGCGATCACAACAGTTCTTGCAAAGAAAGGTTTGTCAGAACTTCGTTCATTCGACTCAATTGACAACGCTCCTGAAGAAAAAGAGCGTGGTATCACTATCAACACTTCACACGTTGAATACGAAACAGCTAATCGTCACTATGCACACGTTGACTGTCCGGGTCACGCTGACTATGTAAAGAACATGGTTACTGGTGCTGCTCAGATGGACGGTGCTATCGTAGTAGTAGCTTCAACTGACGGTCCTATGCCTCAGACACGTGAGCACATCCTGCTCGCTCGTCAGGTAAACGTTCCTCGTTTGGTTATCTTCTTGAACAAGTGCGATTCTCCAGATGTTGACTCAGAAATGATCGACTTGGTAGAAATGGAAATGCGCGAACTTCTTGACGCTTACGAATTTGACGGTGACAACACTCCTATCATCCGCGGTTCTGCACTTGGTGCTTTGAACGGTGTTGCTGAATGGGAAGACAAGGTTATGGAATTGATGAACGCTGTTGACGAATGGGTTCCACTACCTCCACGTGCTGTTGATCAGCCATTCTTGATGCCTGTTGAAGACGTATTCTCAATCACAGGTCGTGGTACTGTAGCAACTGGTCGTATCGAGACTGGTGTTGTTAAGGTAGGTGACAAGGTTGAAATTCTTGGTCTTGGTGAAGAAAAGGAAACAACTGTTACTGGCGTTGAAATGTTCCGTAAGCTTCTTGACGAAGGTCAGGCTGGTGACAACGTAGGTCTGTTGCTCCGTGGTATTGAAAAGACTGAAATCAAGCGTGGTATGGTTCTTTGCCACCCAGGTCAGATCAAACCTCACACAACTTTCAAGGCTTCTATCTACGTATTGACACAGAAGGAAGGTGGTCGTCACACTTCATTCCGTAACAAATATCGTCCTCAGTTCTACATCCGTACTATGGACTGTACTGGTGAAATCACATTGCCAGAGGGAACTGAAATGGTAATGCCAGGTGATAACGTTGAGATCACAGTTACTTTGATCTACCCTGTAGCTATCAACGTAGGTTTGCGTTTCGCTATCCGTGAAGGTGGCCGCACAGTTGGTTCAGGTCAGATTACTGCAATCGTTGACTAATCAATAAAGCAACATAGTCGGTCTCTTGAAATACAGAGACCGGCAATTATACGGGTGTAGCTCAGTTGGTAGAGCATCGGTCTCCAAAACCGAGTGTCGAGAGTTCGAGCCTTTCCGCCCGTGCAAAAGATAAAAAGTATGTTTAAGAAATTTTTTACAAACTGTAAGGAATCTTACAACGAGCTTGTCCATAAAACTTCATGGCCTACAAGCAAAGAACTTACTAGCAGCGCAATCATTGTTTTAGTTGCTTCCCTCTTGATTGCGATGGTAGTGTTTCTAATGGATAAATGCTTCCAGGGCATTATGACATTAATCTATCCTTAAATCATTTGAGATGGCTGAGTTGGAAAAGAAATGGTATGTTCTTAAAGCTGTTAGTGGCAAAGAACTTAAGGTAAAGGAATACCTTGAGGCCGATGCCAGAAATAACAAACTTGAAGAATTTATTTCACAAGTATTGATTCCTACCGAGAAGGTGGTACAGGTACGCAATGGCAAACGCGTGGTTAAAGAACGCAGTTATTTGCCAGGTTATGTGCTTGTAGAAGCTGTCCTTAACGGTGAAATCAAACAACGTCTCAGAAATTGTCCAAATGTGTTGGGATTCCTTGGAGGAATGATTACTCCTACTCCTCTTCGTCCTTCTGAAGTAAGCAGGATTTTAGGTTCAGTTGATGAACTTATGGAGGAGACAGAAGAAGTTCTTGTACCATTTACTGTAGGCGAAACAGTAAAGGTTACATTCGGACCGTTTTCAGGCTTCAATGGTGTCATTGAAGAGGTTGATGACGCAAAGAAGAAGCTTAAGGTTATGGTTAAGATCTTTGGTCGTAAGACACCAATCGATCTTGGTTTTATGCAGGTAGAAAAACTTTAATTAACGTTAGAGGTTTCCTACCTAATTTAGTGTTCACAAAAAATTATTTTGGAAAATGGCAAAAGATGTTGCTGGAATAATCAAATTACAGATTAAAGGAGGCGCTGCAAACCCATCACCACCAGTTGGACCTGCACTTGGTTCAAAAGGTTTGAACATTATGGAGTTTTGCAAACAGTTCAATGCCAGAACCCAGGACAAATCAGGTAAAACATTGCCAGTGATTATCACTTACTATTCTGATAAATCATTTGACTTTGTTATCAAGACTCCTCCTGTAGCTATTCAGTTGTTAGAGGCTGCTAAAGCACAGAAAGGTTCAGCTGAACCTAACCGTAAAAAGGTTGCTTCTGTTACAACAGAACAGGTTACAGCAATTGCTCAGGACAAGATGCCTGACCTGAATTGCTTTACATTGGAATCTGCTATCTCAATGGTAGCTGGTACCGCAAGAAGTATGGGTATAACGGTTAAGGATTAAACCTGATTAAAAGAAGAAATTGTAATGGGTAAACTGACTAAAAATCAAAAGATAGCTGCTTCAAAGATCGAGGCAGGTAAGGCATATACCCTTAAAGAAGCATCTCAGTTGGTTAAGGATATTACTACAACCAAGTTTGACGCATCAGTTGATATTGATGTTCGTCTTGGTGTAGATCCTCGTAAGGCTAACCAGATGGTTCGTGGCGTTGTATCACTTCCTAACGGAACTGGTAAGGTTGTTAGAGTTCTTGCTCTATGTACACCAGATCAGGAAGCTGCCGCTAAGGAAGCTGGTGCTGACTACGTTGGTTTCGAAGAGTATATCGAGAAGATCAAAGGTGGTTGGACAGATGTTGATGTTATCATCACAATGCCTGCATTGATGGGTAAATTAGGCCCTCTTGGTCGTGTTTTAGGTCCTCGTGGACTTATGCCTAACCCTAAGAGTGGTACCGTAACTATGGACGTTGCTAAGGCAGTCAAGGAAGTTAAACAGGGTAAGATTGACTTCAAGGTTGACAAGACAGGTATCGTTCATGCATCTATCGGTAAAGTTTCTTTCACCGCTGATGCTATTAGAGAGAATGCTAAGGAATTCATTGATACAATTATCAAGTTGAAACCTACAGCAGCTAAGGGTACATATATTAAGAGTATTTATCTTTCAAGTACAATGAGTTTGGGTATCAAGGTTGATACTAAGGCGTTGGACGAGATTTAATTTTGAAAAGAGATGAAAAAGGAAGATAAAGCGCTTATTATAGAGAACCTAAAGCAGACAATTCAGGAATATGCTGCTTTCTATCTTGTTGACGTTACAGGTCTTAATTCTGTAGCTACAAGCGATTTGAGAAGAAAGTGCTTCAAATCTGAAGTGAAGATGGTTGTTGTTAAGAACACTCTTCTTCAGAAGGCTTTAGAGCAGATGGATGTTGACTATTCACCAATGTTTGATTGCCTGAAAGGCACTACAGCATTGATGCTTGCTAACACAGCTAATGCTCCTGCTAAGCTTTTGAAGGAAGTTATGGACAAAAAGACCGGCATTCCTGGTTTGAAGGCTGCATACGCTGAAGAAAGTTTCTACATTGGTGCAAACCAATTGGATGCTTTGGTAAATATCAAGAGCAAGAAGGAACTTATCGCCGATATCGTTGCATTGCTGCAGTCACCGGCAAAGAACGTTATTTCTGCTCTGCAATCTGGTGCAAACACCATTCACGGAGTACTCAAGACTCTGGGAGAAAGAGAGAATTAATATTAAAGAAAAAAGTAATAAACCAATTAAAATTATACAACAATGGCTGATTTGAAAGCTTTAGCAGAAGAACTGGTTAACCTTACAGTGAAAGAGGTCAACGAACTTGCAAACATCCTTAAGGATGAATATGGAATTGAACCAGCTGCCGCAGCTGTAGCTGTAGCTGCTGCTGGTCCAGCTGCTGCCGCAGAGGCTGCAGAAGAGAAATCTTCATTTGATATCGTATTGAAGAGCTTTGGCGCAAATAAACTTGCTGTAGTTAAGGCAGTTAAGGAAGCTTGTGGCTTAGGTTTGAAGGAAGCTAAGGATCTTGTAGACGCTGCTCCTAGCGTTGTTAAGGAAGGTCTTGCCAAGAACGAAGCAGAGTCTATGAAGAAGACTCTCGAAGAGGCTGGCGCAGAAGTTGAACTTAAATAACACAGGCCTGCTTGACAGGTAAAACGGTTAAGTAACCCCGAAGGTTGCCAATATAGGCGCCTCGGGTGCTTAACCTTTTTGTGCGTTAATGAAAGAAGTTCCACTATTACCTCCTATTTATGTCTTCAACAACTGAAAATCAGAGAATTAACTTCGCTTCCGTAAAAAATCCACTTCCATGTCCGGATTTTTTGGAAGTTCAATTGAAGTCATTTAAGGACTTCTTACAATTGGATACTCCACCAGAAAAGCGTAAAAACGAAGGTCTTTTCAGAGTATTCTCAGACAATTTCCCTATTGCTGATACACGCAATAACTTTGTCCTTGAGTTTTTGGACTATTATATTGACCCGCCCCGTCATTCAATTGAAGAGTGTCTGGTTGGTGGCTTGACATATAGCGTTCCTTTGAAAGCTAAACTGAAGCTGTACTGTACAGATCCTGATCATGAAGATTTTGATACAGTTATTCAGGATGTTTTCCTGGGTCCAATCCCATACATGACAGAACAGGGAACGTTTATCATCAATGGTGCAGAACGTGTAGTAGTTTCACAGTTGCACCGTTCACCAGGTGTTTTCTTCGGACAGAGCATCCACTCTAACGGTACTCCTCTTTATTCAGCCCGTATTATCCCATTCAAGGGTTCATGGATTGAATTCGCAACAGACATCAACAATGTGATGTATGCGTATATTGACCGTAAGAAGAAACTTCCTGTTACAACATTGTTACGTGCTATCGGATTCGAAACCGATAAAGAGATACTAGATATTTTCAATCTTGCAGAGGAGATCAAAGTTAACAAGACTAACCTGAAGAAGGCTATTGGCAGAAAACTTGCTGCTCGTGTTCTTCGTACAAGAATTGAAGACTTTGTTGATTCCGATACCGGCGAAGTTGTATCTATAGAGCGTCACGAGGTAGTTGTTGATCGTGAAGCTGAATTGACAGAAGATAACATTGAAGATATTCTAGAATCAGGATTGGATACTATCCTTCTTCATACAGAGGGTACTAACCAGTCTGACTATTCAATTATTTTCAATACTTTGCAAAAGGATCCGTGTAACTCTGAAAAGGAGGCGGTTCTTTACATATATCGTCAGTTGCGTAATGCCGATCCTGCCGATGATTCAAGCGCAAGAGAAGTTATCAATAACCTGTTCTTCTCTGAGAAGCGTTATGATCTGGGTGAAGTTGGTCGTTACCGCGTAAACAAGAAACTTAATCTGACAACCGATTCTTCTATAGGTGTTCTTACCAAGGAGGATATCATTGAAATTATTAAGTATTTGATTGAATTGATCAACTCAAAGGCTGTTGTGGATGATATTGACCACCTGTCAAATCGTCGTGTACGTACAGTTGGCGAACAGTTGTCAAATCAGTTTGCTATTGGTCTGGCTCGTATGGCTCGTACTATCAGAGAGCGTATGAATGTTCGTGATAACGAGGTGTTCACTCCAACAGACCTTATCAATGCAAAGACTGTTTCCGCAGTTATCAATTCATTCTTTGGAACTAATGCTCTTTCACAGTTTATGGATCAGACCAACCCATTGGCTGAAATTACCCATAAACGTCGTATGTCAGCGTTAGGTCCTGGTGGTTTGTCAAGAGAGCGTGCAGGTTTCGAGGTTCGTGACGTACACTATACACACTATGGTCGTCTATGTCCGATTGAGACTCCTGAAGGTCCAAACATCGGTCTTATCTCTTCTTTGTGTATCTATGCAAAGATTAACGATTTAGGTTTTATCGCTACTCCATACCGCAAGGTTGCAGATTGCAAGGTGAACCTGAATAACGATGAGGTTGATTATCTGACAGCCGAAGAGGAAGAGGGTCGCATTATTGCACAGGGTAATGCTCCATACGATTCAGAAGGTAAGTTTATCCGCACAAAGGTTAAGGCTCGTCGTGATGCCGACTTCCCTGTTGTTGCTCCTGACCAGGTTGAATTGATGGACGTATCTCCACAGCAGATTGCATCTATTGCTGCAGCTCTTATTCCTTTCCTGGAACACGATGATGCTAACCGTGCA
This sequence comes from Bacteroidaceae bacterium, assembly GCA_045660365.1. Lineage (GTDB taxonomy): Bacteria > Bacteroidota > Bacteroidia > Bacteroidales > Bacteroidaceae > Colenecus. Next base: position 22,052 of record JAZRDQ010000012.1, read on the forward strand.
TTGATGGGATCCAACATGATGCGTCAGGCAGTTCCTTTGATGCGTTCTGAGGCTCCTATTGTGGGTACAGGTATTGAAAAACAGCTTGCAGAAGATTCACGTACACAGATAACAGCCGAAGGAACTGGTGTTATCACTTACGTGGATGCAAATATTATACGAATTCAGTATGACAGAACAGAGGATGAAGAGTTTGTAAGCTTTGAACCTGCTGAAAAGGAATATAAGATTCCTAAATTCCGTCGTACAAACCAGAATATGACTATCGACCTGCGTCCAATTTGTGAAGTTGGTCAGAAAGTTGAAAAAGGTGATATTCTTACAGAGGGTTATTCAACTCAGAAGGGTGAGCTTGCACTTGGTAAGAACCTGCTTGTTGCATATATGCCTTGGAAGGGTTACAATTACGAGGATGCTATTGTTCTGAACGAGCGTGTTGTTCGTGAAGATATTCTTACATCTGTACACGTTGAAGAGTTTATTCTTGAGGTTCGTGAGACCAAGCGTGGTATGGAAGAACTGACATCAGATATTCCTAACGTAAGCGAAGAAGCTACAAAGGATCTTGATGAAAATGGTATTGTTCGTATTGGTGCTTATATCCAGCCAGGCGATATTCTGATTGGTAAGACAACTCCAAAGGGTGAGTCTGATCCTTCACCGGAAGAGAAGCTGTTGCGTGCTATCTTCGGTGACAAGGCTGGTGATGTTAAGGATGCTTCTCTGAAGGCTTCACCATCATTGAAGGGTGTTGTTATTGACAAGAAGCTCTTTGCTCGTGCTATCAAGACCCGCAAGGCAACAATGGCTGACAAGGCAAAGCTTCCTTTGATAGATCAGGAGTTTGAAGACAAGGTTGCAGATCTGAAGAATATTCTTGTAGGAAAACTGCTTACACTTACAGAGAAGAAACCTTCACAGGGTGTATTTAATCTGTTAGGTGAAGAGGTTATTCCAGCAGGCCAGCGCTTTACAAAACGTGATCTTGATTCAATGGATTATGCTTCTGTACAGTCAGACAACTGGACAGCCGATGAACATACAAATGAACTGATTTCCAAGCTCATTGTTAACTACCTGCGTAAGTATAAGGAGTTTGATGCTGAAAACAAACGCAAGAAGTTTGCTCTGACAATTGGTGATGAGCTGCCTTCAGGTATTATGCAGATGGCCAAGGTTTATGTTGCCAAGAAGCGTAAGATTGGTGTTGGTGACAAGATGGCGGGACGTCACGGTAACAAGGGTATTGTAAGCCGTGTTGTTAAGCAGGAAGATATGCCGTTCCTTGCAGATGGTACTCCTGTTGACATAGTTCTTAACCCACTTGGTGTGCCTTCTCGTATGAACATCGGTCAGATATTTGAAACTGTACTGGGTCACGCCGGTAAGGAACTTGGAGTTAAATTTGCTACTCCTATCTTTGACGGTGCTAATCTGGATAATCTGAACGAATGGACTGATAAGGCAGGTCTGCCACGTTATGGTAAAACTCAGCTTTATGATGGTGGTACAGGTGAACCATTCGACCAGTGTGCAACTGTAGGTGTTACCTATATGCTGAAACTTGGTCACATGGTTGAAGATAAGATGCATGCTCGTTCAATAGGTCCTTACTCACTGATTACACAGCAGCCATTGGGCGGTAAGGCTCAGTTTGGTGGTCAGCGTTTTGGTGAGATGGAGGTTTGGGCACTTGAAGCATTCGGTGCATCACATATCCTTCAGGAGATTCTTACTATCAAGTCTGATGATGTTGTAGGTCGTTCAAAGGCTTATGAGGCTATAGTGAAGGGCGATCCTATGCCTACACCGGGTATTCCGGAATCACTCAACGTGCTGTTGCATGAATTGAGAGGTTTGGGTCTAAGTATCAACCTTGATTAATCACTAAAAATCAGAAGTTATGCCTTTTAAAAAAGATACAAAAATAAAGAACAATTTCTCGAAGATAACCATCAGCCTGGCTTCTCCGGAGGAGATCCTGACAAGTTCAAGCGGTGAGGTTCTGAAACCCGAGACTATCAACTACCGTACATACAAACCTGAACGTGACGGTTTGTTCTGCGAACGCATCTTCGGTCCTGTAAAGGATTATGAATGTCATTGCGGTAAGTATAAGAGAATACGTTATAAAGGTATTGTCTGCGAGCGTTGTGGTGTTGAGGTTACCGAGAAGAAGGTACGTAGAGAGCGTATGGGTCACATCCAGCTGGTTGTGCCTGTAGCTCATATCTGGTACTTCCGTTCACTTCCTAACAAGATGGGTTATCTGCTGGGTATTCCAACCAAGCAGCTTGATTCAATTATATATTACGAACGTTACGTAGTTATTCAGCCGGGTGTTTACGCAGAGGAGCACGCATTGGGTAGCAATCGTCTGGATCTTCTTTCAGAAGAGGAGTATCTGGATATCATAGACAAACTTCCAAAGGAGAATCAGTATCTGGACGATACAGATCCTAACAAGTTTGTTGCAAAAATGGGTGCTGAAGCTATCTATGATCTGTTGAGCCAGCTTGATCTGGATCAGCTGTCATACGACTTGCGTAACCGTGCAAATACAGATACATCACAGCAGCGTAAGACTGAAGCTTTGAAGCGTCTTCAGGTGGTAGAGTCTTTCCGTGCATCACGTGAATTGAACCGTCCTGAGTGGATGATTCTGAAGGTTATTCCTGTAACTCCTCCAGAGTTGCGTCCTTTGGTTCCACTGGATGGTGGTCGTTTTGCTACTTCCGATTTGAATGATCTGTATCGTCGCGTTATCATCAGAAATAACCGTCTGAAACGTCTTATCGAAATTAAGGCTCCGGAGGTTATTCTGCGTAACGAAAAACGTATGCTTCAGGAGGCTGTTGACAGCCTGTTCGACAACAGCCGCAAGGCAAGTGCCGTTAAATCTGAAGCAAACCGTCCTTTGAAATCACTTTCAGACTCATTGAAGGGTAAGCAGGGACGTTTCCGTCAGAACCTTTTGGGTAAGCGTGTTGACTATTCTGCTCGTTCAGTTATCGTCGTAGGTCCTGAACTAAAGATGGGTGAATGCGGTATTCCAAAGCTGATGGCTGCAGAACTTTACAAGCCATTCATTATCCGTAAGCTTATTGAGCGCGGTATTGTTAAGACTGTAAAATCTGCAAAGAAGATTGTAGATAGAAAAGATCCTATTGTTTGGGATATTCTGGAATATGTAATGAAGGGTCATCCGGTACTTCTGAACCGTGCTCCTACACTGCACCGTCTGGGTATCCAGGCATTCCAGCCTAAGATGATTGAGGGTAAAGCTATTCAGTTGCACCCACTGGCATGTACTGCGTTCAACGCCGACTTTGACGGTGACCAGATGGCTGTGCATTTGCCATTGAGCAACGAAGCTGTACTTGAGGCACAGATGCTGATGCTTCAGGCTCACAACATTCTGAATCCTGCAAATGGTGCTCCTATTACAGTGCCTTCACAGGATATGGTTCTTGGTCTGTACTACATTACAAAATTGCGTAAGGGTGCCAAGGGTGAAGGTTTGACCTTCTACGGACCTGAAGAGGCTCTTATCGCTTACAACGAAGGTAAGGTTGATATCCATGCTATTGTAAAGGTAATGGTTGACGATGTTAACGAAGAGGGTGAAGCTATCAGACATCTGGTAGAGACATCTGTAGGTCGTGTTATCGTAAACGAAATTGTACCTAATGAAGTAGGTTATATCAACTACATCATATCAAAGAAGACTTTGCGTGATCTTATCAGCGAAGTTATTAAGAAGGTGGGTGTTGCACGCGCTTGTGAATTCTTGGATGGTATTAAGAACTTAGGTTACCAGATGGCGTTCAAGGGTGGTTTGTCATTCAACCTGAGTGATATCATCATCCCAGAAGAAAAGGAACAGCTTGTTGCCAAAGGTAACGAAGAGGTTGAAGGTATTCTGGCAGAATATAACATGGGTCTTATCACTGATAACGAACGTTATAATAAGGTAATTGACGTTTGGACTCACGTTAACGAAGATCTGTCAAAGGTTCTGATGAAGACTATCTCTTCTGATGATCAGGGCTTCAACTCAGTTTATATGATGCTTGATTCAGGTGCCCGTGGATCTAAGGAGCAGATTCGTCAGCTCTCTGGTATGCGTGGTCTGATGGCTAAACCTCAGAAGGCTGGTGCTGAAGGTGCACAGATTATTGAAAACCCAATTCTTTCTAACTTTAAGGAGGGCTTGAGCGTGCTTGAGTACTTTATCTCAACTCACGGTGCTCGTAAGGGTCTTGCCGATACCGCTTTGAAGACTGCCGATGCCGGTTATCTGACACGTCGTCTTGTTGACGTTTCTCACGATGTTATCATTACAGAAGAGGATTGCGGCACATTGCGCGGTTTGGTATGTACAGCTCTTAAAGAAAATGAAGAGGTTGTTGCATCACTATATGAAAGAATTCTGGGTCGTGTATCTGTACACGATGTAATACATCCTACAACAGGTGAACTTATTGTTGCCGGTGGTCAGGAGATTACAGAGGCTATTGCCAAGAAGATCAGCGACTCTCCAATTGAAAGCGTTGAAATTCGTTCAGTATTGACCTGCGAAAGCAAACATGGTGTTTGTGCTAAGTGTTATGGCCGTAACCTGGCTACAGGCCGTCTGGTAGAAAAGGGTGAAGCCGTAGGTGTTATTGCAGCTCAGTCTATCGGTGAGCCTGGTACACAGCTTACACTTCGTACCTTCCACGCCGGTGGTACCGCTTCTAACATTGCAGCTAACTCTCGTCTGGTGGCAAAATATGACTGCCGCATAGAATTTGACGAACTGCGTGTTGTAGAAGCAACAAAGGCATCAGGTGAAGAAGTACAGGTGGTAGTAGGTCGTCTTGGTGAAGCTAAGTTTATTGATGAAAATACCGGTATTGCACTTTCTACCCATACATTGCCATACGGTTCTACACTCTATGTGAAGGAGGGTGATAAGGTTAAGAAGGGGGATCTGATTGCTGAATGGGATCCATTTAATGCTCTTATCATCACTGAAGTAGCAGGTACAGTTAAACTTGAATCAGTTATTGAGAACGTAACATATAAGGTAGAATCTGACGAATCTACTGGTTTGGAAGAGATTATCATCATTGAAACCAGAGATAAGGTGAAGATTCCTACAGCTCTTATCGTTGACGAAAATGGTGAGGTTCTGCGTTCATATAACCTGCCGGTAGGTGGTCACGTTGTTATCAAGGACGGACAGAAACTTGAAGCTGGTGATACTCTGGTTAAGATTCCACGTGTTCAGGGTAAGGCTGGTGATATTACCGGTGGTCTTCCACGTGTTACAGAGTTGTTCGAAGCTCGTAACCCATCTAACCCAGCTGTTGTTGCCGAAATTGATGGTACTGTTCACATGGGTAAGATTAAGCGTGGTAACCGCGAAATCTCAGTAATCTCAAGAACTGGTGATGAGAAGAAGTATCTTGTAGCTCTGTCAAAGCAGATTCTTGTTCAGGAGGGCGACTATGTACGTGCCGGAACTCCATTGTCAGATGGTGCAATCACTCCATCAGATATTCTGGCTATTAAGGGTCCTACCGCTGTTCAGGAGTATATCGTAAACGAAGTTCAGGATGTATATCGTCTGCAGGGTGTGAAGATTAATGATAAGCACTTTGAAATTATTGTACGTCAGATGATGCGTAAGGTTGAAATTGACGAACCGGGCGATACACGTTTCTTGCCACAGCAGAGCGTTGACAAACTGGAATTCATGGAAGAAAATGACAGAATCTGGGGTAAGAAGGTTGTTACAAATGCAGGCGATTCAGAGAACCTGCACGAGGGACAGATTGTTACAGCACGTAAGCTTCGCGATGAGAACTCAATGCTGAAACGTAAGGATTTGCGTCCTGTTCAGGTACGTGATGCTGTTCCAGCAACATCTACTCAGGTGCTTCAGGGTATTACAAGAGCTGCATTGGCAACACAGAGCTTTATGTCAGCTGCATCTTTCCAGGAAACAACAAAGGTGCTTAATGAAGCTGCAATCAATGGTAAGTCTGATAGCCTGTTAGGTATGAAGGAGAACGTAATTTGCGGTCACTTGATTCCTGCAGGTACAGGTTTGCGCGACTTCGAAAAGATTGTCGTTGGCAATAAAGAGGAGTACGACCGTGTACAGGCAAGCCGCGAGTCTATTGTTGACTTTAACATCCCAAGATGATTGATTAATACTTGATATTAGCAGAGAGGGTGGTTGAAAAATTCAGCCACCCTCTCTCATTTTCTATGCATTAAAGGTTATTTATACCGCAGGCAGACTATTGCCGTTTATTTTACGGTAAACGTCCAGCGCATAGACATCGGTCATGCCACTGATGTAATCCAGTACTGCCAGTATCTTTGTGTAGGTATCTGGTGCCGCTATTTCGTACTGGCTGCTTACTCTGCCAATAAGTAACTTGGAGTATTCGTTATCCGGATTCATTACAGCATTTACCATAATGTCAAGCAGGGTACTTATTATCTGGAAACCTGCAAGTTCTACATCAAGTACATCTTTTGAACGATATATCTTTTGCAGTGATATTCTGGCGCAGTTTTTATATGCCTGCTGCATCTGAGGAGTGATGTTGTCAATAAGCGAACCGCGGAATGTTCCGTTCATAATGGCATCTTCATTCTCCATAAACACCTGTGTACACTCTTTTATAAGCAGACCTATAAGTTTTGAACGCAGGTATGACACCTGTTCGTTTACATCGCTTACCATTGAAATGATACTCTCTATGTGCTGTTTTTCGTTGTCGGAAATAAATGCCATCATCAGCTCTTTTGTTTCGGCTGTGGAGAGTAGTTTCAGTTTGTGTGCATCTTCCAGGTCCATCAGCAGGTAACATATATCATCGGCTGCCTCTACCAGATATACCAGTGGGTAACGTACGTATTTCAGGTGTTTTGCATCGCCTGACAGGCAGATAATGCCCAATTCATCGGCAATTTTCTTAAATACAGCTGCTTCGCTGTCAAAGAATCCGAACTTGTTTTTCTGTTCGGCATAGATTGATGAATAGGGGTATTTTACTATGGAGGCAAGTGTGGAGTAGGTCATGGCAAAGCCTCCTTTTCTTCTGCCCAGGAACTGATGTGCCAGCAGTCTGAAGGCATTTGCATTACCTTCAAAATTGATTATATCTGTCCATTGAGCTCTGTTCTCTTTGAATGATTCTTCAAGGTATGCTCCTTTACCCTGTTTGAAGAATGCGGAGATAGCCTTTTCGCCTGAATGTCCGAATGGGGGATTACCCATGTCGTGAGCAAGACATGCAGTTGAAACTATGTTGCCGATTTCAGGTACAAAGGTGTTGCCTAATGAGGGTTTCCTCTCTATAAGTTGTTTGGCTATGTTGTTGCCTAATGAGCGTCCAACACACGATACCTCCAGGCTGTGTGTTAGTCTGTTGTGGACAAAAACACTGCCCGGTAATGGAAATACCTGAGTTTTGTTCTGTAATCTTCTGAATGGGGCAGAGAATATCACACGGTCATAATCGCGTAAAAATACAGAACGGTCATCACGTTCTACGGTGTGTATATCTTCCATTCCCAATCTTTTGTTGGAGATAAGTTTTTCCCAATCCATAGATATATACTTTGGTTTCACTTCAAAAGTAATTGTTTTGTCTCATTTAAGCCAATTTATATATGGTTTTTTGTTGAAATTGTGTACTTTCGCTGATAGAAATTATAAGTTCAGAGATATGAAGATTCAAATTATAAATCGTTCGCACCATCCGCTTCCTGAATATGCTACGGAATTGTCGGCAGGAATGGATTTGAGAGCCAATTTGGATGAACCAATAGTGTTGAAACCAATGCAGCGCTGCATAGTTCCTACAGGCCTTTATATGGCGTTGCCTGCAGGTTTTGAGGCTCAGGTAAGACCACGCAGCGGACTTGCTATAAAGAAGGGTATAACTGTGCTGAATTCACCGGGAACCATAGATGCAGATTATCGTGGTGAAGTGGGTGTAATTCTTATAAACCTTTCCCAGGATGATTTTACCATAACAGATGGTGAACGTATTGCGCAGATGGTAATAGCCCGTCACGAACAGGTGGAATGGAGCCAGGTTGAGGTTCTGGATGAAACAGAACGTGGTGCCGGTGGCTTTGGACATAGCGGAATCTGATATATATGAAGAAAATACTGTATCTGTCGCTGTTGTTATGTGCTGTATCTTCATGCGGCACAACACGCATTGTGGATACAGTTGACTATGATTCATATCGCAGGGACTATTTCTATTATGAGGCAATAAACCAGCTTCAGCAGGAGAATTATGATGCAGCTTATGATCTGTTGAACTACTGTAATAATATTGATACTACGTCGGCAGCAGTAAACTATAATCTGGCTGAGATGTACATATTGATGAATAACAGAACTATTCCGGATTCACTGCTTCAGAGGGCTCTCAGGCAGGATCCAGACAACTATTGGTATCACAATCTGACTGCTCGTTATTATGCTCAGACAAACAGACCATTGCAGGCTATTACACAGTTTGAGGTGATGATGGATAAGTTCCCTGCCCGAACAGATGTGCTTTTAACCCTGGCAGAGCTTTATGATGAGACTCGTCAGTACAAAAAAGAGTTACAGGTTCTTAACAAATATGCTATTATAGAGGATGTATGGGATGAGCTCTCTACTCAGCGTTTCCTGTGTTATTTGCGAATGGGAGAAATAGATTCTGCCTATTATGAGATTGACGACAACTTTGCCGATATGGTTGAGATCCTGTCGCAAAGTGTGAATAATGTTGCCGGAGTAAATCTTGTGCTGAGACTTTGTGAAACTGCACTGAAACATAATCCTGAATTATCGTCAGCCTATTATTATTCTGCCATATCAATGTATCAGGTAAAGGAAGCTGAAAAGGCGTTGTCATTTCTTGCCGATGGTATTGAGGTAGTTGATGACAGTCTGGATAAATCTTCGCTCTACAGATTGCGTAGTGAATTGTACTATGATATGGGACGTCTTGATGATGCCTTTACGGATTATGATTCAACACTGATGTATAATCCAAACGATATAGGTGTTCAGAACAACTATGCCTATTTTCTGTCTGTTTCCGGAAAGGACCTGGAGAAGGCTCTGAAGATGAGTGCAAACACGTTGAAAGCTGAACCCGACAATCCTACATATCTCGATACATACGCCTGGATTCTTTTCAAGATGAAAAGATATGAAGAGGCCAGAGAGTATATATTGCGGGCTATTAATGAAGATGGAGAGAAATCGCCGGAGATAATGGAACATTATGGCGATATTATGTATATGTGTGGCGATACTCAGAAGGCGCTGGAATGTTGGCGTAATGCTATTCTTATGAATAGTACATCGCCTAAGATAATGGAAAAGATCAAACAGGAGAAATATATTGAGTGATGATAAAAACCGGTAAATATATCTGTTTTATTCTGGTTATTTTTGTTCTTGCATCTTGCGGTACAACAGGATCTGTAAAGAAGCAGAAACTATCAAAAGCGGAGGATACTTATGTAGCACTGGTTAAGGATCTGACTGCCGCACCGGTCAATCCTGAACTGGCAGCAGATTTAAAAATAAAGGTGGGGACAATCTCTTTGGATGCCACTTTGAAGATGCGCTGGAATGAGAGTATAAGAATAAGTATTGCACCTCTTGGTATTATGGAGGTGATGCGTCTGGAGTGTCTGCCCGATATGGTTGTGCTTGTTGACAGAACAAGTCAGCAATATGCTGTAGAACACTATGCTGATGTCCCTTACAGAAACTTTACGGGAATAGATTTCTATACTTTACAGGCATTACTCTGGAATAAGGTTTTTGTTCCGGGATACACTGATATGGAATTGATGATGCCAAAAATAAAGCTTTCAAAGGCAGACGAAAATGGTGTAGTTCTTAACTCAACGGAGTATAACTATATGTTTGATATAGACAGAACAAGACATTTGGTAAAGACTTACAAGGAGGGGTTAGGCTATAAAGTGGCTGTAAACTATCTTGATTTTAAGCCGGTGGCAGATGGAGTGGTATTACCGCTTAAACTGGCTCTGGATCTTCAATTTACCGGAAATTCAGACAGAATAGAGATTCTTTTGGACGATGTTTCGGTAGAAAAGGCAGACTGGCCGAACAGGCTTTCGGTAAGTAATAGATTTAAACGTGCTTCCATTAAGGAAATCTTAGATAAGTTCTCATTATGAAGAGGTGTATAGTTCTTTCTTTTATATTTCTGTACTGTGTGTTGACGAATGCGCAGACCAATGCATTGATAGAGCAGATGCAAAAGGAACGTGCATCGATTGAGCAGCAGATAGTGGAATCGGAAAAGATTTTGCAGGGCACGGAGAGTGATATAGCCACACAGATAGCAAATTTGAATACAATAACAGCACGTCTGCAAGAGAGAAGACGATTGCTGGACCAGACAAAACGTGATATACGTTCTCTCAACGCTCAGACCCAGAAACTTGAAAACGAAATAAAGCAACTGCAGGAGGAGTATGATGAATGTTCCGGAAGATATGCAGATGCATGCAGATTCTATCAGCATCAACAGATATCCTTTAACCCGGTTACATTTCTGTTTTCATCCTCTACATTCAAAGAGCTTACGCGCAGAATGCGTTATATAAGTGAATATTCAGAATCACTGACTTTACTTGCCGAAGATATAAAGGCTAAACAGGATACTTTACAAGAGAAGAAGTCGCAGGTGGAATTGGCCCGTCAGGAGAAAGTTGCGCTTCAGAAGGAACAGCAGAAGAACGAAGCTGCAGTTGTTGCCGAAGAGAAAAATCAGCGTGCAATAGTAAACAAACTGCAGTCCAAGCGCTCCTCTTTGAAGAAAGAGATTCAGGCTCAGCAGAAGAAGATTACTTCACTCAATAAGGAGATTGACCGTCAGATAGAACTGGCCATAAAGGAGCAGCAAAAGGCTAATGAAGGTGCACCAACTGTAAAGGTAGAAGAAGATATAAAGCTGACTGGCAGTTTTGAGAGCAATAAGGGAAAGTTGCCTATGCCTATCACCGGTCCGTATCTGATAGTTGGAAACTTTGGCGTCCAGAATGTAGCAGGAATGCGCGATGTTAAGATTAATAACCTTGGTATAGATCTACAAGGTAACAACGGAGCTCAGGCAAGAGCTGTATTTGATGGCGTGGTAACTACTGTTTTCCAGCAGGGAAAAGGCCAGATAGGCGTTCTGGTACGCCATGGAAAGTATATCTCCGTATATTGTAATCTTTCAGAAATTGCTGTAAAAAAGGGTGATAATGTAAAGACCGGCCATATAATTGGTAATATTCAAACATCCGAAAATGGCCAGCAGATATTACATTTCCAGCTTCACAAAGAGACAACAAAGCTGAATCCTGCAGAGTGGTTGCGCAGATAATCAGATTCCGTTCAGCAGATTGTAGTAGGTACTTAGAGCATTGCTTATCTCATCTGTCAGTATATATTCATCAGCTGTATGCGAACGTGCAGAACAGCCTGGACCAATTTTGAATGATGGGCATGACAGGATAGCCTGATCAGACAGTGTTGGTGAACCGAATGGCTTCAGCTCCATCTTTTCTACCTGATTCATTATTTTATTTACAATGGCGCTGTTGTTGCCGTTGCTGTTCAGGAACGAAGATGAATTCAATACAAATGAACGTGCAGTAAGTGTACACCATTCGGGAACTTTATTTTGCAGCAGGTTAAAGAGTTCCTGATTGCTGTATAGTTCATTGGAACGTATATCTATTGTGAATGTACAGATATCCGGTATTACATTGTGCTGAGTGCCGCTGTTAATCATTGTTACTGTCATCTTTACGGCTCCCAATAGTGATGAAACCTGTAGTTCTGATGGAATCTGTCTGATGGATTGTATTATATCCAGTGCTCTGTATAAAGCATTGATTCCCTCTTCTCTGGCAGCGTGTCCCGATTCTCCCTTAACTGTAGCATCTACCACCATCAACCCCTTCTCTGCAAAGGCGGGCTGTAAATCTGTAGGTTCGCCAACTATGGCCAGATTGATTTCAGGCAGGCTGTTGCCGAACAGCGGGGCTATACTCTTCATTCCATTTGCGCCGCTTACTTCCTCTTCGGCAGTTGCCGCAAAGAGTATGTTGTAACTTTGCTCTGTCTGATCCAGTTTGCAGAATGTGAGCATGAGAGATGTCAGTGAAGCTCCGGCATCGTTGCTGCCCAGGCCATATAATCTGCCATCCACAAATTCCGGTTTGTATGGATTTTTTGTCCATGCCGAAGCAGGTTTTACAGTGTCTATATGAGAATTGAGCAGAATTGTCTGCTTGTTATCATCCCAGTGATGACTCCTGCATATTATGTTGTTATTTATCCTTTCCGGGGTATAGCCCTCTTCTGAAAACCAGTTATATACTATATCTGCTGCAACATTTTCGTTGCGGCTTATACTCTCTGTTGCAATAAGTTTTTCTAGTAGAGAGAGAACTTTATTGGTGTCTGAAGTGATATTTAACATATTTCTGCTCAATATTGTGGCTGTAAAGGTAGTCAATGGTTCGGTATTGCGCAAATTATTGTAACTTTGCATCGAAATCAAAGCATATATATTCAAAAGATGATAACTATAGATCAGTTAAAAGAGATTTTAGATCGTACCGAGGCATTAAAGAGATATCTTAACATCGATGCCAAGATTATCCAGGTGGAAGAGGAACAGCTTAGAACACAGGCTCCTGGTTTTTGGGATGATCCCAAAAAGGCTGAAGCCCAGATGAAGAAGGTTAAGGGTTTGCAGGCCTGGATTGATGGCTATAAGGAGGTTCGTGCACTGGCTGATGAACTGCAGCTGGCTGTCGATTTCTTTAAGGAGGAACTGGTTACAGAAAAGGAGGTTGATGATATTTATCAGAAATCACTTTCAGCAATAGAATCACTGGAACTGAAGAATATGCTTCGCGAAGAGGCCGATTCAATGGACTGCGTGCTTAAGATAAATTCAGGCGCGGGCGGTACTGAGAGTCAGGACTGGTCTCAGATGCTTATGCGTATGTATATGCGCTGGGGCGAAGAGAATGGCTATAAGGTAACAATTGCTAACTTACAGGATGGAGATGAGGCCGGTATAAAGCAGGTTACCATGGAGATTGAAGGTCCGTATGCTTATGGTTATCTGAAGGGAGAAAACGGTGTACACAGGTTGGTAAGAGTATCGCCTTATAACGCTCAGGGTAAGCGTATGACATCTTTTGCCAGTGTCTTTGTAACTCCGTTGATTGACGATTCCATTGAAGTGGAGATATCACCTGCTCTGATTACATGGGATACTTTCCGAAGCGGAGGTGCTGGTGGTCAGAACGTAAATAAGGTGGAATCGGGTGTTCGTCTGCGTTATCAGTTCAAAGATCCATATACAGGTGTGGAAGAGGAGATTCTGATTGAAAATACAGAAACCCGTGACCAGCCAAAGAACAAGGAGCGCGCGTTGCAGCATCTGCGTTCTATCCTGTATGATAAGGAGTTGCAGCATCGTATGGCTGAACAGGAGAAGGTGGAAGCCGGAAAGAAAAAGATTGAATGGGGTTCTCAGATTCGTTCATACGTGTTCGATGACAGACGTGTCAAGGACCACAGAACAGGCCATCAGACATCAGATGTAACAGGTGTAATGGATGGTAAGATAGATGGATTTATTAAATCTTATCTGATGAGTTTTGCCGAATCGGCAGAAAATAATAACTAAAAAAGATTACTATGGCTATAGAGATAGAGAGAAAGTTTCTGGTAACATCTGATGCATATAAGAAGGCAGCATACAACTTCTACGATATGGTACAGGGTTATATAGCCCACGAAAATGGAAATTCAGTTCGTGTGCGTATAACTGACACTGAAGCTGTTATGACAATTAAAGGGCCTTCAGACAGCAACGGTATAAGCCGCTACGAATGGAATCATCTGATACCGGTGGAAGATGCAAAGGAACTGCTTAAGCTCTCACAGGGTAAAACAATAGAGAAGAGACGTTATCTGGTTCATTCAGGTCCTCACGTGTTTGAAATAGATGAATTCTTTGGAGAAAATGAAGGACTGGTGATAGCAGAAGTTGAACTGCAGTCAGAAAGTGAACCCTTTGAAAAACCCTCTTTTGTAGGTAAGGAGGTGTCAGGTGACAGGCGTTATTACAATGCATATTTAACAACAAACCCATATAAGAGCTGGAGTGAATAACCTCCGGCTCTATTTTTTCTTCCAAAGCAGCGGGCGGATAATGAAGTAACCACAAATGGCTCCTGTAACTACTCCAATGGTGTTGGCCATCATATCCATCCATTCGCCACTGCGATTTTCAGTTAGCATCAGTTGAGCCAGTTCCATACATCCGCTGAACAGGATTGGTGCAATGAGAGCCAGCAGAATCAGTTTCTTTGCACTCAACTTATTGTGATGTTTCAGATATTCTGCCCATAGAATCAGTTCCAGACCGCCATACATGCATATATGTGCCAGTTTATCGATGTTGGTGATGGTCTTCAGTTCTGTTTCAGGTGGATTGAACAGTGACAGAAACAGAATTACAGCCAGAATGAATATGGTCAGGGGATATGTGGTGATTATTCTCTTCATTATTCTCTTTATTTGCTGCAAAATTAGTTATTCTTGAAGATAAATTGTATTATTGCACACAAATTTGATAAACACACATAGACTATGAAAAAACTATTCAGAGGTGATTATTTCTACTTTTCCAAATCAGACAGAAGGGCAGCTTTTATTCTGTTGATTATAATATGTGTTGTTAATATTGTTCGCATAAGGAGTGACAGACCAATACCTGTGGAAACAGTCGCGCACGTGGATTCCATATTTCCTGCCGATACAATCAGTACCAGGCGTTACTACACTAACAGACAGACTGTAAACAGAAAACCTGACAAGGTAGTTCAAAAGGTGAAAAACTATAGTCCTGATACTATAAAATTCCATAAAAGACCGATTGAGAGGAGTTATGATTCTATAGTAGTAAAAAACTCAGTGTACAGCGTAAAAAAATCACCCTTATCGGCTTTGGACGTCAATACTGTAGATTCGGCAACTTTGGTTACTCTTCCCGGTATAGGTCCACATTATGCCAGAAAGATACTAGAATACAGGGATTTGCTGGGTGGTTATGTAGATGTACAACAGTTAAGAGATATTGATGGTCTGCAGGATTCAATTCTGCGCTGGTTTGTGGTAACTGATACTGTTCCTGTAAGAAAGGTAAATATAAATAGGTTGTCAGTCTCTAAACTGAGTAATCATCCATACATCAGTTTTTATCAGGCCAGGGCAATTTCAGAATACCGGCGTTCTGAAGGCGATATAAAGAATCCTGCTCCGTTATCCCTGATGGAGGAATTTACGGAGCAGGATATTATCAGGTTAGAACCTTATCTCTCTTTTGAATAGGAAAAGCTGAATTAGTATTTTGCAATCTCCTTTATCTTCATTGGGATATCGATGTTGTTCATCTGGCCTGTAAAGTTTTCAGCACCTGCACCAATTGCAAATACAGGAACGTATGCTGCAGTATGAGCGCCTGATGACCAGCCAACCAAAGCGATTTCACTCATAATCTGTACTGCAACGTCAGACAATTTGTCAACCTTGTAGTACTCTTCTGCCTTCTTTTCGCTCTGGCCCATACCGAATGTTTCTACGTAAGCTGTGCGCAGACGGTCTTCCTGAGTTCTTGAAAGTCTGTTCTTGTCCCAGAAACCGAAGTGCTCTTTAAGTTCTGCTTCTACCTCTTCCCATGTTGGAACATCGCCCACCTGACGAGCAACTTCTGACAAGTGTGAACTGAAAGCATCTTCACTCATGTTCTGGTACTGAAGTGCCTGCATATTCATTCTGTACTGACCATTTGTACCCATGCTCATACCACCAGTTTCGTGGTCGGCAGTTACTACAATCAGAGTCTCTTTTGGATACTTCTTATAGAAATCTACTGCAACCTGTATAGCGTTGTCAAAATCAATTACCTCCTGAATGGTGGTTGCAGCATCGTTGCCGTGACCGCTGTGGTCAATCTTACCACCTTCCATCATCATAAAGAAGCCCTTCTTAGGTTCTTTCATCAGGAAATCAATAGCAGCTTCAGTAAGCTGTGCAAGAGTAAGGTCGCCCTCTTCTCTGTCAATAAGGAACTTTAATGATTCCATACCCTCCTGCTGTGGGAAGAGAATCATCTTTTCTGATGTTGCAGCGTTTGCCTTATATTCGTCATAGCCTCTTGCAATGGTATAACCATGGTCTTCTGCTACTTTATATGAACCGCCATCGTCAAATCTTCTGTCATGAGCTGAGCTGAAGTGGCCGCCACCAAAGAAATCGAAACCTGATTCAGCAAGCTGAGTGCTGATAGCATGGTAGTTGTTACGTGTTACCTGATGTGCATAGAAAGAACCTGGTGTGGCGTGGTTAATACAAACTGTACTACCAATAGCTACTCTCTTGCCGGCTTTCTTAGCCATCTCTGCAATTGATTCTGCTGCACTCTCTCTGTCAGGAAGCATACCTAACATGTTGCTGTTGGTCTTTTTACCTGATGCAAGAGCTGTACCTGCAGCTGCACTATCTGTGATGAATGTGTTAGCAGCGTATGAAAATGCCAATCCTGTGTATGGGAATTGTGCAAATACCAATGGTTTGTAGCCTATTTCGCCTTCAATGTCAGCCAGATACATCTGTGCTGCAGCAACTTCGTTTGTACCCATGCCGTCTCCAATAAAATAGAAGACATATTTTGGAGCCTTTGCTCCGGCAGTTATTGCGATGAATGCAACTGCCAATGTTAGAAACAATTTTTTCATAATGATATTTGGTTATTTAACAAGTTCCATTGAAATGATACGAATATCCTTGATAGGTCTGTCGTTACCGTCTGTTGCAGCTTTCTGTATCTTTTCAACTACATCCATACCTTCTGTAACTTCACCAAATACAGTGTATTGATTATCAAGGAAAGGTGTGCCTCCTTCTGTGGCATATACCTCTATCTGTTCTTCTGTAAAGTGAAAACCGCCCTTTTCATCGAAGATAGCTTCGGTTTCTGCAATAAGTTTTTCCTGTAACTGCTTTAAACCGGCATTGTCTGATGACTGTTGCAGTTTCATAATTGTATCTCTGTTCTGCATGCACAGATTGTTGAAGATGCCTTGCAGATCCTGTTCTGCAAGTTGTGATTCCATCTGCTTCAATTCACGTTCCTTATATTTTTTCCCGGTTACAATGTAAAATTGTGAGCCTGATGAATTTCTCTGTGGATTAACCTGGTCTGCCTGACGGGCAGCGCTGAGTGCACCGCGTTTGTGATAATATTTTGGGTAGATAAATTCTGCCGGTATAGTATAATCCGGTCCACCTGAACCCAATCTTTCACCTCTGCCTGCTGTCTTTGAATCAGGGTCGCCGGCCTGTACCATAAAATCGCGTATTACGCGATGAAACAATACACTATCATAATATTGTTCCTCTACCAGCTTAATGAAGTTGTCTCTATGGTTAGGAGTTTCGTTATACAATATGATGTTGATATCGCCTTCTGATGTTTTGATCAATACCTTGGTTTGTGGCTCTTGTGGTTGTGCGCTGGCTTTTTGTGAGTTATCGCCATTGCATGAATTGATTGTTGCTGTCATAATGATAATGAGTACAATTAATTTAATTTTCATATAATTAAGTTTTACATTGCGCAAAGATAATATTATGAAACGAAAATTTTGTAACTCATTAATATTATTTTGCAAAACAATCGTTTAGTGCAAATGTAACAATGTTTGTAGATAGATTTTTTAGAAATAATATTTGTTATTGTTTTTTATTTAGTGTAATTTTGCCGTAGTTAGTTCCTAAATCAAAAATGTGGCATCGTGAAAGAGAGTTTTGTAAAGAAATGTAGTAAGATGGTATCTCAATATTTGAATACCCGAGTTGTGTTTGTGTTGGATGTTGTTCTTTCGGCTGTAGCTTCATTCCTTATGATACTGGCAGCAAGCGGAACTGAACAGGGATCAGCTATTACACCTTTTATCATACTACAGTGGAGTATTGCAAGCGCTATTCTTTTTGCTATATCTTCTGTTGTTATCAGAAGTTACAGAATCATTATTCGTCACTCCACAATGAGAGACCTGGCTAAGTTGGTTACAACTGTATGTCTGGCGGAGATCATGCAGGGCTTGATTGTATTTATTGTAGAACCAACTCCATTGACTGATATTCTATGGCTGATGTTACTGGACGCTATTTTTACATTTGTATTGCTGATAGCTGTGCGTCTTTCAATGATAGTTGCTTATGACCTGTTTAAATCAAAAGTCAGAGAGCGTCTTAACAGAAAACGCATATTGGTATATGGCACTCATGAAAAATCGATAGCAGTTATTACCAGATTATTTGATTCAACACACTACGATATTGTTGGTTTTATAAGTCCGGATTCTTCTGACAAACGTCTCAGAATTTCAAACTTCAAGGTTTACCACGCACATACAGAAGAAGAACTTAATGAACTGGCAGTAGATTTGGGTATTAATGGTATCCTGTTTACAACAGATTCCGATGCCCAGTCAGAACAGGATAATCTTATACAGATGGCTACAACCTTGAATATCAAGATTCTGGTTGTACCTAATATCAATGAAGTAGAGGGTAACAATCTGTTGCACTACAGAGTCAGAGAGATTAAGATTGAAGATCTTTTAGGACGTCCTGAAATAGAGATTTCCATTGACAAAATAAAGGAAATGTTCTCCGGTAAGGTGGTTATGGTTACAGGTGCGGCTGGTTCCATTGGTTCGGAACTTTGCAGACAGCTGGCAAAACTGGATGTGGAGAAGCTGATTATGTTTGATAATGCTGAAACACCTATGCACAACATCAGACTGGAACTGGAAGATACATGTCCACAACTGGATTTTGTCCCTATTATAGGTGATGTACGCAGTCTTGACAGACTTGAATTCGTATTCCGTGAGCATCATCCATCTGTAGTCTTCCATGCAGCAGCTTATAAACATGTGCCTCTGATGGAGGAGAATCCTTGTGAAGCTGTTCATGTAAATGTTATTGGTTCCAGAAATGTAGCCAATAAATGTCTGGAATATGATGTAAAGATGATGGTTATGGTTAGTACAGATAAGGCTGTAAATCCAACCAACATTATGGGTTGTACCAAGCGTCTGGCTGAAATCTATGTTCAGTCATTGGGACTGGCAGTTGCATCAGGAAAGGTTAAGGGTAAAACCAAATTCGTAACAACCAGATTCGGTAATGTACTTGGTTCAAATGGTTCTGTTATACCTAGATTCAGAAAACAGATTGAATCAGGAGGTCCTGTAACAGTTACAGATCCTAAGATTAACAGATTCTTTATGACTATACCTGAGGCCTGCCGTCTTGTAATGGAGGCAGCTACAATATCTACTGGAAATCAGATTGTAGTATTTGATATGGGTACACCGGTCAAGATTGTAGATCTGGCCAGAAGAATGATTGAACTGGCAGGTTTTGTTCCAGATAAGGATATTCCAATTGTATTTACAGGATTGCGTCCGGGTGAAAAGTTGTATGAAGAGGTGCTGTCAACAACCGAGAATACAGACCCTACTTCCCATGACAGAATCAGAGTGGCTCGTGTACGTGAGCACGATTATGAAGAGATAAATGCTCTGTTTGAGAGATTGGAAAAATTGGCGGTTGATGTTTATATTCCGGATATGGTTTGTCTGATGAAGGATATAGTTCCGGAATTCAAGTCAAAGAACTCAAGATTTGAAATCTACGATAAATAAGGCCAGGCTTGGTATGGAGAAAAAAGAGAGCCTAATTCCCAAAAGATTGATTCCTATTGAAGAGGCTGAGTTTTGCGAAACATACTATTCCTGTAAACATTGGTTTGTGGGATATGTCCAGTATTGTCATGAAGTGAAGGTGGCAGAGAAACTGGAAAAACTTGGCGTGGAGTACTATCTGCCGATGCAGAAAAAGAAGAAGCAGTGGAGTGACAGGGTCAAGACAGTAAATGTAATGATAATGCCCCGTTATATTTTTATTCGCTGTAAACCTTCTGAACGTATCTCTATTCTTCAGGATATATATGATCTGAAAAGTTATATGATGGACAGGTCTGAACATACTCCTGTAGTTGTCAGGGATGATCAGATGGATAAGTTCCGCAGAATGGTTGATTATGAAACTCTGTCGGTTGTAGTAGATCCTGCTCAGTTTGAGCCGGGTGAAAAGGTTAGGGTTGTATGTGGCCCTCTGGCCGGTTACGAGCTGGAACTGATAGATGTAAGCGGTACAAAATGTGTTGCTCTCAGTCTGGGATTGCTGGGAACAGCCAGAATGGAGATTCCTCTCTCATATATAGAGAAGGTGAAGTAGCCTATTCGGCAATATCTATGTATATTTTTCTAATATTATATTCAGACAGGTAATCATATATTTCCTGTCTGATTTTTTTATTCTCCTCTTCACCATACATAACAGGTGTAAGCTTAATTATTGCGGAGTGCTCTTCTCCATCCAGACTCCAGATCTTGATATCATTAATCTCCTTTACATTGCTTATGGACAGGAGCTTGTCTTTGACATCGGCAACAGAAATACCTGCAGGAACCCTGTCCAGCAGTATGCTGAATGTGTTTATCAGACTCTTTACAACATTAACAAGAATATATACGGATATGGCTATGGATAGCGCAGAATCCAATAAGGGTGCTTCAACAAACAGAAGGACGATTCCTGTGGCAAGTATTGCTATCCATCCCATTGTATCGGCCAGCATGTGTAGTGATACAAGCCTTTCGTTTTCGCCCGATGCATTTTTGGTTTTATATGCTGCGTAGCCTTTAATAGCAACTCCCAGAAGAGAGAGCCATATCATTCCCTCGGCAGTAAGATCACTGTGAGAGTGGCCATGCTCTATTGTAGCAACACTACCAAGTATCACTAAAACGGAACTTGTAGATAATACTATAGCAGATACAATAGCTCCCAACAGAGGGATACGTCCCATTCCAAAGCTGAAGGAATCCAGATTCTTTTTATTTGAAAGATGCTGAAAATACCATGCAGAGCCTATTGTGAATGTACATCCTAAATTGTGTACTGATTCTGAAAGTATGGCATTGCTGTTCAGTATAAAGCCACAAACCAATGCTATGATAGTGAATAGCAGGTTAAGCCAAAATACCTTACAAATATTTTCTGCTATATGTGAATGACACTCTTTGTGCTGCATATAAACTATATTTTGCTGCAAAGTTACTCATTTTCAGTTAAGATTTTAGTAAATTTGCTCCTAACTATAGTTAATCTCCAAGAATTAATATGAATATATTGGTAACAGGCGGTGCCGGATATATAGGCTCGCATACATTGATTGAACTTTATAATGCAGGTCATACTGCTGTAGTTGTAGATAATCTGTCCAATTCAAGCAAAGAGAGTTTGAAACGTGTGGCTCGGATTATTGGTACAGAGATACCTTTTTATCAGGTTGACATCCGCGATAAGGCAGGTCTGGAACAGGTTATGGAGAAACATCAGTGTGATGCATGTATTCATTTTGCAGGTCTTAAGGCCGTAGGTGAATCTGTATCTAAACCATTGGAGTATTACGAAAATAACATCAACGGTACTCTTGTACTGGTAGATGTATTGCGCAGATATAACTGCAAGAACATTATCTTCTCATCAAGCGCAACTGTATATGGTACACCTGCAATAATTCCAATTACGGAAGATTGCCCAAAAGGTGAATGTACCAATCCTTACGGTTGGACCAAGAGTATGCTTGAACAGGTTCTTACCGATATGCAGAAGGCCGACAACAGCTGGAATGTGGTATTGCTCAGATACTTTAATCCAATAGGTGCACATAAAAGCGGTCTGATAGGCGAAAATCCTAATGGAATTCCTAATAATCTGATGCCGTATATTACTCAGGTAGCTGTAGGAAAACGCGATGAATTGGGCGTTTTTGGAAATGATTACGATACTCATGATGGTACCGGTGTACGTGACTATATACATGTGGTGGATCTGGCTCGCGGACATGTTAAGGCATTGCAGGCTATTCAGAACGGATGCGGATTGGGCCTTTACAATTTGGGTACAGGACAGGGCTATTCTGTGCTGGATGTTGTGAATGCCTTTGAAAAGGTGAATGGTGTTAAGGTGCCTTATAAGATTCAGCCTCGTCGTCCGGGTGATATTGCTACCTGTTACAGCAATCCTGATAAGGCGTACCGTGAACTGGGCTGGAAAGCTGAATTCGGCATAGAAGAGATGTGTCGTGACAGCTGGAACTGGCAGAAGAATAATCCAAATGGTTTTGAAGAATAAAAAACATCGAGATATGAAGTGTGTAGAAAGGTTTGAAGAGATTTATAAAAAAAGTCCGGAAGATGTGGCATTCTGTCCATACAGAATATGCCCTATAGGAGCTCATGTTGACCACCAGTTAGGACGAATCACCGGTCTGGCAATAGACAAGGGTATTCATCTGGCATATAGCAGAAAACAGAATGGTGTTATAGAATTGGCATCACTGCAGTTTGATAAACGTTCCCAGTTCCATATTCGTGAAATATCCGATGTAAAGTGTAATGACTGGGCAGACTATCTGCGTGGCGTTACAATTGAATTGTCACAAAAATATACACTGTCATACGGCCTTTGCGGTGTGATTGAGGGAACTCTGCCTATTGGTGGCCTTTCATCGTCTGCAGCAGTATCTATTGTATATCTGTCAGCTTTGTGTAAGGTTAATGGCATCAATCTTTCTCCTATCGAGATGATTATGATGGCTATGGGTTCAGAAAACAAATATGTGGGCGTAAGCAGCGGTAAACTGGACCAGAGTTGTGAGGTCTATTCAAAGAAGGATCATCTTCTGTATCTGGATACAAAGGATGACAGCTATGAACTGATTCCAACTGCTCCATCAATGAAGCCATATCAGATTGCTATCTTCTTTAGCGGAGTAGAGAGAACACTGGCAGGCAGTAAGTTCAATATGCGTGTGGATGAGTGCAGAAGTGCGGCATACGCTCTTCTGGCATATTCAGGCATGGAGTATGGAAAATTCAGCGAGACATTCTTCAGGGATGTTCCACGAAATATTTATGATGAATATAAGGACAGATTGCCTGAAAACTGGCGTCGCAGGGCCGAACACTGGTACACAGAGCAGGAACGTGTAGTGGCAGGTGCTGAAGCATGGCGCAGAGGTGATATTGAAGAGTATGGCCGTCTAAGCTTTGAAAGTGGTAACTCTTCAATCTACAACTGGGAGACAGGTTCACCGGAATTGAAGACTCTGTATGAAATCATGACCCGTACCGATGGTATATATGGCGGTAGATTCAGTGGAGCAGGCTTTAAGGGTTGCTGTATGGCTCTGATTGATCCTTCATACAGAGAACAGATTGAAGAGCAGGTGACAAGAGAATATCTGAAGGCATTCCCGGAACTGGAGGGAAAATACTCTTCATATTTCTGTCAGAGTGCAGATGGTGTAATGTATCTTTAATTTATTGATATTATGAAGTGTCTGATATTGGCGGCTGGTTATGCCACAAGATTATATCCTTTAACTGAGAACTTCCCGAAACCACTTCTGAAGGTGGGCGAAAAGAGTATACTTGACTGGCTGGTTGATGATATAGCCGGTGCCGGTCTGGTTGATGAATATGTGGTAATTTCAAACCATAAATTTGCGCATCACTTTGAAGAGTGGGCTTCATCACGTTCAGAAAAGATTTCTGTAGTTGATGATGGTACCGAAACAAACGAAACCCGTCTGGGTGCTGTTCGCGACATTCAGTTTGCAATTGATTCTTTACATCTGGACGACGATATGCTGGTTATAGCAGGCGATAATGTGCTTGATTTCAGCCTAACTCATTTTATAAAGTATGCTGACAGTAAGGCGACATCTGCAATAATGCGTTATTACGAAGCATCCGAAGCTAAACTAAAGAAGTGTGGAATAGTGGAGATAGATGCTGATGACAGAATTATATCCATGGAAGAGAAACCGGCAGAACCAAAATCTCACTGGTGCTGTCCTCCATTCTATTTCTATACAAAAACCGATGCTCAGCGAATACCACAGGCAATAGAATCGGGTTGCGGTGTGGATGCTCCGGGTAGTTTTATAGCATGGCTTGCTACACAAACTACCGTATATGCAATGGAGATGCCTGGTAGTCGTTATGATATAGGTAATCTTGAAAGCTATAAAGAGGTTTCATCAATTTATAAAGGAATAGTAAAGTAATGAAACTGCAGACAACAGTCGATATACCTCGTAAAGAGCTTGCTTTGACATATAAGGATTCCATACTCTGTATAGGATCCTGTTTTGCCGATGAAATTGGCAAAAGGCTGGAGAATTGTTATTTTGATACAATGGTAAATCCTTTTGGGGTGCTCTTTAATCCGCTTTCAATATCGAATGCTTTAGGTTTGATGGAGGGGTATGGTATCAACAGCTATGGTTGCAGTTTTGTGGAACAGGATGTTATAAAGACTCCTGCAGGCTATTGTTCTTTTCATCATCATGGCAGTTTTACCAAAGAATCGCCCGAAGAATTTTTAAGCAATGCAAATCAGAAACTGGCCAATTCATCGGACTTTTTCTATCGTCAGGGCTGGGTGATAGTAACTTTGGGAACAGCCTATGTTTATAGACATAATGAAACTGGTATGGTGGTATCTAACTGTCATAAACTGCCGTCATCACAGTTTACTCGCTCTATTCTGACTGTAGATAATGTGGTGAATGCCCTTTCTCAATATGTTAACGCCAATCCTGACAGACAATGGATCTTCACAGTAAGTCCAATACGTCATATTGCAGATGGGTTACATCAAAACCAGATAAGCAAATCAACTCTGTTACTTGCCGTTCAGCAACTTGTAGAAAAGTATGCAAATGCACACTATTTTCCATCGTATGAAATAGTGATGGATGAACTGCGCGATTATCGTTTCTATGCAGAAGATATGGTTCATCCTTCAAAACAGGCTGTAGATTATATTTATGACAGATTTATAGAATGGTCATTGTCAGAAAGAGAAATATCTCTGTTAAACAAAGCAAGAAAAGTGAGGCAGATGATGGAACATAAAATCCTGAATTCAGATTCAGAACAGGCAAGATTATTTATTCAGCAGAGAGAAGATGCGTACAATGAACTGATGAAGGATTTAGGTCGTAATGTTTAAACATCCTTAATTTTTTCCTATTTTTTATAGTTTTGTTTGAAAATTAAATACTTTTGTGGTGAAGATATAACGTTTGCTTTTTAAAATAGCATTAATATTAACTTAAAATACAATTCGTGTTATGAGAAAAACAGTTAAAAATCTTTTGATGTTATCCATGTTGATGACATTGTTTGTGGCGTGTAATCCGGAAGAGCCTAACGGCGAAGAGGTAATAGTATTGGACGATCTGGTTACAGAAGTAGCTACGGAATTATCTTCCTTTTCAGTTACATTAAATGCTACAGTGAACAATTTTGATCCAATGGCAGTTTCAAGATCAAATTATGGTTTTCTGTATGTTCTGTCAAATGATATAGACAGCCTGGAGGCATTGAGCCTGTTCGAAGAGTATCAGGATAATGGGTATGCAGAAGGTTGTAAATTTGTGAATGGTGGTAATATTGAGGTAGGAAACAAGTATAGTCACACATTGCAGAATTTAACTCCGAGTCAGCAACTTTACTATTGTGCAATATTAACAAGTCCAGCAACCAAGAAGCTGATAATAGGCGGTGTTCAATCAGTGAAGATTAATGATTTTACCCCATCGTTTAAGGTTGTAAAATCAACGGATATAGGCTATTTGAACTCAACTATACAAATTGAGGCTGACTATTGCGGTGCAACAAATAAGAATGTACAGTTAGGTATTTATTATCATACATCAGAGGATCTGATTGCAGTAAATGGCGAGAATGTTAAGTTTTCTGAAGAGTTGGATTCTGTGGTTACTATGAAGGTAGATTTTTTAAGAGCGAATACTACTTATTATGTAAAGCCATACATTTATAACAAGAAGTCTAAGGAGTATTTTTTTGCTGATGTGTTCTCATTTACAACTCGTAATGCGGATGAATTGGCTGTAGATATGGGTATGAGTGTTTTGTGGGCTTCATGCGATTTAGGTGCAAATACACCATTGGAACTAGGTTGGTTGTTTAATTTTGCGTCACTAGAACCATATCTTGATTATGCAAACCTCACCTATGACAGTGACTATGTTTTGCCTGATGGAGTTCCAGATGATATTAGTGGTACAGAATTTGATGCTGCAACCTATTTCTTAGGTGGTAAGTGGAGAATGCCAACATTTGAAGAGTTTGAAGAATTATGTAATAACTGTGAGGTAAGTTTAAGCAGTAGTTATGGTACAGTTGAGGATTATGATGCCTCAAAGACAGTCTATTGGTCTAAGAAGATTAGTGGTAAAAAGATTGAGTTTAAAGATTACAGTGTTAGAGAGTCAGGAAGTGTAACCTATCTGTATAGTATTTGGAGGTGGCTATCAACTCAGAAATTATATGAAGAAATGGATAGGAAATTGCCTACTGTTATGTATCGTAATAATTGGTCTTGGGAGAATGAATATTACTATGATGGAATTCGTCCGGTACGTGATATAGATTAATATTTAAGTATAAAAAGTAAAGCCTGTCATTTCAGTTTGACAGGCTTCTTTTATTGTCGGAATGAGGCGACTCGAACGCCCGACCCCTACGTCCCGAACGTAGTGCGCTACCAACTGCGCTACATTCCGATCAATGTTTTCGGTCGCAAAGGTACTCAATTTTTATACACAGAGAGAAATTTTTCAAAAAAATATTGCGGTTATAGAATTTATGTGTATCTTTGCACCCGCATTCAGCAATGAATGAGTTGGTGCCATAGCTCAGTTGGTAGAGCAAAGGACTGAAAATCCTTGTGTCCCCGGTTCGATTCCTGGTGGCACCACAAAAAAGAGACCTTTTGAAAGGCCTCTTTTTTTATTCCTATTCGCAAAGCTATAGCTGCGTTGTTATTCCAGCAGGCTCAACTTTTCGGCAATGATAGCCTTGAATGCCTCTTTCATCGCTCATCGGTTTTAGTCATTGGCACAACGCCCACTTCGCTGCCAAAGAGATTCAATATCTGATTTACCTTATCAAGGCGTAAAGTTTGTTTGCCTTGCTCCAATTCACGAACAAGACGCAAGCCAACCCCTGACTTTTCGGAAAGCTCCACCTGCGTAAGATTGTATTGCTTACGCATCGCCTTTACATATTTTGAAAGTGTTGTCTGCTCCATAAACACAATAAATTATACCTTATCGGGTACGAAGATAATAAACGTTTTTTCGAATTACACCCTATCGGGTATAATTTAATTGTTTTAGTATGTATTTTACACCCCATCGGGTATAATTTATGTTTGTTGGCGTTATATTTGACGCAAATAAGAAATGTAATCGCATCAATGGAGGCGAAGTTGTGTTTTGGGGCGCCCGAAATGTTTTCGGCGTCCCAAAACTACCTATCGGTATCCGACCCTCCAAAGTCGGGCAGATATGATGCTTTTTCGTTGCGAATACATTCGCTTTTGTACAAGTTTTATGCTCCGAATATTCATATAAGCTATCCGAATTTTCATTCTTAAATTATACAAATCACAATTTATGCGATAAAAAAGTTACATCAAAAAGACATAGTTTCGCATATTATCACTAAATTTTGATAATTTAAGCTGCACCTCACAATAAAAAATAAATGGATTTATTTTGTTCTTGCCTCGGTTTGCATTAAATTTGCGGTATACGCCAATAAAATGTGTAAATGATGAAAGATTTAAATAGACTAAAAGTAGTATTGGTTGAACAAAAGAAATCCGGCAAATGGCTTGCCGAGCAGTTAGGTAAAGACCCCTCAACAGTTTCTAAATGGTGCTCAAACAAAATGCAACCATCGTTAGAGATGCTAGTAAAGATTGCCCAAACTCTCAATGTGACAACCAAAGATTTGATAAATTAGGAATACCTAAGACATTATTATGGCAGTCAAAAAATCTGAACTATATAGTACTCTATGGAAATGCTGCGACGAGCTTCGTGGTGGTATGGATGCAAGCCAATACAAAGATTATGTGTTGGTTATACTCTTCGTGAAGTATATCAGCGACAAGAGTCGTAGCGATGTCGCATTTGATATTGAAATCCCCGAT
>JAZRDQ010000013.1:0-73423 GCA_045660365.1 Bacteroidaceae bacterium
CCATACATAGAGTGAATGTACTTGATGGAATAGCCATCTTCAAGCATATGCATGTATTTGAGCAATGCTTGGTGATCGTGTTTCTTTCGCATAAAATAAACCCCAAAAGTTTTTTGTCTAACTTTTGGGGTTCACTTCATATAACGGATGGGCTCTTTTTTTGTACTTTTGCTGCTGAATATGAGCAGATATGCCGATATAGTGCTGCCGGTACCCTTAAACCAGTATTTCACATATAGCGTACCGCCTGAACTGGAGCTGATTATAGCTCCGGGAAAGCGTGTATATGTACCTTTTGGAAAGGGCAGAAAACTTACAGGCATAGTTATGAAACTGCACAATATTCCACCTGTAGGGGTACAGACCAAAGATATAATCTCTGTTACAGATATGGATGGTACTACCCTGCTGCCATATCAGCTGGAACTGATGGAGTGGATATCAACCTACTATCTCTGTGCTCCGGGCGATGTTATGAAGGCACTGCTTCCCGGTACACTCCGACCCGAATCAAAGAATGAACAAAAGGCCTATAAACCCAAAACGGAACCTTTTGTAAAACTACATCACAGCATCAGTTCCGAATCCATAGATGAGACTATAAGCGGTCTGAAAAGAGCAAAGAAGCAGCAGGAGGTTTTGAAAAAGTATCTGGAAATATCTGAATTCAACGCTGCGGATGGCAGTTTCAAGGCCATCTCAAAAAGGTATCTGCAGGGAAAAGTTGAATCTGTATCGGCTCTACAGGCTCTTATACAGAACAACATTCTTGAACAGTACGATGTTGAGACGGAACGACTGATAAGCTACACAGGCTCTATAGTGGAAGCCAACACTCTTACTGAGAGCCAGGAGAGAGCTTTTGCAGAGATTAAGGAGTCATTTAAAAAGCATAATATTTCACTGCTCTACGGAGTTACATCGTCAGGTAAAACTGAAATATACATCAAACTTATTCAGGAACAGATAAAAATGGGCAGACAGGTTCTGTATCTGCTCCCGGAAATTGCACTGACCACACAGATAATGCACCGTCTGCAACAGATTTTTGGCAATGAGATGGCTATATATCACTCCAACTGTTCAGATATTATCCGTGCCGAAATATGGCAGAAACAGCTAGGCAACAGACCTTTCAGTCTGATTCTGGGTACCCGTTCTGCCATAATGCTTCCTTTCAGGAATTTAGGTCTGGTTATTGTGGATGAAGAGCATGAAACAAGCTACAAGCAGGAGGATCCAGCACCCAGATATAATGCAAGGAATGTTTCTATTATGATGGGTATTAAGTGTGGTGCTAAAATTCTGCTGGGTTCTGCCACTCCATCGTTTGAAAGTTATGCGAATGCGTTGTGGGAAAAGTATGGACTTGTAACACTGGAAGAGCGATACACAAAGGTTGGTTTACCTGATATTACAATTGTGGATATAGCAGAAATGCGCAGGAAAAAGTATATGAAAGGTGCTTTTTCGCCACAGCTTATAAATGCTGTAAATGAGGCTATTGAAAGAGACGAACAGGTTATACTGTTCCACAACAGACGTGGCTATTCAAGTGTTGTAGAGTGCGATGATTGCGGCTGGGTTCAAAAGTGTACCCATTGTGATGTATCACTTACATACCATAAGAATGTAAATATGGCTGTATGTCACTACTGTGGCAAACGATATCCCATTGTAAAGAACTGCCCTGAGTGTGGCTCCAACACTCTTAACCAGCGCGGCTATGGTACAGAACGCATTGCGGAACATCTGCAGGAGCTTGTCCCTGAAGCCAGAATAGCTATAATGGATTCCGATATTCAACGGAGCAGATATCAGGATATAATTCAAAACTTTCAGGATGGAAAGACCAATGTGCTTATTGGCACACAGATGATATCAAAGGGTTTTGATTTTGACAATGTAAGCACTGTTGGCATTCTACAGGCCGATGCACTTATGAACTTCCCCGATTTCCGCGCCCTGGAGCATACATATCAGCTTATATCGCAGGTAGTTGGAAGAGCAGGCAGAAGAAATATCCGGGGAAAGGTTATTCTTCAGACCAGACAACCAGACAATCAGCTTATCCAGATGTTGAGCAGGCACAACTACCGTGCATTTTTCAATGAGCAGATGAATGACAGGCTGGCCTTTGTTTATCCGCCCTACTCCAGACTTACCATCCTTACGCTTAAGGGCAGAAGTGCAAAAGATGTAGAGCAGATTGCATACAGACTTTGTCAGTTGCTCTCCGGACTATTTGGCGAAGAGAGGGTACTTGGTCCTGATGCTCCAATGATTTCCCGCATACAGAATCAACACATCAGAAATATTGTGCTGAAGGTGGATCATAAGACCAGCTATCTGAAAAGCAGACAGATAATAGACTGCGCCATTCAGCAGGTAAAGGAGTTACTTGTACAGAGCGGAGTTACTTACTATTTTGACGTTGATCCGCTTTAGGCGCCTCCGGATAACTGATTCTTGTGTGATACATAGTTTTCAGTTTCTCCTTGAACACCTCTTTGATGGTGGTTATCTCCTTATATGACAATGGCGATTCGGCAAAGAATTTCTCCGACTCCTGATAACCGATAATCTTATCGACCAATGCCGATATGCTGGCTTCTGTAATTTCAGTTAGGCTTCGCGATGCTGCCTCCACTGCATCGGCCATCATAAGAATAGCCTCCTCTTTGGTACGTGGATTTGGGCCCATATAGCTGAAATCCTCTATATTGATCTCATCCACAGGGGTTATTTCCTGCTGTTTAACATAGAAGTATCGGGCTACACCGGCTCCGTGATGGGTTCTGATGAAATCACAAATAACATTAGGCAATCTGTGCTTTTCAGCAATCTTCAACCCCTCTTCCACATGTCCGGTAATGATACGTGCGCTATCTATAGGCGCTATCTTATCATGAGGATTTTTTCCATTCTGGTTCTCTACAAAGAATGGAGGTGTAGCTATCTTGCCTATGTCATGATAAAGTGCTGCGGTACGTACCAGCTGAATATTTGCACCTACACGGTTTGCCGCTTCAGCAGCAAGAGTTGATACCTGCATTGAATGCTGGAATGTACCAGGGGCATTTTCAGCCAGTTCCCTGAGCAAAGGGTTGTTAATATTTGACAGCTCTATCAGAGTTACGTTCGATACAAATCCAAACAGTTTTTCCACCACAAACAGCAATGGGTATATAAGCAACAGCAACAATGAGTTTATGGCAAAATAGATGAACATCTTCATATCCAGATCAGAGAGGCTCTCCAACTGTATCATCTGAATTGATATCCATACAAAACAGTAGGAAAGGAATATCATCAGTGTGGTACTCAATATCTGGGAACGCTGGGAAAGATCTTTCAGGCTATACACAGAAACCAGTCCTGCAGCTACCTGCAACAATATATATTCGTAAGGCATGTGTACCACAATTGATGTAGCCAGAACAAATACCAGATATGCCATGAACGCAGTACGTGAATCAAGGAAGATTCTGTAAGCTATGGCCAGCATTGCACAAGGTAT
The DNA here is from genome assembly GCA_045660365.1 of Bacteroidaceae bacterium. Classification (GTDB taxonomy): domain Bacteria; phylum Bacteroidota; class Bacteroidia; order Bacteroidales; family Bacteroidaceae; genus Colenecus. Next base: position 3,521 of record JAZRDQ010000013.1, read on the forward strand.
CATAAAGACACTCCAGTTGGTATGCTCCACATACAAACCTATAAGTACGGAAAAGAGTGTGAGTGTGGAAAAGATGAATATCAACTGTGAACGGCTGTCTATACTATTCTGTCTGTACAATTGCAGATATATGAAAAGAGAACAGAACATTAACGAAACAAAAAGGAACTGGCCGCCCCATGTCATCGCCTTGAACTGATTGGAAGCTGTATGCTCCGACATCATGCGTACATAAGAATCTATAATCATGGCTGTTTCCTCTGTAACTATATCGCCACGATCTATAATCTTCTGATTTGTTACAACCTTTCCCCTGAACTGGGAAACATTGTTTATCTGTTCCTTCAGATCGGTTTCCGAGCGCTCTTTATCATATTCCAGACTGGGGCTGATAAAGTTCTCCAGATTATGCTGCAGTAATAAATATCTGTCAACATCTGATATCTGCGCATTGGTCAATTCCTGATATGCCTGCTTTTCATTAGCCAGCTGATTTAATGCAACAAAAGACGATGAATTACCGCTGTATATCCTTATATATTCCTTACCTTCATCTTCAAGCATCGATTCATCCTGGGCTGACAATATACCTCTTTCATGCAGTCTGACAAGTTCATCCTTAATTAAATTGTAACTGTGTAATGTGATTGTCTTATACAATTTCTCTGAATAGTACTCCTCAAAAGCCTGCAAATTTTTCTGCATTACACCGTTTTTCCTGCTGAAATATGGTGAAAAAGATGCCTTCAGGCTGTCTATCTCCTGCTGATATACTGCTTCGCTCTTCTCTATGGAGAAATTAAAAGGTGCTATCAGCACGTCGTAGGTCCATGGTTTACCTATGGTATAATCATAGTACTCCGTTCTGCTTTTAGGCATGAAATATACTGTAAGAAATACAGAAAACAGTAACAGTAACACCAAAAGGATGTTATTACTATTAACTGCTGCGCCCCTTTTATCTCTTGTTTTTTTACCCATTTTCCTTACTTATTTGAGTTAATTCTGTTTGCGGATATAAAAGTACATTTTTTAGGTTATAAATAAGTGGTTTTTTTGTTGTACTTTTGCAACCGTTATTAAATATTAGCAAATTATGGCCGATAATTTTACTGAAAACAGACCTGTAAGAGTACGTTTTGCTCCAAGTCCTACAGGACCTTTACATATTGGAGGTGTACGTACAGCACTATATAACTATCTTTTTGCTCGTCAGCATAACGGTTCATTTATCTTCAGAATAGAAGATACTGATTCAAACCGTTTTGTTCCGGGAGCAGAAGAGTATATCCTGGAATCTTTCCGCTGGCTGGGCATAGAATTTGACGAAGGTGTATCATTCGGCGGCAACTATGGTCCATACAGACAGTCAGAACGCAGAGATATTTACAAGAAATATGTGGATATTCTGTTAGAGGAGGGCAAAGCATATATTGCTTTCGATACTCCTGCTGAACTGGAGGCTGCACGTGCCGAGATTCCAAACTTCCAGTATGACGCCTCTACCCGTATGAAGATGCGCAATTCACTTTCAATGCCTGCAGAAGAGGTTAAGGCTTTGATTGAATCAGGCCATCAGTATGTGGTTCGTTTCCTGATTGAACCGGGTCATGATGTTATTGTAAACGATCTGATTCGCGGTAAGGTGGTGGTTAATTCATCAATCCTTGATGATAAGGTTCTGTACAAATCGGCTGACCAGCTGCCTACATATCATCTTGCAAATATTGTGGATGACCATTTGATGGAGGTATCGCATGTAATCCGTGGCGAAGAGTGGCTGCCATCTGCTCCACTGCACGTTCTGCTTTACGAAGCTTTTGGCTGGAGCGATACAATGCCGGAATTTGCACACCTTCCATTGCTTCTCAAACCGGAGGGTAATGGAAAACTGAGCAAGCGCGATGGAGACCGTCTTGGTTTCCCTGTTTTCCCGCTGGAATGGAAGGATCCAAAGAGTGGCGAAATTTCATCGGGCTACAGAGAGAAGGATTATCTGCCTGATGCTGTTATCAACTTCCTGGCTCTGTTAGGATGGAGCCCTGGTAATGATCAGGAGTTAATGACCATGGAGGAGATGATTCAGCTGTTCAATCTTGAAAAGTGCAGTAAGGCCGGTGCCCGTTTCAACTACCAGAAGCTGGTATGGTTCAACCACGAATATATAATGAACAAGAGCGACGAAGAGGTTGCAAAGCTATTTGTACCGGTTCTGAAATCACATGGCGTAGAGGATACTTTTGAGCGTGTGGTTAAGGCTGTCAGCCTGGTCAAGAACAGAGTAAACTTTGTTGGAGAACTATGGAACCAGACCTCTTATCTGTTCCAGGCACCTGAATCTTACGACGAAAAGTCTTTAAAGAAGTGGTGGAAAGAGGAGGCTCCAAAGACCACAGCCGAACTTTGCGATTTCATTGAAAGCCAGCCTGATTTTACAGGTTCTGTTCTGGAACCACTTGTAATGGAATGGATTGCATCAAAGGGTTATGGCACAGGAAAGGTGATGAACGCACTGCGCGTTACACTGGTTGGAGCTGCAGTAGGACCACATATTTTTGAGATTACAGATTTTATAGGAAAGGAGGAGACTCTGGCACGCGCTAGAAGAGCCATTTCAGCACTTTCATAACTGATAAAACAGAGTAATGTTTCTATTTTCAATAGCTTTTTCGGTTTATGCTGCAGGAGTAAATATTGCCTCGCTTTTCAACAAGAAGGCAAGACTGCTTGTAAAGGGACATCACCAAATTTTTAGTACATTAAAAAAAGAGGCCGACAGGAACAGCAGATATCTGTGGTTTCATGTCTCTTCATTAGGTGAATTTGAACAGGGACGACCACTGATTGAACGTATTCACAAAAGCCATCCCGAATGCAAGATTCTGCTTACATTCTTTTCTCCATCGGGTTATGAGGTAAGAAAGGACTACAAGTATGCAGACATCGTATGCTATATCCCATTCGATATTGGTTGCAATGTGAGAAGGTTCTTCAAACTGATAAACATAGAAAAGGCTTTCTTTATCAAGTATGAATTCTGGCCAAACTTCCTGATGGGTCTGCATAAGCGTGGAATTGAAACATTCAGCGTATCATCCATATTCCGTGACAACCAGCTCTTCTTTAAGTGGTACGGAAAGATGTATGCTAAATCACTTACATACTTTAAGCATCTGTTTGTTCAGGACAGACACTCAAAGGATCTGCTGGCATCAATAGGAATAACAAATGTTTCAATAGTAGGCGATACACGCTGCGACAGAGTTTCTGAAGTGGCACAGGCATCAAAACAGTATCCGCTGATAGAGAAGTTTGTCAATGGCAGTCCTACATTCATTGCAGGTAGTTCATGGCCTCTGGACGAAGAGGTTTATGCACCCTTCTTTGACGATAAAAACAACTGGAAGATTATCATTGCTTCACATGAAATAGATGAACACAGACTGGCCGAAATAGAGAGCAGATTTGCTGTTCACAATCCTATCCGACTATCCCAGGCAGACAATACTGAAAGACTTGAAAAGAGCAACTGTCTGATTATAGACTGTTTCGGCATGCTGTCATCCATTTACAGATACGGACATGTGGCCTATATTGGTGGCGGATTCGGTGTGGGTATTCACAACATTCTGGAAGCAGCCGTATTTGATATTCCTGTTATTTTTGGCCCGAACAACAAACGTTTCCGCGAAGCACAGGAACTGAAAAAAGCTAAAGGTGGTTTTGAAATAGAGGATGCCTATTCATTCAGACTGCTTATGGATAAGTTTATAAGCGATCCCGCCTTTATGAAAAAAGCGGGATGCAATGCCGGAGATTATGTACGCAACAACTGCGGTACTTCCGATCAGATTCTGTCTGAAATTGGATTATAATATTTAATCTTCGTTCTCCTTATACCAGCCTGCATACATGTGATAGTCACGTGCTATGCGCTGGTTTATCTCTTTTGCCTGTTCAGGATCTACATCCTTTACATACTTTGCAGGAACACCTGCCCAGATTGTATTCGGTTCAATAACTGTTTTACCCAGCACAACAGAACCTGCAGCTACTATAGCTCCTTCGCCTACCACAGCGTTATCCAGTACAACAGAACCCATACCTATCAAAGCATTGTCCTTGATTGTTGCACCATGTATGGTTACGTTATGACCTATTGATACGTTATCGCCTATATCGGTTTTTGAACGCTGGTAAAGTGTATGAATAACTGTACCATCCTGAATGTTTGTACCATTACCTATGCGGATGGAATTTACATCACCACGCAGTACTGCTCCAAACCAGATACTGCAACCATCGCCTATCACTACATCGCCAATGATTGCGGCATTATCGGCAAGAAAACAATCGTCTCCTATTTGCGGTGTAAAACCTCTGACTGACTTAATTATTGACATATTTTTTTGCTCTTTATTATTCTGGTGCGAAATTAATGCAAGATTTTCGAATTAAAATACCAAAATAACGACTATTTCATTACTTTTGTAACAAATAGGAATTTTACACTTTAATAATATTGCAATATGAAGTTTTTAACTGACGAGAAACTGGTTATCTCCGGAGCTGGAGGTATGATTGGTTCAAACATGGCTCAGACAGCCATCATGATGGGTCTAACATCAAACATCTGCTTGTACGATGTTTATATGCCTGGTTTGGAGGGTGTTGTTGAGGAGTTGCGTCACTGCGCATTCCCAGGTGTAAACATCACTTATACAGATAAGGTAGAAGAGGCTTTCACAGGTGCTAAGTATATGGTATCATCAGGTGGTGCTCCTCGTAAGGCTGGTATGACACGTGAAGACCTTTTGGTAGGTAATGCAAATATTGCTGCTCAGCTTGGTAAGGACATCAAACAGTACTGCCCTGATTTGAAGCACTGCGTTATTATCTTCAACCCAGCAGATATTACTGGTTTGGTTGCACTTGTTTATTCAGGTTTGAAACCTTCACAGATCACTACACTTGCTGCTCTTGACAGCACACGTCTGCAGAGTGCACTTGCTAAGCACTTCGGTATCCAGCAGGATAAGGTTACCAACGCACGTACATATGGTGGTCACGGTGAACAGATGGCAGTATTTGCTTCAACAGCTAAGGTTGACGGCAAACCTCTTACAGATTTGATTGGTACTCCTGAACTGACAGACGAGCAGTGGGCTCAGATGAAGCAGGATGTAATCAAGGGTGGTGCCAAGATTATTGAGCTTCGCGGACGTTCATCATTCCAGAGCCCTTCATTCGTATCTATCGAAATGATTGGTGCTGCTATGGGCGCTGACAAATTTGAATGGCCGGCTGGCTGCTATGTAAACAGCGGTAAGTTCCAGAACGTAATGATGGCTATGCCTTCAGTTATTGATGCTGACGGTGTTCACTACACTGAAATCAGCGGTACAGAAGAAGAGATGGCTGCTATTGAAGCAAGCTACGCTCACCTTCAGGCTATGCGTGACGAAGTTATCAGCTTAGGCGTTCTTCCTCCAGTAGAAGAGTGGTCAAAGATCAATCCTAACCTATAACAGGACTATTAATCAATAACTATAACACCTGTTTGTGCTTTCACACTGAAAGACAGACAGGTGTTCTTGTTTTATTCTGTAAATAGCATTAACTTAGAGCACTGATTCAAAATGCGCTAAAAAGTTTATGAGAAGATATATATTGTTTCTGGTGGCACTGGTGTCTTCAACCTTTATCAGAGCCAATTTTTCACAGATTAGTCAGATTACAACAACAGAAGGTTTAAGTAGTCAGAATGTAAGAATAATGGAGAAGGACAAATACGGACGCCTCTGGGTTGGTTCCTCCATTGGACTTGACATCTTCAACAATGGTACTTTAACAAATCTGCAGACTATTCAGGTGGACAGTACCTCTATCCTTACAGGACAGATTAAAAGTATTGCCTGTGGAGATCGCACTCTTATTGCCGGAAAATCAACAATCCTTGATTATGATTATGATAAAAAGGAGGCAAGAATTATAAAATATCAGGGTGAGGATCTTACAACTGAACATATTCTCATGAATGACAGCTGCGCATATTTCTATGACAATACAAAGAATATTCTCTTTAAGTATATGATGGCTACCAGAGATCTGCAGGTTATTACTCAGTTCCCGGAGGAGAAAAACTACAGATTTATTAAGTTACTTGAAGTAAAAGGTAGTAGCAGAATTCTTCTGCTTGCAGAAAATGAAAGAGGTTTATTCCGCCTGCACCTGGACAATGGTGCCATATTCAACATTAATGCAGTAGGAGAAAACATCAATGCCAAGGCTGCCTATATTGACAGCAAATCCAATATATGGATACAGTCTGAAGATGGGCTTAATGTTTATGACATCCACTCCGGATATAGCAGAATACACCATTTTACACCACAGAATTCTCTGCTTCCAGATTTTCCAATTAACTGTATGGAGGAGATTCCTGATAATGAGATAATGATCTGTACCCGAGGCGGAGGCGTATTCATTGCCAATACTACTGAGAACAGAATAAGGAACACAAACATTACCAAGGATGCCTGCTTTGCCAATGTTCAGTGTATGCTGGTTAATGACAAAAGACTTGAAATGGTTTATGGTACTACAAGCAATGGTATATTACAGACACTGTATTCGTTTATCTACACCAAGAATGAAACTATAGTGGATGAAAATACAAATACACTGACAGCCATTGTTACCATGTGTGCCTATCAGGACAATCAGGAGAATATGGTATGGTTTGGAACTGCCGGCTATGGTATTGCAAAGTATTACGAAGATAAAAATGATGTGGAATATGTGAAATCCACATCCAAATTAAGGGTAGTATCTCTGTGCGAATATGATGATGAACATCTGTACTTTGTAGAAGAGTCACAGGGTTTGATGGTACTGAATAAAAAGAGCGGAGAGATTGTTTCAAAAAAGACTATAAACAGAGAGATATTCAGCACAATTGGTAACAACTATTCTGATGTAAGGCTACATAACGCAGGTAACAATAGTTTTCTGTTGTTAAATGTTGCCGGTAAGCACTATTTTATAAAAGATGATGGTACTGAAGAGCTTCTTGATCTGGGAAATTCCGATAATATATTTGAAACCAATATTATTAAATTTGATGACAACACCATCATTGTAAATAACAACGGTATATATTCAGTACATCATTCAGATGCATCAGTAGAAAAAATCCATCTGTTTAACAACAACATCACATCATCTGCTGCCGATTCACTGTGTAACATCTGGATGGTAGCTCCGGATATGGTTTATAAGTACAATTCAGAGGAAAAAACATTGACTGAAGTTCTGGCGGCAGACAGAACCGGTTTCTACAATTCACTTCAGATAGATAATCTTGACAGAGTATGGCTATCAAGTAGAGAGAACAGAATTATCTGTTTTGAACCAACAACCAGAAATTATCATATCTACTCCAAGAACGATGGCGTGAATACCGGAGAGTTCCAGTATTATTACACTTTTAAATCCAAAGCAGGTTTTATCTATTTCCCGCACGCTTTTGGACTTCTGGTTATAGACACTAAAGAGATTGAACACAACCATAACCATTATGATATAAACTGTACATCAATTGTTATAGACAATGAAAACATAGATGTACCAAAGATATCAGTATCAGATAAAGCAGATCTTCTGTCTATATCACACAAACATAACTCCATAAACCTGGCTTTCAGTATTAATTCATTCAATCCGACAAACCCTATTCCATTGAGATACACCATAAAGAGAGGTGATGAAACTATCTATTCCAATATAACATCCAAGACAACCCTGAATTTAGAGAGACTGGAACATGGTAACTATTCATTATATACACAGCAGTTGTGCAGAGAGGGCTGGACAGAACCAAAACTGACACTACAGTTTGTAATTACCAAACCTTTCATGAATACTGTTCCTGCATATATCATGATGGTGGTGCTGCTGATAGCATTTGCTATAGCTATTGCCAAGATCAGTATGAATATCAAGCAGATCAGTACAGACAGAATATTGAGAACACAGGAGAATATGCATAAAGATGAAAAGATTAATCTGATGACCAACATAGCACACGAATTGCGTACTCCTCTTTCGCTGATGTACAATCCTGTAAAGGATCTGCTGGATGAAAAAGCTGTAAAGAATCTGGATTATGAACGTATAGAGCGTATATTCAATCAGATTAACAAGATGAATATTCTGGTAGATTCCATTCTTGACACAAGTAAGAATGAGATGAATATTGCCGATATAGATATTGAACCAGTTGATATCAACAACTGGCTGGGCAACCTTCTGCAGGATTTCAAGATTGACTGTCATGGAAAAGGATTGCATCTGGTATTCCAACCGGATATCTCCCTGGAGAGTGTGAACATAGATAAGAAGTTTGTTGAAATAGCTATTAATAACCTTGTTACAAATGCAATTAAATATAGCGAATCGGGTACTATAACTGTAAGTACCTCTGCCAACAATACATCTATGTTCATCACAGTAAAAGACGAAGGACGCGGTTTCTCATGTAACCCTGAGAATCTGTTCCAACGCTACTACAGAGAGCAGGAAAATGACAATATAAGTGGTTACGGACTGGGATTATCGTACGCACGACTGCTTATCAGAATGATGAATGGCGACATCAAGGCCAGCAAGAACAGCGGCAAGGGTTCAACGTTTACTATTTCTCTGCCATTGAAACAAATTAATGAATCTACTACAAACATACCTGAAACAGATCAGACAGTAACAGAAGAGATTGAAGTTTCCAAGGAGGTTAATACAAATGTTATTAAAAAACAGAATCAGCAGTTTATAGACGAAACTGATTTTGACACCAAAAATATGTCGCTATTGATTGTAGATGATCAGGAAGACATTCTTGAATTTATATCTAAAGAGTATGCTCTCCTGTTCAAGGCTATCTACACTGCACAAAATGGTGAAGAGGCTTTATCCATAATTCAGGATAAGATGCCGAACATTGTTGTCAGCGATATAATAATGCCAAAAATGACAGGTTTCGATCTGTGTAAGAAGATAAAAACCAATGTTGAGCTCAGCCATATTCCTGTTATACTGCTTACTTCAAGAACAGATCCCAAAAACCAGGATATGGGATACAAAATGGGTGCAGATGCCTTTATTCCAAAGCCATTCGATTCAAAAGCGCTATACAAGACTATACGCAGCCAGCTTAGAAACAGGTATGAGATAAGAAGGCAGTATGCATCAGAGTTCTTCTCTGAAATTTCAGAGGACCAGACTTTCAGTATTGCTGACGAAGAGTTTGTACAGAGACTTAATAACTTTATTAAGGATAATATAGCAGACAAGAACCTTAACATTGATAAAATTATTAATCACATGGGCGTATCACGTACCACCTTATTTAATAAGATGAGCAACCTGATTGGAACCTCAGCAAACAAGTACATACGCCGTATCAGGATGGAAGAAGCAAAAGTTCTGCTAAGCAAAACAGACTTACCTATTGGAGAGATTGCGATGAGAACCGGTTTCACTGAAAGTCAATACTTTAGCACTGTATTCAAACAGGAAACCGGCTTGACTCCATCACAGTTCAAGGATAAGTTTTATAAAAAACTCCTCTAAACTAATGTCTTGTATATTGAACCAGGAAATGGTTTTATCAGTTCACGCATCTCCAGACTGAATAGCAGAGACGTAATAACGGCATAAGGTATATTACATTCAACAACCAGTGTGTTGATATGTACACCTTGTGCCTTTTCTCTTATCTTGTTAAAAACCAGTTGCTCATTATCTGAAAGGTCAAACTGAAGCTCTGTCTGAATAGCCGGACTGTTCCTGGACTGCCCGACATTCCATCTCATGGCTTTTATAAGGTCGTCTGCCGATGTTATTAATGCAGCCTTATTATCGCGAATAAGCGCATTACACCCTTCTGAATAAATATCGCCAACACTGCCCGGAAAGGCAAAACAATCACGATGGTAGCTTTGAGCCATATCAGCTGTAGCCAGAGAACCACCATGAGATGCCGATTCCACAACAACTACAGCATCAGCAAGCCCTGCCACAACACGATTCCTTCTTAAAAAGTTGTGTGGCAGTGGAACTGTCTTACTCATAAACTCTGTTACTAAACCGCCTGAATGCAGCATACGTTTAGCCATCTCCCTGTTTCTGGAAGGGTATATCATATCCAGTCCGTGCGCCAGTACACCGACCGTATTACAATCATTATCTAAAGCTGCTTTATGGGATATTGCATCTATTCCGTAAGCAAGACCGCTTACAATCAATATATCCGGATAGGCTGAGTGTAGATCTGCTATCAGACGATTACACATTCTGCGCCCGTATTCAGTAGCTTTTCTGGTACCAACAACCGATACTATCCTTGTAGTATTCAGGTTAACGTTGCCTAATGTAAACAGCAACAAAGGTGCGTCTTCACAATCCCTTAATCGGGATGGGTAATCATTGTGTTCAGGTGTCAGACATCTTATGTGGTTTTCCTCTATAAAACGGATCTCCTCTTCTGCTTTTATAAAAGCACCGGAGTCATCCAGTGCATCGATAAGACTTTGGTTGACTCCGGTGATTATTTGATTAAGATGTTTTCTATTCCTGAAGATTTCCTGTGCGCTCCCTAATTGTTCATATAGATATTTTGCTCTTGTGGAGCCTATCCTATCTATTCTGTTCAATGCGAGCAACGCCGTCAGTTCATCTTTCGGCGAATTCACTTAATATAAGGATTAAAGGTTCTTAACTGCGTCCTGATATTTAGCAAATTCAAGATCCTTCTGAGCCTTAGCCTTCAATGAAGAATCCAGGCTAACAGCCTTCTTCAGGTTCTGAGCTACTGCAGCGCTGTCGTTTGTACGAGCAGCTACGATAGCTGACAAATATGAAGTGTTAGCATCTGCGTTCTTAACTGCTGCAAGAACTCTCTTAGCACCTGCATAGTCGTTTGTCATGATAAGAGCAAGAGCTTCACCATTGGTGTTGCTACCCTTAAGAGCAGTTACTGCGCGATCATACTGACCCTGTGCAATGTACATGTTACCAAGAGCTTCCTGATTTTCCTTAGCTGAGCCACCCTTTGCAAAATATGCAGCAGCTTCTGCTGGCTTGCTGTTTGCAAGGCAAAGAAGACCCATATTTGTGTTAACTTCAGGAGCTGAAGCATTCAGGTTAAGAGCTTTCTTGTAGTTAGATTCAGCTGTTGCTAAATCACCTGCTGCAAATGCAATCTCACCTAAGTTGTTATAAGCACGATAGTCATTTGAGTAGTTCTTGATAGCTGTTGAATAGATTGACTTCTGACGGTTAACATCGTTAGTGATAGTTGCAGCGTAAAGAAGTTCTTCTACTGACAATACAGAAGGATTGTTGTTGAAAGCTTCGTTGATTTCGTCATCTGAACGACCAATTAACTGATAGTTCAATGTCAAACGAGCGCGACGCAACTGAGGCAGAATTTCGTCAGCCAATTCTTTGTAAACTGAAGATAGATTCTTGATTTCTGTTTCACGCTTTTCTGGATCTGAGTACATTGAAAGAACGCGGAGGATAAGTTCCTTGTCCTGGATGTTTGAACCCTCAACCAAAGCCTTGAAACCGTCCCAGTCTTCTGCTGTGTATTTTGAATCAACTGCGATATCCAGCTTGCTCTTCTTCATTTCGCTCTGGATATACTTCTTAGCGTTCTTTTCACGCTGGCCAGCCAAGTTGTCGTTCAAATCTGTAGCACCATCAGGTGATGCATAAGCAGAAATTTCAAGGTTCTCTACACCGTAGTTCTTTGTGTCAGCGGTAAAGTTTGCCATAGCCTCTTTCAAAGCTGTGATAGCATCGCTCTTCTTTTCGCTTGAACGAACGTTAGCCTGCTGTATAACGAACATGATGTTAGCTTCCTGAGCCTGCTTTACAATGCGCTGGTAAGCATCCTGTGACAAAGCTGTGTTTGCACCCTCTGCTGTCTGAGCATAAAGTTCAGCTGTTGCAATAACACCATCTGCAATCTTTACAGGAGCAATCTCCTTAGCCTTACCCTTTACAGTAGCATCGAAAGTCAGATAAAGTTCTGATTTTGCCATCTCTGGCTGATATGGGAATGAAGTTTTGATGGTGTAGTTTTCACCCTCCTTCTTGATAACAACCTTGTTGTTACCTTCTACCTTCTCACCCTGGAATGTAACAGCATCGCCCTTTACTGAGCCACCTTCCCACTGAAGAACAGGAGTTACAGTCACAATAGCCTTTTTGTTGAAATACTTTTCTGGGAAAGTACCATCAACTGTTACAGGAACTTCACCATTAACAGCCTCAAGAATCTGAGGAGTTACTGAAAAAGAAGTACCCTCTGGCAACTGCATGTTTGAACAACTTGCCAGCAATAAAACACCTGCGCCAAGCAGCGCAATACGCATTTTCTTGATCATAGTTAATTTATTAAAATGAATAATTCGTTTTTACGTAGTAAACATAGTTGCGCAAAACTACAAAAAAAGAATTGATTAACAATTCACATCGGCCTTTTTTTTAATAATATATAGCACTTATGCAACTTTAAAACCCCAAATTATACTATTTTGACATATTCCTTGGGTGATGCATCTCTATTTCCTGACGCAATCTGTTCCTGTCAATATGTGTATATATTTCGGTTGTAGCTATCTTTTCATGGCCCAGCATACACTGAATGGCACGTAAGTTTGCCCCGCCTTCCAGCAGATGTGTTGCAAATGAATGGCGAAAAGTATGCGGACTTACATTCTTGGAGATACCGGCATCCTGCACCAATTTTTTTACAATATCGAATACCATAACCCTGGATATAGGTTTACCTCTTCTTATGCTTAAAAACAGGTAAGATTCAGCACCGGGTTTTATAGTGATAAAATTTCTGGTTCCGTTTATATAGAATTCTATCTCCCTTATCGCAGCGGGCGACATTGGTACCAGACGCTGTTTATTACCCTTTCCCGTAACTCTCAGAAAACCCTCATCCATATAGAGGTCGTTCATTTTGAGCCCACACAGTTCCGATACACGCAACCCGCAACTGTACATGGTTTCAATCATTGCCTTATTCCTGTGTCCTTCCTGCTGGGAAAGATCTATGCATGACACTATTCTGTCTATCTCATTCACCGTAAGAACATCGGGCAAATGACGTCCTATCTTGGGCGATTCCAGCAATTCACTTGGATCTGACTCAACATATTCGTCAGCAATAAGAAATTTGAAAAAAGATTTTATCCCCGAAATTATTCTAATCTGGGAACGTGGGGCTATTCCAAGATCGCGCAAGCCGGCTGCAAAGGTATGGAGATTGTCAAGAGTAACCTGACAGATTGATATCTGTTCGTCATTCAGGAATGACATTAGTTTGGAAACATCGTTCAAATATGCTTCCAGCGTATTTACGGAAAGAGATTTTTCCAATAAAAGATACTGTCTGTACTTCTTAAGTAACTGATTTTGTTCTTTTGTTTCCATCTAAGCAAAAAACTTGCTAACTTCGTAGCCGTTTAGATGTAACAAAGGTACAAAAAAATGTCATCACAAGAAGAGCTTATAGGATATACCGGTGAAAATGCTCTTGAGGAGTATATTTCAGCCCACATAGAACCTGAAGGATGCCTGTTGTCCTCGTTATACAGAGAGACCAACCTGCGATTGCTGAATCCTCGTATGGCATCGGGACATATTCAGGGAAGGCTTTTAAAATCTTTCGTACAGATGATAAAGCCACAGTCTGTTCTTGAGGTTGGAACATTTACCGGCTATGCTACACTATGTATGGCAGAAGGGCTTGATGAGAATGGTCATATTGATACTATCGAGATAGATGACGAACTGGAAAGCTTTATCAGGAAATGGATGGAAAAATCCCCATACAGCAGTAAAATATCCCTACACATTGGAAATGCTTTAGAGATAGTTCCTGCACTCCATAAACAGTATGATCTTATCTTTCTTGATGGAGAAAAAAGAGAGTACCCTGATTACTATAGACAATTGTTTGAATATGTAAAAGTAGGAGGCTTTATAATAGCAGACAATACATTGTGGGATGGACATGTAGCCGACCCTGCATACAATAAGGACCAGCAAACGAAAGCTATCAGAGAGTTTAACGATATGGTAGTTGCAGACAACAGAGTTACTGCATCTATTGTTCCGGTCAGAGATGGTTTAACTATAATCAGAAGAAACATTTAATTTATGAATAGTACTAGACAACAGAAAATTTCAAGACTCATTCAGAAAGAACTGAGCGAGATGTTTGTACAGCAGACCAAGCTGACAAAAGGTCTATTGGTAACCGTAAGCGCTGTCAGAGTAAGTCCTGATTTGAGTATTGCAAGTGCGTACCTAAGCATTTTCCCATCTGATAAGGGAGAAGAGACCGTAAAAAACATAAACAGCAACGTAAAGGTTATACGCTACGATCTTGGTCAGAGAGTTCGCCATCAGCTGCGTATCATCCCTGAACTACGTTTTTTCCTGGATACATCGCTTGACTATTTGGAACACATTGACGAACTTCTGAAAAAGTAACCGACAATGAATTTTCCGTTCTACATAGCAAAGCGTTACCTCTTTGCCAAAAAGAGTCACAATGTAATAAATGTGATTTCGGGTATATCTGTAGCCGGAATCGCGCTGGCATCTTTTGCGCTGGTATGTACGCTGTCTGTGTTCAACGGATTCAATGAACTTGTTGCCACACTATTTACAAAATTTGACCCCGAGTTGAAGATTGTTTCTGCACAAGGCAAACTATTCGATACCGATGGCGAATTTGTAAAGGAGATTACCGCTCTGCCATTTGTGGAGGATTGTTCATTTTCTTTAGAGGAGCAGGCACTGGTTCAATACCGCAATACTCAGCAGATTGTAATGATAAAAGGTGTGGAAGAGAGTTTCTACTCCACATCCGGTATTGACGAAATTCTGATAGGTAAAGGTATCTTTATGCTTTCCGATGCTGTGTGTGAATATGGCATTCCGGGCATAGGTATTATAAGCAATCTTGGAAGTGGAATACAACCGGCCGATGCATTCAGCCTTTACGTACCAAAACAGGGTGAAAAGGTAAATATGATAAATGCAGCTGCAAACTTTAACAGCAGCAGCATATATTCACCCGGTGTTGCATTCCAGGTAAACCAGACAAAATATGACGACAACTACATTATTGTCTCAATGGATTTGGCCCGCAAGCTTACCGGATACGAAAACAAAGCATCTGCAATAGAGTTGAAGATATCTGATAACATATCGATAAAAAGGGCTAAAAAGAAGATTTCCTCCATTCTAGGAAGCAACTTTGAGGTACTTGACAGGTACGAACAACAGGAAGATATATTCAAGGTTGTTAAACTGGAGAAGTTCATTTCATATCTGTTTCTGACCTTTATTCTATTGATTGCCTGCTTTAATATTATCAGTTCTCTTATAATGCTGATGATTGAAAAACAGGCAGATACAGATATTCTTAGAAGTTTGGGGGCCGATAAATCCACAACTACTCAGATTTTCATCTATGATGGTATTCTGATATCCATGCTGGGAGCTGTTTCGGGAGTGATATTAGGAACAGTTGCCGCACTATTACAGCAATATTTCGGATTTATTCCATTGGGTGCAAGCGGTGGCTTCATAGTAGATGCATATCCTGTCAGCGTACACCTTCAGGATATAATCCTAGTACTGGCAACAGTTCTTGCTGTCAGCTATATTTCCATTAAACCAATAGGTAAACTTGCCAAAAGGGTTATTGGGCAATAATATCCTGCAATGAAACAGTCTCTGCATTTATGGATTCATGCAGGAAGATTGAAGCAGCAGGAAGGAAAATATTGGTATCTTCTGTAGTCAGATATCTGCAATTGCCATTCTTGGTACACCTTTCGTCCATCTGCGGATGACGGTCCAGATAGCTTCTTAATGATGCAGCAACATATTCACCCTGAGTAATAATCTCAATATGGTCCGGTACGTACTTTCTTATCTTGTCATACAGCAAAGGATAGTGTGTACAGCCCAACACAATTGTATCTATCTTATCGTCCTTTGCAAGAAGATTATCCACATGGCGCTTTACAAAGTAGTCTGTTCCGTCCGATTCCGATTCATTATTCTCCACTAATGGAACCCAGATTGGGCAAGCTTCTCCTACCACCTTAATTTCAGGAAAAAGCTTCTTTATTTCCAATGGATAAGACATTGATTTTACAGTACCTGGAGTTGCCAGCAGACCTACGTGACGGCTCTTAGTTATTTCACCTATACATTCTGCTGTAGGACGAATTATACCCAGTACACGCCTGTCCGGAGCAATGGCTGGTATATCATTTTGCTGAATGTTTCGAAGAGCCTTGGCAGATGCTGTATTACAAGCCAGAATTACCAGTCTGCATCCCATCTCAAAGAGTTTGGTTACACACTGAAGTGTAAACTCATATACTACCTGAAAAGACCTTGTACCATAAGGTGTACGGGCATTATCGCCCAAATAGAGATAATCATATTCCGGCATCACTTTGCGAATATGTGTCAGAATAGTCAATCCACCATAACCGGAATCAAAAATTCCAATTGGTCCATTGTTATCGGAGGTACGCATAACTGGTGTTGTTTTTGTTTTTACTTTACTATGTCAGATTTCACCTCTTCCATAGAATCATCTATCTGTACAGTAATACCCAACTTTAAATATACATCATGAGATATATCGGAACCTCTCTCTGTATTGATATACAGATAAGTTCTCTGATCAGTATCGACTACGTAATCAAGCTGTTTCTCTTTACAGACTTCTGCTACTGCCTCTAACACTTTCTGCTTTAAAGGATCTAGCAACAGCAGTCTCTGCTCTTCCAGAGCTTTGTTTGCAATATTACGAAATTCTACATTACTATCCATTAACAATTGCAACTCTTTCTGTCGCTTTGCTACAATTGTAGAAGAGAGCTGATCCTGATTTATCATAAAATCAGTATATTGTCTGTCAAATTCACGTTTTGAACGCTCAACTTCATTTTTATAATCGGCACGCAATTGCTCCAGTTTTAACTGCGCCTCCATATATTCAGGCATAAGCTGAACAGTCTTATTGAAACTAATGTAGCCAAAGTAACCCTGCTGTGCACTTAATGAAAGTGATACAAACGCAAAAAACAATGACAGTACTATTTGCTTTCGCATACTTTATTAATCTTAATTTGATATATAATTGAACAAAAGGGAAACGGGCATAACCCTATTTCCCTTTTTGTAGAACATTTATTAATATATTACTGGATACCCAATTTAGTCTTCACTGTATGTGTAACATCAGTGGTCAAAGTTGTATTTACAAATGGAACTGCACCACCTGCAAGATCAAAAATACAGATATAGCCACCCTCCTGACCTACTGATTCAATAGCTTTTGTAAGCTTTGTAGAGATACTGTTCATCAGTTCCGCAGATTTGTTCTGCAAATTTACTTCACACTGCTGATAGTAATTCGCCAGTTTCTCCTGGAGTTCCATCAGTTCCTGTTCACGACGTGCTCTGATGTTATCAGGCAAGGTTGAAGCCTGCTTTTCATAATCCTGAAGTTTGTTATTATATTCTGTCTGCATCAATTTGATTTCTTCCTCGAACTGAGACTGAAGTGTCTGCAAATCTGTCTGTGCCTGTGTATATTCCGGCATCAATGGCAACAGATCTGCTGAATTTATATGTCCAAACTTCTGACCAAACATACATATAGGAGCAATCATCAACATTGCCATCATCAAAATCTTCTTCATAATTGTATTTATTTTTAAAATTTTACTTTCAATGTATAGTGCAAAGGTAGTCAATTAATTTGAATATCCTAATTTCTGTAGTACTTCATTGCTTATGTCAATTTTAGGCGATGCATATATCATACTGCCTGCTGAAGCCCTGTCAACAACCACCTGATAACCGTTAGTTTCACTTATCTGTTTAACGGCTTCATAAATTTCATCTTGTATAGGTGCCATCAAACTTTCTCTCTTCTTGTAGAGTTCACCCTCAGGAGCAAAATACTGACGTTTCAGTTCACTTGCCTGCTTCTCTTTTGCTACTATCTCTTCTTCTTTCTTTATTTTCTGTTCTTCTGAAAGAAATACAGCTTCATTCTGATAGTTTTTATACAGAGTTTCTGCCTCTAAAAAGATAGCATCAACCTCTGCCTGCCAACGCTTTGAGAACTGATTCAACTGTTCATTTGCTCTTTCGTATGCAGGAATCTTACCCAATATGTATTCCATATCAATGAGAGCAAACTTCTGTGCCTCTGCACCTGCACATAGCAGGAACAACAGCGAAATCAATGATAAGATCTTTTTCATAACTACTCCTTTTTAATTAATAAAACATTAGAATTCCTGACCCAGTATAAAGTGTACCTGACTGTCACCATATTCGTTAGATCCATTAATAGGATCAAAACCGTATGCCCAGTCTATACCCATCATACCAACCATTGGCAGGAACACTCTTACACCTATACCTGCAGAGCGTTTCAAATCAAATGGTTTGAATTCACTTATCTTTCCCCAGGCATTACCGCCTTCAACAAATGCCAATGCGTATATTGTGGTTGAATTCTCCATAATGAGTGGGAATCTCAATTCTGCAGCCAGTCTGGCGTATGCATAGCTCTCAGTATAATAAGAGAGAGATCCATTCTCATAACCACGTAAAGCCACCATTTCTGTTGCGTAGGTATATGAACCACCGCTCATACCATCACCGCCCACATAGAATGTTTCAAATGGTGAACGCTTATACTTGTTGTAATGACCTAAAAGTCCAAAATCGGCACGTGTCATCAACACCAGATTTTTCTGACCGCCGGTCAATGATGTATATGTTCTGCTGCGGAACTTCCACTTGTGATATTCAATCCACTTATGTTTCTCCTGCAGTTCACGCTGATATGCTGCAGATGTCTGATCGTTTGCCAGATTTGCATAATCTACGCCATCCCATAATGAATAAGGTGGTGTTGCTGAAACTGTAAGTGAGAAATCTGAACCAATTCTTGGATATAGCTGGTTGTCTGTTGAATTACGACTTAATGTTATTCCAAGGTTAATGTTGTTACATACACCATTGTTGATTAAGAAATATGACCAGTTCTTCAGTTTATATCTGGTGTATGCCAGTTCACCATAAATGGTAAAGTAATCGTCCGGCCAGTGCAGACGTTTACCCCAGCCCACTGAAGCTCCCAGCAGAGTAATATATTTGTCCGGATCATAATAGGATTCATAGCTTGGATATCCATAACCGTAATCGTAACCTCCGTAATAACTTCCGTAACCATACATATACTGGTTCAGATTCTGATACAGAGTAGAGTTATAGTAGTTGGAACTAATATCAGACTGCTTTGAATAGAACAGATTTACAGAGAATGAGTTTGGTCTTTTACCTCCAAGCCATGGTTCAAAGAACGAAAGACTGTATGAGTGGTAGTAACTACCATTGGTCTGACCACTGATAGAGAATGTCTGACCATCACCTTGAGGGATGAATGCTCTGTAGTTATCGCTTTTGTGGAACAGATTGTACATAGAGAAGTTGGTAAACTTAAGTGCCACACGTCCTATGATACCTGTCTGACCCCAACCAGCGGAGAGTTCAACCTGATCATTTGGTTTGGAATCCAGTTCCCAGTTTATATCTACAGTTCCGTCTGTATAATTGGGTTGAAGATCCGGATTGATAGTCTGAGGGTCAAAATGTCCCATCTGACCTATATTCATAAACGATCTTGTCAATGCCTCTTTTGAGAAGAGATCGCCCGGACGTGTATAGAGTTCACGACGAACTACATTTTCATACAAACGGTCATTACCATAGATGTTAACTCTGTTAATCTTTGCCTGAGGGCCTTCTACTATACGCATCTCAAGATCTATGGAATCGCCCACAACGTTGGCTTCTACAGGATCCAGATTATAGAACAGGTAACCAGTGTTGTAGTACAGGTTTCCTATAGCATCCTCATCGTCGGCAGTACGTTCTCTCAGCTTCTTCTGGTCATATACATCACCACTCTTCATTCTTAGAACTTCTGCCAGATCTTCGCTGTTATAAACGGTATTTCCCACCCAGTTGATATTCCTGAGATAGTATTTATTACCCTCATCCAGAGTAAGATAGATATCTACTGTATTCTCTTCGCGGTTATGTACGATACTGTCACTTACTATGTAGGCATCTCTGTAACCTAATTCATTATACTTGGATATTATGTTGTCCTTATCCTTCTCGAATTCGTCATCAACAAACTTCTTTGTACGCAGGAAATCACTGAAATAACCCTTTTCATTGGTCTTTTTCATAACCTTCTTCAGCACTTTGTCATCTATAGCTGAGTTACCCTGCAGTACAATGCTGTTTACCTTTACCTTCTCTTTCTTGTCTATAAAGATATCTACATATACCAGTCCGTCGGCATCTACCTCTTCCTGCTGCTGGACTCTGATTTCCGCATTGTCATAACCCTTTTCGGTATAATAACGGCGTATCAGAATTTCTGAACGGTCCAGAATGTTCGGTGTAATCTGACTTCCGCGAATCAAACCGATCTTCTCTTCCAGTTCTGTTATTTCGCCCTTCTTTACCCCGTGATAGATGATATCCTTAATCTTTGGACGCTGCTCAAGAACTATCTCCAGATATATCTTGTCTGCAACTATTTTGCTGGCAATAATCTGCACATTTGCAAAGAGACCATTTCTCCACAAACGCTTCATAGCCGATGTTATCTCATCGCCAGGCACAGTAACAATCTGTCCTATGGTCAGACCTGACAATCCAATCAGAGTGTTGGCATCCATATTATCAACACCCGTTACAATAATATCTGCTATTTCATATTTTTTGGGAGTTCCAGAATAGAGTATGACAGGTTTTTCATCTGCCGATTGTTCCTGTGCACAGACAGGAGCAACCACAAACATCCCCAACAGGATCAATATGTATTTAAAATCTTTCATCATCTTATTTTTCATTGCTTTCCTCAGCTATTTGTGCACTGGTCTTTCCAAAACGTCTCTCACGCTCCTGATAGCTCAAAATAGCTTTACATAACTCCTCTTTATTGAAATCCGGCCAAAAGGTGTCACAGAAATACAACTCTGAATATGCTGCCTGCCAAAGCAGATAGTTGCTCAATCTGACTTCACCGCCTGTACGTATCAACAGATCCGGATCCGGCATAAAGTTTGTGTTCAGGTTTGCCGAAAACATATCTTCAGTAATCTCTTCCGGAGATATTTTTCCTTCTGCTACCTGACGAGCAAGCTTCTTTACTGTGTCGGTAATCTCCCAACGAGAAGAGTAGCTCAATGCCAGAATCAGAGTGGATCTCTTAAAGTTAGACGTTCTTTCAATCAACCCGTTTAATTTGTCAAGTACATCTTTTGGCAAACGAGATGTATCACCTATAACGCAAAACCTTACATCGTTCTTAACAAAAAGTTCATCTTCCAGATTCTTAAACAACAAAAGCATCAGGGCATTTATCTCCTCAATGGGACGATTCCAGTTCTCCGTGGAGAAGGTATAAAGTGTAAGATATTTAATGCCCAGTCTTACAGCATCCTGTGTAAGCTGTCTTACCACCTGAACACCCTGAATATGTCCTTCGGTTCTCTCTTTACCCTGCTGAGTAGCCCATCTGCCATTACCATCCATAATAATGGCAACGTGTTCCGGAATTCTGTTTTTATCAATCAATTCTTCGTACATAATTACTCTGTCATTTAATTGCAGTCACAAGGGCGTGCAAATATATCAAAAGTAAGATATAGCATTGTAAAACTATAACTATCCTTGTTCTTTAGTCCTTTTCCTTTTATCTGAAACGGATCATTCAATGTTGTAACAGAATTTGCCCCTGTTACATCAAGTTTGTCCGACGATGTAAACCTCATGGTCCATTCCAGGCCCAGATTCACCCGCTCTGCCAGTTTGTAACGCAACCCCACTCCTACCGGAATATTCAAAGCAAATACATTCTCCGCAGGTTTTGGTGCATAGGTAAGACCTATACCAACCAGATAGTACGGCACCAATCTGCGGCTTCCGTTCCACGATGTCATTCCGTAAGCATTGAAATTACATTCCGCCTGAACACCAAAGTCATAGACCGTGCGGCTGAAACTGATTTCATCACCCGGAATATCGCCGTCCATTAATCGGGTATCGCCCTCTATTCCTGCCGAAACAAAATCGGCCTTCAAAGAGAATCTGGGGTTTACATTATATCTGGCTACAATACCTACCATTCCGTTTGTGTTGCTATACAGGGATGTACTGTTTGCATCGCCCATATAGAAACATCCGCCACCTGCCAGACCTATTTCTGCCAGATAACCCTCTTCCTGGGCCTTAACTGGCAATAGTGCAGTGAGCAATGCCATGAATAGTATGTATCGTAAACTTTTTATCATTCTATATCACTTCATCAATCTGTTTATTCCTCCGCGCCATACCTGACCTTTATCGGTCATTACCCATATAACATTGTTGGAATCGGTCACCGACGAAATTGTGGTCAATTTGCCTATAAATCCGTCCGGAAACTTCATATACCTGTTCCATGAAGAGTAGTCATTTGTTGCCAGACTGCAATCTCTCCAGGTAACACCATTATCCTTAGACTGATAAAATTTCATCATACCACTGCCAAATGCGTATAGATCATCATCATATCGTATCAATGATAATCCCTCAAGTTTAGGAAGTCGCTTGTCATTGGTTGAAGATGGCGTGATTTTTGTCCATTCATTGTCTGTTGAAAGACGTGTCCATACTGATGCTGACATAAACTCATTATCGTCCAGACCAACAAGTACTGAGCGTAAAATATGAGGATTACTTTTCAGTGGATAACAACACATGGAGACTTTTCTTGTAGGGAACGAAGCCACATTTTGCTGATAAACCTCCCAGTCAACCATATCAGCAGAGCATACAATATCTCCTGATTCGCTGAGCGCCCAGCAAAGACCTTCTGAATATTCTGAATTGGAAGACGACACCAGACATCTGAAATTCATATTTGCCTGGGATTTTTCCCAGTCAACTCCATTGGTTGATGTATATAGCTGACCATTCTGCAACAAATAGAACTCTCCATCATACTCAATTACACTCTTATCCCAAAATTCTGCATCCACTCCTGTCAATAAAACCGGTGCTGCCCATCTGGTGTTCTTCTTTATACTACGGGTTACAAGAGCCATAGCTCCTGACGAATCCTTACCAAAGAGATAAATTGAATCTTCTCTGATTACAGATGCCTGCTCCTTCAGCAAAGTATAACCTATGGTATCGCTGGCTGACCATGTCATTGAGTCAGGATGAATTTTATGCACGTTCAAACATACATCATATTCACGTATATACTCAGCATCGGGCGAAACCACCTTGAATTTTACAGGTTCTGAAAGATCTATTGAATCTGAAGAAGACCAGATTGTATCAACATATGTGCCATCAACTCTCTTCTTGCTGTAATAGACATATCCTGATGCTTCAATACTCAGCAACAGTCTGTCAACCTTTGCTCCGTACGAAACAGAATCGACATTGTAGATTTTATTGTTCAACTGATCTATTGTCATTGGATACATTGTTCCGCTTTCTGTTCTATAGACCAATGTGTCGTTGCCTTTAATGTTGATATCATGATACCAAACCTTAAAGTTACCAACCGAGAATGATGTTATTGCAGCGTATGGGTCCAGCTGTGTCTCTTCGCTCTTTAAGCAGGAGACAAGAAGCATCGGCACCGCCAGTAGTGCAAGAAATCCTTTACGAATTTTCATTATTTTTGAGTATTATACTTTGAAACTTTGCAAAATTAGCAACATTTTTCGTCTTTAGAGCATCTATTTAATTAGTTTTATAATAAATAACAGGCAGATAGTTCTTTTTTCAGTACCTTTGTGGCAGTTTAACAAATAAAAACAGATTTTATGAGCGAGAAAAAAGAATTTATAGCATCACAACTTCTTAAGATTAGTGCAGTAAAATTACAGCCGGAGGCTCCGTTTACCTGGGCATCGGGCTGGAAATCTCCATTCTATTGCGACAACCGCAAAGCGTTGTCATATCCTGATGTAAGAACTTTGGTTTGTGATAGCCTGTGCGAACTGATAAAAGAGAAGTTCGGTGAATTCGATGTTGTTGCAGGTGTTGCAACAGGTGCCATTGCACAGGGTGCATTAGTGGCAGATCGTCTGGGTAAACCTTTCGTTTATGTACGCTCATCAGCTAAAGACCATGGTCTTGCAAACCTTATTGAGGGTTACCTGGAAAAGGGCAGCAAGGTGATGGTTGTTGAAGATCTTATCTCTACCGGCGGAAGTAGCCTTAAAGCCGTTGAAGCTCTGCGTAATGCAGGTTCAGAAGTGGTTGGCATGGTAGCATCATTCACATACGGTTTCCCTGTTGCAGAAGAGGCTTTTGCAAAGGCTGAAGTTCAGCTTGAAACTCTGACAGACTACCAGTCTATGCTGAAAGCAGCTCTCGCTTCAGGTTACATTAAGGAAGAGAGCCTGGATACACTGAACGAATGGAGAAAGAATCCATCTGAATGGGGTAAATAATATGAAAAGATACGAAAGCGGAGTTAAGATGATAGCAGCTTCACAGAGTGCTGTCTATAGCATGCTGTCAGATCTTAACAATGTAGCAAGATTGCAGGACAATCTTCCTGCCGACAAAATAGAGGACCTGCGTTTCGATGCCGATAACGTAAGTTGCAGTGTATCGCCTGTAGGTACTATTTCACTGAGCATCATTGATCGCGAACCTGAAAAGTGCATCAAACTGACTACCACACAATCGCCTATGGCCATGACTCTGTGGATTCAGATTGTATCCACCGGTGATAATTCCTGTAAAATAAAGCTGACACTTGAAGCCGATGTAAATCCGTTCATTGCCAAAATGGTGGAAAAGCCACTGAAGGATGGACTGGAAAAGATAGCCGATGCATTAACTATAATACCTTACAACAGTTAATTTATGAAACCTATTTGGGACAAAGGAAAACCCGTAAATGACCTGATACAGAAATATACTGTAGGTCTGGACAGAGAGATGGATATGTTTCTGGCCAGATACGATGTTATGGGTTCACTGGCACATATTACAATGCTGGAATCTATCGGTCTTTTAGAGAAAGATGAACTGAAGGCATTATCAGCAGAACTTAAAAACCTGCTCGATGTAATAGAGGAAGGTAACTTTGTGATTGAAGATGGTGTAGAAGATGTACATTCACAGGTAGAACTTATGCTTACCCGTAAACTTGGCGACATGGGTAAGAAGATCCATAGCGGACGTTCCCGTAACGACCAGGTACTGGTTGATTTAAAGCTCTTTACCCGCGACAAGCTGAGAGGCATTGTGAACGCAGTAAAGGCGCTGTTTGACATTCTTATCAAGCAGAGCAACCGCTACAAGGATGTTCTTCTTCCGGGATATACACACCTGCAGATAGCTATGCCATCATCATTTGGATTGTGGTTTGGAGCATACGCCGAGGCACTGGCCGACGATATGCTGTTTCTGCGTGCCGCCTTTGACCAGAGCAACCGCAACCCATTGGGTTCCGCTGCCGGTTATGGTAATTCATTCCCGCTTAACAGACAGATGACAACAGATCTGTTAGGCTTTGAATCCATGAACTACAATGTGGTTTATGCCCAGATGACACGTGGTAAACTGGAACGCAATGTTGCATACGCTATGGCATCGGTTGCAGCTACATTAAGCCGTTTGGCATTCGATGCCTGTATGTATAACAGTCAGAACTTTGGATTCATCAGGTTACCAGACGATTGTACCACAGGTTCAAGCATTATGCCGCACAAGAAAAACCCGGATGTATTTGAACTGACACGTGCAAAATGTAACCGTCTGCAGGCATTGCCACAGGAGATTACCCTGATGACCAACAACCTTCCAAGCGGATATTTCCGCGATATGCAGCTGGTTAAGGAGGTATTTATCCCTGCATTCGATATGCTTGAAGAGTGTATCACCATGGTTGCCTATATGCTGGAACATATCACTGTAAAGGAGGATATATTGTCCGATTCAAAATACGATGCTATCTTCAGCGTGGAAGAGGTTAACAGACTGGCACTGAAAGAGGGTGTTCCTTTCCGCGAAGCATACAAGCAGGTGGGTGCATCTATAGAAAACGGTACATTTGTACCAAACAAACAGATTAACCACACTCATCAGGGAAGCATAGGAAATCTGTGCAACGATATGATTGTTGCCAAAATGGATCAGATTATCAGTGCATTCCCATTCAATGAAATTGATACAGCTATAAGTAGTCTGACATCAAAATAGACCGATGAAAAGGTACTTTTTTGCATTAATAATACTCCTGATAGTTTCCGGCTGTTCCAAAGTTGGAAATTATCAGGTTTATTCCAATAAGTACTACGTCTATTATGTATGCAACACAGCAGTATCGCCATTCAATCAGATTACCGGATTAGGCCGATTTGTTGGAGTAAGGATTAACAGCATGACTCTTGAAACGATCGATTCAGATGGTAACAAGAGTGAGCATCAGATCAGCGAAACAGATTTGCGATCATTCAGTATGGGACTGGGTGGACTTATAATAGGAACTCCGGCACTCAACAACGACAATCAGGAGGTATACGCATTCGATCTGGCCTGCCCAATATGCGACAAAGCCAAGCACCGTCTTACATTCAATAACATAGGTATAGCCAGTTGCAGTAACTGCAACAGCAGCTGGGACCTGAACAACAACGGATTTATACAGAGCAGTACCGCCGAGAACGCCAGACCGCTTTACAGATACCCTGTAAGAGTCTATAACAACTATATCACCGTAAGCAACTGATTACAAAACAAACCAGATAAACAAAAAAAGCGGGAAACCAATGGTCCTTCCCGCTTAATTCAAATATCTAACTTACTGATAATCAATATTCATCTTCGTTAAAAAAGAAGTCCTCCTTTGAAGGGTAGTCCGGCCAGATATCCTCTATGCTTTCATATACATCGCCTTCGTCTTCTATTTCCTGAAGGTTTTCAATTACCTCTAATGGTGCACCTGAACGTACTGCGTAGTCAATAAGTTCATCCTTAGTTGCTGGCCAAGGTGCGTCCTCCAATTTTGATGCCAATTCTAATGTCCAATACATATATTTTCAGTATTATGTTTTAAGTTAAAAAAAACGGTTCGTAACCTTAAAATAAAGGCCTATTCTTCGATTATCAAACCTCCTCTTTTTTTACGGAGTGCAAAAGTATAAAAAATAGTAATTTATCAATGCTTTACCATAAAATTTCTTTCTCGCCCGATAAATAATTTATCCGGCGAGCCAAAACAAACAGATAATCAGAGAGTCTGTTTATAAAGATGATTGTTTCTGGAACCACTTCTACACTGCTGCTCAGCGCAACAATAAGTCTTTCCGCTCTGCGACAAACTGTTCTTGCAACATGTGTATATGAAGCTGCAACTGTTCCACCTGGAAGAATAAAAGAGCGCTGTTGAGGCAAATTCTCCTGAGCGCTGTCAATCATATTCTCTATTCTGGATATATCGTCCTTTACAACATAACAGGATTCAGGAAGTTTGGTAGTCTCTGTATCCGTAGCCAGACAACCACCTATATTGAAGAGTTTTTTCTGAATCCATCGTAGATTTTCCTGAAGTTCTATCTCCTGATTGTTGCATATCTGTGAAGCCACAAGTCCAATAAAAGAGTTTAGTTCATCTATCGTTCCGTATGCTTCAAGCCTTGGATCTGATTTGCTTACACGCTTTCCACCAACCAACGATGTTGTACCTTTATCGCCTGTAGAAGTATATATCTTACTCATAGTCTATAGTGTTGTTTGTATTTCTTTTTATCGAATAACAGGATACCGGTAGTCTTTGTTTCATAAGTTTCGCCTACCCTGTCGTCCTTTATAATGTTTGCCCACCATTTATATATAAGACTGTTGTTCAATCCCTGCACCACAATAACTGTATCGGGCAAAGCATTCTGTAACAGCAGTTCGCAAATATCGGCATAATGGGCCGTGTACGATATGTGAAACAGCGTTTTGCCGTTATTCTGTGAAAGCACTGTTTTAAGATTATCCAGAACATTTCCACTCCTGTATGAGATGTTCGCAAAAAGCGATAAACCGGAGGCTACTGCATCTTTAAAGGGATGGTTGTTATCCAGAGTTATAACATCTGTATATGAAGATACTGATGCCATATATGCTGCAGATATTCCTGACGATGTTCCTATCTCTACAACGGTAAGAGGCAGAATGTGATTAACGATACGGAATAACATCTCGTCACACCTCTTGTCAAGCTGCGGCAGTTCCGCTGTTGCTGATTGACGAAAACTGTGCAGATCTTCGTATGCATAATAGGGATTCTTTTCACCCAGCACATCTACTATAAAGTTATATGCCCAGGGTGAATGTACCCCAAATCCGCGAGCTGTCAGGAATCTGTTTCTTGTTAATTTCATTCTCTATATAACGCCTTTATATATCCAACACCTAATTTTATATTCAGTTGTATGGGAAGATGCTCTTTATTTGCTGTAACGTATGCTTTTAAAGTCTCTCGCTCTTCACCATACTTCTTATCGCGTATGGACAGCACCAGACAGTTGTATGTAGTACCATTATCGGCCTTTACACTTTTATTGCCCTCATAGACTATGTACTGCCTCACCACTTGCGTTCCGTTTACCATAGGCAGAGTAACTGTATGGCCCACATCTATGCCATCGGAGTTCAAGCTGCGTGCATACGAAAGCATACTTAGCATATCGTAAATACGTTCTGAACTGTTTTCAAAAGCGCTACCCAATATAACTCCGTCATACGACTTTGCCTGCAAATTTACGCTATAAGTGTTCAAATCTCGAGTAAAAACGGCAGTTTCTACATCGTGCCTGCTGTTTTCGTTTGTCGATTTCCGGTAAAACAGACTATATCCGTCGCAGGAATTGTAAGAGATCATTGTGTCTCTCAATGAAAAGAGTTTATCGGCATATTTACCTGTGGATAATGTCATTTCTGTACGTATGCAGTCGGTTCCGTTATATGCCGATGGAGTTTCAGTCATCGAACTTTCACCCACACGCACACTTACAAAGCCTGCAGAAACATACAGATTGTAATTGAGTGTCTCCGCCTGCAATGCCAAAATTGATAACAAGCCACACAAAATGACCATTTTTACTCTTTTCATCGGAAGAATCTGATACTACTTTTCGGCCTGTTTCTTACGGAATTCATCAAGCTGTTTAAAGCAATGACGATCTATTATCTCAGCTAACTTTCTGTCCGGATTATTACGGATTTCGCAATTATAGTCTATTATCATCATCTCTCCGTTTTCAGCTGTATATGCCTTCCACTTTGGAAGCTCCTTTATGTTTGGATTGCCATTATGAGCAAACTGCGCCCATACACTGCTCATGATATCTGCAACTTTATAATCCTGCTCCGTTGGCTGCGGAAGTTCATTTCCAGCACGTTCCAATGTGTTAAAGCAGAAGTTCAGTTCATTGCCGTGTACAGAACCTTTGTTAACAGGTGAACGCCATGTAAACATATACATATATGTCTTTGCCTTGCGGGTTTCTGCTATAGCATCTGCGGTTATTATTGTCTTGGGACGGAACAGCCAGTCTATGCTTAACAGATCCTGAGGTGTATAGTCGGGATATGCTTCTGCAAAAGCCTCTATATAGGCATCTGTTTCATCGCCAAAGGTTCTCTGCAATTCTGTTTTTGCCTGTTCCAGAGTAATATTGCGGTTGTATTGCAGGCGTTGTAATTCATTGAATGTTGTACCTATCAGCAAAGGAATGTCTGTTGACAATTCTGCAAAATCAGGCTGGAATGGCTGCTGAAGAAGCACTTCACCATCAGGTGTTGGACCGAATCCCCACATCATTGGAGTACCCGGTCTGCGTGTTCCTACGCTTGCTGCCAAAGCTCTCTGGCCAGCACTATACAGTTCCTGATATGACACATCATTTATCCTGTCTATATCGTTTTCAGATATTCCCAGCTCTTTGAGAACTGCCTTACCCAACTCTTTGCTCATTTGGTTTGTGTTTACGTTCAGTATGGTACCGCTCATAATAATTGCTTTGTGGAAAAGGCCTTTTGCTGATGGCATACACATTAGTGTACCTACCTTTCCGCCACCACCCGATTCACCAAAGATGGTAACGTTGTCTGGATCGCCACCAAACTGACGGATGTTTGTCTGTATCCATTCCAGAGCAGCAACTATATCAAGCATACCCACGTTACCTGAATATTTGTATTTTTCCGATACCTCAGACAAATCCAGGAAGCCAAGGATATTCAATCGATGGTTCAGACTAACCACAACCACATCTTTCTGAGCCAGTTTCATACCCGGACTCCATTCTGATGTACCGGAATCAAAACCACCGCCATGTATCCATAACATTACAGGTTTCTTAGCTTTGGTATCTGTTGTCCACACATTAAGTACACATGAATTTTTTTCAGACATCTTATCTTCCGGCAGTGGGCCGTTTGTCTGTTGCATTACCTGCGGTCCCCACTTATTGCAATCGCGAATACCATCCCAGCTATCTACAGGAAGCGGTGGCATAAATCGCTCTACTTTAGCGTATGGAATACCCAGGAAGGCCATTGAACCATCCTGATTAAAACCTCTTACTTTACCCGATGCTGTCTGTACAACCATATCATCGGCCTGCTGTCCGCAAACTGATACTGCCAGTATCAACGAACACAATAAAAACGCAATTCTCTTCATATTAGATATTTTATAATGAGGATAAAAGTATAAAAAAATCGCAAACCATTAAAATGATTTGCGATTTTTTGGTGCTCGAAGCGGGACTCGAACCCGCACAGCCGGTTATGGCCAAGGGATTTTAAGTCCCTCGTGTCTACCATTCCACCATTCGAGCGGCCAGTCAGACATTTTCTGCGCTGCAAAGGTAGTTCTTTTTCTGCATTTCGCAAAAAAACAACTAAATATTTGCACGTTATATAAAGAAACATCCCACTATCTGAAAAGATAATGGGACGCTCTCTATAGATTCAATCTATTAGTCTTTGAATTTTGCGCTTAGATATTCGCGGTTCAAACGAGCAATATTGCTGATTGATACGCACTTTGGACATTCAGCTTCGCAAGCACGAGTGTTGGTACAGTTACCAAAACCAAGTTCGTCCATCTTTGCCAACATTGCCTTTGCACGACGTGCAGCCTCAACCTGACCCTGTGGAAGAAGTGCCAGCTGGCTAACCTTTGCACTTACGAACAACATTGCAGAACCATTCTTACAAGCTGCTACGCAAGCACCGCAACCAATACATGAAGCAGCATCCATAGCCAAGTCTGCCTTCTCCTTAGAGATAGGAATTGCGTTACCGTCAGGAACACCACCAGTGTTGATTGATACATAACCACCAGCCTGCATAATCTTATCGTATGCTGCACGATCAACCATCAAGTCTCTGATTACAGGGAAACCTGCTGAACGCCATGGCTCTACAGTGATAACATCGCCATCCTTAAACTTACGCATGTAAAGCTGACATGTTGTAGCACCTGTTGATGGTCCGTGTGGATGACCATTTACGTAGAGTGAGCACATACCGCAGATACCTTCGCGGCAATCGTGGTCAAATACCACTGGCTCTTCACCTTTATTTACCAACTGCTCGTTCAGGATGTCAAGCATCTCAAGGAAAGAGGTATCTGTTGGTATGTCCTGCATCTTATATTCTTTGAAAGCACCCTTCTCTTTTGGGCCTCTCTGACGCCAAACTTTTAGTGTAAAACTTATATTTTTTTCCATATTGATTACCGTTTATTAGTTCTTATAGTTACGGGTTTGTACTTTAGTGAACTCATAGTTCAATGGCTCTTTCAGCAGCTCAGGAGTCTTGCCTTCGCCCTTGAATTCCCAACATGCAACGTATGAGAATTCTTCGTCATGACGCAATGCTTCGCCTTCTGGAGTCTGATGTTCTTCACGGAAGTGACCACCACAAGACTCTTCGCGGTTCAATGCATCGTAAGCCATCAACTTACCAATCTCAATAAAGTCTAACAGACGAAGAGCTTTTTCAAGTTCAACGTTCAGAGTATCTGCAACACCTACTACACGTAGATCTGACCAGAACACTTTCTCAATCTTCTCAAGCTCTGTCAAAGCTGTCTTCAATGACTGTTCTGTTCTACCCATACCAACATACTCCCACATAATGTGACCCAGTTCCTTATGGATTGAATCTACAGAACGTGTACCCTTGATAGCCATGATCTTCTCAATCTTCTCCTTTACGCCCTTTTCAGCAGCTTCAAATTCAGGTAGATCTGTGCTGAAACGTGGAACCTGAATCTGGTCTGCCAGGTAGTTCTGGATAGTATAAGGAAGTACAAAATAACCATCAGCAAGACCCTGCATCAAAGCAGAAGCACCAAGACGGTTAGCACCGTGGTCTGAGAAGTTACATTCACCAATAGCAAACAGACCTGGGATAGATGTCTGCAGTTCATAGTCAACCCAGATACCACCCATTGTGTAGTGGATAGCAGGGAAGATCATCATTGGTGTTTCGTATGGATTATCATCGGTAATCTCTTCATACATATCGAACAGGTTACCATATCTGTCAGCTACAGCCTTCTTACCAAGACGTTCAATAGCATATTTAAAGTCAAGGAATACAGCCAAACCTGTGTTGTTTACACCAAATCCCTTATCGCAACGCTCTTTAGCAGCACGTGAAGCAACGTCACGTGGAACCAGGTTACCGAATGCAGGATAACGACGCTCCAGATAGAAGTCTCTGTCTTCATCAGGAATATCGTTTGGCTTCTTTGTACCAGCCTGAAGAGCCTTAGCATCTTCCAGTTTCTTTGGAACCCAGATACGACCATCGTTACGCAATGATTCTGACATCAATGTCAGCTTAGACTGCTTGTCACCATGAACAGGAACACATGTTGGGTGAATCTGAGCAAATGCTGGGTTTGCAAACCATGCACCCTTACGATAGCACTGCATAGCTGCAGAACCGTTACTACCCATAGCATTTGTTGACAGGAAGTATGCATTACCATAACCACCGGTACCAATAACAACTGCATGAGCTGAGCAACGCTTGATTTCGCCAGTTACAAGATCACGATAGATAATACCACGTGCACGTTCCTTACCGTTTTCGTCCTTAACAAGAACTACGTCAAGCATTTCGCAACGTGTGAACAACTCTACGTTACCCTGATTTACCTGATAGCTGAGTGCTGAATAAGCACCTAACAACAGCTGCTGTCCGGTCTGGCCACGGGCATAGAATGTACGGGATACCTGAGCACCACCGAATGAACGGTTAGCCAGTGTACCACCATATTCGCGAGCAAAAGGAACACCCTGAGCTACGCACTGGTCGATGATATCGTTAGAAACTTCAGCCAGACGATATACGTTAGCTTCGCGTGAACGATAGTCACCACCTTTTATAGTATCATAGAACAGACGATAAACAGAGTCACCATCGTTCTGATAGTTCTTAGCTGCGTTGATACCACCCTGTGCTGCAATTGAGTGAGCACGACGTGGTGAATCCTGAATACAGAAACACTTTACTTTGAAACCTAAATCACCAAGAGTAGCTGCTGCAGATGCACCTGCCAAACCAGAACCTACAACGATGATATCAAGCTTACGTTTGTTTGCTGGGTTCACCAATTTCTGATGAGCCTTATAATTGGTCCATTTTTCTGCTAATGGTCCTTCTGGAATTTTTGAATTTATTGTAGCCATAAATTATCGACATTTATCTGTTTTGAAAATTATCCACAGCAATGTACTGCAGTAGAAACAGTTTCTTTAATGTAATCAATCACAAAGTTTGGATCTATCAGGCTCTGAACAAGGAACACTACAGGAACAGCAATAAATCCTACTACGATGATAGTAGTGTAAACCTTACTGATTACCTCCAGACGTGAAAGCCAGTTCTTACCATTCCAGCCGATAGTGTGCAAAGCACTCCAGAAACCGTGTGAAAGGTGGAACCAGA
Source organism: Bacteroidaceae bacterium (assembly GCA_045660365.1). Classification (GTDB taxonomy): domain Bacteria; phylum Bacteroidota; class Bacteroidia; order Bacteroidales; family Bacteroidaceae; genus Colenecus. Next base: position 37,721 of record JAZRDQ010000013.1, read on the forward strand.
TAGCAGCCAGCCAAATTGCATAAACACCTACAATCAAAGGATTTGAGAAGTTGTAAGCGATAAGAGCAGCACCGTTTGTAGGAGCAATCTCAATGCCTTCATAAACCAGAGCAACATGATTGCCCATGATTTCTGTCAACTGCATCTTTGACCAGAAGTGCAACAGGTGAACAGCAAGACCAAGAATTACGATGATACCAAGTACCAGCATATTCTGTGAAGCCCACTCTACACCTTTAGGTCTTGCAGTAACTGCATAACGCTCAGTACCGCGTGCCTTTCTGTTCTGAATCTGCAAAATGAATGCATACACAAAGTGAATAACTACGAGAGCTGCCAAACCTACAGTAGCTACCAAAGCATACCAGTTAGCTCCCAAAAACTCACACACCATGTTGTACCCGTTTCCTGAGAAGAGTGCAACAGCGTTCATCGCCATGTGAAATGTCAAGAAAAGTATGAGGCCCAAACCTGAGACACTCATTACCAACTTTCTTCCGATGGATGAATTAATTAACCACATAAAATTAAAAATTATTGATATTTGTTTGTATTAATATTCCAATATTCTGCAAAGATACATTTTTTCAATTTTAACACAACAACTATGCAATCTTATTTGCCTTTGCAGTAAATAAAAATTGTAACAACAGGCAAACAAAGAGCCATTCTTGTTTTTTATTCCAGTGGTTTACGTTAATTTTGCAATACTTTTTAACCCACTGTGTGGCAAATGGAATTTAAGTACGACATAGTAGTAATTGGCGCAGGACATGCCGGCTGCGAAGCAGCAGCTGCAGCAGCACAAATGGGATCCAAGACCTGTCTTATCACTATAGATATGAACAAGATTGGACAGATGAGCTGTAACCCTGCCATTGGCGGAATAGCTAAAGGACAGATTGTCAGAGAAATAGATGCTCTTGGTGGGCATACTGGCATAGTAACAGACAAAACCGCCATACAGTTCAGAATACTAAACCGCTCCAAAGGGCCGGCAATGTGGAGCCCAAGAGCACAATGCGACAGGGCCAAATTTATCTGGACCTGGAGAAACGTACTTGAAAACCAGGAGAACCTGAATATATGGCAGGACACCGCCACCGAAATAATAGTGGAAAATGGTGAAATTCAAGGAGTTAAGACTCTTTTAGGTGCAACATTCCGTTGCAAGTGCCTGATTATCACAGCCGGAACATTCCTGAACGGTCTGATGCATGTAGGTAGTGTACAGATACCGGGAGGACGTGTTGCAGAACCTGCTTCATACATGCTTACAGAATCCATAACCCAGTACGGAATAAATGCAGGCAGAATGAAGACCGGCACACCTGTTCGTATAGACAAACGCAGTGTACATTTTGAAGAGATGGATATACAGGAGGGTGAAAATGATTTTCACCGCTTCTCATTCATGGAATCCCCTACCCAACTGAAGCAGTTGTGTTGCTGGACATGTTTCACTAACGAAAAGGTACACAGCATTTTACGTTCAGGATTAAAAGACTCCCCACTCTACAACGGACAGATACAGAGCATTGGCCCACGATACTGCCCGAGCATAGAGACCAAACTAGTAACATTCCCGGACAGAGACCAGCACCAGCTGTTTCTGGAACCAGAAGGTGAAGATACAAATGAAATGTACCTGAACGGATTTTCATCTTCAATGCCAATGGATATTCAGATAAAGGCATTGAAAGAGATTCCGGCATTTCGTGATCTTGTGGTTTACAGACCGGGCTATGCTATTGAATACGACTATTTTGACCCGACACAGCTAAAACGCAACCTGGAGTCAAAAATTATAAAAAACCTGTTCATGGCCGGACAGGTAAACGGTACAACCGGTTACGAAGAGGCAGCCGGACAAGGTATTATGGCAGGTATCAATGCCCACATAAACTGCCACGGCGGAGAACCATTTACATTGGGACGTGACGAAGCATACATAGGTGTTCTAATTGACGACCTGATAAACAAAGGCGTTGATGAACCATACCGTATGTTCACATCAAGAGCCGAATACAGAATACTGCTCAGACAGGATGATGCCGATTTCAGATTGACAGAGAAGTCATACAAATCAGGACTTGCTACAGCAGAAAGATACAACTATATGACAACCAAGCTTGAACAGGTAAACCATATAATAGATTTCTGCAAAAACTACTCAATCAAACCGGCTCTCATAAACAGCGCTCTGGAACAGCTGGGAACAACACCGCTAAAGGAGGGTTGCAAGCTATTTGACCTTCTAAACAGGCCACAGATAACCCTGAACAACATTTCCAGACATGTAAAGGCACTTGCTGCTGAGCTGGATAAGGTTGAAACAAAAAGAAAGGAAGAGATTGTTGAAGCTGCAGAAATATCAATTAAATACAGCGGATACATCAGCCGTGAAAGATTGATAGCCAACAAGATGAAAAGACTTGAAGATATCCGCATAAAAGATAAATTCAACTATGACACTCTGCAGTCGCTATCGACAGAAGCCAGACAAAAACTTGCAAGAATAAACCCGGAAACACTGGCAGAAGCAAGCAGAATACCCGGAGTATCGCCAAGCGACATAAATGTACTTCTTGTGTTGTTAAACAGATAAAACGTAAATGTTCCACGTGGAACAAACAACCAGCAGCCTAAACAGGATTGAATGGAACAAAGCATGAAGGTTAATGAATTTTATGAAGAGAAGCTGAAACCAATTGTTCATAGTCTTCCTGAAAAACCGGGGTGTTACCAATACTTGAACAGCTCGGGACAGATAATTTATGTTGGTAAGGCAAAAAATCTTAAAAGGAGAGTGTCTTCATATTTTGTAAAGGAACAGCAGACCTACAAGACAAAACTACTGGTTAAGCAGATATTCGACATAAAGTACATAGTGGTAAAAAACGAATGGGATGCACTTTTACTGGAAAACAATCTTATTAAAAGATACAAACCCAAATACAACATACTGCTTAAAGACGATAAAACATATCCTTCAATCTGTATTACAAACGAACCATTTCCAAGAATCTTTAAAACAAGAAATATAATAAGAAATGGCAGTTCATATTATGGTCCATACAGCCACGTAGGTACTCTGAACGCACTTTTAAAGCTTATTACAGAAACTTACTGTATCAGAACCTGCAAATTAAATTTAAAGGAAGAAGGGATTAACAAAGGTGAATACAAAGAGTGTCTGGAATATCATATAAAAAAGTGCAAGGCACCATGTATAGGGCTGCAGAACAGAGAAGATTATTGTCATGACATTTCTGAAATAAGAGAGATATTGAAAGGAAATGCACTTGACTTAAGCAAAAGAATATTTGAAGAGATAAAACAGGAATCCTTAAAACTTAATTTTGAGAAGGCACAAACCCTGAAAGAGAAATACCTGACACTTACCGCCTTTACAGAAAAGAGCCAGGTGGTTAGCGGAAATCTGGATAATATAGATGTATATTCAATAGAAGAAGATGAAGAGGTGGTATTTGTAAACTATCTGCATCTTTCAAATGGATGCATCAATCAGGCATTCACATTTGAATATAAAAGAAAGATGGACGAAAACCTGGAAGAGATGCTTTTGACAGCATTTGCAGAGATGCGCACCAGGTACAGAAGCACCGCAAAAGAGGTGCTTGTTCCGTTTAAACCAGAGACACAAATTGACGGGGTAGAGTGGGTGGTTCCTCAAAAAGGAGAGAAGAAAAAACTGCTGGATCTATCAATTTTAAATGTCAAACAGTACAGAGCCGACAGATTAAAACGTACAGACAAACTTAATCCTGAACAAAAACAGACCAGAATATTAAAGGAGTTGCAAAACAGCCTTAAATTAGAGAGAATACCACTTCATATAGAGTGTTTTGACAATTCTCATATTTCAGGCAGCGATGCAGTAGCGGCTTGTGTAGTATATAAGAATGGTAAACCTGATAAAAAGGAGTACAGATTATTCAATATAAAGGAAGAGAGTGGGGGAGACGACTACGCCTCAATGTACGAAGTTATGCACAGAAGGTATTCAAGAATAATAAATGAAGGTGGGAAACTGCCTGATCTTATTATTGTTGATGGTGGTAAAGGACAGATGAGTATAGCAAAGGAAGTTGCTGATAATCTGAACATTAACATAAATATTGCAGGACTTGTAAAGAACAATCATCACAAGACATCTGCCCTGTTATACGGGTTCCCTCAAATGGAAGTAGGAATAAAACCAGACTCTGAACTATTCAGACTTCTTGAACAGATGCAGGAAGAGGTACACAGAGTAGCTATCAGTTTTCATAAAAAGAAAAGAAGCAAAAGGCAATTATCATCCGAACTATCTGATATTCAGGGAATTGGAGAAAAAACAAGTGAACTGTTACTGAAAAAATTCAAGAGCATCAAACGAATAAAAGAGGCAAAAGAGGAGGAACTTATTGATGCTGTTGGAAAGAGTAGGGCAGCTATTATTATTGAGTGGAGAAAAGGATTTGAAAAATGAGAACAGTTATACAGAGAGTAACAGAAGCATCAGTAAAGGTAGATGGCAATATATGCGGCAGTATAGCAAAAGGAATGCTTATTCTGGTTGGCATTGAAGAGAGCGATAATTCTGAAGATATTGAATGGCTCTGTAAAAAGATTACAAACCTGCGTATCTTTGACGATGAGAATGGTGTAATGAACAAATCGATAAAGGAGATAGATGGTAATATACTTGCTATAAGTCAATTTACACTTATGGCACAAACAAAAAAGGGCAACAGACCATCATACATCAGAGCTGCAAAACCAGAAATATCCAAACCGCTATATCTGGAATTCTGCCAAAAACTATCGATGGAATTGGGAAAAACCGTTGAAATGGGTATATTTGGAGCAGATATGAAGGTATCACTTCTGAATGATGGCCCTGTTACAATAATAATGGATACTAAAAACAAAGAATAAATTATGGAAGATTTTGAAATTTCACAAGACCGTTACAGTGAAGCTCTGTCAAAATACAGCCTTTCCATCGATAAAAAAGGGGTAGAAAAAGCTGTAGAAAAGGCTAAAGCAGATGCTGCAGAACTGGAGAATAGACAGACTTTGATGGATATTATCAGCCTGATAGATCTTACTACACTGAAACCGACTGATAACGAAGAGAGTGTACTGCAACTGGTTGAAAAGGTTAACCAGTTAGACAATGAACGCCCTGATATCCCACAGGTTGCATCAATCTGCGTATATCCGAATTTTGCTAATGTGGTAAGCAATTCATTAGAAGCTGATAACGTTAAAACCTGTTGCGTAGCAGGTGGATTTCCATCATCTCAGACATTTACAGAGGTAAAGATAGCAGAAACCTCACTGGCAATACTGGATGGAGCAGAAGAGATTGATATTGTTCAGAATACAGGAAAGCTGTTAAATGGAGATTACGAATATATCTGTAACGAAACAGAAGAAATAAGAGATATCTGCAAGGATAAGACATTAAAAGTAATTATAGAATGTGGAGCATTACAAACACTTGATAACGTGAAGATTGCATCTATTCTTGCTATGTATTCCGGAGCAGATTTCATTAAGACATCAACCGGTAAAGAGGTAGCAGGAGCAGATCCTAATTCATTCTTTGTGATGTGCAAAGCCATTAAAGAATACTACAATGAAACCGGTAAAAAGATAGGTATCAAAGCTGCAGGAGGCATAAGCACTCCACAGGACGCACTGTTATACTACAGCATAGTAAAGAATGTTTTAGGTGATGAATGGCTGAACAAAAATCTATTCAGAATAGGAGCCAGCAGACTGTTTGATAAACTATTGGAAGCTATTATTTAGTCCTGTTGATAATCATATCAAGATAGGAAATAAAGGCATCTCTCAAATTTGCTGATATATGGGCAGGCAACAGACTGATTGCCTGCTCTTTTAGTTCATGCATCTTACGCTCAGCATACTCTATACCACCATTCTGGATAGTATAGTCGGTAATCTCTTCAATCTGTTCAGGAGTAGCCTCCAACGAACGTACTGCAGAAACGTATTCAGACCAGTCTCTGTCGCTGTTATTCAGGGCATAAATAGCCGGAAGAGTAAATTTACCCTCACGCAGATCGTTACCGAAGGGTTTACCAATTTCCGTAGATTTGTTATAATCGAATATATCGTCCTTTATCTGAAAACAGAGACCTATTATTTCACCAAACCTGCGCATATTTTCGGTCTCTTCTTCCGAAGCACCGCTCAGTCTGGCAGCCAGATATGTACATACTGCAAAGAGATAAGCTGTCTTTTTAGTAATGATATCAAAGTATAAATCTTCCGATAGATTGGGCAAATTCAGTGCATCCAACTGCATAATTTCTCCTGCAGAGAGGGTACCTATGAGTGATGAAATAACATCAACAGATTCAACACTTTCTGTTGCTGTTACCTCCTTTAAGGCCATAGAAACAACATAATCGCCCAACAGAACTGCCATTTTATTATCAAAAACAGCATTGGCCGATTCCTTACCTCTGCGTTTATCGCTTTCATCAACTACATCATCATGAATAAGACTACCCTGATGCAGAAGTTCCACAGCTGCTGCCAGATGATGCACACTTTCGGGAACTGTGGCAAAACATTTTGAGGTTAATAAAACCAGCAGCGGACGCATCATCTTTCCCTTACGCTGCAACAAGAACTTCAGCAATAGATCGACAGATGATACATTACTATAGAACAATGAATTATAATGAGACTTAAATTCAGAAAATTCACTCTCTACCGGTAATATTATATTATTCAGACTTGTCATTTGAATATTGCTAAAGTTTATAAAAGAGAATTAGCAGCATGCCTATCCTTTCAACTGCAAATTTAATGTAAGGTTAGCGAAACTGAAAATTGTTTACTATAATTTTACCTTTTAAGGGGTGTCAAGAGCAGCTTTTACTGCAAATAATAAAAGAAACAGAAAACATCTGCTTAATTAAATTAGCCATAGAACAGATTTAACAAAAAAAGCAGTAATTTTACTTTTGCTTATCAGATAAACAAACAGGATAAAACAGATAACAGATGGATAAACTATTTCTACTTGATGCGTATGCCATAATATACAGAGCCTATTATGCATTTATAAATAACCCAAGAATAAACTCCAGGGGAGAAAATACATCTGCTATGCTAGGATTTGTAAATACGCTGGAAGAGATTATAGCTAAAGAGAAACCAACACATCTGGGTGTAGCTTTTGACCCGGCAGGTGGCACTTTCCGTCATGAACTATATAAAGAGTACAAAGCTCAGAGAGAAGAGACACCGGAAGCAATCCGCGAATCTGTTCCTGTAATAAAGGAGATACTCAGAGCATATAACATTCCTATCCTGGAAGTGGCAGGATTTGAAGCTGACGATGTTATAGGTACATTGTCAAAAAAGGCCGATGAAAAGGGTGGAATAGAGACCTATATGCTTACACCTGATAAGGATTACTGTCAGTTGGTATCTAACACATCGTTCATATACAGACCAAGGTATGGTGACAAGGGGTATGAAGTGATGACTCCGGCCTTAGTGAAAGAGAAATATGAAATTACCGATACCTGTCAGATAATAGATCTATTGGGACTGATGGGTGATAGTTCCGATAATATTCCGGGTTGTCCTGGTGTTGGACCTAAGACAGCCCAGAAATTAATAAACGAATTTGGAAGTATTGAAAACATCCTTAACAATACTGATAAGTTGAAAGGAGCTTTGAAATCCAAAATTGAAGAGAACAGGGAAAAGATAGAATTCAGTAAACTGCTTGCTACAATCAGAAGAGATGTTCCTGTTGAACTTGACATGGAACAGTTAAAGGTGGAAAAACCGGATATTAAGAAAATAAAGGAGATTTTCACCAGACTTGAATTCAGAACTCTTATAAACAGACTTTCAGAAAGGGAAGGAAGCAACATTGAAGCTAAAACTGAGAGTAAAGCCAAAACTCCAAAAAACGATGGTTTTAGTGGCGATTTATTTGCCGATTTTGAAGCCACCGGTACAGATCTTTTTGAAAATTCAAATCTCAGCGACATAAAATCAACCCATCACAACTACTATCTCATTGAAAATGTAGAAGATGTAAAAGAATTATGCGCTAAAATTTCTGATAGTAATTTTTGCTGTTTTGACACAGAAACATCGGGAATCAATCCAATAACGTCAAAATTGGTGGGAATCAGCTTTTCCATTAAAGAACACGAAGCATTTTATATTCCTATCACTGCCGACGAAGAAAAAAACAGAGAAATACTGTCATTGGTAAAAAATGTACTGGAAGATGAAACTATTTTGAAAATAGGACAAAACATAAAATATGACATCCTTGTACTTTCCAATTACGGAATAGATGTAAAAGGTGAAATGTTCGATACAATGATTGCCCATTATCTGTTGCAACCTGAATTGCACCATGGCATGGACTATCTGGCAGAAATCTACCTTAAGTATAAAACCATTCATATAGAAGAGCTGATAGGAGAGAAAGGAAAACACCAGGGCAATATGGCAAATCTCTTTCCTGAACAGGTATATGAATATGCATGCGAAGATGCCGACATAACACTGCAGTTAAAAAATATACTTGAGGCTGAACTTAAAAAAGATGGAACATACACTCTATTCAATGAAATAGAGATGCCACTGGTAAAGGTGCTGGCTTATATGGAAAAGAATGGTGTAAGATTAGATACCGCATCACTTAAAGAGACATCAGAAGTCTTTAACGGCAGAATGAGAGCTATTGAAACAGAAATATTCAATCTTGCAGGAACATCTTTCAATATATTATCGCCAAAGCAGGTAGGTGAAATCCTGTTTGAAAAACTGAAGATAGTTGAAAAGGCCAAAAAGACAAAAACCGGACAATATGTTACATCAGAAGAGGTATTGGAAGGATTAAGATATAACCATCCTATTGTGGATCTGATTCTACAGTATCGCGGACTTAAAAAGCTGCTTGGTACATACGTAGATGCACTTCCTTTGCTTATCAATCAACAGACAGGTAAGATACATACATCATACAACCAGACTGTTACAGCAACAGGCAGATTAAGTTCCAGCAATCCAAACCTGCAAAATATCCCTATCAGGGATGAAGATGGCAAGGAGGTAAGAAAAGCATTTATTCCTGATGAAGGCTGCACATTCTTTTCTGCCGACTATTCCCAGATAGAACTTAGAATAATGGCACATCTTAGCGGTGATGCCAATATGATTGAAGACTTTAAAAATGGTAATGATATTCATGCAGCAACAGCAGCTAAAGTTTTCAATAAGCCATTGGAAGAGGTAACAAAAGCTGAAAGAAGCAAAGCTAAAACTGCCAATTTTGGAATTATATATGGAATTTCCGTATTTGGACTGGCCGAAAGAATGGGTGTAAACAGAGCACAGGCAAAAGAACTTATTGAAAACTATTTCAAAACCTATTCCGGTATCAAGGAGTATATGGATCTGTCTATAGAAAAAGCAAGAGAGAAACAATATATAGAAACCATACTACACAGAAAACGCTATCTGCCTACTATAACATCAAGTAACGCTATAGTACGTGGATTTGCTGAACGCAACGCCATAAATGCTCCTATACAGGGAAGTGCCGCAGATATTATCAAAAAGGCGATGATAGGTATCTATAACAGATTTATGAAAGAGAATATTAAATCTACCATGATTCTGCAGGTACATGATGAATTGAACTTTAACGTAGTAAAGGGAGAAGAGGAGATAGTAAAGAGTATAGTTTTAGAGGAGATGCAGAGTGCATACCCTATGCAAGTTCCTTTAACAGCAGATTTCGGTTGGGGTAAAAACTGGTTGGAAGCTCATTAATCAATTATATTCTTTAACTGCTTTGCAAATTCCCAAAGCACTATTCCGGCCGATACAGATACATTCAATGAATGTTTTGTACCGTATTGAGGTATCTCTATGGAAATATCAGATATATCCACTACCTGCTGTTGTACACCTTTAACTTCGTTACCAAGTATCAGAGCATACTTAACAGATGTATCAGCTTTAAAATCATTAAGCATTATACTACCTTCTACCTGTTCAATAGATACAATGGTATAACCTTCATTTTTCAAGTTCTGCACTACCTGAACAGTATCGGAAGAATATTCCCATTCAACAGAATCTTCGGCACCCAAGGCAGTTTTATGAATTTCAGTAAGTGAATTTTCCGGAGTAGCTGTTATACCACACAGATATATCTTCTCTATTCTGAAAGCATCGGAAGTTCTAAATACAGAACCCACATTATGCAGACTCCTTACATTATCTAGAATAACAGTTACAGGCAGTTTTATACTCTCTATAAATGATTCTCTATCTATTCTGTTCAATTCTGATACTTCCAGTTTTCTCATATCTGTACACTTCTATTTTACATCTGCAAATTTACTCTTTTTAATCTTACTATAAAATAAGGGTGTGAATAACTATGTTGATATCCTGAAAAAGCTGTTGAAAAAGTTGGTTTTTACAGTTGATAAATAATGTCTAATTTCATGGTTATAAATTTGGATTTTTTACATCAGTAGTCAATTATAAATGTATTTGAAAAACCACTGTTGATAACCCATTTTTTTATTATTTTTTTTTAACCGGATATAAACAATCACACTCCGTTTTATTACTACTTATAACTATATTAACAAACATGTTGATAACTCTGTATTATATTTATATCCAATATTTTAATATGTTTATTAATTGTTCAATATCCGTGAAAATTGTTCATAAAATTTATTCCATTAAAAATTCAAAAACATTTCAACAGTTTCAACAGGATATAATAATTATAATAAATAAGAGATATAAAAATAAAACTATATAATATTATCTAATGACAGTTATACTGACTGATGTTGATTTTGAATTATTCAAATCAGTTATTATAGCATGGTATATTCCGGATGAAACTCTATTACCATTTCTATCATTTAAATTCCAGGTAAATGTTCCACCATTTGAATATTCCTGATATACAAGAGAACCAGAAGATGAAACAATTCTAACTGTGCATTTATCAGACATACCATTAATAGTAACCGGTCCATCAAACTCAGGATTTACAGGATTAGGATATACTTTAATATTACTTTCATAAAGGCTGTTTTCCGGCTCTGTAGCATCACTTGCATATTCAACCAGTCCAAGCGATGTTCCTATAAAAACAGAGCCTGTAGAAGAATTTATAGCTATACTTTGAATATAATTTGATGGTAGAGGAGAATTATCGGATGTAAAGTGATGAATAGTCTCTTTTCCATCTTCAGAAAGCAGGAAAATACCATTATTCTGAGTTCCTACCCATTTTCTGTTTGCATCATCTATACATATAGCAGTAGTATATACTCCGCTTAAAAGGTAATCGGCTAAATTGGTACCATCATTTCTTGGAATCTTTACTCTTTCAAATATAACATTATCAGATGAAAGAAATTCTTCAGGATTTCTAAGTACAAAAATACCTCTGTCTGTACCCAGCCACATTTCACCGTTTTTATCGAATTCAAAGGCAAAGATATCATTAATAGTTTCTGTTGCACCATCCTGATTGGTAAATGATGGACCAATGAATTTATGCTTGTCATCACTATTATTATAAGGTGTATTGTTAAGATCGGCACAGAACATTCCAGCTTTGTATCTCGATGAATTTGTCCATAGCTGACCATCCTTGTCAAAACAGAGTTTTCTGAAAGTAGGTAATCCTGATATTTCCGGATAATGTAATCCGGCCCAGCTGCCATCAGGTTTCATAATCTTTATAATGGTATCAATCTCATTGTTTACCATCCATAAATTACCTTTACTGTCATACTGTAATCCGTCAACACTAACATAGTTTTTAGGATTAGCAGGTATAATAGTAGTAAGTCCGCTGTTATCGTATGTATGTAGTTTATAGAACTTATTGTTTTTAAATTCATACAATCCATGACGTCCTGAACCTACAAAATAGTGATTTTCCTCTTTTGGATCTTCTACAATGGATGTAAGGTTTATATATTTTACACCTGTTTTTGATGATATATCGTCATCAAGATAACTCCATCTGTTATTTTCATAAACCATAACTGTACCTTCATATTCTATGCCGGTATAATTATGTGTTCCTCCTACCATTAACATCTTATCGGAGTTTGAGAAAGATATATAATGTGAATAATTGCGTCTTGGACTATTTGGTAAAATTCCGTAATTATTACACACTATATTGTTTTCATCAACAGAAAACTCTGTCAATCCTCTGTTTCCCTGACTTATCCATATCTTACCATCAACGGTATAGATATGATTAACATCAGTATCAGTAAATTGATAAGAATTTTTATTTGATAATGAATTAAATAGATGTAAATAACCGTCACTGTAAATTGATAGGATATTGTTATTGCAGTTTACAACGTCAGCATTGGCAATTATACTTTTCCTGTTATAATTATCAATTGAGATATTATAAAGTGATCCTTTACTATCTTTTCCTAAAACCGAGTTATCAAAATTATAGAGATATTCATATTTGTCATTTGAAAGTTTTATCCACTTGGAAAAATCAAGCAGATTATCTTTCATATATCCTTTGTATAATCCGTTATCTGTAGCACACACAATAGTGTCATTTCTCACTACTGTAGATTTAACTGGGCTGCCAAGATTATAGTTATTGGATATTTCAACATCTTCAATATTAAATACAACCACTCCGAAAGCTGTTGACAAATACAGGAAAGAGCCATCTATATATGTATCATAAATGGTTTTGTCAGTTATAGTGCTATTCTTTATGTCAGTGAAATTGTAAATGGTTTCATCTTCATAAAGTATATCAATATTGCCATTTGAATAGAGAAGCAGCATAGCTTTCTCCTTATCGGAATAATCTATATTGGAGATATAGGTATCACTTAATCCACCTATTTTATCGTAGATATAAAGAGTGTTGTCTTTCGGACTAAATGAGTAAATAGAACCTGAACTTAAGACAAACTGTATGCCAAATGCCTTTAAACTTTTAGTGGCATTGTGATATGAAAGATGTGTTTTCCATTCACCCATTGGAATGGTAGCATAAGATTTAACGAATGACAAAAGGAGTATAACCGCAGTAAAAACAGCGGAATATACAGCCCTTGTCATCTTTTTATTCATAAGCTATTTAAATAGTTATAAAGCTTTTCAACTGCTAAAGCCCTGTGACTGATATGGTTTTTGCTGTCGTTTCCCATTTCAGAGAAAGTTACATTGTAACCTTCCGGAATAAAGATAGGATCATAACCAAATCCACCGTTTCCTGCCTTTTCAGTTGCTATTGTTCCTTTTACAATTCCTTCAAAGAGAAATTCCTTTCCCTTTATTATTAACGCAATAACTGTTCTAAATTGTGCAGAACGGTCATTTTTTTCTCTTAATTCTGCAAGAAGTTTGTTCATATTGGCTTCTGAATCGTGGTTGCCGGCATATCTTGCAGTGTGAACACCCGGTGCTCCACCCAAAGCTGTTACCTCCAGACCTGTATCATCGGCAAAACAATCTTCTCCATATTTTTCGTACAGAAAACGAGCCTTCATCAGAGCATTTCCCTCTAATGTATCGGCCGTTTCAGGAATATCGGCATCGCAGCCGATATCCTTAAGGCTTCTAATTGTAAATCTATCTCCCAAAATATTTCGAACCTCATCTAATTTATGAGAATTGTTGGTTGCGAAAATAAGATTACCCGATAACAACATTTACAATCTTTTTAGGTACAACAATAACTTTGCGTATAGTCTTTCCGTCTATGTACGAAATAGTCTTCTCGTTGCTTAAAACCACATCCTGAATCTCCTGTGCAGTTGCTTCTGCAGGGAAATCCATAGTGAAACGGGTTTTACCGTTGAAAGATATAGAGTAGGTTATGCTATCCTCTTTCAGATACTCTTCATTGCAAACAGGCCATTCAGCATCACATACAGTTTCATTGTGTCCTAAGGTTTGCCATAGCTCTTCTGCTATGTGTGGCATAAATGGAGCAACAAGCTTCACTAAAATTTCCAGTACACCTTTCTTATGACACTTCAGTGATGTAAGTTCGTTCACGCAGATCATAAATGCGCTTACTGATGTGTTATAAGAGAAGTTTTCAATATCTTCCGATACCTTCTTTATAAGTTTATGTACAGATTTCAGTTCATCTTTTGTAGGTTCTTCGTCGTTCAAAACAAGTTCGCTTGTTCTGTTGTCGAAGAAGAGATTCCACATTTTACGGATAAATCTGTGACAACCATCTATACCATTTGTATCCCATGGTTTTGACTGTTCAAGAGGGCCAAGGAACATTTCGTACATTCTCAGTGTATCGGCACCATACTTTTCAATAATAGTGTCAGGGTTAACCACGTTGAACATAGATTTACTCATCTTTTCAACAGCCCATCCGCATATATACTTTCCATCTTCAAGTTCAAATTGAGCATCTGCATATTCAGGACGCCATGCCTTGAAGGCCTCCAGATCCAGAATGTCGTTGCTAACAATGTTAACATCAACATGAAGTGGAGTAGTATCATATTTATCCTTCAAACCTAATGATACAAAGGTATTGGTATCCTTTATTCTGTAAACAAAGTTACTGCGTCCCTGTATCATACCCTGGTTAATAAGCTTGTCAAATGGTTCTTCAACTGCGCTGTGACCAATATCGTGCAGGAATTTATTCCAGAAACGTGAGTAGATAAGGTGTCCGGTAGCATGTTCAGAACCACCCAGATACAAATCTACGGATTTCCAGTAGTTAGCAGCATCTTCTGAAACCAGACCCTTATTGTTGTGCGGATCCATGTAACGCAGATAGTATGCTGATGAACCTGCAAAACCAGGCATTGTATTCAGTTCAATAGGGAATACTGTTTCATTATCTATAAGGCTCTTTTCAACAACTGTGTTTGTTTTTGTATCGAAAGCCCATTTTGTAGCATGTCCCAGTGGAGGTTCGCCTGTTTCTGTTGGTTTATATTCCTTAATTTCAGGAAGTTCAAGTGGCAGACATGATTCAGGAATCATACAAGGTATTCCATTCTTGTAGTAAACAGGGAATGGTTCACCCCAGTAACGCTGACGGCTGAAAATAGCATCTCTAAGACGATAATTAACCTTTACTCTACCCAGATTGTTAGCCTTTACATACTCTTTGGTTTTAGCAATAGCTTCCTTGATGGTAAGACCGTTCAGCACCAGACATCCATCGTACATCTGCTCTGCGCGTGGAGAATTAACCATAATACCCTCTTTTGCATCGAAGCTCTCTTCTGATACATCGCAACCTTCAATAAGCGGACGTATTTCAAGACCGAAATGTTTAGCAAAAGCATAGTCACGGCTATCGTGTGCAGGTACTGCCATAATAGCACCTGTACCATATCCTGCAAGTACATAATCACTAATCCATACAGGAACAGCCTCCTTTGTAAGTGGGTTTATAGCGTATGAACCACTGAATACGCCTGTTACTCTGCGGTCTGCAATACGTTCACGTTCTGTACGTTTTTTCACTGCAGCCAGGTATGCATCCACTTCAGCACGCTGTTCAGCAGTTGTCAGGGTATCAACCAGTTCACTTTCAGGTGCAAGAACCATAAAGGTAACACCAAATATAGTGTCGGCACGAGTGGTAAATATGGTAAATTCCACATCGCTGTCCTTAACCTTAAACTGCATTTCAGTACCTTCAGAGCGGCCAATCCAGTTTTTCTGAGTCTCTTTGATAGAATCAGACCACTTTATGTTGTTAAGTCCGTCAAGCAGACGCTGTGAATAAGCAGAAACGCGCAGACACCACTGTGTCATCTTTTTCTGTTCAACAGGGAAGCCTCCTCTTTCTGATACACCATCTACAACTTCGTCATTGGCAAGAACAGTACCCAGACCCTGGCACCAGTTCACCATGGTTTCTCCCTGATATGCAATGCGATAGTTCATTAACACATCAGATTTCTCTTTTTCGGAATAGTTAGCCCAATCCTGAGCTGTAAAACTGAGCTCTTCAGAGCATGCAGCATTGATACCTTCAGTACCCGATTTTTCGAATTTGCTTATCAGTTCGGCAATAGGTTCAGCCTTACAGGTATCATTGTTGTAATAGCTGTTGAACATCTGCTGGAAAGCCCACTGTGTCCAGTGGTAGTAATCAGGATTACATGTTCTGATCTCTCTGTTCCAGTCAAAACAGAAACCAATCTTATCAAGCTGTTCTCTGTATCTGTTGATGTTTGCTTCTGTTGTAATGGCAGGGTGTTGTCCTGTCTGAATGGCATACTGTTCGGCAGGCAGACCGTATGCATCGTATCCCATAGGATTAAGCACATTAAATCCGCACTGACGTTTGTAACGTGCATAGATATCAGATGCAATATATCCTAACGGATGACCAACATGCAATCCAGCTCCCGATGGGTAAGGGAACATGTTCAGAACATAGAACTTTGGTTTAGAACTATCTTCTGTAACCTGATATGTTTTATTCTCTACCCATTTTTTACGCCATTTAGGCTCAATCGATTTAAAATCGTATTCCATATATAATTCTTTATTTGTTTTACGCTTTTCTTAAATTGCAAAGTTAATGAAATCTGATGATTTTCTATATATAATGAGGTATTAACAGAGAGTCAGGATAAAATAATCTCATTTATATGGTGAAAAAAAGAATGAAAAACTTACTTTTGCATCTTAAAGGCTAATTAAAACCCAAGTATTATGACAAGTTTATTTGAAAGTATCAGCAGTTGGACATTTCTCATTCAGATTTTTATTATAACTGCAGCGATGTTGATTGGTAATGTAATAAGACGAAAAGTGGGATTCATGAACAGAAGTCTTATACCTACCGCTTTGATTGGAGGATTATTGATATTTCTTCTTAAACTGATTCCAAGTTTCAATGATCTTATTGACAAGAACACAATGGAGATCATAACCTATCACACACTGGCATTAGGTTTTATTGCAATGTCACTGCGTGTAAAAAAGGAGACATGTGTTACATCTACCACCAAGATTTTAGAGACAGGTGTATTGACAATTGGTACATATATTGTTCAGGCAGTAGTGGGTTTGTTAATAACAATTCCTCTTTTCCTATATTGCAAAGACTCTGAATGGTTTGGTAATATATTCTATGCAGGTGGTCTGTTGTTGCCAATGGGATATGGTCAGGGTCCTGGTCAGGCTTTGAACTTTGGTTCTATCTATCAGGAACATGCAATTGCATCGGGTATGCCTTTCCCTGGTAAGGATTTTGGTTTGTCAATAGCGGCAATCGGTTTCATTGTAGGAAGCGTAGTAGGTGTTATCTACATGAACATATTACGCAGAAAAGGCAAACTTACCATATTCAATGATAAGCAAGCCATTAAAACCACAATGGAGGATTACGAAACCGATAACGATATTCCACATTCAGAATCAGTGGATAAACTTACAGTAACATTGTCCATGATATTCGTAACTTACATGTTTGTATTTTTGTTTATGATGGCAATGAACAGTTTGCATTTGGGTAAGCTTTGGGAAAACAGTATCAAGCCACTTATCTGGGGCTTCAACTTCTTCTGGGGTATATTGTTTGCTTCATTGATGAAGATAGTTGTAAAGTTCCTGCGCGACAAACAGATTATGCACAGAGAGTATCTGAACGATTATCTTTTGAACAGAAGTAGTGGTTTCTTCTTTGATATAATGATTGTTGCAGGTACAGCAGCTATCAGCTTTGAAAATCTGAAATCATTTATACTACCTCTTCTGTTGGTTTGCCTGATAGGTGCGATATTCACATTTATCTATATCAATTGGGTATGTAAGGAGATATACAAAGGATACCAGTACGAAGGTTTCTTTGCAATGTTCGGAACACTTACAGGAACAGCCAGCAATGGTATGATTCTGTTGCGTGAAATAGATCCAAAATATGAAACCCCTGCAGCTAATAACTTAGTGTTGCAAAACATACCTGCTGTGGTTTTGGGACTCCCAATACTGTTAGTGTTGGGATATGCTCCAAATAGTTTGCAGGCTTCATTCATAACACTGGGAATAGTATCTGTTTTATGGGTAATATTCACCGTCTTCCTGTTCAGAAAAAGAATCTTCAAGAAGTACAAAAAAGATATTCAGAAATAAAAACAGGATTACAATATGGCAGAGAAGAAGGCCACAGAAACCCCAATGATGAAACAGTTCTTTGAACTGAAAGCGAAACATCCGGATGCCGTATTGTTATTTCGTTGTGGCGATTTTTATGAAACATATTCTCAGGATGCTGTAGAGGCAGCCGAAATATTAGGTATAACCCTGACTAAGAGAAATAACGGAAACCAGTCAAAATCCTTGGAGATGGCTGGTTTTCCGCATCATGCATTAGACACCTATCTGCCTAAACTTATAAGGGCTGGCAGGCGTGTTGCAATATGCGACCAGTTGGAAGATCCTAAGCTTGCCAAAAAACTTGTAAAACGTGGTGTAACAGAACTTGTTACTCCCGGTGTAGCCATTGGTGACCATGTACTTACAGGTAAGGAGAATAACTTTCTGGCAGCTGTTCATACAGGTAAAGGAGTTTGTGGTGCAGCATTTTTGGATATATCTACCGGCGAATTTCTGACTGCCGAAGGACAGTGTGATTATATAGAGAAACTTCTCTCCAATTTTTCACCAAAAGAGGTGTTGATTAAGCGCGATACCAGAAAGAATTTTCTGCAGACATTTGCCGGAAAATACTATCTGCAGGATTTGGACGATTGGGTTTTCACAGACGATTTTGCCAAAGATAAGCTGTCACGTCACTTCAGGACAAAGAATATGAAGGGCTTCGGAATTGAGCATCTTAAGGCAGGAATGATAGCTTGTGGAGCAGTACTTCAATATCTGGAGGAGACTCTGCATAACAATATAGACCATATAACAACCATATCCAGAATAGAGGAGGACAGATATGTTCGCCTTGATTCCTTTACCACCAGAAATCTGGAACTGGTTCAGAGCCTGAACGAAGGTGGAAAATCCCTTTTACAGGTAATAGACAAAACATCCGGACCAATGGGTTCACGTCTGCTGCGCAGATGGTTGTTGTTCCCGTTAAAAGATGCAGCGGCTATAAATGCCAGACTGGATATAGTAGATTTAATGTTCCGTAATCCTCATCTGGAGACAGAACTCAGAGAGAATCTTCAGCAGATAGGAGATTTGGAACGTCTTGTATCAAAAGCAGCAGTAATGCGTATCAACCCACGTGAGATGGTATCGCTGAATATGGCATTGCGTTGCATTGATCCTATAAAGGCTCTATGTGAAGAGTTTGCCGATTCAGGTTTGTATGTATTATCGGAAAAACTGCAATCCTGTTCAGATTTATGTGATAAAATAGAGCATACCATACGTCAGAATCCGCCTATGTTACTGAACAAGGGTGGGGTAATAGCTGATGGTGTAGATGAAGAATTGGATCGCCTGAGAAATATATCGTATTCAGGAAAAGACTATCTGTTACAGATACAGAACAGGGAATCGGATGCAACAGGTATTCCAAACCTAAAGATTGCATTCAACAACGTGTTTGGTTACTACATTGAGGTACGCAACACACATAAGGATAAGGTACCGGAAACCTGGATAAGAAAACAGACACTTGTAAATGCTGAACGTTACATAACAGAAGAGCTGAAACAGTACGAAGAGCAGATACTCACAGCAGAAGATAAGATTCTGGCCATAGAGAACAGAATATACGGTGAAATGGTGCAATCCATTCTTCCATATATAAAGGCGATACAGATAAATGCAACAGCATTGGCCCAGTTGGATTGTTTAGTATCATTTGCTACCATAGCCCGAGAAAACAATTACATCCGTCCTGTGGTAGATGACAGTCTGGTACTGGATATATGTGATGGTCGTCATCCTGTAATAGAAAAGCAACTCCCGTTAGGCGAAGAGTATGTAGCCAACAATCTGTATGTGGATACATCGAAAGAGCAGATACTGATAATAACAGGTCCTAATATGGCAGGTAAATCGGCGCTTCTCAGACAGACTGCACTTATCACCATTATGGCGCAGATGGGTTCGTATGTACCTGCTACAAGTGCTCATATAGGTATAGTGGATAAGGTCTTTACCCGTGTAGGTGCCAGCGATAATATTTCGGCTGGAGAATCCACCTTTATGGTAGAGATGACAGAGGCATCGAATATTCTGAACAACCTCTCTCTGCGTAGTTTGGTTCTGTTCGATGAATTGGGACGCGGCACATCCACATACGACGGTATCTCTATAGCATGGGCAATAGTAGAGCATATTCATGAACATCATAAGGCTCATGCCCGCACACTGTTTGCCACCCATTATCATGAATTAAATGAAATGGCATCTACATTCAGCCGTATTCGCAACTATAACGTGGCAGTAAAAGAGGTTGATGGCAAAGTACTTTTCCTGCGTAAACTGAAGCCGGGAGGTAGTGAACATTCATTCGGTATTCATGTGGCAGAAATGGCCGGAATGCCTCGCAGCATAGTGAAACGTGCAGAAGTAATACTTTCCGAAATGGAGACCGGCAGTGATGGCAAGAGTATTTCACGCCCATCGGCAGAAACCGGCAAAGGTCGTGAAGGTATGCAGATGAGCTTCTTCCAGCTGGAAGATCCTGTACTATGCCAGATCAGGGACCAACTGCTTCAGACCGATGTAAACAACCTTACTCCAATAGCGGCTCTGAACAAACTAAACGATATCAAAAAGATTCTGAAGGGCAAATAACACTGCTCTATTCTGCCACCACAACTTGTTATTGACAGAAGTGTAAATAGTAGAATTATATATGTTGTTATCTTGTAAATCTTCACCTTTGAATATGTTTGAAAATCCGAATTACGGATACAAACTAAAAACAAATTTCTAACTAATCAATTTATACTTCCACCTAGAACTTTATTGTAATCTTCAGTACGTTTTTTAATCAAATCAAACAATTCCGGTGAGATGTTAATTTCATCCGCTGATTTCGTTGTTATATATATATACCCATCACCCATTTCATATTGAACTCTACTGTTTGCTTCGTTATAAAGTTTCATCTCTTTTTTTGAAAAGCTACCAAAATCGTAATTATTTAACTTGATATATTTTTTTGATCCTTTATTTCCAAAAACATTATATCCATCCAGAACTGATGATAGTTTGCTCTCTTTCTTTAGTTGTCTATACTTTTTTGGGCTTAATACTTCAATAGAACCATTAAAAGCCCTATAGCCAAAAATTGAAATAGCATTATTTCCTTTTCGCACTTTATATACCTTAACCTGATTAGGTTTAACTCCTAAAATAGAAGCCAACTCTTTTCGGGAAAAGTTTGTCTTATTTATGTCTATATCTGAATTTAATTCATTGTCCAATTCAATAACAGTAGAATCATATATAAGCATTATGGGAATCTCATCAAGATTACGGTTTAAATCCATATATGTTTCTGATTTTTCATCATAATGATAAATCGTATTACTCTGAATACCTGTTTTATTATCAGACAAATCAGTTTGTGCTTTTGCATCAGTTGGATTACCCGTTAACGCAATAATTGTAATTAACGAAAGCCAGATAGTTTTAAGTACAATACATTTCATATAGTTGTTTTTTTTGTTGTTGATGATAGCAAATGTATGAATTGTTACTTGAAAAGCATAAAAATAGGTGTGAAATTTGCTGTCACACCCAAAAAATTCTATTGATGATCTGTGAAATATCAGTTTTCAACGCTGTTTTTTCTGAAATCTACTTATTTATTGTTAAAGGCTAAAGAATTACATATATCTGATATGTATCTGTCAATATTTTTGTAGCCTTTATCTGTAAGGAATAAGTTCATCTTAATAGGAATACTCATATCTTTGTAAATTATAAAAGTAAAATAATGAGGGTATTCAGGGTGTATCTCTGTAAATACAGATTCATTATTTATTATACCTACTCTTTCTCTGCAAGGAAATTTACACAAGAACAAAGCGTCAGCATTACATTTATTTGTTATTACATCATTCCTATATACTATAATGTTTTCATCGAATATATGTTTAATCTCTTTTTCTTGAATCTCTCCCTGCCAATATCGTAAATCATCTTTATTACACCTGACTTCACGTGCTAATGCTTCTTCTATGTCTGAAATATTATTTTTTAACCAGCCATCTCCATATTGGCTCTGCATTTGAATGTAAGCAATACACTCCTTGTCTGAAGATATCATTGATATAGGTGTTGAAACATTACATCCAATACAGTTTTCGGTGTGTAAAATAAGAATGTTTTCAAAACTACTCTTGTTCTGTTTAGGATAAAAACTAACAAACGAGTTAAATGGTAAAGTGGCTTTGTTCAGATTGTAATACTTTTTGTACAAATCAATTAATTTGTCATTAACATTCGTTGGCTTAAATATTCGACGAATTGTGTAGAGTCTTTTCTCAATCTTCCAATCATTTTCAAAATCCCAACTATATGAATTTAGAGATGAAAATAGAAAAGTTAGAAACATTGTCAGAACCTTAATCCTATTCATATTATGAGTTATTTAATACATTGAAAAATTTTTAATAATCTCGTTTTTTTAACAGTTATCTGTTTGTTTTTTTGGGGTTGGTTCAAACTCCTATTTCTTGAGAGCTCTTCGATATCTTTGATTATTCGCCGTAGGATTCTCTGGGTTTGTCATTTCCAAAATGCCCATATCCAAAAGTGGCTGTATATGTCTTTGACGATTCTTGGTTTGGTTGGTAATGCCCAATCTATCCATAATTTCTTGTGCAGTGCGTGGTATAGAGCAGAAATTTCGTATATCTTCTTGCTGCTTTGTCAATTTAGGATGACCTAGTTCTTTTTCGCCTTTCACTTGGTTACTTTCTTCGTTTGACTTGGTTACTTGGTTGCCATTTTTATCCTGCACTTGGTTACTTTTCTCATCCGACTTAGTTACTTGGTTACCATTCTCATCTAATCGAGGAATGATAATAACAAACTCATTCAGATTTTCATCATTCTTAAACTCTGGTTTAATTCCGAGACTTATACATCGTCTGATACCCGTACCTATACCAGCATACGGTAATGAGAAAATAGCATTACTGAACAAGAAATTATTACGGGGTAACGATGTTCCAGCCTCAATATCCTTGACTGTTAATCCACCCGGAAGTATGCCTGGACTGTGGATTTCTACTCGATTATCAAAGATAAAAATCCGTATAGGGCACTGACGAGCGAGCGAACGGTGAACCATTGAATTGACCACCAATTCTTGCAATGCAATGATGGGTATTTCAATTTTGCCTTGTTGATTAAACTCTTCGCCGTCTTGAACCATTCGTAAATTCCGGCGGAAAAAGTCCATAACGCAGCTAAATTGATGAAGAAGATTACCCTCCATAGCCTCGCCATCCACTTTATCACGGAAAGTCATACCACTTTCATCGTTTCCATAAAAGGAAACACATTTAGTGGTAAGAACAGGGAGCCAACGCTGAGGTGCTTTACCAAACAACAGCATAGCTGCGACTGTAAGTTTTCCATCAGGACGAATAAAACGTAAATTCCTAAACAGTTTCTCTAATGTAAAACCTTCACCGATAATATCAACCAGCTTTTCAATAGGCAGTTTTCGTAATTCGACTTCGGTTAAACCCACATTCTCAAAGCGAGATGAAAAACGACCTAAGAGAAATGCCTTAACGGTTTCCATGTCAAGGTCATTAATAGATGAGTCATTGACAGTGGCTTCATCGGGATGAAAACTGCCACATTCTGTCATCATTTCTGCTAATTCAGCATTGTCAAATACTCTGCGTTTATCAGAGCCATTTTTCACCCACACAATACCTTTGTTGTCGTGGTAAGGCTTATTTTTACCTTCGGGAATAGTGGCAACCACAACGTGTCCACCATCAACTTTGACGGTATTTACACTGATTAAGATATTAGGAAAGACATTCTCACTTGCCAAATTTGTCAGAAGATTTGTGGTTTCTTGTATTTCTACAAAAGACAATGGATTGATGTGTCCTGTCTTATCATTGATACCAACCACTATCTTACCTCCGCGACTATTTGAGAATGCGACCAACTCGCATGCCGTATCGTATTTATCCAACACACGTTCCTTAAACTGAACCTTAGTAACTTCAGCTCCATTCCTCAATTCAATTAAATCCTTTTCTGTCATGCGATAATTTTTTGCAAAAATACGGCTTTTTTTTCGACTTAAAAGTAGAAGTATGATCAAGGAAGTGCGGGACCATTGCCGGTTATCCAGCTTACAATCTTCAACACATCGCCATCTTTATATAGCCTGTATTTAGTCTTACCTACTAATTTTTCGGGAGTGATGTCAAGCAGTCCTTACATTCCCATCTACCCATGTAAACAGATTCTGCTGTGCCACACAAGTAATTGCACACCAAAACATCATAATCTGTGATAACAATAAGACCTTTCTCATAATGCATTATAATTTAGTTTATACAAACGTAGAAAAATTTTGCTATAGATGCAATTATAAGTTGAATTCACCTTAACTGTTAATCTCTAAATATGCTTGAAAATCCGAATCACAATCTCTTATTTTGCTTGAAAATCCGAATTACGGATGCAAATATAAAAACGATTCTCTAACCAATAAATTTTATCCGCTGAATTTGTTATTATATATAGTTACCACCATTCTATATGGTTGTTTTCTCTTATTATGAATGGGCGTTCATTGGTGCCGCGCGTGTAGTTTCTCAGCCACAGCAAGCAGTTGCAGGGCAGATTGTCATAGTATAGGGTATTACCTTCCGGCTTTCTGTAACCAAGCGATTTCCACCTTTTGCCATCCCAACATAACAATTCGTATTCACAGCCCGGACAGATGTCGTTATCATCGCTTCTGGGCGATATGCTTACGGCACTTATCCTTACGGCCCGTTTCATATCCATTCCCACCCAGTTACCATCCGGCTGTTCTGTCTCAAAGTTGGAGAGCAGGTTATCATCAAAAGCAGAGGCTATGGCATCGGCTTTTGCCGAATCGCAGGCTATGGGTGTACCTGTAATGCAACTGCCCGCCTTATCAAAGAACTTCAGTTCTGCTATACTGCCGTATGTGCCACCGGCAGAGAGATAACGCCAGTAACGGTACGGCTTATCTGCTTGCAGTGGTATTTTGTACGGTATGGCAGTGGTATCTATGGTGAAGAGTGTTACGGCATCACTGAAATCAGAACGGTTTGCACACTGTATCTCTGCACCAAGAATACGTCTTCTCATATCCACCACATTGGTAGATTCATAGTACTTACGGCGCAGTTCCATGCTTACTGTTTTTTCTCTCGGTCCATTCACATACTCTATTCTGCCGTTTGTATGCAGAATAAACGGATTAGAAATGGGAACAAGCATATCGCCATTAAAACCTAATGCTATGTAAAGCATATTTCTACCCATATTTTTAAAGTGGGCTTTACCTCTTTTTATCTTTCCAAAATCCAGTATCTTCCATTCCGGTCCACCCGGGGAATGAGAAACCATTGCTATATGGGCATATTTGTCTTTAATATCTGCATCGGGCAGTAACTCTACTGTAATATCTGATGTTTTGCAATACTTTTCCGTTACATCTTTTTCGCAAACATTGAATGGATAGGCATATTTGGCACTGTTTTTATACATTACTCGTTCACGATTTATAGAGTATGTCTGCCTAAAGATTTTGGGAATACGTTCGTATGGGTAAAATCCTAATCCTGCTGGAACAATAAGTGAGTTCATGGTAGGGGTTTCTATGCCGTTATCTGAAAGGAATGTAAACCAACTGTGTCCCTCTTTGTTCCTTCCCCACATAGGTATGCAATCCACCACAGATGGCAGTCCCAAACTGCGGAAAGTCATAGTTCCCATAGTTACGTAGTCCAAACAACTGCCAAAACGCATAGCGGCAAGTGTCTCTGCACTGAGTAACTTTATACAACCTCTATCTTCCCATAGTACTCGAGGCGGTAAATCATAATGAATCTCATTGCGAACAATATCTATTGCACCATATATGCTGTTACGTTTAAAATCAGATTTAGGTACTTTCTTTAAACTATCGGAAAAATGCAGTGAAAGAGTGTCTCGCCAATAATCAAACGATTGCAGTTCTGCTACTTTATAAGGTAGCAACCATTCGCAGAATTCATTGAAAGTAAGGTGTTTTGCCCAATCACGCTCTTTCCATTGTATGAATGCGTGATCTATGCTGTAGATAAGATAATCGGCAGTTATAATCTTTGTGTCCGATATTATGTTACTTCCTAAATGAGAAAATCGGCTTTCGCTTATGGTGCGCAGAGTATCTCTCTGTTTTTCCGCTGGCATATCTCTGTGCAATATATCTAAAGCAATGCTGTAGTATTCATCAATCTCGTTGGTGCTGTACGAATAGTGTGCCGGCATATTACTTATAAGGTATTCCGCAGCTTTCAGTTTCTCTTTGTCGTTAGAATAGTGTTCCAGAACCTTTTCTAACTGATGACGATTATCACCGGCCTGTTCCAATGCATATTTCAGATACTGTTTTTCATTGTTACATGCTGAAATAAGCAGTACTGCACAGCAAAAAATGGTGTTTCTCAAAAAATCTGTTTTCATAGTTATAGTCTGTTATAGTGAGTTATTTTTCCAAATATCAAGATGTTCTGAATGAATGGTATCTTCATTTATATACTCTATCTCTCCGTTCTTATGCAGGATAAACGGTTTACAGATGGGTATAAGTTCATCTCCATCGTATCCAAAAGCTTTGTATAGAACTTCTCTTCCCATCTTTTTGAAATGCGCTCTTCTATGTTTCAGAGTGCCAAAATCTACTATCTGCCAGATTTTTTCATCTCTTACTGCCGATGCAATATAGACATATCTATCAGCCAAACTAAGACCTTTTTCTATAGGTATTTCAATATCTGATGTCCTGAAATATCTATCTGTAATATCCTGTTTGCTTAGTTCAAACGGATAGACATACTTTGCTCTTTTTTTATATAGATAACGTTCTCTGTTTATGGCATAACTGTTACGGAATACTTTGGGGCCGCGTTCATAAGGAAAGAAACCCCAGCCAATGTTGGTAGATAAATCCCATTCCGACCACTCTTCAGTACCTCTGTCAGATAGTACCACAAACCAACGTGAGGCAGCTTCGAAACGCGCACCTACAGGTGTCTCGTCAAGAACGACAGGAATACCTGCGCTTCTTAGTGCCAATGCGCCTACCAATGCGTAATCCGGTATATTGCCAAATGTCTGTCTGTGCAGTAAGCGGGCACTCAACAGAGGCAGTCCGCTCTCTGTATAAAGACCATACCTGTTCATCTCTGTTGCCACTTCGTTCTTTATGGTTTCTGCGGTCTTAAGAGTGGTGTTGTACTCCACATCATCCGGTATCATAGCCCTTAAATTATCGGTGAAATGGGTAAAAAGTGTGTCGCGCCAATAGTCCAGTTCCTGAAATTCCACCATTTTGTATGGTAGCAACCATTCCAAAAACTCCTCAAAATTCAGATGTTTTGCCCACGGATATTTTTTCCAGCTTTCAAAAGCATGGTCTATGCTGTGAATAAGATAGTCTGAACCAATAATCTGATTGTCCGGGATAGAACTTTTGTTGATATTGGCATATTGCGTTTTGCTGATATGCAATAACGAATCGCGTTGCTGTTCCGGTGTAAGTTGTTCCTGTGATAATATCTCCAGGGCTCTGTCATAATAGTGCTGAATACTCATACTATCTTTATAAGAGTAGTGCGCCGGCATATTTTCAATAAGAAAATGTGTGGCTTTCAGCTTTTCAGGTTCCAGACTGTAATGTTCCAAAACCTTTTCCAATTCAGGACGATTATTTCCTGCGCTTTGCAATGCCTGTTCCAGTGCATTGTTACTATAGGTACAAGACGTAACAGTGAGTACCAAGAGTGTTTTTCCAAAAAATTTGTGTGTGTTCATTATCTCGTGTTTTTAGGTAAAAATCTTCAGTGTAAATATCTCCTCTATTTTTTTGCTTTAATTTTAAGTTTAATACCTCTATAAATAAAATATGCGCCTATCAACATAAAAGGAATACTCAGTATCTGTCCCATATCTAAAGCCATTCCCTCTTCAAAATCTACCTGAACCTCTTTGCAGAATTCCACAAAGAAACGGAATGTAAAGATTGTGGCCAGACAGAAACCAAAATAGAAACCGCTACCAACCATATCTTTATGCTTCTTATATATAAGGATAGATATAATAAAGATGATAAAATAGGCTATAGCTTCATAAAGTTGTGCCGGATGACGTGGAAAATCTTCGCCAAGTGCAGCAAAGATAAATCCCCAATCGGTACCGGTAGCTTTTCCCACAATTTCTGAATTCATAAGATTGCCAATACGTATGCAGCCTGCTGTAAAAGGTGTGGCCACACAAATCATATCCACCACCTCTAAAAGTTTAACTTTGTACTTTCTGCAATACAGATATATAGCAACAAATATACCTATTGTGCCTCCGTGGCTTGCTAAGCCTGCATATCCAACCATCTTTACACCATCCGGAGTAAAAGCTATGGGCAGCAACATCTCTATAATATGTTCAAAACTGGTTAAATAGTAATCGGGCTGGTAAAATATGCAATGACCTAGACGTGCACCTATAAGAATACCCAGGAAACAGTACACGAATAGCGGTTCAAATGTGTCATCGCTTATTTTTCTGTCTTTGAAGAACTTTCTTACCAGGAAATAGGCAGCCACCAATCCTATACACCACATAAGTGAATAGTACCTTACAGGCAGTCCAAACAGTCTGCAAAGTTCCAGTTCAGGATTCCATACTATTGATAATGTGTTGAACATAATTTCTATGATTATACGTTGAATCTAAAGTGCATTATATCGCCATCCTGTACAATGTATTCTTTTCCCTCTACACCTAGCTTTCCAGCCTCTTTCACAGCTGCTTCTGAACCTAATTCCACGTAGTCGTCGTATTTGATAACCTCTGCACGGATGAATCCCTTTTCAAAATCGGTATGTATTACACCGGCACATTGTGGTGCTTTCCAGCCACGACGATATGTCCATGCTTTAACCTCCATTGGTCCGGCTGTGATAAATGTTTGAAGGTCAAGCAGAGTATATGCAGATTTAATAAGTTTTGATACGCCTGATTCTTCAAGTCCTATCTCCTGCAGGAACATCTGTCTGTCTTCGTATGAATCCAGTTCAGCTATTTCCGATTCCGTTTTGGCAGCAATAACCAGCAACTGAGCATTTTCATCTTTAATGGCATCGCGCACCATATCCACATATTTATTGCCGTTTATGGCGCTGCCTTCATCTACATTACAAACGTAGAGAACAGGTTTTGATGTAAGCAGAAACAGTTCCTGAGAAATCTTCTCTTCCTCTTTAGATTCCAATGCCACTGTTCTTGCCGATTTTCCCTGCAAAAGAGCATCCTTATAACGGAGCAACAGATTGCATACCACCTTTGCATTCTTATCGCCGGCAGCAGCCTGCTTCTGAATTTTCTGTAAGCGCAGTTCTACGCTCTCCAAATCCTTAATCTGAAGCTCTGTATCTATAATCTCTTTATCGCGGATAGGGTTTACACTACCATCTACGTGGGTTACATTTTCGTCATCAAAACAACGCAACACGTGAATAATAGCATCGGTCTCTCTGATGTTAGCCAAAAATTTATTACCCAGACCTTCGCCCTTGCTGGCACCTTTTACCAAACCGGCTATATCAACTATTTCTACTGTAGCCGGAACAATTCTGCCCGGATTAACCAGTTCGGCCAGTTTGTTTAATCGTTCATCGGGTACATTGATTGTACCAACATTTGGTTCAATTGTACAGAAAGGAAAGTTTGCTGCCTGTGCCTTAGCGCTTGACAGACAGTTAAAAAGGGTTGACTTACCTACGTTAGGCAGTCCTACTATTCCGCATTGTAATGACATATTTTATTATTTGTTTATTTCTGTTTTAGTGAAAAATTTTCCAAAAGTACTCATTTTGTGCGTTTGTTACAACAAATCGTTATCTATAAGGTATATGATTTCTTCAATTGCTGCATCTTCTTCACTGCTTTGAGGGTCATACTCCTTTTTAAGTGTAGCTCCAAACAGTGATGCAAATACCTGATAGAAGTTAGCTTTGAACCCTCCCATAAAGGCATTTATAAGTTCAAAACCGGTCTGGTTACATTCTCTGTCTATAAGTTTTATAAGAAGTTTACCTTGTGAAAGAGTCAGCTTTTTCATTTCAGGCAGATACTGATCCCATACTCCCTTTTCCACCTGGTCAATATGTTTCTGTTTGGCTTCGTCTGTAGGCAGAGTCTGTAAATATAGATATGTCTCTACCAGAATAGCTTTTACCTCTTTTGCCAAAGGGTAGGTTCTTACTACATTGTGAATCAGCTTGTCATATTTACGCTGTTTTCTAACATTTGTGAATGTCTTTCTGCCATAGATGGTTACTTCATATAGTTCAAATGAAGGAATAGTGTCGCCTTTATAGACACTACTTAAGGCAACATTAATGCGTTCCTGTTTCTCCTTTTTGTCGGCAGAAACATTCAGCGGATTCATTAGCAGTACAATAATCGCAAGTATATATATATAACCCCTTTTCATACTATGTGCGAAGATACAATAAAGAAACGAAAGTCAATTGTTCGTTATTACAATTATAAACCTTAATTTTGTGGTGAATACCATTTAACAGACAGATATACTATGAAAAAAGTTTTTTTTGTTGCCATAATATTATTGTTTGGCGGTGAACTTACTGTAGTCTCAAATAATTGGGAAGAGATACTTGAAACAGTGTTGATGGAAGACGATATATCATCGGCAGAACTTGAACGCATATCAGAAGAATTGGAGATAATCTCCTTAAACCCACTAAACATAAACAGCGCCAGTTACGAAGATCTGGCACAATTGCCTTTCCTTTCCGGATGGCAGATAGAGAACATCCATGAATACATTTACCTGCATGGTCAGATGCAGACACTTGGCGAACTGCAATTGGTAGGAGGCTTGGATTATTATACCAGAGAGCTGTTAAAACACTTTATCTATGCAGCACCGGTAAGTGTGGAAAAGGGTGTTACTGCCAAGGAGATATTCAAATATGGCAGACAGGAGATTGTTACCAGAATAGATATTCCAATGTACAAAAGAGATGGATTTCTATATCATTCTCAGGAAGAACTGGAACGTTATCCTAACCGTGCCTATTTAGGGAGTAGGTATAGTCACAACCTTCGCTATTCCTTTAATTACAACAACAAATTAAAGTTTGGACTAACTGCCGATAAAGATGCCGGTGAACCATTCTTCGGGAAAAACAGATACGGATATGATTTCTATTCACCATACATTCAGATAAAAGATATGTGGGGTTTAAAAAACATAGTAGCCGGAAATTTCAAGGCCGATAGTGGTTATGGTCTGTTGCTAAACAGTGGGTTTAGTTTAGGAAAAAGCATGTCAGTTTCCGAAATGGACAGAGGAATATCCGGTTTCAGACCACATTCATCAGTGTCAGAACAGGGTTACTTTACCGGTGTAGGAGTAACACATACCATAGGCAAATATTATATCTCCATGATGGTGGCACATACGCCTGCCGATGCCACTATAAAATCGGACACACTAATATCGTCCTTTAAGACCGATGGATACCACCGTACCCCTTCCGAATGGCAGAAAAAGAGAAACGTAAACATCAACACCATATATGCCGGAATATCCAGACGATACAACGGAGCTGTGATAGGGGTAAATGCCATAAGCGAAAGATTTTCTCTGCCTACCAAAACTTATGGCGAACACTATAATAGTGTATCGGCAGAATACTCTATAAGACGATCAAAATATCATTTTGCAGGCGAAACAGCTTTTTCCGGCCATTCTGGTATTGCCACTCTGAACATGCTTTCTCTTAAACTGTTTACGAATACAGAACTACGGATGTTATATCGTTTCTATTCACCGCAATATAAATCACTAAGAGCAAATGCTTTTGCCGAAGGGGCTGTTTCCAATGAAGAGGGGATATATGCCGGCATTACACATACAAGGGGCAAATTTAGAATAACAGGTTATGTAGATAGATTTCACCATCCGGTTGCAACAAGCAGGGCATCATTGCCATCAAACGGTCTAGATACAAAACTACAGACAGAGTGGAAAAAAACCGATGAAATGGCGCTAAAATGGAGTATCAGGTATAAATCAAAACAGCAGGACCACAAAGAGAGTGGCACTATGCAATATAAACAGACTGTTCGCAGTAGTTTACAGTGGAAACAGCCATTTGGAAGTTGCTGTTCACTACAAACTACACTAAACTATAGCGGTTATTCATTTCCAACAGGTAGTTATGAACAGGGATTTTCAGTAACAGAACTCTTCACATTTCAGCCATCAGAACGTCTGCTGACAAATCTAACCTTGCATGGTTTCTGTACAGATAGTTACAATACATCGGTATCAATCTATGAAAAAGGTTTGCTTTATGGATTTAACTATCAAACCCTGTATGGGCAGGGAGTACGTCTGGCTGCACAGATAAAATACAACTTTACAAACTCCCTCTATGTTATGGCAAAGTTTGGCGCCACAAAATACTTTGATAGAGAAACCATAGGTTCATCACAGCAACAAATCCATTCTTCTCACAAAGAAGATTTATCACTTCAACTACGCTACAAATTCTGAATAAACCAATTCAATTTTTGTCTTTGTCCCTTTTTGTTCCTTGAGATCTTTTTCATAATTCCTTATTTTGCCACAAATGCACTAAAAGTTTATTTCGTGGCAAGTTTGTTGATGCTTATTTTGCCACAAGTGGTAAAAATAATGCTTTAGCGGCAAGTTTATCGGTATATTGACCTCAACTGAAAAAGGTTGTCACTTTTTGGAGAGTTAAACTTAATTGGTTATTACATCACTTACAATTTTACTAAAAGCGTTTACCTCTTTTGATTCTTATAACGAAATTGGTTGTCAGTTGAACTGAACTAGTTGTCTACATGTTGTTCTTACAACTGAAAGGGGTACCCCTTTCGCGCTGTTCTCGCTTGTTATATGCTTGTCTGCTGTAACCAAACAGTCCGCAAAGCGTGCTCAGGGATGCCCCTGAACCATCTTCGCGAAGCAGACTTACTGTTTGGTGCCAGATTTTTTTCTGCAGGAACACCACTTTCAAGGTATTCACGGACTATTAAAATACGGTCATCATCCGTGAATGTGTAACCTTTTAACTCTACTTCGCGTGTCTCATACCAACCTGTGGCTTCGTTATACACACGTTCTGTTCTTGTCTTGTGCTTCATTGTCACTTCCTTTTTGCCTCCGAAAGTGACAACTTTTTCTAGTATAAGTCAAGAAAAATAATGTTATATTCTCGCCATCAATCCGCAGAGTATCGCTATGCCGAAACTTAGGAATGTTCCTGCCAATACATACTCCGTTTTGGCTGTGTCTGTGTCCTTGAATCGCAAGATTGATTTGGCTGCCACTATAAAGCCAATAGCCTCGAATTGTCCGAGCAATACAAATACGATGGTTAGCAATCGCTCTAAATTACCTATCAACGCTCCTGCGTTCTTTATATTATCACAAGATGCCGATTCTCCAACTTGGTATTTCTCCAAAATTAATTTGATGAGGATATTGGCTGGTTTTATACACAAAAGAATTGCAAATATTAAAAGTGGTGTTGAGAACGAACTTGGACTATCAATCATCTGGAAAGGCAATTCTTTTGTCGTTTCATAAATGGTGGATATTGCAACCAATATGCTCAAGTGAAATAATTGGTCAATGACAAAACTCCACAAACCTTTTGGGCAATGAATTTTTACAGCATCAATTGCAAAATGAGAAACGGCAATCATCAGAGCCCATAATCCAAAGCTACAAGATGGAACTATTATCCAAGATAACAAACCTATGGTTATAGCATGTACATATAGGAACCAACTCTTGAATTTTCTCGTTTCTTTTTGTTCGCACCACTTGTCGGTTTGCAGATAGAAATCTCCGATGATGTGAGCCAATACTAAGCTCAAAAACAATGTACTATTCATAGTTCTCAAATTTAATCTGTTCAAAATAGTTTAGAGCCTCTTCAATACAGTACCACTTTGCAGAAGATGAATGGCTGTTTACTCCCGGTTGTGAGATGCCTAATTTCTCGGCAATATCTTCCTCTTTAACAGATAATAGTTTATAGAACAAAACCTCACTTTGTTTTTTCGTAGCATTATTCATTAGAGCATCTGCCAGAACTGCAATCGTATTCAATGCTGAAGGCTGAATATCATTGCTGATATGAATCCTTAATGTACCCTTATTGGGGTAAGTCATATTTTCAATGGCTCTACCAGAAAGATATATGGCTTCTCCATCCAAAATGCCTTCTTGCTTATCTACAATTCTCATTTCTCCAATACCGACAGCTATCCGTATACCATAAGTCTGAAAACTCTTACTTTGCTTAATCTCTGGAAGTGTAATAGATTTGATATAGGATTTGATTATCAGTGCAATGCGAAAAGAATTTGATACATTAGGTATCAGGCATTCAATATAATCCCCTTTTATTTGCCGTCCCCAAAAGCCTGGAAACTTTTCTCCTAACAACTGAAACAAACTATCAATTTTTTGTTTCAGTTCAATAGTACCCTCTTTTGACAAAGAAGTAGAAGAAACAATGTCGGCAGAAAGTGTTGCGTACATATAATGAATCTTTTATTCGACTGCAAATATACGCACATTATTTGTTTTATCCAAAAATATAAGCTATAAAACTTATATAGTGGAATTATAAGTGTCTTGGCTTATAATTTTAAAATATAAGTTCTATAGCCTATAAGTTTAATTGTTCCCCCAACAATCGAATACTAAGTGTCCTTCAGCCGATACGCCTCCTTGAATCCGCTCATTATTGTCTGTTGTACATCGGAGGTGCGGTAGAGAATTTTTGCCTCCTACCTGAATGTAGGACAAGATGCCGCTGTTGCGGTAATCCTGCAAAGTCCTCGGACTAATACACCGCTTTCGGCATACATCGTGGTTATCCATCCATTCGTTGATTTACCTTTCACCATGTCGGTGGCAAACAGAAAGTTTCCCTCATTATCGGTGGTAGTAGAGGACAAAGCGCCCTTATGGACTGTCAACATCAGTAGATGTGTCTCGTTATGATACTTACCAACATCGACTATGTCGCCATATTTCTTGAACTTTGAGTTCGTAGGGTCAACGTTGAGATTTACTGTATAGCCATGAATCATATGAGCAGTGTCCACGCCTGCTACCATTTAATTTCTGTGGGCGGTAGAATAAATACTAGTTGTTTAAAAGTCAAAAGAGTACAAATCTCCGCTATAGACGTTCAGACCATATAGCTTTTGGTGTTAATTAGCTTGTTATTTAACCCTCCTGTTCTATACGATTTATAAGTTCTTTAAGTGCATCAATACTTATTTTGTCATCTTTTAATAATGCAGATACAGCATTGATATAAGAGCCTTCTAAGCACTGAGATACCAATTTGCCAA
>JAZRDQ010000014.1:0-69127 GCA_045660365.1 Bacteroidaceae bacterium
TCGCCAATCTTCAATTCAATGGCAACCATAGAACGGAGCCTGCGATGGAAAAAGAGTAAATCAACACGGTACTCCTTATCGTTACATGTCAGTGTATGCTGATTGCCGATAAAACTGAAACCACTACCCAATTCCATTATAAAGGTCGTAATCTTCTGAACAAGGCGACGTTCCAACTCCAATTCCTTCAATGGCTCAACAGCATCTATGAATCCGAGATTATAACTGCTTCGGAACACTTCATTGGCATAATCGGCTTGCTGAGCAGGCAATGTGGAATCAAAGTTGTTGGACTTCTCTACCGCTTGTATTGAAAGATGGTATTCAGACTTCAATGCGTGATTTAACATATCTCTTGACCATCCTTTTGCATATACTTCGTTAGCATAGAATACGATATTCTCAGGAGACAAATCGTAACTCATAAGGAGTAGATTATGGCTCCACGGCAAAACTGCTACAGCCTGTTGCACTTTTGTATCGTATTGACAATAACGAAGATAAAAGCGTTTCATGTTCCATAGGTTTCTCGGAGACAATCCCATATCTGGATATTTTGTTTTCAAATCTATGGATAGCCTCTTTACGATACTATCGCCATGTTTGCTGTCAACTTTTCTTTCGTCTAACAACTTGCCTATCTCCCAATAGGAAGACATCGCAATAGTATTCAATTGTTTTGCTATTCGTAATCGAGAAGTTTCAATTACTGCTACGGCCTGTTGCAGTAATTCATTGTAATCTTCTTCGCTGAATGGTCTTGTAATGGTTAAATTCTTCATAGTCTTATATTTTTATGTGTATTTCTTATGCAAAATTATAAAGATTTTTGCTTGTGTCGCCATTATAATTTCCCCTTATTAGTTAGAATTTTCAAGAGATATGTCCTAACTTTGCTGAACAGGATTGTAAATGTTTAAAAAGAGTATTGATATGAAGAAAGTTTTAATGATGATGGCAGTTGCCATGATTGCACTGGCAGGCTGTAAAGGCAAACAGGCAAAACAGGGTGAAGAACATGCATGTGATAAATGTATGGATGGAAGATGGAGTATTGTAAAGGTACTTGATGTTGAGCCATCTGCAACTTTGAAAGATTCAGTAGCATTTGTGTTTAATAAAGCTGATGGTTCAGTTCAGGTAAAGGCTGGTTGTAACATTATTAATGTAAGTTTTCAGCAGGAGTGCGAAAAGATTACCTTTGGTGAAGGTCTAAGCACAAGAATGGCTTGTCCTGATATGAGTCTGGAGGATGCCTGCCTGAAGGCTCTGCCACAGGTTACCAGTGTAAAAAAAGCTGCCGGTGTAGCTGAAATGACTGATGCCAATGGCAATATCATCATCACCCTCAAAAAAATAAAATAATTACCTTATAAATGATTAATTGGCGCGAATGCGCGCTTCCGAAGGAAGCAGATATAGAAAAGGTAAAACGGATAAACAAAGAGTGGCACAAAGCCACTCTTTCGTTTTATCCGAAGGACGCTTCCGTAGGAAGCCAAATAGATAAGGTCTATAGGTGCCATCAAAAAAGGCTTGAATTTTCATTCAAGCCTTTTTTGAGGTACCTGGCAGATTCGAACTGCCGTAGACGGTTTTGCAGACCGCTACCTAGCCACTCGGTCAAGGTACCATAGCGCCATTTGCGAGTGCAAAGATAATGCTTTTTTTGAAAGGTTTGCAATTTTATCTGTTTTTTATGGATAAAATATCTACCTTTACAGTGATAAATGGAAAAAAAGGTACGGGAATACATAGAAAAGAACAACCTGATAAGCAAGGATCAGCTTATTCTGTTGGGTGTAAGTGGCGGTGCAGACAGTGTTGCATTGCTGAGAATACTGCTTGCTCTTGGCTATCGTTGTGTTGCTGTACACTGTAATTTCCATCTGCGTGCCGAAGAGAGCAACAGAGATCAGCAGTTTGTGGAACAACTCTGTTCACGGCTTGGCGTTAAACTGGAGATATGCAGTTATGATACCATTAGCTATGCTGCAGAGAAAAAGATTTCTATTGAGATGGCAGCACGCGAATTACGTTATGCCGATTTTGAGAGGTTGCGCCAAGAGTATAATGCCAACTCTATAGCTGTAGCGCATCATCGCGATGATTCTGTTGAAACTCTGTTGATGAACCTGATGCGTGGTACAGGAATCCGCGGTTTGACAGGTATCAAACCAAAGAACGGATATGTTATCAGGCCTTTGCTCTCTGTTGAAAGAGTGGAGATTGAAGAGTATCTTAACAGCATAGGTCAGGATTATGTTACTGACAGCACCAATTTAGAGACAAATTATACACGTAACAAGATCAGGTTGAATCTGCTTCCACTGATGCGTGTTATCAATCCAAATGCTGACAGATCCATAGAGAATACTGCTTTGCATCTGCAGCAGGCATACCTTATATATAATGATGCTGTCCAAAAAGCAATTGCTGATGTTGTAAAACGTGAAGATGAAGTTCTGATTATAGATACTGATGCTTTGCTGGCTACGGCTTCGCCATCGACCATACTTTATGAAATTCTTTCCGGTTATGGCTATAACGAACAGCAGGTGAGTGATATTATGGAGTCATTGGATGCTGAATCGGGCCGCAGATTTACTTCTGCCGGTTATCTGCTCTACAAGGAGAGAAACAGACTGGTTCTGATGAAAAATGATGATGTGGATTTTTGTGTTGCAGTAGATCTGAATACAACAGATAATATTATGTTGCCCGATGGCAGAATCTTGCGTTTTGAATTCAGGGATGGCGATGCAGAGATAGCCAGGGATAGTGCTGTAGCTACTCTCGATGCCGATAAGGTGGGTAATTCACTTACTGTAAGGGTATGGCAACAGGGTGATAGTTTTATTCCTTTTGGCATGAAGGGCAGAAAACTGTTGAGTGACTACATGACAGACAGAAAATTCAGTATAACAAAGAAACGCAACCAGTGCGTTGTATGCAATGATTGCGCTCTTGTATGGGTGGTTGGCGAACGTTCTGATAATCGCTATCGTATTACAAAAGATACTGTCAGACAGTTGGTTATATCTGTTTGCTGACAGGCTAATCCAGCTGTTCCAGTAACTGGTCAACCAGAGTATCTCCCAAAGATTTTGCCTTTTCCAGAGATTTGCGTGCTGCAGCTTTTTTGTCGGTGCGCATATAGCAAATTCCCAAAAGTCTGTGTATATCGCTTATTTCCGGGTATTCTTCTGCAAGTTGTTGCAACAGAGGTAATGCCTGTTCAACTTCTCCTACACGTACAAGAAGGCTGCTCTGTTCCAGTCTGTAGCCTATGTCTTCAGGTTCAAGGCTGATGGCATGATCTATATCTTTCAGAGCCACTTCATACATCTTTGCCTTGATTTCCAGCTGTTCGCGAATGTAGTAGAAGTTTGCATTCATGTTATAACTGCCCAACAACTCTTCATATCTGTAAAGATCTATAACTGCATCGCGATATTTGCCGGCTTTTTCATTCAGCAATGCTCTTTCCTGAATGAACTGTGCTGCATGTTGTGGAGTAGGGGTGCCTGCCTTTACAATGGCACTATCCAGCAGAGCTATCTGTTCTTCAATATCCACTCCAAGCTGCTGACTGATGGTATATGCCAGCAGATATGTTTCCTGTGTGGCAAATGTGGTACTGTTCAGATGCTTGTAGCAATCGTATGATTCCTGATACTTGCCCATGGAATAGAGGATATTTCCCTTTATGCTGTAATATACCGGTTCGTCTTTTTCCTTTATTGCATTGCATATTATATTGTAAGCAAGTTCCAGATTCCAGTTCTCAAAATTAACCTTAAAACCGTTTGTAATGGTGGAGTAGATAAGATTTGCATAATCACAAAGGAATTCATGCTTGTCATCGCCGGCCATCTCTATGGCTTTTTCTATCAGTGAGATAGCATATTTGTGCTGTGTGGAATCCGATTCGTTGATTAGAAATGAACCTTTGTTGAAGTATCCGTCCGCACTGTTAGGGAACTGGTCAATAAAATCATCAAGTAGTTTGCCATATTCATCGGTAGTCAGATCCTGCATCATAAAGACGTATGCAAGAGCGTTCTCTTCTGTGGCAGGCAGTTGTTTTCTGATGTTTATCTGTCTGTATGCATTTTCAGCAAGCGATGCTGCTCCTATCTCAATCTGGTCTATAAAATTGGCATCCAGAGCATAGGTGCAGGTATCAACTTCTGTGTTGCATTTTTGAACTATACCTATTACACCACCTCCTGAATCCAACACTGGGCATCCGAATAGTGATGAATCGGACTTGCAGGCCAGTGTGTAATATTTGTTGTTATTTGTAATGTCTGTGCTTTTTATTATTGTTGTCTGAACGGGCTGCACCTTCTTTGAAGCGGAGTATGGCAGTATATATACTGTACTCTCTTCTGTTACAGGAACTGTGGCAAGTGGCAGTGTGGATAGTTTTTTATCCTGTGGTACTACAAAACGTGCCACTTCATACATTCCGTTGGCACCTGTAAGTATTTGGGCTGATCGCATTTTGCCTTTGCCGTCTATGGTTACTATGCTGTCTGCACCTGTCAGAAATGCCAGATCGGTATATACTACATTGCTTCCGCAAAGAAAGCCCTGACCCTCTATGAGTTCAGCACCCTCTTTGTATGATACTATCCTAACGACACTGTTCCTGGCTCCCTTTACCCATTTAGGCTGTTTGGGGGCTGATGTTGCAGATAGTGATACCAGTGCAACCAATGCAGAAAGTATTATCTTTTTCATTCTTCGTTTCTTTGTTTTACAATTTCATAAATAAGGACACCGGCAGCAACCGATACGTTCAGAGAACCTATGTGTCCCAGAATAGGAATCTTTACCCATTCGTCGCAAAGTGCAAGATGTTCCTGTGGAATGCCTCGGTCTTCGGCACCCATAATAAGGCATACCGGGCCATCGTATGTGCCTTTTGTATAGCTCTGGTTGCCTTTTTCAGTGGCTCCTGCTATATGTATGCCGCAGTTCTTGAGATACTTTATAGTCTTTGTGATATTATCTTCCCTGCAAACCGGAATGGTGTGAAGTGCTCCTGCCGATGTTTTTATGGCATCTGCATTTACACTTACGCTGTTCTTTGAAGGGATAATGATGGCATCTACTCCGGCACATTCTGCTGTTCTGGCTATGGCACCAAAGTTGCGTACATCTGTAAGGCCGTCAAGCAGTACAAAGAATGGGTTTTTTCCCTCTTCAAATAGAGAAGGTACAATGTCTTCTATGTGCTGATAGGTTATCTGTGTGGTGTATGCTATTACTCCCTGATGGTTCTTTCTGGTTATGCGATTAAGCTTTTCAACCGGTACGCGCTGTACAGGGATGTGTCTGCCTTTAAGTATGTTGAACAGTTCACGGGACAAATCGCCCTGCAGATCCTTCTTGATAAGCAACTTGTCTATCTCTTTACCGGCCTCGATAGCCTCAATTACGGCACGTATGCCAAATATCATTTCATCTTCCATTGTTCTCTATAAGTGATTTTGCATTATCTATTGCAGCCTGCGTTAGTGATGTTCCGCTCATCATCTGCGCAATCTCTGTTATTCTCTCTTCTTTGTTAAGCACCTTTATGCCTGTTCGTGTTGAATCTTCGTAATCCTCTTTATATACCTTGTAGTGGTTTTCGCCATAAGATGCTATCTGGGGCAGATGGGTAATGGCCAGTACCTGATGACCGTCCAGGCTCATCTGCTGCATCATCTGTGCCATCTTGTCGGCAATAGCGCCAGAAACTCC
Organism: Bacteroidaceae bacterium; assembly: GCA_045660365.1. Classification (GTDB taxonomy): domain Bacteria; phylum Bacteroidota; class Bacteroidia; order Bacteroidales; family Bacteroidaceae; genus Colenecus. The sequence goes on from JAZRDQ010000014.1 coordinate 5,758, forward strand.
GGTGTCTATCTCATCAAAGATGATGGTTGGCAGTGTTTTCGCTCCGGCTAACAGTGATTTTACTGATAGCATTACTCTGGATAGTTCACCGCCCGATGCTACGGTCGATAACTCCTGCATGGCAACTGCCTTGTTTGCAGAGAAGAGGAATCGTATATCGTCATGTCCGGTCTCATCATAGATCTCTTTTGGAGTAATCTCTATGTGAAACTGTATGTTTGGAATGCCCAATGGAATGAGCATGGTGCTTATCTCTTTTTCTATGGACTGAGCCGATGATTTTCTTGTGGCTGTAAGTTTATCTGCAGCCTGCTTCATCTCCTTTTCTGCACTCTTTATCTTCTTTTCCAGTTCTTCTATAAGATAGTCGAATGATCCTGCCATATCCAGCTGTTGGCCATAACGCTCTGTTATTGCAATGAGTCTGGCTATGGTGTCGGTCTTGTATTTTTTCTGGAGTGAATAGATAAGGTCCAGTCTGTCATTTACCTGTTGCAATCTTTCCGGATTGAAGCTGATGCTTTCTGCAGCATCTGAGGCTTCAGCATATATATCCTTCAGTTCTATAAGTACACTTTCTGTTCTCTCTGCCAGTTCTTCTGCATCTGCATAGTTGCGTGATGCCTGTCTTAGTGATTGTACTATCTGCTTTACGTTACCTATAACACCACCTTCGTCATTGTCAAAGATACTGGAGGCTCTGTACAACTGCTCTTTTATCTCTTCTGCATGTTCCAGAATATCAAGCTCTTCTTCCAGCTCTTCCTGTTCTCCGTCTGACAGCTTGGCCTGTTGAAGTGTTTCATACTGAAAGCGGATGTAATCAAGGTCGTCATTGTTGGCTGATGCCTGTTTCTTCAGGTCTGACAGCTCTTTTTGTAATGTACTATACTGATTGTAGCATAGTGAATAACTGTTTATCTCTGCATCATTGTCTGCAATGGTATCTACAAATCCTGTCTGAAATGGTTGTGTTCCCAATGCAAGGTTCTGATGCTGTGAATGTATGTCTATAAGTCTGGACGAAAGCTCTTTAAGCTGTGCCAGAGTAACAGGTGTGTCGTTTATGAATGCTCTGCTTTTTCCGTTGCTGCTCAGATCTCTGCGCAGAATGGTGTCTGTAAGGTCAATATCAAGCTCATTCGCAGTAAAGAAGTCCTCCAGATGGTACGATGAGATGTCAAAATGGCCCTCAATGGTACAGCGATCTGCACCCTGACGTATGGATTTTGCATCGGCACGTTGACCGGAAAGCAGATTTATAGCTCCTAAAATGATTGATTTACCGGCTCCTGTTTCGCCGGTAATCACAGAAAATCCTTTATGAAAATCAATTTCCAGATGTTCAATAAGTACGTAGTTGTCAATTAGTATTGATTTTAACATTATTCTGATGTTTTAATGGTATTCCAATCTGATGATAATGAGGGATTAACGTATTCCAGAATTTTTACTACGTTTTCCTTCTCCTTGTCTAACCCTTTTGAGTAGATATTTAATATTTCGTCTTTCTTTATCTCTGTAAACAGTGATGGAAGGGTAGAGGTGCTTTTCGCCAGCTTGGCCGATTTTAGCAGCTCCAGTGATTCTGTAATAGTGGCACGTCCACGATCCACATTTGTAGCCATATCGTCCAGTCCTTTACGATGATAGTCATATTGAAGCTGGCGATATGCAGAGAGTGTTCCACTCATGTAGTCATTGATTATGCTGTATCGGTTTGAGTTTGTATCGAATGATCGCCATCCTGTTCCCAGCATTTGTGAATTGGCTGCCAGACTTTCAGCCTCTCTCAGAATATCTGTTCCGCCCATTGGTGACATGGTGTCAAAATCCAGTCCTATAATAAAGAGTGAATAGAATGCGAGTATGGCTGTAAGGTTGTTTGTTACATTGCCGGGAGTATATTCTATTCTGTCCTGTTCTGTGTAGTTGAAACCAACATTGGTGTCATGAAAGTTAAAGACTGTGGTGTTGTATGTGGAGTTATAGACAGGACGATTGCTCTGTACCATAAGTTCAGCTTCACATTGTCCGGTTGATGATTCGTAGGAATTTACCACCAGATTAAAACTGCATGCTATGCGTTCTCTGTCAGCAAAGTGATAATCGGTCCAGACCTGAGTGGAAAGGAACTCCTTAATGGCAGCTTCCAGCGATGTGAAGACGTCTTTGTCTGTACCTGAAATTTTTGCTGTGTTGATGGAGAAACTGGCGTTAATCTCCTGCGCGTTCAGGTTTAGTGGCAGCAGAAACAGTAGACATCCCAATATTGACAACAACCTTTTAACTATGGTTTTGGCAACCTCTTTTTTTGATTGCAGTGGATAGGATGTGCTTCCCTCTTTATCTATTATGGTTACCTTATTGGTATCGTGACCAAAACCGGCTCCTTTGTCGCGAAGTGAATTCAGAACTATGAAATCCAGATTTTTGCGTTCCAGCTTTCCTGTTGCATTGTCAAATTCATGTTCGGTTTCCAATGCAAATCCTACCAGTTTCTGATCTGCCTTTTTTATAGCACCAAGTGATGCTGCAATATCGTGGGTAGGTTTCAGTTCCAGTGTTATATCGCCTTTGCGTTTAATCTTTTCTGTAGATTTGGTGGCCGGAGTAAAGTCGGCTACTGCAGCTGAGAGTATGGCTGCATCGGCATCAGGAAAATGTTGCATGGATGCATTGTACATCTCTTCTGCCGATGTTACATCTATTCTGGTAATGTTTGGATGGTTGGTCTTTAAACTTACAGGACCGGCTACAAGAATAACTTCTGCACCACAGGCTGCGCACTCTTCGGCAATGGCAAATCCCATTTTTCCGGTAGAGTGGTTGCCTATAAAACGTACAGGATCAATAGGTTCATAGGTTGGTCCCGCTGTTATCAGGACTTTTTTTTTTGAAAGTGACTGAGATGTTGCAAAAAAATCTTCCAGTACCTTTACTATCTCTTCCGGCTCTTCCATGCGTCCTTTGCCAACCAGTTTGCTTGCAAGTTCACCTTCGGTAGGCTCTATGATGATATTGCCGTAGCTGCGCAGGATATCCAGATTACGCAGTGTGGCAGGATGTCTGTACATGTCCAGATCCATGGCCGGTGCAACAAAGACCGGTGCTTTCATTGAAAAATATGTGGTAGCCAGCATATTATCAGCAATGCCATTTGCCATTTTACCCAATGTGGATGCTGTACATGGTGCTACAACCATTGCATCTGCCCATTGTCCCAAATCCACATGGCTGTTCCAGGTTCCGTCTCTTCCTGAGAAGAATTCACTGATAACAGGACGTTGTGTAAGTGCTGATAGTGTAATAGGGGTGATGAATTCTTTTCCTGCAGGTGTTATAACTACCTGAACATCTGCACCTTTCTTTACTAAAAGGCGTATAAGTATTGCTGCTTTGTATGCAGCAATACTGCCTGTAATCCCCAGTACTATATGTTTACCTTTCAATGTACTATCCATTGTTGTATGATATATGTTTTACAATCTTATCTGAAGTTCCCGAACAGATCGGGTGAAGAGTTTGATTGTGTAATCTTTGCTGATTGCAGTTTGATTCTGGTTAAGACCTGCTTGGTATTCAGGGCAAAATCGCCCTGTAATATCCATGAATAGTAACCCGGGTCTGCTTTCAGAACTTCTGCTACAGGTTTGTCCTTGTATTTACCAAAGTTGAATACTTCAACACCTTTGTCGTTGTAAATGATGCGTCCTGCAAAATCTACGTTTCTGGTATGCGAAGAGAAGTCCGATAACCATTGTATGTTGTTTTGCAGTTCAGGATAATGATCCAGCTGTGCCTGCAGAACTTCGTATGTAGCACGGGTATCTGCATCGGCACTATGTGCATCTGTAAGATCTTTGTTGCAGTAGAACTTATAGGCTGCCGACAGGGTGCGTTGTTCCATCTTGTGGAAGATTACCTGCACATCCACAAATCTGTGACGTGACAGATCTATGTCAACATCGGCACGCAGAAACTCTTCTGCAAGCAGAGGTACATCAAACCTGTTGGAATTGAATCCGGCTATATCTGCTCCCTTAAAATCATTTGCAATCTCTTTTGCAACCTCTTTGAAGGTGGGGCAGTCTGCAACGTCCTGGTCATATATACCATGAACAGCCGAAGCCTCTTCCGGAATATGCATTCCTGGGTTTATTCTGAGTGTACGCATAGTTTCGTTACCATTAGGCATTACCTTCAGATAACTGATTTCAACTATACGGTCACTGGTTATGTTTGTACCGGTAGTCTCCAGGTCAAAAAAGACAATGGTGTTTGTAAGTGCAAGTTTCATATTAGTCGTTCAGAACCATTGGCATTAACAACATAAGCAGATTCTCATTCTCTTCCTGAACGGTTGGAACGAATACGCCTGCACGTGCAGGATCTGCCAGCTTAAGTGTTATCTCCTGACCAGGGATGCTGTTAAGTATATCAATCAGGAAGCTTGATTTGAATCCAATACTCATTGGAATGCCTTCATACTGACATGTCATGCTCTCCTTTGCAGATACTGAGAAGTCCTTATCCTGTGAGAATATAGACAACTGATTCTGCTGGATACGTAGCTTAACCAGTCCGCTGCTTGCAGGTGAGAAGATAGATACACGACGCAATGCAGTTACCAGTGTTGCTCTGTCTATGGTTAGCAGATGTGGATTGTTCTGCGGAATTACAGAGTTATAGTTTGGATAACGACCGTCAATCAGACGACATACCATACGATATTCAGGCAGGCTGAAACGAGCTACTCTGTTATCAAACTCTATGCTTACATTCTCAGTCTCTTTTGCCAAAATTGACTTAAGCAGTGATGCCGGTTTCTTTGGCAGGATGAATGATGATCTTTCTGATAGCTGAGCCAGATTGTTTCTGCAACATACCAGTTTGTGACCGTCTGAAGCAACGAATGTAGCTCCTTCACTGTTGATATCGAAGTAGATACCATTCATTACAGGGCGGAGTTCATCATCGGCTGTTGCAAAGATTGTTCTGGTAAGTCCTTCAAGAAGAACCTGCGAAGGCAATTCAAATGATGCCGGTTCCTTGAGTACTGCAGATGTTGGATATTCATCAGCATTCAGGCCAATAAGGTTATATTCACCATTCTGATACTTTACCAATGTTTCAAAATTATCATCATTAATGTTGAAAATCAATGGCTGTTCAGGAATCTCTTTAAGTGCATCGAGAAGTGTTTTTGCAGGTAGTGCAACCTGTCCGTCTTTATCGCATTCTGCCAGCTCTACTACTGTCTCCAATGTAGTGTCGCTATCTGCTGCAGTAACTGTCAACTTGCCGTTTTCAATGCAGAATAAGAAATTGTCCAAAATAGGGTAGATTGATTTTGAACTTATTACACGGCTAATAGCCTGTAAACGGTTATAAAGAACCGAACTGGAAACTGTAAAATTCATATCTTAATATTTTATTTGTTTATCCTATATTTAATAAGGTATTGCTACCTTTTACAAAGGTATAAATAGAAAAGTATTAAGCAAAAATAATTTGAGCAAAAATGACAAACCAATAAGTATAAAGTGTAAATTCGCAGTCAGAATTAAAATATTAAAAAGAGTATATGGAGATTACAGGTAAGATTATTGCAGCTTTGGAACCACGTTCAGGTGTGTCAAAGGCATCAGGTACACCCTGGATGACTCAAGAGTTTGTTCTTGAAACAGTTAATGAACAGTATCCTAAAAAGATGATGTTCAATATTTTTGGTGAGGATAAAATACAGCAGGCTGCAATTAGTGTAGGTGATGTTGTTGTTGTAAGTTTTGATATCAATGCGCGTGAATATAACGGCAGATGGTATAACGATATCAGAGCATGGCGTGTAAGTCATGATGTACCTGGAAATGCTGCTCCTGCAGCTCAGCCTGCATATCAGGCACCGGTTGCTTCTGCTCCCGAATTCGCCCCATCTAATGACAATGACGATCTTCCATTCTGATTTTTTTGCAAAAAATCAGAATGGAAGGTAATAATCTTGTCTAATTTTTCACGCTCCGCGTGAGCACATTCGTGCCAATTAGTGTGTTAGATAAGGATTGAATTCATAATAAAAAGGTCTCCAAAACGGCTTTTAAGTATATAATTAATTGGCGCGAATGCGCGCACGCTTTAGCGTGCCCTATAAAAAAGGTCTTTGAATTCATAAAAAAAAAGAGAGCGAAGAGGCTCTCTTTTTTTTATGAATTCATGCTGACTAAGAATTCTGCGTTGTTTCTGGTGTTTTCCAGACGCTCTTTTGTGAATTCCATTGCCTCTATCGGATTCATATCTGAAAGGAATCTGCGCAATACCCACATGCGGTCTAATGTACCCTGGTCAAGCAGCAGGTCGTCACGACGTGTGCTTGAAGCCACAATATTAACAGCAGGGAATATACGCTTGTTGCTCAATGATCTGTCTAACTGCAATTCCATGTTACCGGTACCCTTGAACTCTTCAAAGATAACTTCGTCCATCTTGGAACCGGTATCTATAAGAGCTGTTGCAACAATTGTCAGTGAACCGCCATTTTCAATATTTCTGGCTGCACCAAAGAAACGCTTTGGCTTGTGCAGTGCGTTTGCATCGACACCACCGGATAATACTTTACCTGATGCCGGAGCTACAGTGTTATAGGCGCGAGCCAAACGGGTGATTGAATCCAGGAAGATAACTACGTCGTGTCCGCACTCTACCATACGCTTTGCCTTTTCAATAACTATGCTTGCTATCTTTACGTGGCGTTCAGCTGGTTCATCGAATGTTGATGCAATAACTTCTGCATTTACACTGCGTGCCATATCGGTAACCTCTTCAGGACGTTCATCTATAAGAAGCATTATCATATAGACTTCCGGGTGGTTGGCTGCAATTGCATTTGCTATATCTTTAAGCAGGATGGTTTTACCTGTTTTAGGCTGTGCCACAATAAGGGCACGCTGTCCTTTACCTATTGGGGCAAACAAATCTACTACTCGTGCTGATAGATTGTCATTCTTGCCTGTGCAAAGATTGAATTTTTCATCAGGGAATAGTGGGGTAAGGTGTTCAAACGGAACTCTGTCACGGGCTACAGATGGTTCCAGTCCGTTTATCTTGTTTACCTTTACCAGTGGGAAGAATTTTTCGCCTTCACGTGGTGGACGGATAATTCCTTCTACAACATCACCGGTTTTCAGGCCAAAGAGTCTGATCTGTGAAAGAGATACGTAAATATCGTCTGGTGAAGCCAGATAGTTGTAATCTGATGAGCGAAGGAAACCATAATTGTCAGGCATAATCTCCAGTACGCCTTCACCTTTCAGAATGTCACCAAATTCATAAAGACCTCTGTCATCCTGCTTGCGGTTGTCGTTATTGTTGTTCTGCTGGCCGTTGTTGAAGTTCTGACGGGGACGAGGCTGCTGATGATTGTTGTTATTGTTGTTCTGAGGTCTGTTTCTTTCGTTCTGAACAACTGGGGCTTCTGCAGGTGCAGTAGCTTTTGCAGCAGGTGTACTCTCTTTTTCAGTTGCCGGATTTTCATTTACCGGTATGTCCAGTAAACGTTTTATTGTGTCAGAAGGACCTGCTTTAGGAGCAGCCGGGGTCTCTTCCTTCTTTTCTTGAATGGTTTCAGGAGCTGTTTCTGCCTTTGCATCAGACTGAACTTTTTTTGGACGTCCTCTGCGCTTTTTTGCAGGCTGTTCCATTTCAGGAGCTATAGCAGCATCCTCTTTCTTTACTTCCTGTTTTGGTGTTATAACCTTTGTCTCAACAGGCTTTGTTTCAACAGGCTTTGTTTCAACAGGTTTTGGCTCTGCAGGTTTATTTTCAACAGCTTCCTGTTCTGAAGGTTTCTGGGTCTCTTCTTTCTTGGCCATTGGTTTGGCATTTCTGTTCTGACCCTGATCGTTTCTTCTTCTTTGTTTTTGGTTTTTCTGAGGTGTTTCTGATGCTATACGACTGCCTGATATGGCCTGTTCGTCCAGAATAGCATAAATCAGTTTGTCTTTTTCCATTGTCCTGGGATTGATACCCATAGATTGTGCGATAGACTGCAATTCAGAAAGTTCTTTTTCTCTTAATTGTAGAATGTTATACATAAAATCGACTATTATTCTATTGATACAGGACGCATTTACAATTACTGCCTCCCGACTTTAATTTTAAAACAATATGTAAAATGGTAATTTGATGATCGGAATAGATTTACAGGACCAGCCTTTTCCCGATTCATTTGTACGGCAAAGGTATCAATAATTATTGAATATACAACAGTCTGGTGTAAAAATATGCTGATGTTACAATGATTTGTTTATGCTCTCTATATAGTTCAGTATCTCATTTTTTCCCATTTTTTTTGCGGAAGATGTAATGAATGATATTGGCAGCTCCTCCCATTGTTCCAATAACTCTTTCTGGTAGTTTCTAATATTCTCTACCAGTTTTGAATGGCTTAATTTATCTGCTTTGGTAAAAATTATTCCAAATGGTACATCATTTTCGCCTAACCAGGTAATAAACTCCAAATCTATTTTCTGTGGGGCATGACGACTGTCAATCAATACAAAAAGAGATGTAAGCTGTTCTCTTTCAAGAACATAATCTTCAATTATTTTTGTAATCTGTTCCTGCTGTTTTTGTCCGCGTTTTGCATATCCATATCCTGGTAAATCTACTAGATACCAGTTGTCATTGATTATGAAATGGTTAATAAGCAGTGTCTTGCCGGGGGTAGCAGATGTCATTGCCAGACCTTTCTGACCTGTCAGCATATTTATAAGACTTGATTTACCCACATTTGAACGACCGATAAATGCATATTCCGGTTTGTTGTCCTGCGGACATTTTTTAACGTCTGTATTGCTAATTACGAATTTGGCACTATTTATTTCCATATCATTTATGTAATATACGTGGCAAAGTTAATGAAACAGAAGCATAAATCTTATTTATGATGCGTTTTTCTATTAGAATCCTAAACAGTTTGTTAACTTTGCATTATTAAACGGACTATATGCAAAATCAACAATATCCGTCAGCAGCGTTGGAAAGAGCTGTAAATGAGTTTGCTTCTTTGCCGGGAATAGGAAAAAAAACGGCATTGAGGCTAGCGTTGCATCTGTTGCAGCGCAGTGATGATGATGTGGAGCGTTTTGGCAATGCATTTGTGAATTTCAAGAAGGATATAAATTATTGCAAGGTATGTCATAATATTTCTGATGCAGATACTTGTGCCATTTGTGCAAATCCTAAAAGAGATGCATCTACTGTATGTGTGGTAGAGAATATTCAGGATGTGCTGGCAATAGAAAATACCATGCAGTTTAATGGTTTGTACCATGTTCTTGGTGGTGTTATATCACCAATGGATGGAATTGGTCCGTCAGATCTGAAGATTGCTGAACTTATAAAAAGAGTGGAAGAGGGTAATATAAGTGAGGTGATATTCGCACTTAGTCCCACTATGGAGGGCGATACAACAAACTTTTTTATCTCCAGAAAATTATCGGCTTTTAATATTAAAATGTCAGTAATAGCCAGAGGTATAACAATTGGTAATAATCTTGAATATGCCGATGAGGTATCATTGGGCAGATCAATAGTTGACAGAACACCTTTTATATAATAAATAAGTATGGGTAAGATATCAAAACAATTAGGAAATGGATTTAGAATAAAGCTTGTTTCAATTTATCTGATAGCAGGTATAATAGCTTTGGTTTTTGAAATGGGCTGGCTTCCGACAGGAGTGGTTAAGAGCGATACAACTAACTATATGTTACAGATTGCAGGCATATTATGTTCATTGGCATTGATACCGATATCACTTAAGGGCTTCCATCTTTCATCAAAGATGATGGATGACAAACCTTTTGAGGAGCGTGTCAGAATATATAAGCTGATTTCTAATCTGCGTATATTCGCATTCTTTCTGGTAATTGAGTTTGGTATTGTTCTTAATTATCTGATAGACGATACAGTTGGTTTGTATTGTGCAGGAATAGGATTTATCTGTTCGTTGTTCTGTTTCCCAACAAACGCACAGGTAAGCAATGATATCCAGGAAGAGTTTTGATTTATAACAGATAGCAGGGTGGTTAGCGTAATTATAGTAAGCTATAAGGTAAAGTACTATATAGAGCAGGTACTGCGTTCGTTGTACAGGTCCAATCAGGAGATTGAAGTCTTTGTTGTGGATAATGCATCGGGCGATGATACCATAGAATACCTTTCTGCCCGTTATCCTGATGTTCACTATATAGCCAATAGTGTAAATGTTGGCTTTGGAAGTGCTAACAATCAGGCACTTAAGCTGGCAAAGGGTGAATATGTGCTATTCCTTAATCCTGATACCATTGTTGCAGAACGTACTATTGAGGGTTGTGTAAACCTGATGGAATCAGATAGTGAAGTGGGTGCCATAGGTGTCAGAATGCAGTATAGCGATGGTCATTTTGCACCTGAATCCAGACGTTCGGTACCAACACCGTTTGTGTCGTTTTGCAAAATGTCTGGTTTGGGACGACTTTTCCCCAATTCAAAATTGTTTGCTCGTTATCACCTTTCTTATATAGATAAAGATATGGCTTGTAACATTGAGGTGGTTTCCGGTGCTTACATGTTTGTACGTAAGGCAGTTTTGGATAAAATAGGAGGCTTTGATGAAACATTCTTTATGTATGGTGAGGATGTTGATTTGTCATACAGAATATTGAAAGCCGGTTACAGGAACTGCTATCTTCCATTGCCTGTGTTGCATTACAAAGGAGAGAGTACTACAAAGACATCGTACAGCTATGCCAAGGCTTTCTATGATGCAATGACCATCTTCTTTACAAAACATTATCGCCATTACAGCAGATTTTTCACTCTTCTTGTTAAGATGGTGGTTGGATTTCAGAAGTTCTCCACTTACATAAAGAATAACCTCTTCAACAAGGACAGGGCTGCTATGAAACTTAAGAGCAGGGCACTTTTTGCAGGAAACGGAGCTGAATTTGCAACTATTAAGAATCTGGTCTCTAAAAGCAGAACAATAGTAGATGTCGATTTTCTTGAGGCCGATGATTTACTGAAGAATCAGGGCGTTCCTGCTGCCAAAATTAAGGAATATGATGTGGTGATATACGATACTGACTGTTTTTCATACAATGTTATGCTGGATAATATGTATTCACTGGATATTCACAAAACACTGCTGGCAACCTACAACAGAGAATCCCGAACAATAATAACAGAATTAGAGGTGATAGTATTATGAACAGGCGAATGATACTAAATGATGGAGTCTATATATTAAGAGCTCCGGAACCGGACGATCTGCAGTATCTCTATAAGATGGAGAATGATACAGAGCTATGGGAGATTTCCAATAATCAGGTACCATATTCAAGATATCAGCTAAACAAATATATTTCAGAATCGGCACACGATATCTACACTGACAGACAGGTACGTTTTATTATAGAACGTATGGAAGATGGTGAAGTTATGGGGTGTATAGATTTAACGGACATAAATATTTCAAATGGTCGTGCTGAAATAGGTATTGCAGTCTTTCCGGAGTACAGAAATAATGGGGTAGGCAGTGCTGCCCTTGAAATTTTGTGCAGCTACGCAGAAAGGGTTCTTGGTTTGCGTCAGTTGTTTGGTTTTGTGCCTGCAAACAATCTGCCAAGCCTTAATCTCTTTATAAACAGCGGGTTCCAAAAGACCGGTCAGCTTAAGGAGTGGATCAGAAGTTATGACAGATATTGTGATGTGGTAGTGGTTCAAAAAATTTTTGAAAAAAAACTATAGCAACGCTTGTGTTTTTGAAAATAGTTTGTACCTTTGCATCGCAAAACGGAACTGGTGCGTTAGTTCAGTTGGTTAGAATGCCGCCCTGTCACGGCGGAGGTCATGGGTTCGAGTCCCATACGCACCGCGAAGCCTCACAGAAATGTGGGGCTTTTTTGTTGTCTAAATATAGGTATAACTACAATCTCTGAATGGATTGTATTTTTTATAAAAAAGATGTTTCTATAATATTTGCAGATTAAAAAAAAGTCAGTATCTTTGCATCGCAAAACGGAACTGGTGCGTTAGTTCAGTTGGTTAGAATGCCGCCCTGTCACGGCGGAGGTCATGGGTTCGAGTCCCATACGCACCGCAAAAGCCTCACAGTAATGTGGGGCTTTTTTGTTGTCCAGACTTGTTGTCCAGACCCTTTACGGTTATATTGTTACCAAGGGAAGGTTTCGGGGTCGTTGAGTACGTTTGATCTCAAATTCTTGTTTAATGAATTTATTGCAACCATATCTTCGTTGCTCAAAGTAAAGTTCATAATGTCCAGGTTTTCAGCAAAATGATTTGGTTTGGCACGTGGAATGGTGATTAAATTACGTTGTACTATCCAGCGAAGAATAATCTGTGATGCTGTCTTACCGTATTTAACAGCAAGTGATCGTAAAAGCGGATCTCCTGTAATATCAATATCGCCCTGTCCAAATGGTCCCCAAGCCTCTACTTGAATGCCCAGATTGTGGTTTATTGCAATATTTTCTTCCTGAATCATATATGGATGTACCTCTATCTGATTAATAGCAGGGACTATTTTGGCATATTCAAGCAGATCATTCAGGTGATGCTGATTGAAGTTGCTTACGCCTATAGAACGTATTTTCCCCTGAGTGACATATTCCTCCATGGTTTGCCAGGTCTGTTTTACGCAATCTTTAACAGGCCAGTGAATAAGAAGCAGATCCAGATAATCTGTTTGAAGTTTGCTTAGACTTTCATCAATTGATTTGCTGATTGACTCTATGCCTTCACGCATAATATTGGTGGCAACTTTTGTGGTAATAAAGATTTCCTCTCTTGAAACACCACTCTCAATAATACCCATGCCTACTTCGGCTTCGTTTTCATATCCCTGAGCTGTGTCAATGTGTCGGAATCCTGCCTCCAATGCAAGACGCACATTTTCTTTTGCAGTTTCTCCACGCAATGTCCATGTTCCAACTCCTATTTGTGGTATGTTGTATCCGCTGTTTAGTTTCATAGTTACTAATTTGTTAATGTAATTTTCATACAAATGTAATAAAAAAACAGGAGCTCAAAAAGGGGATAAAAACCAAAGGTGGAATTTAACAGATTCCACCTTTGAGTCTATATATTGAATAGAGTTTTTTTAAGAGTGTTCTTGTTGGGTATCAATTCCTCACCATGTCTAAATAATATAATATATCATTAGTATCATCTCCTTCGCTTTGTAGTGTTATATTGTAATACTCTATTATATCTTTATTGGTAATTACATAAGGGATACTGTTAAATTTGACTTTATTGCTCTTTATTTGAAGAATATTATTGTTGAGCAACTCTTCCTCAGAGTAGATTTCAAATTCCAGATCTTCCAAATCTCTGTTCCACGATAAAGTGTATTTACCTTCCGGGAGAATTTTCGAATTACTATCGGTAATAGTCATTTTTTCGTTTCCGTCTATTTCTATCTGGATATTATCTGATTCTTTAACGAAACCAACAAATATGCCTCCGTCACGTTCTATTGCCTTTTTATAAAAAATAGAAGCTATATATCTGCCAGGTTCTATCTTTTGTGCAAGACTCTGGACTGGTAAGCTCGATTCGAAATTTTCGCTAAATGGCATAGTTACCGGTTCATGGCATATGGTCATTTTTAAGTTGTGTACGCCATTATCCCATATTTCCTTATCAATTGCAGGAAATATTAGCTGAAACTTTGTAATCGTCCAGTCTCCACCACGATAGAACTCCTGATCAGTAGGAACGCCTAACACTTCTAAAGGTTTAAGAATTGTGCTGTCACTAAGTGTTAGTGTTATATCACTGCTTATATGTCCCATAAATGCATGTGACTGATATATAGCAAGGCCAAAATAGAACTTGGTTCTTTCACTGCTGAATTCAATACGTGAGGCAGTCAGATAATCAGTAAGATTACTGTTGGGTCTTTGAGTGGTTTTAAGGTTTTGAAGCTGGTGAATGTTTTCCACTCTTATGTCACTATAGTCAACAGTTGTTGCAGAAACCTGCAGACCTTCAACTATTATATCATTGTCATCATCAATAATGTTTACTGTCAAAACATCATCAGGTATTGATACATCAAAATAATATGTTTGATAAAATTTTCCATTATCAGGACACCAAAAATGGGTGTTCTCAAAACCATTTATACCTTCGTATTTGGTGGATTTATAAATCTTTCCATTGACATCAATGCTAATGCCATCAATAAGCCACCATGTTCCAGCATGCATAGAAGGTTTGAGTACGATTATAAGTTGATCTGAAGTTTTTATAACGTGATGAACTTTATAATTTTCATCGTCTGAGATATAGAATGTTTGAGGATTTGGAATGTGTAAACCCTTGTCAAAGTGATCGGAAGATCTGCTTGCATTGACTTTATTTATTACCTCTACAGCATCGTTGCTTTTATAATCAATTGATAGATTACTGTTCTTTGGAATTAAAGTAATAAGATTATTATAGATGCTTCCATCGCTGATAATGGCTGTAACCAGATTCAAGTCACGTTCCCATGCAGTCTTTGCCATTTGCTGAAGATCAGAATATGGCATTGTTTTAGGATAGATGGCTATTCCGTGTCCATCAAACATGTTTATCCATTTCTTCATCAGATCCAGATTTCCGGTAATGGTCATGTTTTTGTATGGCAGAGTAATTACTCCTCTCGTATCATAGTGAAGTATAAGGTTGTCTTGCGAATTACAAACAAGTTCAAACCTGTATGTACCGTTTCCTGTATCTATAATTTTTGCAGTACGATATTCTGGTTTAGTCATTTGTGACAACATCTCTTCATTATTGGCTACAGCTGTCTTTATACCTACTGCATTGAGCTGTTCTGCAAGTGGTTGTACATGGGCCAGACCTTCAATAGGGTAGGTGTACATAAGTGTCATTCGTGTGGTTTCATAACCACTGAATGTGTCCAGATAGGCAGCTATCTCATCTACTTTCATATTGGCTACAACACCATCGAATGTATTTACTCTGGCAGTTCCATCTTCAAAGATATAGGTCTTTCCATCTTCAAAGACGGGCCATCTGAAATTATTATCAATTACTGTTGCGGTATCATCAGGTGTTGCGGCAATCACGTTTGCGGTGATAAACAAAAATATATAGGCCAATGCCGGGATAAACAGAGCCTTCAGTCTGTTGTATCCATTGGACTCTTTTTTGCTCATCATATCTATTCGTGTTTTTAAACTTGATTGTTTAAGCCAGTTTGCCATACTTACACCCCGACTTGTGGCTACTGCATTAACAAGAATCAGTTTATATTCGCGTGCATTTGCACCACTTGCTAAAACTGCATGGTCTGCTTCAAATTCATGTATCAGTTCAAACTCTTTACGTAGTAATATTGTAACTGGATTGAACCATTGAAGTGCAGAAATTATATCTGTTAATAGCAAATCTAATGAATGCCATTTGCGAGCGTGATGATTTTCGTGTTTCCATACTGAGGAATTCTCCTGATTAAGCCATTTATGCGGCATTACAATGTAATGCATCCAGTTAACCGGCTGAGGTATTATGTCTGATTCAATAATGTCACATCCATCTGTCCTGTCGGCATATCGTCCCTGTTTTATGATGCGTGTCATGGACCATATTGAGATTGCTTTCTTGATAAGAACTAATAGCACACCTATTCCATATAAACCTAACAGTATGGATGCTATATATATATGCCAATCTCTTTTGGGCTTTGTGGCTTCAGTAAATACCTGTGCAGCTTCTGTTACTGAATTGGATGGCTGTATATCTCCGTTGTTGTCAGCAATGGTAGCTGTCATGGCAATATTGGCTCTGTTTTCCGGTGACTTTTCTATTATATCCATTTTTACCGCTTCTGTCTGATGCTCTGTATTCTGCTTTAAAACAACAGAATCATTCAGGAAACTTGATTCCCTGGTAATATGGCAACAAGGCAAAACAAAAGAGAGGAGCGCAATGGTGATAAGTATCACACGATTAAAACTATAAAAAGTTTCTCGTCCAAGTAGCAACCGATAGCCAAAGAAAAATATGGCTATCAGTATAGCTACCTTTATTTGATATAATAGAAATGCATCCATCTTTAAACCAACTATATTCCTATAAAAAAGTTTTTATTTATAGAGCCAATGGATATTAATCTTTCTGCTCAATTCTGTTAATAAGATCCTTCAGTTCATCAATGGATATTCTTTCATCCTTAACTAATGCAGATACAGCATCAATGTATGAGTTTTCAAAACATTGTGATACCAGCTTACCTATAGATACGTTGCTATAGTCTGCCTGAGTAACAATAGGAAAATAGACATAACCCATACTTTTCTTTTCGTGACCCAGATAACCATTGGCCTCGAGTGTTCTGATTTGAGTGGAGATGGTGTTAACGTGTGGTTTGGGTTCTGCATAGAATTCTCTAATCTGACCTACAGTCATTGCTCCTTCTTTCCAGAAGTAATCCATGATTACCTCCTCTTTTTTAGTTAATCTTTTCATCTTTGTAAGTATTTAATTAGTAAACTTGACTGCAAAGATAAAACTATTCCCGATAGTTTGGCAATAAAAGAGAAAAAACCTGCTTAAAATAGTTGTGGTTTTATTTCAACTCTAAATTTAGTCTGTTTGCAAGGTCGGAGAGGGCAGGGTTTTCTTCTTTCATCAATTCAAAACGCTGAGCGCGTGTAAGAATACGTGCTACTGTGTCTGTAGCCTCCTGTACCACTATGTTCATCTTTAGATTGGCATTGTTGAAGTGTGTGCCTATTGCTGCAAGAATCTGGTCTTGATATGCCCTGATATCTTCTTCTACCATCTTGTTAAATACAGTTATGGTAAAGCTGTCAGATGAATTAACTACCGGTTTTATATTTACCATTCTGTTAGCAAGCGGAGCCTGTTCTCTGGGTAGTTGCGATGCATAATCCATCCAGTGAACCTGTAAAAGATCATCAGTAAGAGGGCGTATTTGCCTGTTTTCATTGACAACAGCTTTTACAGTTTCTGTTGCAACTGTTTCTTGTTTCTTGTTTCCGTATATAGATGTAAAGATGGCATCACGTCCTTTCTTTGCTACTTGACGTGTTGTTTTGGCCTGAATCTTTATCTCTGGGATAACACTCTTTGCAGGTGTTGCTGCAGGAGTAGCAACTGTAGCTGTCTCTGTCTGTGACGATACAACTTTAGCTGTTGTTGCCTGACTGGTAACAACAGCATTGAATATGGGTTTTAGTCTTTTGGGCTTGCGCCCACTGTAGTCGTCATCATCTACTGCCTGAGCAGCCTGAATTACAGATAGTTCAACAAGTAGTCTTTTGTTCTTGCTTGTCTTGTAATTTAGATCACATTCATTGAAAATCCTCATTACTCTATAGATGAATTTAGCTTCACATTTACTTGCCTGGTTGCCATATTGTTCTCGTATAGAGCCACTTACGTTCAAAAGGGGTAGGGTGCAACTATCTTTGCTAACCAATAGATTTCTAAAGTGCAGCATTAAACCGCTTATCAGGTGCGATGGATCAAAACCATTTTCCATTATTTCGTTAAGCAGAAGTAGGGCATCAGGAATTTTCTTTTCCAGAAATAGGTCTGTAAATCTGAAATAGTAGTCATAGTCTAATACATTCAGATTTGCTATAGTCTGTGCATACGTTACTTTGCCTCGAGTAAAACTTACAACCTGATCAAAGATAGAGAGAGCATCACGCATTCCACCATCCGATTTTTCAGCAATAATTCCCAATGCTTCCATTTCGGCTTCAACACCCTCTTTTTCTGCTACTTCTTTAAGATGTGCAACAATATTTTCGTTGCTAATTCTATTAAAGTCGTAAATCTGACATCTGGACAGAATTGTAGGTATAATCTTATGCTTTTCTGTTGTAGCTAAAATGAATATAGCATAGTGAGGTGGTTCTTCCAGTGTTTTCAGAAAAGCATTGAAAGCCGCCTGTGAAAGCATGTGAACCTCGTCTATTACATACACTTTGTATTTACCATTCATCGGCGGTATTCTTACCTGTTCAGTCAGCAGGCGAATATCTTCTACAGAATTGTTACTTGCAGCATCAAGCTCAAACACATTGTATGAACGCAACTCTTCGTTAAAGCTTTTGCATGATTCACATTCTCCGCAGGCTTCACCGTCAGGGGTTAGATTTTCGCAGTTGATAGTCTTTGCAAATATTCTGGCACAAGTGGTTTTACCTACGCCACGAGGACCGCAGAACAGGTATGAATGAGCCAACTTACCAGATTGAATGGCATTTTTAAGTGTGGCTGTCAGAGATCCCTGGCCTACAACTGTCTGGAATGTAGCGGGACGATATTTTCTTGCAGAAACTAAATAATTGTCCATAAAAATAAGATGTCAGTTTCAAACATTTTTTGTTTAGGCGAAGTTAGTTATTTTTTCTCTTTTTTTCAGAAGGAAAGTGAGAAAATTTGTAACTTCGCGTTCATCAATATAAATCCCTTGACTATGACAGAAAATAATCCGGACGAAAGAAATGGCATATTGGACTTTGTAAAGAGGAACAAGGTTTTGCTTGCAATACTTTTCTTCGTTGTATATATGTTGTTTATAGATGATAACAATCTGTTTGTGCGTATAACTCAAAAAAGGGAAATCAGAGCTCTTAAATCTGAAATAGAGATGTATGAAAAGCAAATAGAACGTGATGAAAAACTTATAAAAGAGCTGGATGATGATAGCCTTTTAAAAGAACATATTGCACGCGAAAAGTACTTTATGCGTGAAAAGGATGAAGATATTTTTATCACAAAGTCAAAGTAAGGAAGTTATGAATAAGATGATAAATACAATAATGACCATAGGAGGAGTGCTTCTTCTGATTGGTGCAGTAGTGATGATTACAGGATGGGATTATGCGCCCTATGTATATCTTCTTGGCTCAATCATGTTTGCATCTGCCCAGTTATCTGACAGATATGATGGAGACGATTTGATACTGAAAAGATTACGACTGCAGCAGGTTCTTGGAGCAATTCTGTTGGTCGTTACAGGATTCCTGATGTTTTCAGAGCAATATCATCAGAAGTTGATGTTTGATGAAGGTATGAATGAAAATATCAGGTCATTTTTGCTTACACTTACAGCCAGAAACAGCTGGATAGTAACATTGTGTATAGCTGCTCTGTTTGAATTATACTCTGTTTTCAGAATAGATGCCAGGAATAAACAACTTGAAGAAGAGTAATAGAGTGTATGTATTTCTTGATGAATATTAAATTATTATAAATATTAATCCAAATCAATACATTTTTAATTGTGAGTTGTAATTTTGCAGTCCGAAAATAGAAGGATTGTATGAAAAATGTATTTTTAGTCTTTTTGTCAATTGCTGGTATATTATATCTTGAATCTTGTTCTAATATTTACAAGATAAAGGGAGAAATAGATGTATATGGATATGAAGGAGCACGTCTTAATCTGATTTCGTTCGTAAATGGTAGCTTTGATTTTCTGGATTCATGTGATGTGTATCATGGAAAATTCCAGATGGAGGGCGAAGTTGAAGATGTAACCTTTGCCATACTATGCAGAGACAAGGAACCTATATTACCTCTGTATCTGGAAAAAGGCAATATAGAAATAAAGATGAAACCAACACAGCATGATGTTAGTGGAACAGAACAGAATAATCTTCTATATGATTTCTTACTGGACAAACGAGCAATAGATAATTTATATGAAGAGCGTGTTCAGAGAAAGATGACATTGATTTCTGAAGGCTTGTTCAATAAGGATGAATTGGAAAAGTTAGATAAATCTATAGAAGAGGTGTGCATGGATATGGAAAATCTGATGTACAACTTTATCACCAAAAACTTCAATCAGAAAGTATCTGTAGGTGTATTCTCAATGTTATGTAATTCCAGTGAAAAGGAGATTACACCGCTTATTAAGCGAATATTGGATAATGCGCCAAGCGATTTTTTAAACTCTCCGTATGTAGAGAGATATCTTCAGCAGGTTGGATATACACCAAATTAATATTATCTCCGGAAGATAACTCTTTCACTGTATAGTCTGTCAGATAATAGACCGTTGTTATAGGCTATATTGCCGTTTATAAAGGTAGTATCTATATTCCAGCCAAATGTTCTGCCTTCAAGCGGATTCCAGCCACACATATTGTAACGGCTGTCTGCAATATTGCAATTTTCACTGCTGCATCTGGAAACTAAAACAAGGTCTGCCTTGTATCCCTTCCTTATATAACCTCTTTTATATATGCCGAACAGAGTGGCAGGATTATGGCACATAAGTCTTACTATATCGGTCATAGATAGTACCCCTTTATCGGACAGATCCAGCATGGAGAGCAAAGAGTAGGGGTGTGTAGGCATTCCCGATGTTGCTGTCAATGCACCTCCCTCTTTCTCTTTAAGCAGATGTGGAGCATGGTCTGTTCCAACAATATCTATTGTTCCGTCAGTTAGTGCCTGACGTAATGCTTCTCTGTCGTCTTTGTATTTAATTGCAGGATTGCACTTTATTTTAGCACCTAAAGTCTCATAGTCTTCAAAACTGAATACAAGATGTGCAATACAGGCTTCGGCAGTGATTCTCTTCTCCTGTATTGGCAATCTGGAAAACAGTTCAAGTTCCTTTGCTGTGCTTATATGCAGAATGTGCAGGCGAACATTGGTGCCTGAAGCTATATCAATAGCCTTTGATGTTGAAGCATAACATGCCTCCTGATTTCTTATAACCGGATGGTAGAGTATTGAAGCTGATTCGCCTACCTTATCCTTTATTTGCTTTGCATTGCTGTTGATTATGTCTGTGTCTTCGCAGTGTGCAGCAACAGGCATACTTGTGGAATTAAAAAGATTGCGTATGGATGTAGCATCATCTACAAGCATTCCACCGGTGCTTGAACCCATAAACAGTTTAACACCGCATATACTGTTCGGGTCTATCGATTCTATTTCAGACAGATTGTCCTTTGTTGCTCCGATATAGAATGAATAGTTGGTAGCACAACTCTTTTCAGCTATTTCAAATTTATCCTGCAGCGCCTTAAGTGTGGTGGTTTGTGGTATGCAGTTGGGCATATCGAATATGGTGGTTACTCCACCTGCCACTGCTGCACGGCTTTCTGAATAGATATTTGCCTTATGAGTAAGGCCGGGCTCTCTAAAATGTACATGATCGTCAATCACTCCGGGTAGCAGATACTTTCCTGTTGCATCAATTGTGTTGATGTAATCCAGTTCTGGAATATTCTCTGTAGAGTAGATGCCATAGATAGAATCGTCTTCTATTACTACAGACGCATTTATAATCTCACCTTCGTTTACTACCGATGCATTACGTATTAGAGTGTATGCCATTATGATATCTTTTTTTGTGGATACTTTCTGAACCAGCTGGAAACTTTTAGTCTGATAACGCCAAACAGAGCTTCACTGAATATACCTCCACTCATTTTGGAAGTACCAAGTTCGCGGTTTACAAATATTACAGGAACCTCCTTTATTTTGAAGCCACATTTATAAGCAGTGAATTTCATCTCTATCTGGAAGGCATATCCCTTAAAGCGTATCTTGTCCAGTTCAATGGTTTCCAATACCTCTCTTCTGTAACATTTAAATCCGGCTGTGGTGTCCTTGACCTTTAATCCGGTTACACACTGAACATATTTGGATGCATAGTATGACATTATAACTCTGCCCATAGGCCAGTTTACAACGTTTACACCACTAATGTAACGTGAACCGATTGCAACATCGAATCCATCTTCTCTGCATGCTTTCAGCAAACGCGGCAGATCTTTCGGGTCATGTGAGAAATCGGCATCCATCTCAAAGATATAGTCATATTTATGCTCTATAGCCCATTTGAAACCTGCAATGTATGCAGTTCCCAGACCCAATTTACCAGAACGTTCCACTATGAACAGTCTATCTGCAAATTCATCTTTTTGCAGACGCTTTACAATATCGGCTGTACCGTCCGGTGAACCATCGTCAATAATCAGAATATTCACATTGATATCAAGTCCCAATACTGCACGTATGATGTTTTCAATATTTTCCTTCTCATTATAAGTAGGAATAATTACAATGCTGTCACTGCTATTCATAATGCTTGCTTTTTATTACCCTTTACAAATGTAAAGTAAAAAAAATAGAAGCTACCCATTTTTTACAAAAAAAACAGATAGCTCCTGCTCAAATCTGTAAAGTTAACTATTTACGTCTTTTTTTGCTTCTCTTTTTGCTCTTGCTCTTTTTCTTGTTCTTAATTACAGCCGATACAGCCAATGCAATCAAAACAACTGCTATAACTATAATCATTGTTGAGTTCAGACTGTCTCCCTTAATTCTTGACCACATATCAAGCATAGCTTCTGTTCTGTCGCCGCAATCGTGCATAAGTGCGCAACGCTCTATTACAGATGCATCAGGGTAGAGAATACGACTTGCTTTTACGCTGTCAGCCCCTTCGCCAAAGAAGTAGGTCAGGTTGATTGTCTCTTCCTGATCTTCATTTGTAATGTATTCCATTATTTCAGGCGAAGCGATAACACTTACGTATCCAATTTCTTCCATATTGCGGATAGCATTTTCCGGCATACACATAAAGTTAATAAAGTAACTTGCTGCCTTTGTGTTCTTTGCATATTTAGGAATTACCCAACCATCAAACCAGATATTGCTACCTTCATTAGGTACAACATAATCCAGAGAAACAGTATTGCCAACTTCCTCCATTGCCCACATTGCATCGCCACTCCATGTTACGTTTACCCAGGCTTTACCCTGCACCATACGTTCTTTACCAAAATCAACTTCCCATCCGGCAATATTGCTCTTGGCAGCAATCATTTTGTCTTCAAACAACTGCAATGCTCTTTCACTGCCATCGTTCATAACTTCAGAACGGGTAGCTTTGCCACTTTTTAGTTCGTCCTGACGAATATACATCATGATTGAACCATAAACATCTCTTACGGCATCTTTCATCAAAATCTTACTTTCAAATCTTGGATCCCATAAGATACCCCATGTGGAAGCCTCTTCTTTAGTTACCATCTCTGTGTTGTACAGTACACCTGTAGTTCCCCACATATAACCAATTGCATAGTTATTTGCATCCACAGAACCTGTTGAAATGGTAGCAAGCTGACTCTTTATATAAGGAGATACGTTCTTTGTATAGTCTGGTGTAGATCCAAAATCCTTATTGATTGGTAACAGTAATTTGTTACGCAACATTCTTTCAATGATATATTCAGAAGGACATACAACATCATAATCTTCATGTCCTTTTTCAATCTTGGTCAACATAACTTCGTTGATATCGAAAGTCTGGTAAATCACCTCTATCTGCTGACCAGTCTCCTTCTGATACCACTCTTCAAATTCGGAAATAAGCTCTTCGTCAATGTAATCAGCCCAGTTATAAACCTTTAGAATCTGATTACGATCTTCATCTTTTGCAAACATTTGTGTCGATACAGATAGTATGACTGCCGACATTAAAAAGAATCTGAGTAATTTTTTCATTTCACTAGTGTTAAATTGATTATACTATTAAATAAAGTTTGTTAGCTCTTTTTACTACGCTTGTTGATTACAATCAGCAGAATCAGTACGGTCAGGAAGATTATAGAGGCCAGACAACGTAGCTCCGGTGTTAAACCTCCTTTGCGTGCATCAGCATAGATGTAAGTTGATAAAGTCTCCAGACCATTGCTGCCCTTGGTAAACAATGTTACAGCAAAGTCATCAATGGATAGTGTGAACGAGAGAATAAATCCGCTTATCATACCCGGTTTAATCTCTGGAATGATAACCTTTCGGAATGCCTGAAATGGAGTTGCTCCCAAATCCAGAGCAGCTTCGTATATGTTTGGATTCATTCTATTAAGTCTTGGCATAACACTAAGAACAACATACGGTGTGCAAAATGCAATATGTGCAAGAATTACGGTAACAAATCCTCCGGAAATTCCTAAACTCACAAAAAGCAGGAATAATGAGATACCGGTAATGATATCCGGATTGATCATAGGTATGTTATTCACAAACTGTATTGCCTGACGAATATTTCTGTTCTTCATATTGAATAAACCAACTGCAGCAATACTGCCAATCACCGTAGAAAGTGCCGCAGCTACAATAGCTATCACAATTGTGTTGATAAGTGCAGTAGATATAGCTGATGCATGCTGTGCTCCGCCAGATAACAGCGAAGTATATAAATCCAGTGAGAAACCTCTCCAGTCTCCAATAGTTTTTGAATTGGTGAAGGAGAAAATAACTATGATTGCTATTGGTGCGTAAAGAATGAACAATAGCAGATACAGATAGGCATTTGCAAATATCTTTTTCATATTCATATCAATCCTCCTTCGCTAATGTTATCGTCCTCTTTATTACTGATCATACTTGTAATTGCAATGATTATAAGCATGATAAGTGAAAGCGCAGCTCCATAATTCATTGTGTCGCTCATCATAATGTTATCCTGTATGATAGAGCCAAACAGACGTTTGTTGTTCAATGTCAGAATCTCGGAAATAGCAAATGTGGAGATTGTTGGCAGGAATACCATCATTATACCACTTACTATGCCAGGGATTGACAAAGGCCAGATAACTCTGGTGAATACCTGTAATCTGTTTGCACCCAGATCCTGTGCTGCTTCAATATAACTCTTGTCTATCTTCTGAATTGTATTGTAAATAGGATATATCATAAATGGCAGGAAATCATATACCAGACCAAATATCAATGCTCCTTCGCCCAATTCAAGATGTAAAAAGTCAAATAGTGCTACTGTTGCAAGTGAACGCATCAGAACATTTATCCACATGGGAAGAATGAAAAGCAAAACCAGAGTCTTGTTTCTGTTTAGTTCCGCATTACTCAGAATATAGGCGGCCGGATAACCAAGTAAAATGCATAATGCAGTGGTAATTAGCGCTATACCTATTGAATATATAAATGTGTTCAATGCTTCTGACTGAGTGGCAAACTTAACAAAGTTCTGCATAGTAAATCCACCATCGTTCGATTTGAAAGCATAAACAGCAATCAATATAAGCGGGAGTACTACAAACAGTATCAGGAATAATACGTACGGTATTACCCAATTACTGCGTTTTGTAATCAGATTGCTAATTTTCATAGGCATTTGCTGATCTTCATTGCTTCTGGTTTGATATTGATACCAACCATGTCGCCATCATCCCAAACATCGTTAGTGTTAA
This sequence comes from Bacteroidaceae bacterium, assembly GCA_045660365.1. Taxonomy (GTDB): domain Bacteria; phylum Bacteroidota; class Bacteroidia; order Bacteroidales; family Bacteroidaceae; genus Colenecus. The sequence goes on from JAZRDQ010000014.1 coordinate 31,056, forward strand.
CAAATATATCTTCGCCACTATCGGTTGTGATGGTCAGATGGTAGTGATTACCCTTGTAAAGAATGAACGATACTGTACCTGCAGCTGTTCCTTCGTCCATATCGTCCAGCAATTCAACTGCATCAAAACTGAATTCAACTGTAACTTCGTCGCCACTTTCCAGACCCTCCTGAGGCAGGCACTCAAATGTTTCGTCAAAGATGGTAACATGAGTGCTATCTTCCATTACACCTGTTACACTGTTGTTTGTATACTCTTTGTGCATAACATGTATGTCGGAAGGTTTGATAATAAGACTAACCTCTTCGCCGGCTTCAAATGGATTGTAATCCTGTATGATCAGTTCATATCCATTGTCTGTGATAACGGTCATTTCGTAATGTACACCCTTGAATATGCAGGTAGATACTACACCGTTTATCATGGCAGACTGGTTACGCTGCATAATGTAGATATCTTCAGGTCTGATAACTACATCAACATGTTCGTCTTTCTTGAAGCCTTCGTCAACACAGTCAAATTCGTGATACATGAACTGAACTTTTCTGTCTTCCTTCATAATACCATTCAGGATATTGCTGTCACCAATGAAGTCGGCAACGAAAGTATTAACAGGCTCATTGTATATATCTACAGGACCGCCAATCTGTTGTACCTTACCTTTGTTCATTACAACAATGGTGTCACTTAATGTCAGTGCCTCTTCCTGATCGTGAGTAACGTAGATGAATGTAATACCCAAATCCTTATGCATCTGTTTAAGTTCCAGCTGCATATCTTTACGCATTTTCAGGTCCAGTGCAGCAAGAGGTTCATCCAGCAGGAGTACTTCCGGCTTGTTTACAATAGCTCGTGCTATTGCAACTCTCTGTTGCTGACCGCCAGACAGAGAATCCACATCTCTCTCTTCATAATCGGTCATGCCTACAATCTTCAGTACTCTGTGTACCTGCTTGTCTATTTCATCTTCATCAACCTTTTTCAGATGAAGTCCAAAAGCTATATTTTCATAAACATTCAGATGAGGGAACAGGGCATATCTCTGAAAAACCGTATTCATTGGACGCTTGTGCGGTGGAATTTCAGTAATATCTTCTCCATTCATTCTGATAACGCCTTCTGAAACCTGATTGAAACCTGCAATAGCTCTCAACAGAGTAGTCTTACCACATCCTGACGGACCTAAGATGGTAACGAATTCCCCCTTCTTGACAAAAAGACTTACATCATCGAGCACCTGCTTGTCGCCAAAAGATTTGGAAACGTGGTCTATCTCAATGATGTAAGCCTTTTCGTCGTTCGATTTGTTATTAGCTGAAACAGCACCTGGGATATCAGGTGCGCGCTGAGTGCAGTCATCGCTTGACAGCGGTACAGAAGAACATTTTTTAGAAATATTTGTCATTTCAGTTAAAACGCATAAGAATTTGTCAAAGTTTTCGGAGTGCAAAGATAGTTTTTTTGTAGTTTTGCACGTAAATTCAAACGTAAAAATTAACAATGATGAGAAAAATTTTTTTTGTTGCACTTGTTGTTGCAGTCCTAACAACAATTCCTGCATCTATTAAGGCAGGAGAAAATGAATGGTTTTTTGAAACAGAAACAACTATCACCACCAATTATATTTGGCGTGGTATGTCTGTTGCAGGTCCATCTGTTCAGCCGGATTTGATGTTTGGCTATGGTAATGACGATTTTGAAGTTTCAATGGATGTGTGGGCAAATGCCTCTTTAGATCCGTTGTACGATATTGACCTTGAAAGAACCTCTTGTAATGAGTTCGATATAGCTTTATCGGCAGCATATAAGGGATTTACACTGACACTTGCAGATTATAACTATTCAATGTTTAACTATTTCAATTCATCTTATTTGGATAACCACGAACTGGATATTCAGTTGGATTATTACATAAGTGATGACTTCCCAATGACAATATCATGGAGCAGCCTGCTTCATAGCAACGGACTGGGTGATTCAGAATTTGCTCACTATTTCCAGTTTGGTTATGAATTTGCATTGCTAGGTCTTGATTTTTGGTGCGAACTGGGTGCAGTGCCTACAGAATCGTGGTACTACGATGTAGATGGTTTTGCACTTACAAATGTTACATTGGGTGCTAACCTGAATAATGCAGGCTTGCAGCTTACATATAATCCGGCATGGAATGACTTTTCATTTGCCGTATCATACACCTTTTAATGGAGCTATCGGAGCTAAGAAATTTATACAGTAGGCTTGCGCCCTGTAAAGCATTATATAAGGTACTTGCAGAAGAACAGTCACAGCATGTTTTTCTGCAAGGACTTTTTGCATCATCATCGGTACTTGTATTAAGCACACTATCTAACCAGGAAACACAAAGATTATATCTGGTAGTTCTTAACGATCAGGAAGAGGCTGCTTATTTCTACCATGATTTATCACAGACAATAGGAGAGTCGTCAGTGCTGTATTTTCCGTCAGCATATAAAAGGGCTGCAAAATATGGACAGAAAGACGATGCGAATGAGATATTAAGAACAGAGGTTTTAAGTAAGATGACAACATTCAGCAATAGCAATAAATCGCTGTTTGTTGTAACTTCACCGGAAGCAATAGCCGAGAGTGTAGTATCAAAAGAGAATCTTGACAGTAATTCAATATACGTAAAGAGTGGCACCACTATTGACCGTGATGCACTGCAGGATCAGCTGTTTGAACTTGGATTTGAAAGGGTTGATTATGTATATGAACCCGGTCAGTATGCTATAAGAGGCAGTATTCTGGATATTTTCTCTTTTTCTTCTGAATATCCTCTGCGAATAGACTTCTTTGGTGATGATATAGATAGTATTCGTCAATTTTCAATAGAATCTCAGCTTTCACTTGAAACAATAGAAGATGCTGTGATTGTGCCACGTATGCAACGTAAAGGAGATAATTCAGTATCATTATTGAATTTTATGCCTTCAAATTCAGTGGTTCTGGCAAAGGATCTGCTTTGGATTGCTGATAAGGTTTCTTCCATAAAGAGAGAGGTGGACAACAGTGATTCACTGGCATCGCATATCAGAGAGATTGAATCCAAAGAGCGTCCGGATATTGTAGATCCAACATCATTCCTCAAACTGTTCTATTCATTTAAAAAGGTGGAATTTGGAACAAAACCTACAGGTACTCCTGATTCTGCCATACAGTTCGATACTTCTGTACAGAATCTGTTCCACAAGAATTTCGATTTAGTTTCGTCAACCTTTACAGATTACATTGTAAAAGGGTATAAGATATTCATTCTGTCTGACAGTGTAAAACAGGCCGACAGATTGAGCGCTATTTTTGAAGAACGTGGAGAGAATATAAGGTTTACTCCTGTTAACAGGACACTTCACCAGGGATTTGCCGACAATCTTTTAAAGTGCTGTTTCTTTACAGATCACCAGATATTTGACCGTTTCCACAAATATAATCTGAAAAGTGATAAAGCCAGAAACGGAAAGGTTGCTCTGACCCTGAAGGAACTGAGTGAATTCAATATAGGTGATTATGTTGTTCACATGGATCATGGTGTAGGAACATTCGGCGGACTGGTAAGAGTATCAAAAGGAAATACTGTACAGGAGGTTATAAAACTGATCTATAGAAACAACGATGTGGTTTTTGTATCCATCCATTCGTTGCACAAAATATCAAAATACAAAGGAAAAGAGGGAGAACCTCCAAGAATAAATAAACTGGGAACAGGTGCGTGGGAAAACTTAAAAGAGAAAACCAAAGGTAAGATAAAGGATATAGCACGCGACCTTATTCAGCTATATGCAAAGCGTCAGCAGGAACAGGGTTTTGCCTATAGTCCTGATTCATACCTGCAGAATGAACTGGAAGCCAGTTTTATGTATGAAGATACACCGGATCAGCTAAAGGCTACCATTGACATAAAAGCCGATATGGAGAGCTGCAAACCAATGGACAGACTTATCTGTGGTGATGTTGGATTTGGTAAAACGGAAGTGGCTATCAGAGCTGCATTTAAAGCAGTTGCCGATAATAAACAGGTGGCAGTACTTGTTCCTACCACTATTTTAGCTTTCCAGCATTACAAAACCTTTAGTGAACGATTAAAGGAATTTCCATGTAATGTGGAGTATCTTAGTAGAGCACGTACAGCGGCTCAGACAACAGATATACTTTCCAGGTTGGAAAGTGGTAAGATTGATATCATAGTAGGAACTCACAAACTTATAGGTAAAAGCGTAAAGTTCAAGGATTTAGGATTGCTGATTATAGACGAAGAACAGAAGTTTGGTGTATCGGTAAAAGAGAAACTCAAGCAGATGAAGGTAAATGTTGATACACTTACAATGACAGCAACTCCAATACCACGAACATTACAATTCTCATTAATGGGAGCAAGAGACCTGTCTGTCATTCAGACACCTCCACCAAACCGTTATCCCATACAAACAGAAGTACATACATTCAGTGCTGAGATTATTCGTGAAGCTGTAAACTTTGAGATGAGTAGAAACGGCCAGCTGTTCCTGATAAGTGACAGAATAAACTCTCTTTATGATTTACAGGCAATAGTTCAACGTGAAGTTCCAGACGCAAGAGTATGCGTAGGACATGGACAGATGAGTCCTGATGAACTGGAGAAGATTGTAGTAGATTTTATGAACTATGACTATGATGTGTTGATAGCAACTTCAATCATAGAAAATGGTATAGATATATCAAATGTAAATACAATCATAATAAACAATGCTCATCATTTTGGACTGAGTGATCTGCATCAGATGCGTGGCAGAGTAGGGCGTAGTAACAGAAAGGCCTTCTGTTACCTGTTAGCACCACCTTTGAGCGCACTTCCACAGGATACACGCAGACGTTTGCAGGCTATAGAGAGCTTTAGCGAACTGGGCAGCGGTATTCAGATTGCTATGCAGGATCTGGACATCAGAGGTGCTGGAAATATGCTTGGCGCAGAACAGAGCGGATTTATATCAGATTTAGGATACGAAACCTATCAGAAGATACTTAAAGAGGCAGTTCGTGAACTAAAGAACGATGAATTCGCTACACTATTTGCATCACAGTCAAAAGTAACAGACAGCGGAATACAATCGGCAGAAAACTACGTAGATGAGTGTCAGATAGAGAGCGATTTAGAACTGCACTTTCCAGCCACATACGTACCTGACGGTAATGAACGAATACTTCTGTATCGCGAACTGGATAATATGGAGCGTGAAGAAGAGATTACAGGCTTCAGAAAAAGACTGGAAGACAGATTCGGTAAGATACCACACCAGGCAGAAGAGCTGATAAGATTGGTAAAGCTTAGAAGAAAGGCCAAAGAATTAGGTATTGAAAAGCTCTATCTTAAAGGTGGTAGAATGAACCTGTTCTTTGTATTGAATCTGGAGAGCCCATACTATTCAAGCGATGCTTTTGGCAGAATATTAACGTATGCTGCAAATAATCCTATGGAGTGCAGATTACGCGAAGAGAATGGTAAGCGCAGCATCTCAATAACCAATGTAAAAGATGTAGAGGCAGCTCTGTCCATTATTGAAGAAATCAATAATTAAACCTGAATAGTCCGGCTATTAACAATCCTGTTAAGTTATTTGCAGAAGTTACTGCTATAAAATCAGAATGTCCCGGTGGCTTTTTAGTTCCACCCGGACACTCCTTCAATAGTTATGTGTAAAACTATATGTATAATGTGTTTTTAATAACCGTTATTCTGTTTCATCTTAGGATTGATAGCAATTACAGCTGCGCCAGGGAATGGGAACAAGGTGTGAACTTCAGGATCAAAGCCAACCTTCTTACCTGCATTTGGATTCTGCATTACTGTTACAATCTTATGTTCTGTAGTCTTTGCATAACCAATCTGAGTAGCAACCTCGTCAGAGATCCAGTAGGTATCATATAACTGAGGAATCTGCTTACCATTGTCTTTCAGATTGGTTACAACAGTCTGGTCATTATCAACCTTGTAGTATCTAACAAGGTCAGCCCAACGGCAACCCTCCATAAACATCTCAAATCTCTTCTCTTCCTTAACATCCTGCAGGTTCAAAGATGCACTTACTTTCTGTGAACCAGCACGGTTCTGAATAGCATTCAGCAGTTGTAGTCCAAGAGCATCATCTGAAGTCTCAGTTGTACGTGCTGCAGCTTCAGCATACATCAGGTATGCCTCTGCCTGACGTGCAATAAGAACATTCAGAGTAGAGTACCAGTTATCGTAGTCAGCATTGTCAGAAACTCTTTTGAACTGAAGATATTCACTCTGACCATACAGATAAGAGGTAATACCACGGTCATTGCCCTGTTTCTTCTGTTCAAGTGTCTGTGTAGTATCTGTTGGGTATGCCATTTCATACAGAACTTCTGGGTCAAACTGCTTTACCCATGCCTTACGACGATATGAATCATAACCATCGTTTGCAATCAGAGCTTCAGCAAAATCGGCACGAACACCAAGACCGCCCCAACCACCTCTTACAAGTGATGGAGTTCCACCCCAGTGGTCAGTACGCCAGCCCCAGATATCCATGTGCATCCAGGTGGTCTTCTGAATCTTACCATCCCAGTCACCTATAGCAGGATTGTTGTTGATGTTTGCAGCAAAGATGTACTCTTCATTACCTTCACCAACCAGGTGGAAAGTTTCACGAATTCTGTCGCCAGGAACCAGTTCATATTTGTCAGAAGTTACCAATGGTTTTAAAGCTGCTTCTGCTGCAGCATATTCACCTGCAAAAAGATAAGCCTTACCAGCTACATACTGAGCAAAACCTTTTGTTACGTATGTGGTACCATCTTTGTCATTTTTTGATGAACGTTCACGCAGATCGTTAACTGCTTTCATAGCTTCGTCACCACACCATGCTAAAAGTTCTTCCTGAGTTCCGGTGTAGTTACCAGGAGCCTCTACAAGCACATGATCCACCAATGGAGGAGTACCCCAACCAATGGCAAGCATCATGTGAGCCCATGCACGGATAGTACGAGCTTCTGCAACAGCTCTTTTCTTTACATCTGAATCAGCCTTTTCACCACTGAAATTGTCAATAACAAGATTGGCTGTATAAATCATCTGGTAGAAACCCTTGTACATGCTAACTACAAGCTGTGCGTTGGCATCCAGACGGAACTCGTTAATCTGTGCATTAAAATCGTTGTCGCCGTAGAATTCACCTGCAGCATAAACATCGTCGCCAGGCAGGTTAAACAGCGCAATGTAAGGGCAGATGATAGATTCGCCATTTGGACGTGCAATGTTCTGTGCAAAAATGTCATACATTGCAACCAAAGCGCCCTCAGCATCTGCGTCTGTTTTATAAAAATTTTCGTAAGCAACGACACCCTTCTGAGGAATTTCAAGTTTCTCAGAGCAACTGGTAACTAAAAGAGCACCAGCGCATATCAAAGGAAAAAATATTTTTTTCATAATAATCGGATGTTTTTAGAATGTAACATTAAGACCCATTACAAACTTCTTGGCTGTAGGATATGTACCTAAGTCTATACCAAGCTGCTGAGCATTTGTTGTAGCTGCTGTTTCAGGATCGAAACCAGGATACTTGGTTATTGTAAAGAAGTCGTCAAGTGATACGTATGCTCTCAGATTCTGCATACCTGCTTTCTTCGCATATTTTGCAGGAAGAGTGTAACCAAACTGAATCTGTTTGAACTTAAAGTATGAACCATCAAATACGTTACCGCTTGAAGCCCAGAACTGAGTGTCGTTCTTAACAGAACTTGCACTTGGCAAAGTTCTGTCTTTATGTTCCGGAGTCCATGAGTTTTCGTAATAGTAAACTAATGTGTTATTGTATGGACGGTCTGTTCTGTAAAGTACCGGGAAGATGTTGTTACCAGCTACGCCTGTACCAAACATTGTAAAGTCAAAGCCCTTGTAATCCAGTGCAACTGTCAAACCAAAAGTAACCTTTGGAATACCCTGTCCAATATTTGTGCGGTCTTCTTCACCTATGATACCATCACCATTAAAGTCATGAAGAATTGGGTCACCAGGGTTGTATTTAACAACATCTGTCAGGTTACCATTCTCATCTTTTTCGTAGATGGTTTCCTGAGCAATACCATCCATCTGGTAACCATACATATACCATATAGGCTGACCAACCTCAAAGGCTGTGCGAATCTGTGATACGTAGTAGCTACCATACAGAATACGTGAGATAGTAGGGTCAAGATATGTAACTTCGTTCTTCAAAGTAGAAAGGTTACCATTGATAGAGTAGTTCAACTTACCAATTCTGTCTCTCCAGCCAAGTTCAATTTCAAGACCTTTGTTCATTACCTCGCCACCGTTAACTGTAGTTTCGGTTACACCAATTTCAGGAACCGGATTGATTTTAACCAAAAGATCCTTGGTTGTCTTGTGATACCAGTCAGCGCTGAAAGTCAGACGGTCTCCAAAGAAACGTGCATCAAGACCAAGGTCAATCTGGTCGGATGTCTCCCATTTCAGGCCAGGATTAGCAAGGCCTGCAGGCATTGAACCGTATGAAGGAGATGCATTCATTCCGTACTCATACCAGTTACTGTTGTAGTTGATAGAGGTTGAGTAGGCGTAGTTGTTCAATACATTTACGTTACCATTTCTACCCCATGAAGCACGTAACTTTAAGAATGACAAAGTTTCACGACTGATGTTATCGGCAATAAAGTCTTCATTGCTCAATGTCCATGCTGCTGAGAATGAAGGGAAGTAACCCCAACGATTTTCTGCAGATAGTTTTGAAGAGTCGAACGCATCGGCACGGAAGTTAACCTGTGCATTGTACTTATTATCATAAGAGAAGCCCAGACGTGCAAAATATGCAAGACTTGCAGAACGGCCAGGAGCATTGCTGAATGTCTTTGTAGGACCATCAGCCAGAACATAGTTCAGATACTGGAAGTTCTCTTCGTAACCTTTTAGCAGTTCTTTACCCTGTGCAGAAGCACTTACGTTGTCATTTCTGTTTTCAATGAATGACATACCGGCCATAGCATTGAAGTTTGCTTTGCCAAAACTCTTGTCATAGTTTGCAAAGTTTTCCCATTGGTAGTACAAACCGGTATTGGCATTTGCAGATATTGTGTACATATCTGATTTAGCCATAGAGTTTGCATAGTATGGAGTGTTGTAGTTATGACCGTTGCTATAACTGATTCTGTAACCCAGACGGGATGTGAACAACAGACCTTTAACCGGGTTAAGATTCAGGAATGATGTACCACGAACAGTAATACCGCTGTTGCTTGAATTGTTACGTGCCAGCTGAATAAGTGGTGAACCATGGTCATTCTCTACATACTTGGAAGTTGCAAAGTATTTGCCACTGCCAAACAGGTCTGTATCATAGTTCTGTACTATCAGTGAAGGACCATCAAACATTTCAAAACCACTTCCTTCTGCAGCCTGACCTGAGTAAATAAGATACATATTCTGTGGAAATTCAGAAGGATCATTGTAGGTCACTGGAGTCAATGGGTCATTCTGAATAGCAGCCATGAATACAGAGTTTGTCTCTGACATGTGTGAAACAGATTTTGTTTCCCATTTTTCTATTGAAGTGTTGGTACCTACAGTCAGCCAATCCTTAATCTTGTAGTCGGCGTTGATCTGTGTTGAAAGACGTTCGTATGTATCCTTGTTACCCTTAACAATACCATCGTTGTTCAGGTAATTCAATGACATAAAGTAGTGTCCTTTGTCGTTACCGCCTGAGAAGGTCAGACCATGCTGCTGTGCCCAGCCTGTACCGAATGTGGCATCTGTCCAGTCGGTATCAATCTTACCATCATCACCTGCACGAGCCAGTTCTGCATCAATGTCATAACCCTGCATTCTCTTGAAGTCAATGAACTGTTTGCGGTTCATTACACCCGGATCTTTTGCAAGTGACTGCATAGTCAGCTTGAAATCATAGTTGATAGTACCGTTACCTGTACTTGCTCCCTTTTTGGTAGTGATAAGAACAACACCATTACCTGCCTGTGCACCATAAATAGCAGCAGAAGCAGCATCCTTCAGAATCTCCATGGATTCAATCATTGAAGGATCCAGATACTGGATGTTGTCCACCTGCAAACCATCTACAATGAGCAGTGGGCCTATCTCACCAGAGTTTGATGAGTAACCACGAACTCGAATCTGAGCACCCTGACCAGGAGCACCAGAGAAGTTCATAACCTGAATACCGGCAGCTTTACCCTGAAGCGCCGCTGCTGCATCACTGGTAGAACGATTCTGCAGATCTTTTGCAGCTACAGAAGCTACAGCACCGGACAGGTCGCTCTTTTTCTGAGTACCATAACCAATAACCACAACTTCATCCAGAAGTTCAGTGTCTTCAGAAAGAGTTACGTTGATTGTTGAGCGTCCGTTTACAGCTTCAGTTACTGTAACGTAGCCCATAAAAGAGAATTGGAGACTGGCATCTTTTGGTACTGAGATAGCATAGTTACCATCAAGATCTGTGACAGTACCATTGGAGGGATTACCCACCTGAATGACGTTGGCTGCCATAACCGGTTCGCCTAAATCATCCAAAACCTGTCCCTTCACATTTACGTTCTGTGCCATTGCACAGACAGGCATTGCTAATGCAAGCAATAAGCCCCAAATTGTTTTAGTTTTCATAAAAGGATTTGTTTAGGTTTAAAACAAAAATTGGTTAAACAATATAAAATAAAACACAAACAAACATTACAATAGGTACACCAAGCCCTGATAAATAAACCTAAATAGGAGGGTAAGGATTTACCTGTTTTTATAAATTATCACGCAAACAAAATTTAGTTCCTAAAATCCTTTCGTTATAGAATTATCCTTTCTTCGCAGGCAAATGTAATACATAAATTCTGATAATCTGCTCAATTAAAGCAAGATTTTTAACATAAATTATTTTTTACTGTTTTGCCACCTTATAAATAAAAATGGAAATATTTTTTAGAACTACTTTAAAAAAATAGTCGTTTCAGAAACAAAAAAAGCAGTTCGTTCAGATATTATGTTTTTATCTTTTATGTAATTTTGCAGACAGAAACCTATAACAATAACAATATATGTCAAACAATGTTCGTCCAGCCACAATGGAGCGTATTACCACTCCTGAATTGGCACAACAGTTTATTAATGAACAAGTATCTGAACTTCAGGCTCAGATTGGTGATAAAAAGGTTCTCCTTGCTTTATCAGGTGGTGTAGATTCATCGGTAGTTGCTGCTCTATTGATTAAGGCAGTTGGTCGCCAGTTAGTTAGCGTTCATGTAAACCATGGTTTAATGCGTAAAGGTGAGCCAGAACAGGTTGTAGAAGTGTTCAGAAACCAGTTGAATGCAAATCTTGTTTACGTGGATGCAATAGACCGCTTCCTGGATAAATTGGTCGGTGTTGCAGAACCAGAACAGAAACGTAAGATTATTGGTGGTGAGTTTATTCGCGTATTTGAGGAGGAAGCTCGCAAACTGGAAGGAATTGAATTCCTGGCACAGGGAACTATCTATCCTGATATTATAGAATCAGGTCCGGTTAAGGCTCATCACAATGTTGGTGGTCTTCCAGACGATATGCAGTTTGAATTAGTAGAACCACTGAAGTTCCTTTATAAAGACGAAGTTCGCGTAGTAGGTAAGGCATTGGGTTTGCCTGACGATATGGTATTCCGTCAGCCATTCCCAGGACCTGGTCTTGGTGTACGTTGTACAGGTGCTATAACCAGAGACCGTCTTGAAGCAGTTCGCGAATCAGATGCTATTCTTCGTGAAGAGTTTGCAAAGAATGGCCTGGAAGGTAAAGTATGGCAGTATTTCACTGCAGTACCTGATTTCAAATCAACAGGTGTTCGTGATGACAAGCGCAGTTACGACTGGCCGGTAATTATCCGTGCGGTGAATACAGTTGATGCTATGACAGCTTCTGTTGCTGAGATTCCATTCTCACTGCTTCAGCACATTACAAACAGAATAGTAAATGAAGTTAAAGGCGTTAACCGCGTACTCTTCGATCTTACTCCAAAACCAACAGGTACTATTGAATGGGAGTAACCGCAGGTTACGACCATCGAGCCAATTACTAAGCAATAGTCACGCGTCAGCGTGGGTTGCGTTCGCGTAGCGATAGTAATTGGGTCAATGGGAGAATTAATAGGTTACGACTATATAAATAAAAAAGGGCCTACATGGCTCTTTTTTTTATTCATAGTGAATATTTCATAATAAATGCTTAACTTCGTTGCCAAACTAAAATTATATAATTTTGATTTCAAGGATGAAAAAGACATTCAGAACAATTATGGTTGCGCTTGGTGCATTGATGACAATGTGCACAGTACAGGCTCAGCCGGGAGGGCGAATGGTACAGGTATCATCGCCAGTTGTCAATTCAGACAACACTGTGACTTTTAATTATCGTAACGATAATGCAAAGAGCGTACAGGTAGATGTACAGTTTGCAGGCAAGCACGATATGTTTAAAAACGAAGATGGTGTATGGACACTAACATTAGGTCCTGCAGCACCAGACATCTATCCATACAGCTTTGTAGTAGATGGAATAAGCGTTATGGACCCATTGAACCCAGAATGGTTTCCAAACGAAGGCTTCAAAAACAGCCTGTTGGATCTTCGTGGTGAAGAGCCAATGATTCATCATGCACAGAACGTGCCTCATGGAGCAGTAGATTATGTAAACTACTATTCAGAATCATTAGGTTTGTATGGAAACGCAATAGTTTATACACCACCTTTCTATGATCAGAATCCGGATAAGAAATATCCTGTATTCTATCTGATCAGTGGTACAACCGATACAGAAGAGGTTTATTTCAAGGTTGGTAAGGTTAACTTTATTCTTGACAACCTGATTGCAGCAGGCAAGGCTAAGGATATGATAGTAGTATTGCCATACGGTAACCCATCAAAGTATTTCCCGGCAGGTACAAACACAATGGGTATGGGAGATATGTTCAGCAAAGATCTGATTAACGATCTGATGCCATACATCGAAAAGAACTACCGCACAATTGAAGACAGAGAATATCGTGGTATAGGTGGTTTCTCACGTGGTGGTAACCAGGGACTGGCAAATGGTTTGCAGAATCTTGATAAGTTCTCATATCTCTGTTCATACAGCTCATTTACCCAGACAAACATTCCTGGTGTTTATGACAATGCAGCAGAGACAAATGAGAAGATCAATCTGTTCTGGTTAGGTGTAGGTACAGACGACTTCCTGTATGGTAATGCAAAAGATTACCTTGACTTCCTTGAAAGTAAGGGAATTGAACATGTAAAAATATTTACAGACGATAAGTTTGGACATACCTGGATGAATGCCAGATATTTCCTGGAACAATCATTGCCACTTCTATTTCAGAAATAATTAACAATGCCGATTATGAAAAAGATATATTCATTAATTTTGATATCAGCGCTCTTTGGCACAATGTCATTAAGCGCCCAGCAGTCAGAACAGAGACTTACTCCTGCTTTGATGGCAAGATTATTCCCAGCCGGAGTAGTATCGCCTGATTACAACAAAGATGGTTCAGTAACATTCCGTTTCCAGGCAGCCGATGCTGAAAAGGTGGAACTGGATTGCCAGATGTTCAGTGAAAGAAAACCAATGCAGAAAGACGAACGTGGCGTATGGAGTATTACAGTTACTCCAGAGGTTCCTGATATCTATCCATACTGCTTTATTGTTGATGGAATGCAGGTAACAGACCCTAACAACATGTTCATCTTCCCTAACGAAGGCTTTAAGAACAGCCTTGCAGATGTACGTGGCGAAGCTCCTTCCATGCAGGACATACAGGATGTACCACATGGAAAAGTTTCATACAGATACTATCATTCAAAGACAGTTGATCTGGAACGTCCTATGTGTGTATATACACCAGCAGACTATAATCCAGCAGGTGATGAAAAACTACCAGTACTTTATCTGATTCATGGTATGACCGATACATACGAAACATGGTTCAAGGTAGGTAGAGTAAATAACATCATGGACAACCTTATTGCACAGGGACTGGCAGAACGCATGATTATTGTAATGCCATACGCAAACCCATATCCTGAACTGCAGCAGAGCGGAAGAAACGTAACTCAGGATATTATGGGTACAGACGTATTCTGCAGTGAAATTATCAATGAAGTTATTCCTTACATTGAAGCAAACTACAACGTGAAGAAAGGCGCTAAAAACCGTGCTATTGCAGGTTTCTCACTCGGTGGTCGTCAGGCACTGGCATGCGGTTTTGGCAATCCAAACATGTTTAAATACGTAGGTGCTTTTGCTCCGGCAATCTTTGGTAATGAATACGAAACAAACTTTGAGAATGGAATATACGCTCCACTTAAAAAAGTTATGAGAAAACTTGATCTGATGTGGTTAGGTTGCGGTTCTGAAGACTTCCTGATTCAGGCATCAGTTGGTTTTGATGCATTCATGACAGAAAAAGGATTTGAGCATACATTCTACAATCCTGGTGGTGGTCACACATGGATGAACTGCCGTGATTATATAGAACTTTTAGCTAAAGAGTTGTTTAAATAAACGTATCTTCTCTTAAATATAATAGGTTGCGAATATTAGTTGGATTTGTGCAAAATTTAACTATCTTCGCAACCTATATTGTTTATACTAATTCAAATACAATAATTAACCAAATATCAAAATAAATGAAGAGAACAACTAAAATTCTGACTACACTTGGTTGTGTATGTCTGGCTTTGGCTTCTTGTAATGATACACCTGTTTATCAGAGAACAGGTGCCAGTCCTGAAAAGAGAGCCAAGGATCTTGTTAGCAGATTAACACTTGAACAGAAGGTGTCGTTAATGCAGAACACATCACCAGCAATTCCTGAGTTTGGAATTAAAGCTTACGACTGGTGGAATGAAGCTCTGCATGGTGTAGGTCGTGCAGGTTTGGCAACCGTATTTCCACAGTCAGTAGGTATGGCTGCATCATTCAATGACGAATTGTTATTCGATGTATTTACAGCTGTTTCTGACGAAGCTCGTGCAAAATCAGCTGAATTTGGTAAAGATGGTGGTCTTCGTCGTTATCAGGGACTAACCTTCTGGACACCAAACGTAAATATTTTCCGTGATCCACGCTGGGGACGTGGTCAGGAGACATACGGTGAAGATCCATTCCTGAGCAGCCGTATGGGTGTGGCTGTAGTAAATGGTTTGCAGGGCCCTGCCGATGCAAAATATGACAAACTTCATGCATGTGCAAAACACTTTGCAGTTCACAGCGGACCGGAATGGAACCGTCATGAATTCAATGCAGAAAATATAGATCCACGTGATCTTCGCGAAACATATCTGCCTGCATTCAAGGCTCTGGTACAGGAAGCCGATGTAAAAGAGGTGATGTGTGCATATAACCGTTATGAAGACGAACCATGTTGTGGCAGTACACGTCTGTTGCAGCAGATTCTGCGTGAAGAGTGGGGTTATGAAGGTATTGTAGTATCAGACTGCTGGGCTATCAATGACTTCTTTACACCAGGTCGTCATAACACCGATCCGGATGCACAGCACGCATCAGCAAAGGCTGTGTTGACAGGTACTGATCTGGAGTGTGGCAGCACATACGGAACTCTTACACAGGCAGTAGAAGAGGGCCTTATTACAGAAGATGAAATAGATGTATCTCTTGTACGTCTGATGAAGGCCCGTTTCGAACTTGGAGAAATGGACGAAGATGTAGAATGGAACAACATCCCATATAGCGTAGTAAACAGTCCGGAACATCAGGCACTTGCACTTAAGATGGCTCAGGAGAGTATGGTACTATTGCAGAACAACGGAACTCTTCCACTTAAAAAGAGTGCAAAGATTGCAGTAATGGGTCCTAACGCAGCTGACTCTGTAATGATGTGGGGTAACTATAATGGAACACCTGCCAAGACTGTAACACTATTGGACGCAGTAAAAGCACAGGCTGGAAATGTAATCTATGAACGTGGTTGTGACTACGTATTAAGTTCAGTAGCACTACAGAGCCTCTATAACCAGTGCCGTTCAAATGGCAAACAGGGCTTTAGCGCAAAATACTGGAACAATTCACGTGGTGAAGGCGCACATGAAGTAACTGCTCATTACACAACACCATTGCGATTCTCAACTGCAGGTGCTATTGTATTTGCTCCCGGTGTAAACCTGACAAACTTTGCAGCAGTATATGAATCAACATTCACAGCACAGAAAGATGGCGATGTGGCATTTTATTTCCAGTCACAGGGTAACACAACTCTCTTTATAGATGGTCAGAGAGTAGCTTTCGTACGTGGCAGTGACCAGAGCAAGAAGGCTTATACACTTAAAGCAAAGGCAGGCAAGCGTTACGATATCCGCATTAACTTTGCAAGCACTCGTGGCGATGCAACTCTTAACTTCGACCTGGGTTATGAAGTACCTATTAGCGTAGAAACTTCTGTTGCAAAGGTAAAAGATGCCGATATAGTAGTATTTGCCGGTGGTATTGCACCTTCACTTGAAGGCGAAGAGATGTCTGTTAATCTGGAAGGATTCCGCGGTGGTGACCGTACAGCTATTGAACTGCCAGCAGTTCAGGTAGAACTGGTTCAGGCATTGAAGAATGCTGGTAAGAAGGTTGTATTTGTAAACTTCTCAGGTTCAGCAATGGCATTGACAGAAATTGCTCCATACTGTGATGCTATATTACAGGCATGGTATCCTGGTCAGGCAGGTGGTACAGCAGTAGCATCAGTACTTTATGGCGATTACAACCCAGCTGGTCGTCTTCCTGTAACATTCTACAAGAGCACATCACAGCTACCTGATTTTGAAGACTATTCAATGAAGGGCCGTACATACAGATACATGACTGAAACTCCATTGTTCCCATTCGGACACGGTTTAAGCTACACCACATTCAACTATGGCGATGCCAAGTTAAGTGCAAAGTCAATCAGTGGCAACAAAAAGGTTAAGCTGACAGTTCCTGTAACAAACAATGGCGGTCTTGATGGTGAAGAAGTTGTTCAGGTTTACGTTAAGAGAGTAGGTGATACCGAAGGTCCATCACACGCACTTCGTGGATTCAAGCGCGTAGAGATAGCTAAAGGTGCTACACAGAACGTAGAATTTGAACTGACTGCAGAATCATTCGACTGGTTCGATACCAACTACAACGATATGCGTCCAATTGAGGGTGAATATGAAATCCTTTACGGTGGAACATCAGATGTAAGCAAGCTTAAGAAGCTGAGCATCACAGTTAAGTAAACTGAGATATCCATATAAAATATGAACGGCTGAGCATTTGCCCAGCCGTTCTTTTGTATCTGTAGTTTAAGATATTATTCAATAATACCAAGCTGCTTAAGCAGTGCTTCTGGTTCTGGATCGTGACCACGGAAGTTGCGATACAATTCAGCAGGATCTACGCTGCTACCCTTTGAAAGCAGAGTGCGGAAATCGGCAGCTGTCTTCTTGTTGAATATACCCTCTTCTTTAAAGCGTGAATAACCATCTGCAGATAAAACTTCAGACCATTTGTATGAATAGTAACCTGCACTGTATCCACCTGAGAAGATGTGTGAGAACGATGTTGAAATAATACATTCAGGCACCGAAGGGAGTACATTTGAAGCTTCCAAAGCCTTCTTCTCAAATTCCAAAGCACTTTCTGCAGGAATCTTATCTAATGTATGCCATGCCATATCAAGAATACCAAACTGCAATTGGCGCATGTGGTAATAGGCTGACATATAGTTCTTTGAAGCAACAATCTTCTCTATAAGTTCTGCCGGAATAGTTTCGCCGGTCTGATAATGCTTGGCAAATGTGTTCAGATATTCAGGTTCATAACCCCAGTTCTCCATAATCTGTGAAGGTAGCTCTACAAAGTCGCGAACCACATTGGTGCCAGACATAGATTCGTAAGTACCTTTTGCCATAATTCCATGCAAAGCGTGTCCAAACTCATGTAAGAATGTAGTAAATTCATCGTGAGTAATCAGTGAAGGAGTATCGGCAGTTGGTTTGGTAAAGTTACATACAATGCTTATCAATGGACGTTCGTCAACACCATTTATAACACGCTGACCGCGGAATTCTGTCATCCATGCACCACCACGTTTGCTTTCGCGTGGGAAGAAATCGGCATAGAACAGAGCCAAATGTGAACCATCAGTATCCTTAACATCATAAACCTTTACATCAGGATGATATACAGGAATATCTTTAAGTTCTGTAAATGTAATGCCGTACAATTTGTTAGCCAATGAGAAAATAGCATCAATACACTGGTCAAGCTGGAAATAAGGTTTCAGTATTTCATCGCTCAAATCATACTTTTCTGCAAGTAGCTTTTCTGAATAGAAACTAAAGTCCCAAGGCATAATTTCAGAACCGGTAAAACCATTTGCTTTTGCATATTCATTCAGTTCTGCAACTTCTGCCTTTGCCTTTGGCAGTGCAGGTTCAAGAAGCTTATCAAGGAATTCCTGAACTGTTTCAGGGTTCTTTACCATGCGCTCTTCTGTCTGATATGCAGCAAAGTTATCATAACCCAGAATGTCAGCTATAAGAATACGCAGTTCAACCAGTCTTTTTATAACATCGCTGTTGTCAAATTCGCCACCAAAAGCACGTGTGTTATACTTGCGGTACAACTGTTCACGAAGATCTCTGCGTTCGCTGAACTTCATGAATGGACTGTAGCTTGGTGATGATAGGTCGAACAACCAGCCCTCCTTACCTTTGCTCTTTGCTGCATCGGCAGCCATCTCTCTAACATAGTCAGGCAGACCAGCCAGTTCTTCTTCCTTTGTAAGAAGCATTGTGTAATCGTTTGTAGCCGCAAGTACATTCTTGCTGAACTGCAAAGAGAGAAGTGAACGTTCTTCAACATATTTGCTGTAAGTCTCTTTATCTTCTGCCGATAAGTTTGCACCACTGCGTGCAAAGCTATCGTAAGTATCCTTTAGAAGAATCTGCTGTTCCGGAGTAAGATTAAGAGACTCACGCTGATCATAAACAGCCTTAACACGCTGGAAAAGACCTTCGTTCAGACTAACGTACATAGAGAATTCGGTTGTCAAAGGAGAAATCTCTTCGGCAATCTCCTGTAGTTCATCGTTTGTGTTAGCTTCCATAATGTTGTAGAAGATACCACCAACACGACCCAGAGTTTCACCACTCTGCTCCAGAGCAACAATTGTATTCTCAAAAGTAGGAGCCTCAGGATTGTTAACAATAGCATCAATCTCTTCCTTACCCTCCTTAATACCCTGCTTGAATGCAGGCAAATAATGTTCGTTCTCAATCTTGTCAAATTGAGGAGCACCGTATGGTAACGGCGATTCTGTCAATAGTGGATTTTCCATTTTACATGACGTAATTACTGCCAGCACTGCCAGCAAAATAAAGTTTCTTTTCATATTGTTTGATTAAATTTAATTCTAACAGTGTGCGAAGTTACGAAAAATAGTTATCTTTACAGAAATATATTTTTAAAATGAAGAGATTAGCAACCTTAAAACTCCTGCTATTAGTATCTGTAGCTGTTGTTGCACAGTCAAATGAGTATAATGCCATCTATCTGGTAGATGGAAATTCAGATAAAGAGGTATATCGTTCACATGTAACACTGGAATCATATCAGAACATGGAAAATGTAGTTCGTGCCGACAATGGAACAAAACTTACATTAACGTCCATGAATCTCAACAAAACATCAGGAATATGTAAAGACAGCAAACTACGCCACAGCGAAGGAGTGAATGCAGTAGCACTGGCTACTAACGGCAGCACATTGGTGTTGGAGAACTGTAGAATGGTATCGCATGCACAGAATGCCGATGTAGTTGTAGCTGGAAAAGGCCAGAGCAAAGTAAGGGTAATATCGCCTGTGATCAATATGTCAAGAGATAATTCTGCAGGCTTTAATGCACTAAACAGCGGAACCATAGAAGCATCAAATGTAAACATCACAACCGCAGCCTTCACATCGCCGGCATTTCTTACCCAGGAGGGCGGAAAGATAGTTGTAGAGAATGCAGAAGGTACATTAAGAGGAGCAGATTCTCCAATAGCATACTCTTCGGGCGACATCAGCATAAAAGGCGGCAGAATGCTGACCTATAACTCCCATATAGCAACAGTAAACAGCACTGGTAAACTGACTCTGGAAGATGTATTGTACTACGGATACAGGTATTATGGATTTCAGTTGTACAGCAAAGATACAAGAACAGACAGAAAGCAAAAAGGAGCACTTACACTGACCAATTCAAGTTTCACAATATCAGAAGGCCCAATGTTTTACGTAAGCAATACCGATGTTGAAGTAACAATAGAGAATGTAAAGTTCAGTATGTCCAGGAAAGCTCCATTTATCCAGGCTGCAGCTGGCGACTGGGGCACAGAAGGTACAAATGGCGGACATATTGTTGTTAACCTGAACAATCAGGATATAGCTGGCGATATAGAGACAGACGAAATCAGCACAGTAAAGTTGGTGCTGAATGAAAAATCGTCTTTCAAAGGAGCTATAAACAGAGAAAACAAAGGTCAGGCATCAATTGTATTGAGCGACAAGGCATTGTGGATAGTAACAGCCGATACTTACCTGAAAACGATAGAATTTGCAACAACAGAAGAGTCTATAGAGAAAGCCCTGAAAAAGATAAACAGCAAAGGCCACAATATCTATTATGATGCTTCCAATGAAGCTAATGCGCCGTTACAGGGCAAATCATATCCGCTTAAGGGTGGAGGATCATTGTTAACCTATTAATATTGAAAGTTATGAAAAAGCTTTTTATTTTGATGATGACAGCATTGATTGCTATCCCAGTGTTTGCAGAAGAGAGACCGATTTCTGCAGAACAGTTGCCTGCTAAGGTTCAAACCTTTATAGCAGAATATTTTAAGGGAAACAAAATAGCAAAAGCTCAGATAGAACAACGTGCTGCACTTACACAGTATGAAGCAGAACTTGCAGATGGCACAAAACTACAGTTTAACAGAGCAGGAAACTGGACGGAAGTAAAGAGAAAAAACAGCGCTGTACCTGATGCACTTATCCCTGAAAAGATTCTTTCATACGTTAAAGCTACATATCCTGATGCTTACATTAAAATGATAGAACATGATGACAGACTCTATGAAATTGATCTAAGCAACAACATTAAGATGACATTCAGCAGTTCATTCAGATTGCTTGATATAGACAAATAAATATGCAACGAATTATTATAAACATATCAAAAACATTATATCTGCTGCTTTTACTGACACTTTTCAATGGGTGTGCTGAGATAGAACCCATTAACGGTAAAAGAAACATAGACCATACCATAATTATATATATGGCTGCCGATAACAATCTGACAGGCTATGTAGATGACAATATTGATAAGATGCGTGCAACCATGAATCATGATATATCAATAAACAACAACCTGATTCTGTATGTGGACAAACTAAATCAGAAACCATGTCTGCTAAACATCTATAACAATAAAATAGATACTATCGCTGTCTATCAGGAGATGAACTCTACAGACAGCCAGGTATTTAGCAGAATTATAGATCAGATTATAACAGACTATCCATCGCCATCATACGGACTGATTATGTGGTCGCACGGCAGCGGATGGTTACACCAGAATACATTAAGCTACATATCAAGTAATATATTCGGAGCTCAGCAAAGAGATGGTGCCTACAGAGTGGCAGAAAGAACAATATCGCCTATATCAGACAGGTTAAGAGAACCAGCCAGACCTATCCTGACCAAAGCATTTGGATATGAACAGAGGGAGGGTGGTACATGGATGGAATTGTCCGATATGGCAGACGAACTGCCCGACAACCGTTTTGACTATATTCTGTTCGATGCCTGTTCCATGGCTAACATTGAAGTTATATATGCCTTGCGTAACAAATCTGATTACTTTATAGGATCAGCATACGAAATTATGGTAAATGGATTTCCATACGATAAGATCATAGAACCACTGTGTAATGGTGAATATAGCATTGTGTGTCAGCATTTTTACGATGGCTACAATATGCTGAGCGGGGTGGACAGAACTGCAGGAATAGCGCTTGTTGACAACCATCAGATAGATAGTCTGGCAAACTGTTTCAGGAAAATAGTAGCCACACATTCAGAAATTATGTCTGAACCCAATGTAGAGAAAGTACAAAGATTAGACCGATACACAAGAGTTGTGTCGTTCGATATGATGGACTTTTTGATGAAACAACTACCAGCTGAAGATCCGCTGATGATGGAGTTTGCTTCTCAATTCAACAAAGCAGTTCCATACAGAATATCAACTCCAATGTTTCTTAACATGCTGACTATTAAGAGCTATTGTGGAATAAGTATGTATGTGCCGTTACCTCAGTACAAGAGTGTAATTACACCATACTTTTTAAAGACTGAATGGAGTAACTTTACCAATTATGGCAAACAATAACATTAAATACTAACCAAAAACAATCAGTAACAATGAAAAAGATTGCTTTGTTAACAATGTCGCTTCTGGCATTATCGCTATCGTCCTGCAAACAGGATGGAATGTTGCCAAGAGACAATCACATTTCAAAACTATCGCAATATGATTCTAAGGCAGATGAGATAATTGCTCAGATGACCCTTGAAGAGAAGGTAGCCATGTTGCACGGTAAACACATGTTTACATCAGAAGGTGTACCACGTCTGGGTATTGCCGATATGATTTATGCAGATGGTCCGTTTGCCATTCGCGAAGAGATGGAGCCACATTCATGGAACTCCTTACATCTTTCAACCGATTCATCAACATTCTTCCCAACCGGTTCTGCACTGGCAGCAACATGGAGTCCGGAACTTGCTTATCAGTACGGTAAGGGACTGGCAGTAGAGGCACGTCTGCGTGGTAAGGATATGCTGCTTGGACCTGCTATTAACATACAGAGAATACCTACAGGTGGCAGAACTTATGAATATTTCAGTGAAGACCCGTTCCTTAGTGCACGTCTGTCAGTTGGCTATACACAGGGCGTTCAGGACAATGGCGTGGCAGTTTGTCTGAAACACTATGCACTTAACAATCAGGAGAATAATCGTGGAACTGTAAACGTAATAGCCAGTCCGCGTGCAATGCGTGAAATATATCTTCCACCTTTTGAAGCGGCTGTAGTAGAGGCCGATGCATACGGTGTTATGGCTGCATACAATAAGGTTAACGGATACTGGTGTGCAGAAAACGACTTTCTGCAGAATCAGGTACTCCGCAGAGACTGGGGATTCAAGGGTATGGTTATTTCTGACTGGGGTGGCACTCACAGTACAGTTGCATCCATAAAGAACGGATTGAATGTAGAGATGCCTAACCAGCAGTACTTAGGTCAGGCTCTGCTTGATTCCGTAAAGGCAGGTGCAGTATCGGAGGATATAATCAACCAGCGTGTTAAGGAGATTCTTCGCGTTCGTTTTGCTATTGAACCAATTCCAGCAGAGAAGGCTAACGTAGAACTGACAGCTAAACCGGAACAGGCACAGATAGCATACGACGTTGCTGCAAAATCTATCGTCCTTCTGAAGAATGAAACAAATCTGCTTCCTATAAACTTCAATAAGGTAAAGAAGATTGCAGTTATTGGCGATAATGCCAACCGTAAGATGGCAAGCGGTGGAGTAGGAGCTGGCGCAAAGGCACACAAAGAGTACACTCCAATGGAGGGTATTCAGAATATCATTGGCAACAAGGCAGAAATTGTCTATGCGCAGGGATATGAAATACCTACACGTCCACGCTGGGGAATGCAGAGATCACAGGCACAGACTGACAACAGCGCTGCATTAAGAGAAGAGGCTCTGAAAGTGGCAAAAGATGCCGATCTGGTACTCTTTATAGGTGGTAACAACCGTGAAATAGAGACCGAAGGCAGTGATCGCGCGGATATTATGTTAAAAGGCAATCAGGACGAACTGGTTAAAGCTCTTAGCCAGGTAAATCCAAATCTGGTAACTATTCTTGTTGCTGCTGCTCCGGTAGATCTGAATGTTGTAGAACCATGTTCTCCAACAATACTTGTATCATGGTTTAATGGTTCACAGGGTGGTAATGCACTTGCCGATGTTCTTGTTGGTAATGTTGTTCCATCAGGTAAGCTTCCGTTTACCTATCCGGTTAAGCTTGAAGATTCACCTGCATACGCAACAGGCAGCTATCCTCAGACCGATGCTCCTATAGCTGAAGATATTTTTGTAGCTCTTGTTGGCGAAAAATCACAGGACGAACTTATGAATGGTTCTTCCAACAGAACTACTGCACTTTATGCTGAAGATCTGCTTGTTGGTTATCGTTGGTTCGATACAAAGAATGTTAAGCCTATGTACCCGTTTGGTCATGGTTTAAGCTACACAACATTTGAATATTCAGATCTGAAGGCTACCAAGGAGAAGTATTCAGAAAAGGAGGATATTCAGGTGTCGTTCATACTTAAGAATACCGGTAGTGTTGATGCAGATGAAGTTGTACAACTATATGTTCATCGTCTGGATGCTACTGTGGAATGGCCTTATAAAGAACTAAAAGCATTTGACAGAGTTACTGTAAAGGCTGGTGAAAGTGTTGAAGTTAAGTTGAACATCCCTGTTGAACAGCTTAAGTACTGGAGTGAAGAGGATTACAACTGGATGCTTGAACATGGCAAAATTGAATTGTTGCTTGGTTCATCATCGGCAGATATTCGCTTATCTACTCAGGTACAAATCTGATAAACATAATTCCCCGGAGCCTGCATTCAAAAAACAGTTCCGGGGAATTTTATATATAGTTGGTAAGTAGTTGAGCTTAATCGATGAATTTGACTTTACTCATATCTCTTGGCTTGGCAGCAGGTGATTCATCGGGATATCCCATGCCTATGCAAATAATAGGCTTGTAGTTCTCACTGAACCCCAGCATCTGCATAGCCTGTGGAGAATTCTCAATAAAATCTACAGGACTACCCAGACAAACAGATCCAACACCATAAGACCATGCAGAAAGCATAATATTTTCACAAAGCAGGCCACAATCAATAGGGGAGAATCTGAAAGTTGTATCATTGGCAACGATAACCAGTACAGGAGCGCTTCTGAAACTACCCTCAACTGCAGTAGGCTGAGCCTGTGTATTGTCCTGTTTTAAAGCTGTTAAAAACTTATTGACCATATCTGGATTATCAATAACACGTACCTCCCATGCCTGTCTGTTTATGGCATTAGGGGCATTGATACCGCACTCCATAATAGAGTTCAATATCTCTCTTTCAACAGGTTTTGCACTATACTTGCGAATGCTTCTGCGACTCATAATGTTTTCCACAACTGCATTACTCTCTCCTGCACTTGATTTTGCCTGACTATTGCCACATGATACAAACATTGCAGCAAAGCAAAATCCTAAAATCATACCTTTTATAGACTTCATAATAATTAAAAAATTAGTTTGTCACGAAGATACAATAAAAAATGGAACTAAAAACATAACTTTGTGGAACTTATAAAACAGGCAATGGGATTAAACAGCGATAATACAGCATTAGTGCTGGAAGGAGGTGGCCTACGCGGAGTTTTTACCTGCGGTGTATTGGATGCATTTATGGACAATGGGGTAAAATTTCCATTTGCTATTGGTGTAAGTGCCGGTGCATGTAACGGACTTTCCTATATGTCGGGACAACGAGGCAGAGCCAAAGCCAGCAATATAGACCTGATGGACCAGTATCACTATGTAGGCCTAAAATACTTAATCACTCAGGGCTGTATAATGGATTACAAACTGCTGTTTGAAGATTTTCCTGAAAAGATTATCCCATACAAATACGACGCATATTTTGCCAATCCATGTAGATACGTTATGGTTGCAACAGACTGTCTGACTGGTCAGCCTGAATATCTGGAAGAGAAATCAGATCCGGGTAGGGTGATGGATATAGTAAGAGCATCCAGCAGTCTGCCGTATCTGTCAAGAATAACGTACGTAGATAACAAACCAATGCTTGATGGTGGTATTACCGATGCTATTCCTGTAGAATTTGCCTTAAAACAGGGGTACGATAAAGCTGTGGTAGTTCTGACCAGAAACAAAGGATTTAGAAAAAAGGAGAAACAGCCAAAAGTGCTGAATCTATTCTACAAAAAGTACCCACTGCTGCAGAAAGCTCTGGCAGACAGAAACAAAGCCTATAACAAAACCATGAATCTGATAGATAAACTGGAAGCCGATGGCAAGATAATAGTGATACGTCCTGTAAAACCTATTCTGGTAAAACGTACTGAGACCGATACTTCAAAGCTTCGCGACCTCTACAACGAAGGTTACCGCCTTGCCACCAAACTCCTGAAATAATCCAGATTTACATAATTTATGACAGATATGAGAAAGAGAATATTATCAATAGCTGTGTTGATGCTGACGGGTGTATTGTGCATAAATGCTCAGAAGAGCTATCCATTATCAACAGCATCAGAGGTAAAACAGCCAAACGAACAGGTATCAAACAGAGGTGGAATAAAGAATATCACCGGTGAAATATCGCCCTCAATAGAGGTATATCTGCCATTGGCCGAAAAGGCAAACGGATGTGCGGTAATCCTCTTCCCGGGTGGCGGTTTAAGAGCATTGTCGTGGACAACCGATGTTGAACAGGTGGCAAAGTTGCTGAATGAAAAAGGAATAGCAGCTATAGGATTGAAATACCGTCTGAATAACACCAAGGCACCCGGTGGAATGCAGATGGGAGCAACTGTAGATGTTACTGAAATAGACCATTTCCCTAAAGCCGATGCCAATCCAATGCATTATCCGGCTGGCGATTCTGTCTTTATGTGTGCTGCAAAAGATGCTCTTGCCGCTATAGCTCTGGTACGCCAGAATGCTGCCGAATGGAATATCAATCCGGATAAAGTAGGGTATATGGGATTCTCTGCTGGTGGCGGTGTGGCTCTTGCAGCTACTATGCTGGCCGATGAAACAACCCGCCCGGCGTTTGTATGTACCAACTACGGCCCTTCACTTATGCCGGTAACTGTACCTGCTCAGGCTCCGCCATTGTTGATACTGTCACGTGTGGAACATCCTAATGTGGCTGCAGGCTTGCTGGGGCTGTTTATTGAATGGAAGAAGGGTAGCGCAAATGCTGAACTGCACATGTATGGCGATGGAAGAGGACCCTATACTTTGATGCAGGAGACCGGAAAGACCACCACTGAAATGTGGAGCTCTCAGTTCCTGCAGTGGCTTTCAGCCAAAGGCTTTATGGAATAGTGATAACCACTATAACCCTGAACAGGATGTCTGTTATTATGAACTAACGGACAATATAACCTTTATCATCTTTTGCTATAAATAATTTCTGATATTTTTTAAAAAAAAACAGCCCCTGAGCAAGGGCTAAGGGGCTGAAAAAACATTAATTATAAAACAGTATTAATCGTCGTATCTGACAGGCTTGAAGTTCTTGTTGAAATTAATCTCCAGACGGTTAGACAACTTAACTTCATAAACAAAACGACTAACCTCGTATTCCACAATCTTGGTATCCGGATAGTGAGTCTTTACATAATCCAGAATCTGTACCGGAACAACCTGTGAAGGAACGCCCGTTCTGGATTCAATCTTCTCCAGACTACCATTGTTTTCAAACTGCAACTTAATACCGGAAGCAAGCACTACACTATAGTCTGGTCTTACCAGATCATCGTCAATAGTAGCGAACGATATCTTCTCATTCGGGTAAGTCTTGTTGATAAACTCCTGTGCAGCTGCTGGAAGCTGAGTAAATGTAACTGGTCTGTCATCGGCCTTAACTGATGAAACTGTTGCCAATGTAATAGCGATTATTGCAAAAATCTTTTTCATAATTGTATCTTTTTAAAGGTTAATACTAGGTGAAAATCTTTTGTTTGCTCTGATTTTCATTGCAAAGTTTAGACACAATTCTGAAATGAAACTGAAATGGGAACTTTTTTCTGATTTTTTTCAAATTATTTTCTACTGACAGAAAAAATATGGCGATTATCTGCAAATGTGTAGCTGATAGCCAGTCCGCTGCTGTTGCAGACGGAGTAGGAGAGTGCCAGCCCCAAACCGGTAGAACCCTCTTTGCGACCATTAGGCTGATAAAATCTGTGGAAGATCTTTGTATCGTCCAGCGGAGCAGTTCCCTGATTGCTGATGGAGAAACCATTCTCACTAACTTCAATCTGTATGGTACTATCTTCCGGAGAGTGAACAAACGCATTCTTTACCAGATTAGTGGTCAGCACAGAAGCCATCTGCTCATTGATGGAAACAACAAACTCTCCATGGTTTTGTATGGAAGATGATATATTTTTAAATGACCATATTTCATTGTTGTCATTGATAGTCTCTGCAAGCAGCTGGCCAATATTTACCGATGTGGTTTCCGGATACTGTTTATTCTCTATTCTCGATAACAGCAGCAAAGTCTTGTTCAGTCTAATAAGATGCCTTAAACTTCTTTGCAGTTTTATCAGTTCGCCGGCCATCTCTTCGTTCAGATCCGGGCGGTCAAGCATAATTTCCAGACGGTTGCTGCATACGGCAAGTGGTGTTTGCAGTTCGTGTGACACATTGCCTATAAACATCTTTCTCTCTTCATACTGATGTTCAAATCTGTCAACAGCTCTCTGAGCCACTGTAGCAAGTCTTTTAAACTCCAGAATATCAGTCTCTGACGGCACTTTTGTACTGTTGATGCCTGGTATATAGCTGTCCATCCAGTTCAGAAGGTCATCAAGCGGACGCAGGTTACGGCTAATGACTCTGATTCCAATAAACAGCAACGATATAAACAGTACCACAAATAGAAGTATGGTCCACCACAGCACATGCTCTACAAGAACGTCCTGTTCAAAGGTGGGCATTGATACTGTAATTTCGTAGTACTGTCCCTGGTTGTCCATAAACACCTGTCTTCTTATTCGGGAACTTGCAAACTCCTCCTGGCTCTTTAAATAGGATTCGGCTTCATCATACACAGCCAGTGGGTTTTCTGCTGCATATTCTGCAGTAACCTCCCTTATATAATATGTGTTATATGCACCATTGAAACGTTCCGGCATCTCATCTCCGGAGAGTTTGCGCATAATAATGTTTTCAGTATAATCCTTCAGAATAAGGTCTGTATCGGCATGAATTTTTCTGGTCATAGTGCTGTAGGATAGCCATCCCCACAGTCCAAGAGTAAGGACCAGAGGAAGTAGTAGTGACAGCATTATTTTGTATATCAGTTTCATCGCTTTCAGGGTAGTATAAGTTTATAACCAAATCCGTAAACAGATTTTATCTCTATGTCTGCACCAGCTTCGGTAAGCTTTTTTCGCAGATTTTTCATCTGTGCATAAACAAACTGAAAATCATCACTCTGGTCTATGTGGTCGCCCCAGATAGCTTCAGCCAGTACAGATTTATCAACCACATGGCCAGGACGCATAATGAAATATTTCAGTATGTCGAACTCTTTCTTAAGCAGGCTAACCTCTTTGCCACCTATGGACAGGCGGTTGGTAACATCCTCTATGGATACATTTCCTGCACTCCATGTCATGTTACCGGCATTCTGGCTTCTCCTGACTACGCTTCTTATGCGGGCAGACAGCTCTGAAATGTGGAATGGTTTGGCAAGATAATCATCTGCACCAAGCTCCAGACCCTGTATCTTATCGTCCAGTGAATCTCTGGCAGATGTTATTATGACATTAGTCTTTGCCGATGTCTTTTTAAGGTGTTCCAATATAGTTAGTCCGCTACCATCAGGCAGATTTATATCCAAAAGAATACAGTCATAGTAGTATGCAGATAGCTTATCTATTGCCGATGTAACATTGTAGGCACTCTCTACTATAAAGCCATCTTTACTTAGAGTATTCACAATAAGTTCGTGAAGCGATACTTCATCTTCTATTAGTAGCAGTTTCATATATTAATAAATTTAGTTTGTAAAGATGCTCTATTTACAAATGCAAAGTAAATAATAAAAATCAATACACAAAAAATGTCTCAGAATTAATAATTTAATTATGCTTCATATTATGTTATAAAACAGAAAAATGTATTCCTCACTATAAGAAGCTAAAGAATGAGATGAATAAAGTGGTTAGTGCCACTAACCAGTTGAAGTTGACATCCCTAAATGGGATTAATAATGAATAGGAAAGGTGAAATACGGGACGTAGCGGTTCGTTTATAGTAATAGGGTTAAGTTTGCTATGGTTCCGTTAGTTTATAGTGGAACTGAGGGACGTAGCTGTTCGTAGCTGCTTCGTTCACCTACAGAACTAAAACGGCGAACTCGGTCTTTTAGCCAGCATTCGCTGTCTAACGTACCTCAGACACCGCCGTTTTTTAACGTTCTTCCGGTTCACTACGCTATTCCGCTCCTCACAGATAGTCCCTCAGTTTCCACTACTCACTTGGGCCGGGTGGCTATGGGTAGCCATGTGTGGCTATGTCGGCAAACTTACCCAATTACACATTCAAAATCTCTGAAAGTTTACAGTTTACACTTTATAGTTTGTGAATTCAACAGTTTAATGCGATTTATGTGAATTCAGATTGTTTGCTATTGCTATTTGCAAAACTACATAATGAAAAGTGAATGTTTGGTATGTTTTTGTTTGCAAAGCTTACAAATGGCATCTAAAAAGTTACAGCCTTTATCAACTTTCTATTCTAACAATTCTTCGAAACAAGTGATTTGACAAAAATCCGCTCTTTTTCTTCCATTATTCTACAAAACTCCTCATACGACGAAGATGTATTACTTATTTCGATGCCAAAGATGGAAAGAGTTGAAATACTACCATTCAAACGAGATGTAGGAACCTTGGTCTGAGGCATTTCCAAAGGAGTGATAAATCCACCTCGATTCACATGTAAGGCAGACAAATATGCTATAACTTGGTGAATATCATCACGGTCAACTTTAGAGACCTTCTCATAGCTTCCTAATCGCTTATATTTTGCATCAAGCACCATCTGTTCATTGTAAAAGTCAGGGTAACGAATGCCACTATGTCCTTCAAACAGATAGATACCTCCTTTACGAAGTTTATTTTCGGGGTGTGTAAAACCATGTTTGCATAGTATAGTATTGACATATTCCTCCCAAAGCCATGCTCCATCAAAGAGGATGCCGCAGATTTCTTCATTACTCTCACCATATTTCACTTCTTCCATCCTTAATATTTGGAGACAAAGTGTCTGCAATGAACGATATTCTGTATAATACGGATGCGTCTTCATCCGAAGGTTCTTGCTGATGACGCTATTACGGTCACTTTTGTTATATAACGGAGTATGTTCAATGATTGTGTTTACATTCTCGATGGTTTCATGGTCAATATTAAGAACTGCCTGTCCATACTTCTTGGTTTTCATAAACTCTATAGTATGGCGGATTAGTTCTGTCATATTGTTGTCATGACTATACTCACGTGTGGAATATGCTATGTTTCCTACAAAAGGAATGTTTTTGGCTATGTGTCGGCCAATATCAATCGTACCCTTCAGATTTGTGTCATTATGTCGATAGTTCTGATACTCACGATAAATTCCTTGTCGCAAGGCTGCCTTCAGAAAGTAAGGGAAAATAAACATAATGAAATCAAACACATCTTCCTGCTCATTGTTATGACTTAGGTCAAAAAGATTAAAAGAAAGCACTTTCTGAAGCATATAATGCAAGAGGAAGTCATCACGTCCCAAGTCAAACCTTGATTGAATCTTTATCTGGAGGTTGTCAACACCAATAAAGCCCATTACATTGCCAGTGCTGATTCGCACCATCTCCGGGTCGTCGGTATTCAGAATGCTCATGACAGAAGACTCTCCAATCCTGTCATCAGACGTTTCGATGCTGTATGGAAAAATGAGAAGGTTCTCATTTTCCCTGCACAACTCGGCTATCGTCTTGTCGGCGATGGGGAACAATGCAGACACGTCCTTTCTACAAAACATCCCTGCATCAGATTGTCCTATGTTATTATCTGTCAGGTTAATCCTCATCTATCAACTCAGGAGTATTTATTGTCTGTGAATCATTTGTATTAAAGTATGCCTTGCTGAACTTTTCAATAATATCGGTGGTCTTACGGAACCCTCGGAGGTACTCCTTCAGTAATGGCTCAATATTCATCTTCCAGAGCTTTTCGAAATCGGCACCATTGTCTTTCAACTTCAAGAAATATGATGGACCTATCATGTAAGCTGCTCCTAATCCGTCTGTTTCAGCAATGGCCTTATTCAGACGCTGCATTGTAGCTTTTGCCTCGTCTGCACATGATAAATCATCTAGCATTCCTTCTGTGTCGGCTGGAGTAACTTCTTTCCATGTAAACCTACGGCGCATGGCGAAATCCATGCTTTCAACAGAACGATCTATATCATTCATGGTGGCAAGGATATACACATTCTCCGGCACATAGAATCCTTTGGCGAATACATCAGTTTCAGGAACAAGGTTCTGATACTGGGTCTGAACTAAATACTCTTTCTTGCCACGATAGCCAGGATCGATAGCATAGAAGAGTTCACCAAATATCTTGGATGCCTCACCTCTATTGATTTCATCGATGATAAAGACAAACGGCTTGCGGTCTATCTTGTTTGCTTCTACGACGGGCATCTTCTGCTTCATAGCTCTGACAGCCTTTGTGATGACAAAAGCATATGAGTCTGCCTGTGTTCCAAACTTACGTTTGTAATAGTTGCGGATGTCCCTGACAATATTCAGGGGAACATCATTAGTGAGCAGTTCAAGTACCTCTTCCGCATTCACGGCCACTTGTGTTGTCTTCTCATTTTGTTCATTATGGATTATAATGGTACGATTTTTCATTTCAGAAATGACAAACTCACTACCATTGACCATTTTGAACTTGGTCTCTTCTTCAATGGCATCTTCCACAAAGTGGTCAAACTTTTCCTGCCAGGACATTTCCTTAGTCAGATTTTCGATGCTCTTTTCTGAATCAATCAAGTTCTTGATAGCCTCTTTGCAGAACTCTTTGAACACTCCATCTTTGCGCTCAAAGCCCATCTGTCCGTCACTCTTCTCGATGGGGCGTAAACCTTCCACAAAGTCAGTGTAGTCGTATGATGGATGGAATTGCACGAACTTGGTTACAGCGTTCATCTCTTCTGCTATTGCCTGTGCCATATAAGTCTTGCCGGTACCTGGCGCACCTGTCAATACAAGGTTATGAACTTGCTGGAGCATATCAATGTGCTCCTGATACTTTTTATTGTTCTCTTGTTTGATTTCCGACATAGGCATATCCTCCTCTAATAATAAACTGTTTACGTACTCAATGACCTCTTTTAATTTACTGTCTGACTTATGAATTGTTTTTCGATACGAGCCATATACAGACCCATCAAAGTCTTTTTCTTCAGTGCTAATGTATCTAACGGTACATTGGCACATCGTGGAACTATCAGACTTGTAGGTTGTTATATTGCTTGTTGCAATCCCGACAGCCTTTATACGCATAAAGGGCTGGTCGTGCTTACTTCCCTTGGTTGAAGTTGACTTTAAAATAATAATATCCCCCTCTGATATAGATTGAGCTAACGGAATCATTTTCTGGTCTCTGGCGTTATCATCGTCATGTTTGCTTTCCCAAATTCCGTCGCTGATAAATCTTTGAAGTTGTGAGTTAGTACTGCCAAAAGAATAGCCAACCAACCAATAGGTCTTTTCTGGTTCGCGTTTCCCAAAGTAGTGAATACCTACACGCATGCAAAAATCATAGAAGGATTCACGGCTTTCATCATACTGAGCGGTGATGAACTCATTCATTGCTGTGCGAGAGTTCATGTCGCCTTTGTATCCAAATCCTTTAGCAGCAGCTTGCAGTAGTTCCTTAGTGAACATGTTTACAACCTTATTGTCAGAATAGAGATAGGCTATCTTCCATTTGACTACATCACCGAAATCGACATTCTCAACACCCTGCAAGTCTCCGGCGGCTGCTTTCTCTGCAATGGTCGCTATTTTGTCTCTAACAATCTCATAAGCTTCCTCACTGGTTTTGCAGTCGTATTTGGATAGCCAGCAATATTTCTCATCGTGCTTTGCCGGCATATTTTCTTTTGGCACTTTGTCAAATTGGTAAATACCAAATTTTAAAGAGTTACCACCCCATATAGAACCTAACCGATATGTTTCTGACTCCAGCCAATAGCAAAATGAATCATTGCGATTTAAGTTTGTGTACTTCTCTATAGGCATTGTGCGAAGAGATTCTACAGGAAAACGTTCAAGAAACAATACCTTCAATTTAGCCTCCTTTTCTAGTTGCTTCTTAATAGCATCTGTGAGGTCTGGCCTGAGTCGCCACGCGAAGTGATTCTTATTATCATTGTAACCATTCATGGAGATTGTCCAATACTGCATCTTATTATTATGCATGATTGCAAAGTCGCCCACGGTCTTTTGAACTGCTCGACCAAAGTGCATAATGAGTGCATTCAATGATGAAGTATTGTCGTTGAATTCCTGAGCAACATCCGAACATGAACCTTCATGATTAGGCGAGTAGTAGAACTTCAATAGTGTATACTTATATTTCGCCCACAGCTTATATTTATCTGAAAGGAGTAATTCCCAATCCAATTTCAAGTCGGAAACGGAATACATCCCGTCAACTTTTGTTTCTTGATATATTTTCATAACATATCTATTAAATTTCACATTTTATTCTAAACAGGTGAATTCAACTTACATACGCAACCAGAATTCTGATTAGTAAATAATAAATTGAATTTATCGTTTTGGTGTGAGATAATCAAGTCTCTTTTTAGGTCAGTCCTAATTCGCACCACGTTCCCAAAAATGGTACGGCTTACAAATATAGAAAGAAATATCTAATTCCTATGTTTCCCTATAGCAGATTGTTATGCTCTTTATCACACTTTCTTTTTGGTCGGCCAAAACCTACCTAATAGTTGGTTCTATTAAACCTAACACTAGCAAACCTACATTCAACTTTTAAATGCAATTGGTTTGTTCTCATACCAAGCGAAGCGTTTTAATAACGATTTACCAAGTATTTTTTTTTGCTTTAACTACAAAAAACGTCAACTATGTAAACAAATATCATTATAAGAGTTTATACTAAAATCCCGTTCACATATCATTGTGGACGGGATTTTAGTATAAAATGTAAAGTGGAGAAGTTGCGATTAAGCGAGAGCAGAGACTATTTATAGTCTATGCCGAGCGTGAGCAACTTAAAGCCAACGCAGTTGGATTAAACTGTAAACTCGAAGAAATTTTGATTTATCACACTATCCAAAAAGACAGCACAAATAATTGCTGAATTATATTTGAATATTGCTAAATATTGGTAACTTTGCAAAAAACTATAAGAAATATGAAAACAACATCAGTAGCATTAGGTGTCTATTTTGACAATTTTATTCGTTCAAAAATAGATGAAGGGCGTTATAATAATGCCAGCGAAGTTATTCGTGCAGGTCTTCGTCTTTTAGAAGAAAAGGAGTGTCGTTTACAGGAATTAAAGAATGCAATGGCAGAAGGCCTGGAAAGTGGTATTGCCACAGATTTTAATTCAGAAGATTATCTTAAAACACTTAAAAACAAGAATTAATAATGACTTAATGGCAAACTACCATTTAACACACAAAGGGTGATTTGTTGCTTATGCAATGATTTTGCGCAAGAATTAACGATTATTTCGTTATAACTTGTGTGATGATTGAAAATATGCGCTATATTTGCACAAAATTGCTTTAATGAAATAATGTAGATTATGCTGATTAGATTTGTTACATCGAATTTTATGTCTATTGGAAAGGAATGTGAATTTAATATGCTTTCTGCTCCGTTGCATAATCATCCGAATCATGTGTACTATAATGCTACAAAACGTATAAAGATTCTGAAGGGAGCTGCTATATATGGTGCTAATGGTGCCGGTAAATCTAATATAGTAAGGGCTATTGATTTTTTGAAAGCAGCTGTTATATCAGGAGAAATAATACCTAATGTTTCAAGATTCAAATACAAACTTGATAGGGATATTTCTAATAATCCTATGGTGTTTGATGTGGAATATGAATGGCAGCAGAAATTTTATGGCTATCGTTTGGAAATCAATAATGATATAATAGTAGAGGAGTCTCTGTATGAGCTGGGATTCAAGAAAGAAGACAAATTGTTGTTCTGTAGAAGTTACAATAGTCAAACACAAAAGATTGTAGTAGAGATAGGGGGAAACAATGCGCAAAGTGCACGCACCAAATTACTTGAAAAGCTTCTTGCAGAGAATATCCTTGAAAATAGGAAATTGCTGTTAAGTTATCATAGCATGCTGAATAGCACTAAGATTACTATTGCTTTTAATTGGTTCGTAGATGGATTACAAGTTCTATTCCCTAATACAAAATTTGCAGGAATGGCTATTGCTTTAAGCGATTCTGCCAGATTTAGTACATTCGCTAATTCTATGATTACTACTTTTGATACTGGAGTAACACATATAGATATTGATGTTATATCTATTGATGAATTTTTTGGAGAAGATAATTATCAAAATAAAAGAAAACTAATGGATCATCTAATTCAAACAAAACAAGACACACCAATTCCATTAAAAAATGGCAGTATAGTGGTCGCATCAGTTGATGCTAAGGGAGATTTTATAATTAAAAAACCTATTACATATCATAAGGACTCTTTTAACAACGATGTCGTTTTTGACGTAGTAGAGGAGTCTGATGGTACTCAACGCCTTTTAGATATAATTCCGGCTATAGATATGTTTCTTAATAACGGCACAACTGTTGTTATTGATGAGGTTGATGAAAGTTTACATCCATCATTGCTAAAGGCTATTATAGCTAAGATTATGGATAGCAATCCTATAAAAGGTGGGCAGTTTATAGTGACTACTCATGAAAGTAATTTGTTGGATTCTGATATTTATAGGCAAGACGAAATATGGTTTGTGGAAAAACACAATGGCTCTTCGGAACTCTATCCATTGACAGATTTTAGCCCTCGTTCTGATTTACAGCTTCAGAAAGGCTATTTGATGGGAAGATTTGGTGCTATTCCGTTCCTTGCTAACTTACGCGATTTAAATTGGCAGTAATATGGGAAGAATAAAAAGAGGTTATACACGTGTAATACCTCCGGATGAGCTAAAAAGAGATTATCGTCTTTTTGCTATTGCTTGTGAAGGACATAGAGAAAAAGAATATTTAGAACAGTTTGAAGGAATATCAAGGCGTGTTATAGTGGAGTATATAAAAGATGAAGATTATCCTGAGGATCCTCCATCTGCACCTGCTCATGTTCTAAGACGTGCAATTAAATATGTTGAGTCACATGCACTAAATGATGAAGATAGTATTTGGCTTGTGATGGATGTTGATAAATGGGGTGATAAGATTCTTAATGAGATACATGATTATTGTCAACAGCAATCAAATTGGCATATTATTATAAGTAATCCATGTTTTGAAATATGGCTATTATATCATACCAGAGCAAATCTTGAAGGTCTGGATTTGAATACTGCACAAAAATGTAAAACTCTCTTGAATGATGAAACTCCCGGTGGATATAATCCTAAAAGTTATGTGCTGTTAGTAAAGAATGCTATGAATAATGCCAAGAATGCGGATAAGTTTAAATCGTGGTATCCAATAATTGGAAATACAACAATGTATGAATTGATTGAATCGTTGATGCAATTTGTGAGTGTTAAGGAATTCGAAGAGTTTATATCTAAGCGTCTTTACTAGTTCCGGTTTAATGTCGGTCAGCAAATCTTACGTTAGGTGAGGGACTCCTTACGGGCAAACAGGAGAGCTAATGCAATGGCGCATCCTGCGAATGGTAGGAATAGCAATTCTTTGTATGTGACTAAAAAATCTATAACATCTGCTATTTTGCTGTTTCCAAGTATTTCTGTATTGATACATCCTGTATAACCTATGTATATAAACGATGCACCTAAAACCATTCCT
>JAZRDQ010000015.1:0-111099 GCA_045660365.1 Bacteroidaceae bacterium
TTAAATATCAATAATGCAGCAATCAGAATACCAACAAGTGTTTTGTTTTTCATATTGTATTAAAGTTTTAAGTTATTCTTCAATCACGTATTTACCAATGTCATCTTTAATTGTGAACAAGAAGATGATAGGGTTATCATCGACTGTTAATCCATTATGTAAACTGTCTGTTATTTCAGAATGACCTGAAATATTATTAATCATAAACTGATTTACATATACCCTGAAAGCTGGGACAGCTTCTGCTACCGTATTCTCATTATATAACGCTATAGGCTTCTGTAAGTAATTGAGTAATGGATTATTGAATTTGGAATGTATTCTATAGACAACTTTATCTTTGCGAGAATATATAACAGGTGGCTCTTTTGCTTCAGGTGTATAATAGTTAAGCCATATGTTGTTTTTCATCTCTATGAATGATCCATTAAAAAAGTTGTATGTTTGTTGAAGTTCGTCCCACTTTTCAGTTGTTTCAAATTTATGATCTAATAAATCGTCAGGTTTCAATTCAATCAGATATCTTGCTTGAATACTGTCTGAAGTGATTCTATACATAATCTTTTCCCAACTTGGGTTGTAGTAAACATTGCCATTATAATTAAACATAGTGTTTGCTCTTCCATTATTCAATTCATCTGCCTTGCCAATATCTTTACCAAAAAGGGCTTTAATTTTGTTTTTTTCTGTAATACAAAGTGATGCACTCTTAAATATTTCAGGTTTGGAGTTTAGAAAAAGTTCATGAGCAATAATATGATCATCAATAAAAGCAATATCTAATCCACCCTCTAAAACATCTTCTTTTTTTACAAAATCTCCATTCATATTGTAATAGAGCAAGATATCCTTGTAATTATCCTTTATAGCAATTAATCCGGATGGAGTAATATCAATATCTGTAATATTAAGGTATTCATGTGGTCCATTGCCAAGATTTGATAACTTACTGATATGCTTGCCGCTTATATCAAAAAGATGAACGGATTTTGAATTAAATTTATCTGCTATAATAATCCTGTCGTTGGTAATCAGCATTTTATATATGTTGCCAATCATGTTGTTTTCTTTAGTTTCCAACTTTATGAATTTAATATCGCTTACTATGCTATCGAAACAGACTAAAGGCCCATTTTCGTAATCTATAGTTATAGTTTCAAGTTCTGACATGGAAGCCTCTTTGGATTTGGAACATGATGCTATAGTAGTGCATAGTGTACAAATAAAATATAGATAGATTGCAGTTTTATTACTCATAATGATAGCTATAGTTTGTTATTTAATCCATATTGATTTCATAAAACACAAGTGCTGCGTTTTCATTTTTTGCTGCCTTTTTGTAGAATTCAATTACCTCTTCTCTTTGTGTCTCTCTCACATAATTTAAAACAGATTCTGCAAAATCTGGATAAATGACTGCAATTAAATTATTATTATGAATTCCTACCTTATTCTTTGTAGCAGGAACAATGTCATCAATAACACGACCATTTCCTATGTATTGTGTAATTTTACTTGATTTTTTATCAATAAAGTAATATCCTGAGAAAGTATGTAGTAATATATAGTCAGAAAGATCATACATACTGATTATGTGATCCTCTGGCCTGTCTTTGCTATTTTGTGAAAGTTTTTTCAGGTCTTTCGGGTTGGCTTTGGGCATAAAATCTAAATTGTAATCATTGCTGGTAAAATTACAGCAACTATCAATGGTAAATATGGTGTTATCATAATCCCTCTTTATATTCTTGTACTTGTTGCCAGGATTGATATGGCAATTATATCTTGTTAAAATAAAGTCTTCAGTGTAGATATTTCTTTTAGTGAAGATTTCTTCTAGTGTTCCACTTTTGTGGTTAAAGAGGATGTAATCATCTGAGACCTTGTCTGTTATAGATAATTTAAACAGATAGAGATCTTTGTTTAATGTCATAATGCTGGAGATTTGTTGCAGTGAGTAATCAAGTTGACTACTCCCTAAAAATTCTCCATTATAGTTATATCGTTTAATAATGCAATCAAAACTGTCAAAGATGACAAACTCTTTGTTGTATGTATCTAAAGTCCATGCTCCAATAGAAATGTATTCGTTTTTAGCACGGCCGATATTGGATATCTGTCTGACGAATTTACCATTATGATTAAAGATGTATATCTTTTCATCTCTTGATACAGAAGATGATTTATGAGATACAAAAATCAAACTATCATCGCATAATACCTGTTTGACGTTACCGATCATAGTATTTATAGAGGAATTGTCTAAATATACTGCTTTCCAGCTCCTAGTAATATCCTCAAGATAATACCTGTCTGTAACAGTCTCACAATTATTTATAACAATTGATCTGTTTAAATCTTTTTGATTGTTACAGGATATAAATGCAATAAATACAACTGTCAATAGAGAACGAATATTCATAATTTATTTATAATTTAAGAATTCTTATTGATGCGTAATCTGATTCAACTTTATTATGATTACAAAATGAGTATCTAGCTTCTTTGCCATTTTGCATGCAGGATGTCAGACACGTTCCTAATGTGATCAGAGAACAGAGATTACAAACAATTTTCTTTAACATAGTTATTTAGTGTTTTTTATTAAAGGTTTATAGTTATGTGTAATTTTATTACAAAGTAAAGTAATGTTTTCAAGAACTGGAAATATTAAATTAAAAATATGATTAAAACCTGTCGAAATGGATATTTATTCACTTAATAATCAGTGTAAAATCTATAAGAATGTTTGGCCCGCTATCACAGCGAACCAAACAAAGATTTGTTTATTAGTATTATTAGGTTAATGATGAAATCCTGCAATATGTTCTATTAAACGTATGTACTGAATATTATAATTTAGCAAGTTCTCCATGTTGCTTGTATAATATTGTTTCAAGATAATAGTCAGTTAGTTTGGGATATGCCCTGTTTGGTACAAACAGGTCTTCAACCTCAAGGCTTTTATCAAATGTAAAGTAATATGGTACACCTGCTGCTTCAATAGGTAAACTATAATCCAATAGCTGATAATAATGCATGTTTGAAGGC
This sequence comes from Bacteroidaceae bacterium, assembly GCA_045660365.1. GTDB lineage: Bacteria > Bacteroidota > Bacteroidia > Bacteroidales > Bacteroidaceae > Colenecus. Next base: position 3,052 of record JAZRDQ010000015.1, read on the forward strand.
GGATTATGATTGTCTCGAACAATTCTCATAGAACGTATTGAGTCGTAGTACCCTAATAATACAACTTGAATTTCCGGATTCTCTTTACACAGAACTACCAATTTCTGTATGGCATAATCATTGCAAGATTCACAGTTATATTGGCTTGTCCTGCATACCAAAATATTATTTCCATGATTCTTCAATAATTGATTGAAATCAATGCTGTTGTTCTCCAAATCCACAACGGTTATGCTGTCAAGGGAGAAACCATCATTTTGGAGCATGTAATCTGATATGCCCTGGTATTCTAAAATGTAGTCAGTTATGGTCTGATCAAAATTTTCATATTCAGTAGTTTTGCTTTTATTACTGATGTTTGTAACTAACAGATATGCATTTAATAGTATAAGCGATACTATTAAAATTGTAATAAGTGTCTTGTTTGTCATAGTTCCTTAAAGTGTTTCTTTTGTTTTACTACTTATAATGTGTTTTTATGGTATTAGATTCGTATGTTACTATTTAATTACGTATTTACTAATATCGTCTTTGAAAGTGAATAGAAATACTACAGGGTTATCATCTACAGTAAGTCCATTATGTAAACTGTCTGTTATTTCAGAATGACCTGAAATACTATTGATTGTAAACTGATTCGTATATACTCTGAGTGCAGAGACTATTTCAGCAACGGTGTTATCATTATACAGAGCTGTTGGTTTTTGTAAGTAGTTTAGTAACGGATTAGAAAAATCGGGACTTATTCTGTATGCAATTTTCTCTTTATGTGAATATATTACAGGTGGCTCCTTTCTATTAGGAGTGAAATAATTCAACCAAGTGTAATCTTTTAACTCAATAAAAGAACCATTGAAAAAGTTGTAGCTTTTTTCTAGTTCATCAAGTTCTTCTGTTGTTTTAAACTTGTGATCCAATAAGTCTTCTGGTTTTAATTCAATTTTATATTTAGCCTTAATGTCATTAGACGTTAATTTGTATATATATTTTTCCCAACTGGGGCTGTAGTAAACAGTATCGTTGTAATGAAACATAGTCAATAGCCTTTTCCTATTCATCTTATCTATTACTCCAACATCATTGCCAAAAAGTGTTTTGATTTTATTGTTTTCTGTAATGCAAAGTGAAGAACCTTTAAGATGCTTGTTGAAACCACCCTGAAAAATTTCGTGAGCAATAATATGATCATCAATAAAAGCAATATCCAATCCTCCTTCCATTATTTCTTCCTTCTTTTCAAAAGTGCCATTTGTATTAAAGTAGAGTATTACATCTTTGTAATTATCTTTAATTGCAATTAGTCCGCTTGGCGTTATATCTACATCAGTGATAGTTAGATATTCATGGGGACCATTGCCTACATTGGATATTTTACTTATATGTTTACCCATTTCATTAAATACATGTATGGATTTAGAATTATATCTGTCTACTACAATGATTTTATCATCATGAATAAGCATTTTATCAACATTACCAACCAAATTATTTTCTTTAGTTTCTAATTTGATGAAACGAATGTCGCTTATAATGCTGTCGAAACAGACCATTGGGCCATTTTCATAATCAATGGTAATGGTTTCAACTCCAATTAAATCAGCATCTATTGATTTGTTAATGCAAGAATTAAATAATGTTGCAATGCCTAGTGATATGCATGTATAAATTGCTGATATAGTTTTATTGATGATCATATTATCTAATAGTTATGTTATTATAAACTTAATAATAATTCTAGGTCTTTTTTAAGGCTAATACGACTCTCTTCAGCTGCATATGAACAAGGATCGAAAGCGAAGCATGGTTGAGAGTTGCCACTACAATGAGTTATAACTTCATTTGGATTAACATTTCTGCCACCTTTTTTTTCTAAAACTGACTGGCTGGAATTGTTGTTATTCCAATTTCCTTTATAATTGGCATTTGCCGAAGCATTACCTATCTTAAAAGGAACATCAACATTTGCCCCAAATGATGTGCTATGCACTGTTGCCTTTCCGCTAGATATTGTGTAGTAAATAACGTACCTTTGGTCGCAATCTCCAACTGATGAAGTATTTGATGGACCTAGTTTTTGGTCTCCAATTTGTCCATCACCAGAACCTGTTAATGCTTCAATGTTGAATGAACCAATATTTAATTTGCTCGCGTTTTTTGATGCTACAAAATACACATTAAATGCAATTACTGATAATGTGGTTAATAAAAGTGCTCCTTTTAAAAATTGTTGTTTTTTCATTTTGTTAAATTTTAGTGATTAATAATTCGCAATATACGAATACTACGATTGTTTATTATAGTTTTTGTTTAGCAGACTATAAACTGCTTGTCATAGATCATACTCTAAGTATGTCTATGTCCTCTTTCTTCTTTAATACTCTCTAATTGTTTTTAATAGTGTTAGAAGTTAAACATGGTGTTAAGATATTTACGTACGTACATAAATTGTATTGTAAAACATTTCTATTTGTTGATGACAAATTAGGTCTGTTCATATCTCTATTGTTTTTATAAATCAATTATTTTTAATGTTTCTCGTTGCGAAGTAAATGAAAGAATTTTATAATAAAAAGTTTTAACACAAAAAAATGCATATAATACAATAAAGTGGATATTTATGCAGATTCTATGCCTATAGTTCGACCTTTTTGTTTGTGATAAGAAAAAAGAGGACGACTAAATTATTTACAGTCGCCCTCTCAATATTTGTACTAAGATGTGATAGTCTTGCTACGGTTATTCGGCTGCTTTTATTAAGCGAACTTCATAGAAGAGTGGGGTAGAAGATTTGCTCTTTGGCATAACCTTAACAGTCAGCTGATTCTCTCTGGAAAGATCTTCAGGAATCTCTATAACTATGGTCTGCTCAGAACGATTGGCTGTAGAAGGAATATCGCCAATCTCAACATCGTTTACAAGGATAGCAGCATCAGCATTTGCACTGGTGTTGCAAATAAAACGCAAAGCAGCCAGTTCACCATTGTGCTTCATCCTGTAGCTAAACCAGCCATTGCCGTTGGCAGATCTCCAGTGACGTCCGTCAAAGTCACCATTTCTGGAACCTTCCATCTGAACAAAGTGGTCGCTTTCCGGCTGCTGTTCACCGCATATTACCTTATCGTTTGTAGCCTTCTCCAAAGCAAGCCTTTCAGCCTCTTTGCGTGCAAGTTCCTCCTGCTGGGCATTCCATTCAGCCTGTGAAACAACCGGCCAATATACTATGTAACGACATTCGTGTAGTGTACTGAATGGTACCAGTGTCATCCTGCCATACTTCTCAGGAACAACATTGCCAAGCTCAAACTTCAGTTCTCTGTCGTTCACCTTATTTATATAAGAAAGAAGACTGTTTCTGTCGCCTATAATAGTTGGCATATCCTGTAATGGCAACTGTGTACCTGCAGCAATATGTCCGCCACGGCTATCATCGGCATACATACCCAACTGATCCTGTCTGCCGATTTCTGCAGCCAGAACTATCGGGCCATACATAAATGAATAGTTTGCAGAATTGTCAGGAAGTGAAACCGCTCTTAAAGACATAGGCAGGTCAATATGCAGCTTATCGCCCTTGTTCCATTTGCGGGATATCTTCAGGAAACCGTTTTCAGCAACAGCATCGCATCTTTCACCATTTACAGTTGCAGTCATCCTGCCAGCTTCAGTCCATTCCGGAATACGAACGTTGATGGTAAACTCTGCACTCTTCTTTGGCGATACAACAATAGTAGTACCCTCTTCAGTAGGGAAGTTATTTACCTGTTCAATAGTTGTCTTGCCCCATTCCAGAACAGAAGGAATAAACAGGTTGATATACAGGTTGTCATCACCGGAATGTGAATAGATCATTTCACCATAACGTGCATGGTTCTCCATACCTGAACCTGTGCAGCACCAGAAGCTGGTCTGTGGCTGTGAATAGACACGGTAGTGTCCGGCACGCATAGGAGTAAAATATACAAAACCACCCTGTATCGGGTTTATTGTAGAGAGAATATGATTGTAAACAGCACGTTCATAGTAATCCATATAATGTGTGTTGCCACTTGTCTCATACAGCATCTTTGTAAGACGCAGCATATTGTATGTATTACATGTTTCAGGCCCCTGTTCGCTTGTCAGCATGCTTGAAAAATCATTTGCAGGGTGGAAATGTTCGCGAACACTATTACCACCAATAGTGATGCTTCTGTTATCCACTACAGTTTCCCAAAAAAAGTGTGCAGCCTTATCCCAGTCATTATTGCCCTCCAGATCGGCAATGCGTTTGTAACCAATAACCTTTGGTATCTGAGTATTGGCATGCATACCTGTAAGCTGATCTTCGCCTCTTAACAGTGGTTCAAGAACCTTTTTGTGCGAAAATCTTTTTGCCAGTTCCATGTATCGTTCTTCACCGCTAATGGCAGCTGCATCGGCAAACACTTCGTTCAGACCACCATGCTCACTATTCAGCATATTCTGAATCTGATCATCAGTCAGATCCTTTGTAAGCTGATACATCCATTCTGTAAGGTTGATGAACATCTCCTTGGCATCTTTGTTGCCGGTAATAAGATATACATCGCGCAGTCCGGCAAAAGTCTTGTGGATATTATACAATGGAACCCATTTTCCATTCAGGTTGAATGATTGTGGGCGGATGTTACCTTCTGAAATCTCCTTCCATGTCTGATTACCACCAGGAACACCGCTGATATAACCATTACCGGAAGCATCGGCACATCTTTTAAGTTCGGCAATACAGTAATCAAGTCTTCCTTTGATCTCCTGATTTCCTGTAGATGCATAAATGTAAGCAAGTGCAGACAGATAATGGCCGCCAACATGTCCATCCAAACCGGTATTTTCCCAGTTAGTGTAGTTCTCAGCCTTAGGTTCAAGACCAGCCTCTTTCAGATAAGGTGCCAGAAGACGGTCCGGGTTAATAGCCATAAGATACTGAATATCCATATCTTCGGCATGCTTGAATGCACTCTGGGTAAGCGTAACATTACCCACATCAAAACTCTCAATCTTAGTTGGAATCTGTGCTTTAGCATTTACTCCTGAGAATAGTGCTACAGCCAACAAAAGCTTAATACCTCTTTTCATGTCTGGTTGGTTATATTGGTTAGTATGCTCTTTTAAAGCTCTGTAGTAGCTTCTGGAAGATTTCGCTGGTTATATCTGGAAGACATAACCTCTCCGTATGCACCGGCCGACAAAATTGCCAGATAGTCTCCACGTTTTGTTTCCGGAAGCTGAATATCCTTGTCAAAAACATCCGATGATTCACAAATAGGACCAACAACGTCGTATGTGTGCATCTCAGTGCTCTCTGAAGATATATTTACAATCTTATGATGTGCATCGTACAGAGCCGGTCTTATCAACTCGGTCATACCTGCATCAACAATCACAAACTGTTTGGTAGTACCCTGCTTAACATACAGCACCTTTGTAATAAGCTGTCCGCATTGTGCAACAACAGCACGTCCCAGCTCAAAATGAAGCTGCTGCCCCTTGCGTAACTTCAGGTTATTGCGGAAAGAATCAAAATAGCCCTTGAAATCAGGTACAGGGTTCTCTTCCGGGTTGATGTAATCAATACCCAGACCACCACCTACATTTATTGAATTCAGGCTGATACCCTTGCTCTCCAGGCTGTCCTGCAGCTGATTGATCTTTTCACACAGCGTTTCAAAAGGCTCAGATTCAGTAATCTGAGAACCAATGTGAAAATGCAGACCCTCAAAAACAATCTCCTTCATACTCATAGCCTTACGGATAATGTTTTCAAGCATTGGAATCTCTATGCCGAACTTGTTTTCAGCCAGACCCGTTGTTATGTTGGCATGAGTGTGGGCATCTACATTGGGATTAACTCTGAATGCTATATGGGCAACTCTGTTTTTCAGGGCAGCGCGTTCCTGAATAACATCCAGTTCCGCTTCCGATTCAACATTGAAACATGAAATACCAAGTTCCAGTGCCAGATCTATTTCCCAGTCAGCCTTGCCAACACCAGCAAATACAATTGATGATGGCTGGAAACCTGCATCAATGGCAGCCTGAATCTCACCTCCGCTTACGCAGTCAATACCCAGGTTGTGTTTTAGAATAGGTTTCAGAATCAGCGGATTTGCATTAGCCTTAATAGCATAGTGAATATGAGCATTCTCCAGACCGGCAGAATGCTCTTTAATTGCACACAGAGTCTTTTCAAGCAACTCTATGTTATAGTGGTAAAATGGGGTTTGTCTCATTTTAGTTGTTGAATAATACTTCGCTTAACTTTTGCAGTGCTGCTTTCTTATCGCTTTCATTAATCAGGAATGAGATGTTGTAGTTACTGCCACCGTATGAAATCATTCTGATAGGAATCTCTCTCAGTGCATCCAGTGCGCGTGACTCAAAACCCAGGTTCTCCCAGTCCATATCACCAACAACACAAACAATACACATATTGCTGTCAACAGTTACAGTACCGTATTTCTTCAGCTCTGCAACAATCTCGTTCAGGTTCTTTGTATTGTCAATAGACATAGAAACACCAACCTCTGATGTACAGATCATATCAATGGAAGTGCGGTAAGTCTCAAAAATCTCAAACACCTTGCGCAGGAAACCATGTGCCAGCAGCATACGGCTGGACTTAATCTTGATAACTGTGATATCGTCCTTTGCAGCTACAGCAGTAATTCTGTTCTTTTCAGATTTGTTGTCGATAGTGGTACCAGGAGCATCCGGCTGCATGGTATTCAGCAAACGTACAGGGATATTTGCTGCCTTGGCAGGCTGAATACATGTAGGGTGCAGAATCTTGGCACCAAAGTAAGCAAGTTCTGCAGCCTCTTCAAAATGAAGATGACGTACAGGCGATGTCTTTTCCACAATACGTGGATCATTGTTGTGAAGACCATCAATATCAGTCCATATCTGTATCTCTTCAGCCTTGATTGCAGCACCAATGATAGATGCAGTATAGTCACTGCCACCACGCTGCAGATTGTCAATTTCACCCTTTGCATTACGACAGATAAAGCCCTGAGCAATAAAGATGCGGGCATCGCCGTCCTTATCAATGAAAGGCTTGATGTTCTTCTTGATGAAAGCCATATCCGGTTCATCGTCAGCATCGGTCTTCATAAAGTCCAGGGAAGGAAGCAAAACAGCCTTGATACCAATCTCCTGAAGGTAATTAACAACCATGAAGGTTGAAATCAGTTCGCCCTGTGCAAGAATAGTCTTCTCTTCCACAATAGAAAAGTTATCCTTTGAGAAAGAGTGAAGATAATCAAACTTCTCGTTGATGAATGCCTTAACCAGTTCTCTCTTCTCTTCTGTTGAATATAGTTCAGGAATATGACCTGTATATTTGTCGTGCAGTTTGTTTATTACATCGGCAGCACCATCTTCATTGCCGCTGTACAGGTACTGTGAAATCTCTACCAGTGAATTGGTAGTACCTGACATGGCTGACAGAACTACCAGCTTCTGCTGACCATCTTCCAAAATCAAATTGCAAACTTCTTTCATTCTCTGTGGGCTGCCTACTGAGGTACCACCGAATTTCAATACTTTCATCTTTTATGGTAATTATTCGTTATTATCAATTGTTGTAATGTTCTCTTCCACAATCAGTTTGCGGTTTTCGCATCTGAAAACCCTTCCCGGATACTCCTGTATCCATTGAAGATTGTGGGTAATCATAAGGATAGTTGTTCCTGTGCTGCTTACCTTACGCAGAATCTCCATAATCTGTTTTCCTGTGTCAGGGTCAAGATTACCGGTAGGCTCATCGGCAAGAATCAGCTTAGGGTCATTCAACAGTGCTCTGGCTATACATATACGCTGCTGTTCGCCGCCTGACAGTTCATGAGGCATCTTGTAGCCTTTGGTATCCATGCCTACCAGTGTCAGAACCTGGGCAATCTTCTGGTGAATCTCCTTCTTGTCCTTCCAGCCGGTAGATTTGAGCACAAACTTCAGATTATCGTGAACGTTTCTGTCTGTCAGCAGCTGGAAATCCTGGAACACAATACCCATCTGTCTGCGCAATCTGGGAACCTGGCTTTTCTTGATACGGTTCAGGTCAGTACCCAGAACAATAGCTTTGCTGTCCGGCATAGGACACAATGCGTCCAGTTCAGCATAGAGCGTTTTAAAAAGACTGCTCTTGCCTGAACCAACCTTACCTATCAGATAGACAAAATCGCCTTCCGATATGGTAAAGGTAACATCGCCAAGGACAAACATATCCTCCTGACGAACTTCTACGTTTCGATAATCAATTATGTACATTAAATGTCGTTATTTATGACGCTTAACAAGTTCCCTGGCCAGATCTTCAATACGATAGCCCTTTGATGTAAGCAATACGATAAGATGATAAATCATATCTGATGCTTCATAGATAAGACGATCGTCAGTTCCGTTTGTAGCCTCAATAACTGTTTCAACAGCCTCTTCTCCCACCTTCTGAGCCATTCTGTTTATGCCGCTCTGGAACAGGGAAGTGGTGTAGGAACCTTCCGGCATCTCTTTAAATCTCTTCTCTATAAAATCCTGAAGATATGTAAGGAAGTTGATGTCTGCATTGTTCTCTTCGTTCCAGCAGGTGTCTGCGCCGGTGTGGCAAACTGGACCTGTCGGGTGGGCTTTTATCAAAAGAGTATCATTGTCGCAATCAGACAGAATCTCAATCACATTCAGAAAATTGCCACTCTCTTCGCCCTTTGTCCATAAACGGTTCTTTGTACGGCTGAAAAAAGTTACCTTACCCAGTTCAACTGTTTTGTCGTATGCCTCTTTGTTCATAAAACCGAGCATCAGGACACGTCTTGTTACATTGTCCTGTACTATAGCCGGTACTAAACCGCCCATTTTTTCAAAATTAATCTCCATCTCTCTTAATGGTACTTTTATTTATAATCTTATAGGAATATTTTGTTTGCAAAGATACTGTTTTAATTCGGGAATTGGAATTTCAGAGAAGTGAAAAACGCTGGCTGCCAGTGCAGCATCTGCATTTCCATCAATAAATGCGTCCCTGAAGTGCTCCATTGTACCGGCTCCGCCCGATGCAATTACCGGAATGGATAGTATCTCAGACAGCTTTTTCAGTGCTTCGTTAGGGTAGCCGTTCTTAACACCGTCGTGATCCATGCTAGTAAACAGAATTTCGCCGGCACCACGTTCGTTAGCCTCTTTTGCCCATTCAAACAGTCCGCGGTCTGTAGGTATGCGGCCGCCGTTCAGGAAACATTTCCAGCCATCTTCGGTCTGTTTACCGTCAATAGCTACCACGCAAACCTGTGAACCAAAGTTATCTGCAATTTCAGTAATCAGTTCCGGCCTTTTCAGTGCAGCGGAATTTACTGAAACCTTGTCGGCTCCGGCCTTCAGCAGACGCTCTACATCAGACAGTTCATGAATGCCGCCTCCTACGGTAAACGGTATGGATATTTCTGCAGCAATTCGTTCTACAAGTTCTGTAAAGGTTTTTCTGCCCTCATGTGAAGCTGTGATGTCAAGAAAGACCAGTTCGTCAGCACCCTGCATGCTGTAAAGCTTGCCCAGCTCCACAGGATCACCGGCATCACGCAGATTTACAAAATTTGTTCCCTTTACTGTTCTGCCGTTTGCAATATCAAGGCAGGGTATTATTCTTTTTGCAAGCATATCAAATCAATGTAGATAATTGTTGTAATGTAACTCTTCCTTCATAGTAAGCCTTGCCTACTATGGCTGCGGGCAGACCTGCCTCTTTCAGTGAAATAAGATCCTCCAGGGAACTTACACCACCGCTTGCTATCAGATACATGTCCGGATGTTTTGTAAGTATCTCTTTGTACAGTTCGTTGGCTGCGCCCTGAAGCATTCCGTCTCTGTTTATGTCTGTGCAAAGCACCTTTTTTATGCCTCGGCCTGTGTAGTCGGTCAGGAATGATTCCAGTGTAATGCTGCTGTCGTCCAGCCATCCGTTTACTGATATGTAGCCGTTTCTTACATCGGCACCCAGTATCATCCTGTCTGCACCGAATTCATCTATCCAGCTGTACATTGTTTCCGGATCCGATACTGCAGTGCTTCCCACTGTTACCATTGCTGCTCCGCTGTTGAAGGCTGTTGTAAGGTCGTTTCTGCTCTTTACTCCACCACCAAAGTCAATAATCAGGCTGGTGCGTGTTGCTATTGTTTCCAGCGTTTTGTGGTTAACTATATGCTTGTTCTTTGCACCATCCAGATCTACCAGATGAAGACGTGTAATGCCTGCCTCTTCAAACTGCTTTGCTACGTCAAGCGGATTGTCGTTGTATATCTTCTTGGCGTTGTAATCGCCTTTTGATAATCTTACGCATTTGCCGTCTATTATGTCTATTGCCGGTATTATATCCATGTCTTAAATGTCAAGAAAATTCTTTAATATTCTTTCTCCTGTGCTTCCGCTCTTTTCCGGGTGGAACTGTGTTGCATAAAAGTTGTCTTTATGCAGTGATGCACTGAACGGATTTATATAATCTGTTTCTGCTATTGTCCATTCGCAAACGGGTACATAGAAGCTGTGTACAAAATAGACGTATTCGGATTTGTCGAATCCTTTGAAAAGGTTGCTTTTGCAGTTTTCTATGGTGTTCCAGCCTATATGTGGTACTTTGTCTTCATGTCTCTGTGGCTGGAATTTCAGTACCGGGACGTCGAATATGCCCAGACAGTCGGTGTTTCCTTCTTCGCTTCTGCTGCACATTAGCTGTTGTCCAAGACATATTCCTATTACGGGTTGTTTTAGGTCCTTTATGAGTTTGTCCATATTACGCTCTCTCAGGTATGTCATTGTGGTGCTTGCTTCACCAACTCCGGGAAAAATTACTTTGTCCGCGCTTTTCAGTTCTTCAAAATTGTCGGTCAGTATCCCTTTTACTCCTATGCGTTCCAGAGCGTGCATTACGGAGTGGATATTGCCTGCATTGTATTTTACAATTGCAACTTTCATTCTTACACTTTTTTTTAAGGGGACAAATTTAGCCAATTATTTTTTTTGTGGCAATAATGAATTAACCAAATAAATGAATATCTGCTTTCGGTATTATTTTCTTCCGTTATGGATAAAGTGCAATGTTTGATAGGAAGTACCAAACTAACCAACATAACAAGTGTTACACCAATAGAAAAGAAAGATCTTCTTCTTCTGTACAAGCAATATCTGTAAGTACACTTATATAATTGTCACCGCAATAGTTATGTAGCGCCACTTCATCGCCTATGGCCATTGCTACTACCTGTGCTATGAATTCAGCATCGTCTTTTCTTGCTTTACGTATTGAAATCTCTCCCTGTCTCATATAGCCTCTTAGGATTATTGTAGCAAAACGGATCGCTATTTTATTTAGAGGAGTTTGTTTAGCGCGGCTTCGTCTAAACGATAGGTGGTCCATTCGTCTAATGGTATAGCGCCCATAGATTTGTAGAACTCTATGCTGGGAGTGTTCCAGTTCAAACATACCCATTCCATACGACCGCAGTTGCGTTCATGTGCAATCTTTACCAGTTCCAGAAATAGAGCTTTACCATAACCTCTACCTCTGTATTCCGGATAAACAAACAGGTCTTCCAAATACAAACCGTTTCTACCAACAAAAGTGGAAAAGTTATGAAAGAATAACGCAAATCCCACCTCTTTGTCACCCTCTACTGCAAAAATCACTTCTGCTCTGTTCTTGTCAAACAGCTGTTCCTCAAGTAGTTCGGTTGTTGCCACTACATCGCTTTCCATCTTCTCATAAATAGCTATGCCTTTTATGAAATCAAGTATCAGCGCACAATCTTTGCGTTCTGCCTTGCGTATTTTTATTTCCATCGCTCTCTTTTAATTCAATTAACACCCCAAAGGTAGTGATATTATGTTGTTATTTCTCTCTGCTCACTTATAATTCCGTTCTGGTATTACTTGATTCACGTTTTATGACAGAATTATACTAGTATTTCAATAGTTTGCATAAGAAAACTTGGCCGCCCTGCCCACATGAGTAGTGGAAACTGAGGGACTATCTGTGAGGAGCGGAATAGCGCAGTGAACCGGAAGAACGTTAAAAAACGGCGGTGTCTGAGGTACGTTAGACAGCGTATGCTGGCTAAAAGACCGAGTTCGCCGTTTTAGTTCTGTAGGTGAACGAAGCAGCTCCGAACCGCTACGTCCCTCAGTTCCACTATAAACTAACGGAACCTTAGCAAACTTAGCCCTATTACTACGAACCAACAGCTACGTCCCTCAGTTCCACTACGAATAAACCTCCAAATCCTTTATATATATAACAAAAATGTGTAAATTTGCGCTCAATTTATTAACAACAAGGAAAGAAACTGATATAAGTTTCAGTATATCAATATATTAAAATGAGTAAGAAGTTCGCAGAGCGTAGTCAGCTAAATCTTTCGCAAGTAAACAAAGATGTGCTGAAAAATTGGTTGGAAGAAGATTTGTTCACCCGCAGTATAAAAGAGCGTGAAGGTTGCCCATCATTCGTATTCTATGAAGGACCACCATCAGCAAACGGAATGCCAGGCATACACCACGTAATGGCAAGAACAATTAAAGACTGTTTCTGTCGTTACAAAACCATGAACGGCTTCCAGGTAAACAGAAAAGCCGGATGGGATACACACGGACTGCCTGTTGAACTTGGCGTAGAAAAGAAATTAGGCATAACCAAAGAAGACATAGGTACAAAAATCACCGTAGATGAATACAATATGAATTGTAGAACAGAGGTGATGAAGTACAAGGAAAAGTGGAGTGAACTTACAGAAAAGATAGGTTACTGGGTAGATCTTGATAACCCATACATAACATACGACAACCGTTATATAGAGACATTGTGGTGGCTGTTAAAACAGTTACACTCAAAGAATTATCTGTATAAAGGATATACCATTCAGCCATATTCACCAGCTGCAGGTACAGGATTGTCAAGCCATGAGCTGAACCAGCCGGGTTGCTATCGCGATGTAAAGGATACAACAGTTACCGCACAGTTCCTGATAAAGGATCCAAAACCTGAAATGACAGGATGGGGTAAGGCATACATACTGGCATGGACCACAACTCCATGGACATTGCCATCAAATACAGCACTTTGTGTAGGCAACAAGATTGATTATGTTGCAGTACAGACATACAACCCATATACAGCAGAACCTGTTACAGTAGTACTGGCCAAGGAACGCCTGTTAGCATACCTGCAGGCAGATGGCGCAGAACTGCCAATGGATTCATACAAGCAGGGTGATAAAGTGATACCATATCGCGTTATAGCGGAATATAAGGGTGCCGATCTTGTTGGCATGCACTACGAACAGCTGTTCCCATGGGTGAAGCCGGTATTCAAGGATACAGACGGATCAATCAGAATAAGTGAAGATGGTTTCCGCGTTATCCATGGCGATTATGTAACTACAGAAGATGGTACAGGTATTGTTCACATTGCTCCAACATTTGGTGCTGACGATGCTTTTGTAGCGAAAGCTGCAGGTATTCCATCGCTCTTTATGGTAAACAAGAAGATGGAGACACGTCCGATGGTTGACTTTACCGGTAAGTACTGGTTGCCTGAGGAACTGGATGCTGATTTTGTTGAAAATTGCATAGATAAGGAACTTTATGCTGAATTTGCCGGTGCATACGTAAAGAATGCATACGATCCAAAGTTCAATGTGGATGGCAAATATGATGAGGCAGCAGCTCAGAAGAGCGAAGATCTGAATGTATATCTCTGCATTAAGATGAAACAAGCAGGATCTGCATTCAGAATTGAGAAACATGTGCATAACTATCCTCACTGCTGGCGTACAGACAAACCTGTGCTTTACTATCCTCTTGACAGCTGGTTTATCAGAGCAACTGCTGCAAAGGAGAGAATGTCTGAACTGAACAAGACCATCAAGTGGAAGCCGGAATCAACAGGTACAGGCCGTTTCGGTAAATGGCTGGAGAACCTGAATGACTGGAACCTGAGCCGTAGCCGTTACTGGGGTACACCGCTGCCGATATGGCGTAATGACGAAGGCGATGAAATATGCATAGGTTCAGTTGAAGAGCTTTATAGCGAAATTGAAAAATCAGTGGCTGCAGGTGTTATGGCAAGCAATCCGTTGCGCGACAAGGGATTTGAACCAGGTGTTTACACCGCAGAAAACTATGATAAGATAGATTTACACCGTCCATACGTTGACGATATTATTCTGGTTTCACAGTCAGGTAAGCCAATGAAACGTGAACTGGATCTGATTGACGTTTGGTTTGACAGCGGAGCTATGCCATTTGCTCAGATGCACTATCCGTTTGAAAACAAGGAGATTGTGGATAATGGCAGCGTATTCCCTGCAGACTTTATTGCAGAGGGTGTGGATCAGACACGTGGCTGGTTCTACACATTGCATGCAATTGCTACAATGGTAAGGGATAATGTATCATTCAAGGCGGTAATTTCAAATGGTCTTGTACTGGATAAGAACGGCAACAAGATGAGTAAGCGTCTTGGAAATGCTGTAGATCCATTCAATGCAATTGAAGAGTTTGGTAGTGATCCACTGCGCTGGTATATGATTACCAATGCTCAGCCATGGGATAACCTGCGCTTTGATGCTGATGGTGTTAAGGATGTGGTTCGCAAGTTCTTTGGAACTCTGCACAATACATACAAGTTCTTCGCTCAGTATGCAAACCTGGATGGCTTTGCATTTGCTGAGGCTGAGATTCCTGTTAAGGAGCGTCCTGTTATGGACCGCTGGATATTGAGTGAGCTTAACTCAATGATTGCTGATGTACGCGAAAGTCTGGACGATTATGAACCAACCAGAGCAGGCCGCAGAATTACCGATTTTGTCAATGACTTCCTCTCCAACTGGTATGTTCACCTTACAAGAGAGCGTTATTGGGGTAGCGTAATGAGCAACGATAAGCTGGCTGCATACCAGACATTATACACCTGTCTGGAGACTGTGTCAAGACTGATGGCACCAATTGCTCCATTCTATGCCGATCAGCTGTTCCGCGATCTGAATGCTGTTACAGGTAAGGATGCTGCACAGTCTGTTCATCTGGCTCAGTTCCCTGTTTGCGATACATCTATCGTTGACAAAGAGCTGGAAACTCAGATGGAGCTAGCACAAAAACTTACATCCATGACTCTTGCATTGCGTAAGAGAGACGATGTTAAGATTAATGTTCGTAAGCCTTTGCAGAAGATACTGATCCCTGTAACTGAAGAACTGAAAAAGCATCTGGAGCCGGTTAAGGAGCTTCTGAAGAACGAAGTTAATGTTAAGGAGGTGGAATTTGTTGAAGGAACAACAAATGTACTGGTTAAGAAGGTGAAATGTAACTTTAAGATATTGGGTAAGAAGTTTGGTCCGTTGATGAAGGGTGTTGCTGCTGCTGTTCAGACTATGTCGCAGGAGGATGTTGCAGCACTGGAGGCCAACGGTTCATTTACTTTCGATATTAACGGAACTCAGGCTGAGATACTTTCATCAGAAGTGGAAATCTTCAGTGAAGATATTCCGGGTTGGGTAGTATCCAATGAAGGTACTCTGACTGTTGCTCTTGATGTTACTTTGACTGACGAACTGAAGCGTGAAGGTATAGCACGTGAATTGAAGAAACGTATTCAGGATATAAGAAAGCAGATTGGTCTGGAGATTACTGACAGAATTGTTGTTACAATAGAATCCAATGCTTCTACCGATGAGGCTGTCCGCGAATACGAAGAGTGGATTAAGGAACAGGTTCTGGCCAACAGTGTTCAGATAGTTGATGCCGTTGCCAATGCAGAAGATGTGGCATTTGACGAATATCAGCTGAAAGTGTTGGTTGAGAAGGTACAATAATAACTTTATATATAATTTGATTATGGCAGAAAAGACACGTTATTCTGACGAAGAACTGGCTGAATTCAGAACTATCATCAAGGATAAGCTGGAGGTGGCTCAGAGAGATTACGAGGCTTTGAAAGCATCGTTAATGAATGCCGACAACAATAGTACGGACGACACATCGCCTACTTACAAGGTATTGGAAGAGGGCGCAAGTACTCTTTCAAAGGAGGAGACAACACGTCTTGCACAGCGCCAGATGAAGTTTATTCAGTCTCTTCAGGCTGCAATGGTACGCATTGAGAACAAAACCTATGGCGTATGCCGTGAAACAGGTAAGCTTATTCCTAAAGAGCGTCTTCGCGCAGTGCCACATGCTACATTGTGTATAGAGGCTAAACAGAATAAAAAGTAGTTGATGGGAGAACTTAAAAAGCCTCATCAGGGGCGTTTGGTTGCTGCTATTATTTTCTCTGTATTGGTTATAGATCAGATTATAAAGATTCTGGTCAAGACCAATATGAGTATAGGTGAAGAGATTCGTATAACTGACTGGTTCTATATTCTCTTTGTAGAAAATAATGGTATGGCTTTCGGAATGGAGTTTATCAGCAAGCTGTTCCTCTCTTTGTTCCGTTCGGTTGCTATAGCGTTTTTTGTCTGGTATATAGTAAAGATTATCAACAAAGGCTTCCCTAAAGGGTATATAGTAACCATAGCGTTTATAATTGCAGGTGCGGCGGGTAATCTTATAGACTGCCTGTTCTATGGACAGATTTTTTCTGCCAGCTTTTATGGTCCGGAGGGGGTGGCGCATTTTGTTCCGTTCGGTGAAGGTTATGCACCAATGCTCTACGGAAAGGTAGTGGATATGTTCTATTTCCCACTGTGGACATGGCCGGACTGGGTGCCTTTTATAGGTGGTAGTATATTTTTTGGCCCAATATTTAATTTTGCAGATTCCTGCATTACATGCGGTGTGATAGTTCTGATATTGTTCTATTCAAAGTATGTAAATATGGGGCTGAATTTCACTGAAGAAGCAACTGAAGCAAATGAAAGCAAGACAGGTAATTAGCCTATTGGTAGTGCTGGTGGTATTGTCAGGCTGTAAAATAAACAGACCTGATGATGTGCTCTCTCCGAAAGTAATGGAGGAGGTGCTGTACGATTACCATCTTGCACAGGCTATACTGGCTCAGGAGGGACAATCTGAAAAGTACAAGCGCGACTACTATATTGAGTGGGTGTTTCAGAAACATGGCATTACACAGGCAGAGCTAGATACTTCTCTTGTATGGTACACACGCTATCCAAAAGAGTTTGCCAAGATCTATGATAAGCTGTCAGAAAGGTCAGTAAAGGACAGAACCCAGGCTGCAATGCTTTTGGAACGAATAGAGAAGAGTTCTTTCAGTGTAGAGTCAGGCGACAGTGTGGATTTGTGGTATCTGAACAATAGTGCCATATTATCCAGTTCAATTTATCTGGACAAGATACAGTTTTCAATAAAAGCCGATACGACATTCCATAAAAGCGATACTATTACGTGGAAACTGAATAATACCTTTGTATCCAGGAACGATACATTGCCATTGCAGTTGTATTTGGCATTGTCCATGAGGTATAACAATTCAAAAGTGTTTACAATTGATACGCTTCTGAACGGTGATGCCAGTCTGGAATTGACAACGGTAATTGACAGTGTTGTGGAACTTGGATCTGTTACAGGTTTTGTACAGTATATAGATTCAACTGCCAATAAAGATGCATGCGCTGTTTTGACTGATATATCTCTTGTTCGTCAGAGATAGGTACGTCTTCTGAATTCGGCACAGGTAATGGCTGTAGCTACAGCAACATTAAGCGATTCGCTGGTTGGTGCATCGGCAGGATAGCTTGGAATATACAAGGGGTCTGTTACATGAGAGCATACCTCTTTGCTTATACCGTTCCCTTCATTGCCCATGATGATAATGCCATTCTCTGTAAGTACTGATTTGTAAATGTCTTTTCCGTTCAGCAATGTGCCATATACGGGTATCTTCTTTTTAAGTTTTCCAAGCTCTTTCTGTAAATCCATGTAATGCAGTTTTACTCTGGCTATAGCGCCCATTGTGGCTTGTATGGATTTGGGGTTGTATATATCGGCAGTACCTATGGAGCAGAATATGTTTTTTATACCGAACCAGTCAGCTATCCTGACTATTGTTCCCAGATTACCAGGGTCCTGTATATTATCCAATGCAAGAACCAGTTCCTTTTCTGCTATCTCTATGGAAGATTGATGATTGGGTATTCTGAATACTGCAAGAACATCCTGTGGAGTTTGTAATAGGCTGATCTGTTTTAAAACAGTTTCAGATACAATCTCTGTGCGAATATTCTTTACAGATCTGCTGTTTTTGTTTACCCATTCTTCTGTTGCCACAACAAGCGTACATTCCATTACTCCCAGAAGTTCTTCTACCAATTTGTGGCTTTCTGCAATAAAAAGACCTTTTTCCTGGCGTATCTTCTTTACAGCCAATGCTTTTATGCTCTTTATTTCGTTCTTGCTGATCATATAATTATGTTAAGGATTTACAAAGTAAACTCTTTTTTTTTGAAAGATTTGGCTTACCCCCATACTTTGTTTAACTTTGTGGATTATTTTATTGCGGGTATTGTACCCTTAGTGATTGACAGAACAGAAGTGAAAAGATTTATTTATAACATATTACTGATAGTTGCTGTACTATTGTGCTGGACATCCTGTTCGGTATATAAGTATGTGCCGGAGGATGAATATCTTCTGACCAATGTATCTGTAAAGGTTCAGGATGCCAGACTTCAGAATATGTCAAAGTATAAATCTTTGTCCAAGCAGGTTCCTAACAGCAAGGTGTTCGGACTCTTCAGAATTCCATTGCGCATGTATTCATTGCTTGGTGGCAGGGCTGGCAAGATAGGCGAAGCACCGGTTATATACGATTCAATATATACCATAGAGACTGTGCGTGATATGCGCAGAACTCTGGTAAATTCCGGTTATCTGAATGCTGATGTAACGTATAAATCGCATAAACAGAGGGGAAAAAAGGTTGATGTGGAGTATCTTTTGATTCCAGGGGCTCCTTTTGTGGTAAAATCCATAGATGTTCAGATTGCTGATTCTGTTATAGCTGCAATTCTTAAAAACAGCAATTCCCAGCCACTTATTTCTGAGGGTATGAATCTGGATGTTATTACTCTGGATAATGAAAGAATCAGAGTGGTGGATCTGTTGCAGAAGCATGGCTACTATCGTTTTGACAAGAGTTATATAACATTTCAGGCCGATACGGTTGCCAATTCCAAAGATGTGAATCTGACTATGTTTATAGACGGGGCAGATCATACTCAGTATGAGATTGGAGATATAACATACGTTCTGACTGACAACACCAACTATTCGATAGATAACTATCAGGATTACAAGCGTGTAAAATCCAACGGTTTCGATGTGTTGTTCGATTCTGGCAAAAAGAATCCGGAACTGTCGCCGGAAGCTCTTTACAGCCATTCATTCCTTAGATCCGGCATGTTGTACAACACGGATTCCATAACCAAGACATATTCTACACTCTCCAAGTTGAGCTATAATCAATACTCCAATATAGTGTTGAATGTTGATGATGAAAAGGACCAGCTGGCTACCACTGTCTTTTTTGTGAAACGTCCAAAGAACTCATTGCGTGTTGAAGCGGACGGAACAAATACCAATGGCGATTTAGGTGCTGCTGCATCAATCTCTCTTATAGACAGGAATCTGTTCCATGGATCGGAACAGCTAAGTCTGAAAGGCAGAGTGGCATACGAAGCCATTACTGCTTTAAGCGGTTATTCAGGTAACTCATATTTGGAGTATGGTGTTGAGGCAAATCTGGATTTTCCATCTCTTATTGTTCCACTGGTTCCAATAGATTTCCAGAGGAAGAGTCAGGCTACCACTCAGTTCAGTGTGGAGTTTAATAAACAAAACAGACCTGAATATAAGAAGACACTGTTTACAACAAGATGGAGTTATCTGTGGGCTCCTAACTGGCGTCAGTCCCACAGACTGGATCTTGCTGACTGGAACTATCTGATGGTGCCATGGATATCGCCTAAATTTAAAACAGACTATCTGGATCCTATTACAGGAAAGAATTCAATACTCAGATACAATTACGAAGATCTTCTTATTACCAAGATAGGCTACCAGTTTGTGCTGAGTAATGCCCGTACAAATGCTGTTGTGCCATTGCAGTATTCATTCCGTTTTAATATTGAGACTTCAGGTAATATGCTGTATGCTGCATCAAAGGCGTTCAATCTGACTCCTAATGAGAATGATCAATATGAGTGTATGAATATTGCCTTTGCACAGTATGTAAAGAACGATATGTCATATACTCTTAACTGGCGTATAAATCAGTCCAACAACCTGCTGTTCCACGTTGAATCCGGTATAGCATTGCCATATCTAAATTCACAAAGTGTTCCTTTTGAAAAGCGATATTTTGCAGGTGGTGCCAATAGTGTTCGCGGATGGTCTGTTCGTGAACTTGGACCTGGTACATACGTTGGCAATGAGGAGAAGATAGATTATATTAAACAGTCCGGTGATATAAAATTAGGGGCAAGCATAGAGTACAGAAGCCATCTTTTCTGGAAACTTAATGCTGCACTATTTGTTGATGCCGGTAATATATGGACCATAAAGGAGTACGAAGATCAGCCGGGTGGTCTATTCCTGTTTGATCAGTTCTATAAGCAGATTGCCGTTTCATATGGTGCAGGTCTGCGTATGGACCTGAACTTCCTGGTCATAAGACTTGATGCGGGTGTAAAGGCTATAAACCCTAATTATGCATCAGGTAAAGAGAAATATCCTATTCTTAACCCTAGCCTGAAACGCGACTTGGCATTTCATTTTGCTATAGGTTATCCATTCTAATTCCTGAACACGTTTTGGTATGAAAGTAAAAATAAAAAAATATAATAATGAAGGTAAGATTTATGAGCCTACAGAGTGGCAGCAGCGGAAACTGCTACTATTTAGGCACCGAAGAAAATGGTATTCTGATTGATGCCGGCATTCCGGTAAAGCAGATAAAGAGCAGTCTGAAAAGTGTAGGACTCTCTTTTGAGAAGATTATGGCGGTTTTTGTAACACATGATCATGCAGATCATATTAAGGCGTTGGGGAATCTTGGTGAAAAGTGCTCTATTCCTATCTATGCTACAAAGGCTACTCATGAAGGTATTAACAGGAATTACTGTATGACAGAAAAGTTGCTGACTTCTGTAAGATTTGTAGAGAAGAATACAACTTTTGATTTCTGTGGATTCAAGATAACTCCATTTGAGGTTCCACATGATGGAACTGATAATGTAGGCTATCACATAGAGGTTGGCGGTACTGTTTTCTGTTTTGTAACAGACCTGGGTCATATAACTGATGTGGTCTCTTCATATATACAGAAAGCTCATTATCTGATAATGGAGGCCAATTATGATGAAGAGATGCTGAATGGTGGTCATTATCCAAAATTCCTGAAGGAGAGAATTACCAGTCCATTGGGACATCTTTCCAATAAGACTACTGCAAAGTTCCTGGCGCAGAATATTACAGAGGAACTTAAGTATGTATGGTTGTGTCATCTTAGTGGTGAAAACAATCATCCGGAGCTTGCATATAAAACTGTTGAATATGAATTGCGTGGAGTGGGGGTTATACCTGGAGTAGATGTAAAGGTTACAGCACTTAAACGTAATTCTCCATCTGAATTATATGAGTTTGAGATTTCTGATTATTAACTTTATAAATTTTGTGTTATGAGGAAAGTGTTGTTAAGTGTTGCTTTGTTGTTTGTTACACTTTGTGGTTATGCTCAGGAAAATACTTCTGCAAATATTCCTGGTCCTGAACTGGAATTTGTAGTACAGTTGAAGGTTGCATTGGGTGAATCTTATAGTGTAGGTGAAACTCCACGTGGTGGAAGAAATGTGGTGCCTATAACTGGCGGAACATTCCAGGGACCAAAGATGAAGGGTACTGTAATAAGTGGCGGTGCTGATTATCAGCTCTCAAGTAAAGGTGGCAGAACAGAAATTGAAGCAATCTATTCTATTAAGACCGATGATGGTGTTTATATACATGTTCGCAACAATGGTATTATATCTATGGGCAATGGTGAAAATGGTGCTCCATCTTTCTATTTCAGAACTACTCCAAAGTTTGAGGCTCCTGTAGATAGCAAATATGCATGGTTGAATAATGCTGTGTTTGTATGTGCTCCAGCAATGGGTGGTGCCGGTGGTGGCATAACTCTTAATGTCTGGATGGTAAAATAAGGTCGCGAAAAATCGCGTACAAAAAAACAGAGGTTCGTTTGAACCTCTATCGTTACGCAGTAACGACGCATTAGCGAGATAAGTTTTCGTTAGAAAACTGAATAAAATAAGGTCGCGAAAAATCGCGTACAAAAAAAGAGGTCATTCGACCTCTTTTTTCTAGTACGCGATTAGGGACTCGAACCCTAGACCCATTGATTAAGAGTCAATTGCTCTACCAACTGAGCTAATCGCGCAACTCTTTCTTTCAAAAGCGATGCAAAATTACTCTTTTTAATTCTATCTACCAACTTTTTGTGGCACTTTTTTTCACAATAAAGCCCCGTTTTTTTTATAGACGGGGCTTATGTGTTGTGTATCAGTACAAAATCTATTTTAGAAATTGAAATACTTTTTTGCGTTGTAGTATGAAATATCTGCAACCATCTGCTCTATACGCGACATTTCTGATGCTGGAATCTCTCCTTTTTCTACATCGGTAGCGATAAGGTTACACATAATCCTGCGGAAATATTCATGGCGAGCATACGACACAAATGAACGACTATCGGTAAGCATACCAACAAATCGGCTTAACAGTCCCTGTAGGCTTAGTGCATTCATCTGCTGTTCCATTCCATCTTTCTGATCTAAGAACCACCAACCGGCTCCAAACTGCATTTTTCCGGGTACAGAACCGTCCTGGAAATTGCCAATCATAGTGGCAAGCATAGTGTTATCGCTTGGATTCAGGTTGTAAATTATGGTCTTGGTTAGTTTGTCCATACTGTTCAGAGTATCGAAATACTTAACCATGTTTTTAGCGGTTATTACCTGTGAAATGGAATCGAAACCGGTATCAGGACCTATAGCCTTAAACATTTTGGTGTTGTTGTTTCTTATAACTCCATAGTGGAACTGTTGTGTCCAACCTGTGTCGGCATCCATCTTTCCGAATTCTACAAGCATAGCACTCTTGAACTTCTTGATTTCAGCTTCATTCAGTTCTGTACCACCATATACTTTGCTGAATATTGCTTCGATTTCTGCCTCGGTATAGTCTTTTGCATAGAACTCTTCCATACCGTGGTCACTCAGTCGGCAACCTAATTCTTCAAAATACTTATGGCGAATAAGCAGTGCTTCAATGATCTCTTTGAATGAGTTGATTTTAATGCCACTAACATTGCTCAATGTGTCAATGTAAGTTTTGAATGCAGCAGCTGATTCTACTGCCATAGCTTTATCAGGACGCCATGTAGGAAGTACCTTAATTTCAAATCCGCTCTCTTTTATCTGCTTATGATATTCAAGAGAATCAATAGGATCGTCAGTGGTACATACTACTTCTACTTTGTATCTGCGCATAAGATTCTTTGCAGAATATTCAGGTAGTTGTAGTTTTGCATTACATTCGTCAAAAATCTCTTTTGCAGTATCGGGATTTAGAACTTTGTCTATTCCAAAACAGGTTTTCAGTTCCAGATGTGTCCAATGATACAGTGGATTACGCATTGCGTATGGAATGGTTTCTGCCCATTTTTCAAATTTTTCCCAATCGGAAGCATCGCCGGTGATATATTTTTCCGGAACGCCATTAGCGCGCAAAGCACGCCATTTGTAATGGTCGCCACCCAACCATAGTTCTGTTATTGAACTGAATTGATGGTCTTCAGCTACCATCTTTGGGTCTAAATGGCAATGGTAATCGATAATTGGTAAGCTCTTTGCGAAATTGTGATACAGATGCTTTGCTGTCTCAGATTGCAAAAGGAAATCTTCATGTATAAATGGTTTCATATCTGCTTAATTTGGTTAATCTTCAAGTAATCTTACTATATGTCTGGAGTAGATATTGTTACATACTTGTGCTCCAACTATATCCTTATTGCGTTTTAATGCGGCGTAATATTCTTCTCCGTATTCTGCTGCTATCTTGTAACTTACGTGAATAGCCTGTCTGAAATCCGGGTTGAATTTTGGGTCTGACTGTTCGTGTCTTAAAGCTCTGGCAAACTGTTCGCCTGTCCAATTTGCAATGGTTTCTGCTGTAGGCAGGTTGTTGCGATTGATATCTATAACAGTAGCGTATGGAGCACATAATTCGTCCAAACGGTCTAAAGATTCAATGGCAATTTTTTTTGCAAGTGCCAATGCTTCTTTGTCCGAAAGAGCAAGACCTATCATCTCTTCAAGCCAGGTGGTGCCGGCTGTCTTGATATGGATACCTTTGTCATATTTCCTCAATAAACGTCCCATGACTGGATATATTGAGAATTTATCGCTACCTGAATGGATACTTAGTTTAAGTCCTTTTGGTAGTCCAAACTCTTTAACCGCGTAATCTATTACTAATAAATCCTGTTCAAATTCTTTGGTGAACAGATTAACATCACCTACATAATCTACACCTTTATTAAAGCGGCCCGAAAATTTTGGAGCTATGGTCTGTGCCGGAATTCCTTCCATGGCTAACGCACTGAGTATAAAGAATATCTCAATAGGAGTTTGCGGATAATCTACTTCGTCCATAGAGACTTCCGTAACAAAGTTGTCTGCTCCTTTTTTACTTGCTATATATCTGTAAATACGTCCGGCCTCTTGAATAGCATAAAGATATTTGTCTGCTATTTCTGTTATTACATCAATTCCGGTTTGGTATGGTGTATCTATTTTTGGTACGGAAAGTTCTCCAATATACTTCTTGTTGGCTTCTATAAATCTATCTATATCTGCTTGTTCTGCCTTTTTGCCAATATAGTCGGCAACATCGATAGTGAAAAAGTTTGAAGCATCAAGAAACTTATCCACATTGTTCATGTTTATGTGGTCTGCATCAACAAAATAGGCATCTTTAAAACCTAATGATTTAACAGCTGTA
The DNA here is from genome assembly GCA_045660365.1 of Bacteroidaceae bacterium. Lineage (GTDB taxonomy): Bacteria > Bacteroidota > Bacteroidia > Bacteroidales > Bacteroidaceae > Colenecus. The sequence goes on from JAZRDQ010000015.1 coordinate 28,127, forward strand.
TCTGCTTCCTTCTTTGTGTCTTCCGGTGTGGAGCCGACAATCTGATGCTCTCTGTTTGATTTGTTCCAAACAGGTGTGAAATCTACTGATAAACTTTTCTTGGCTTGTATAAGAGCCTCTAAACTAAAACCACCTTGGTGAGAAAATCTATCACCAATACCAAATGAATATTTTCCTAACGTTAACATAGTGTATAGTAATTCTTGTGTGTAAATATAGCATTTTTATTTGAGTAATTAACTTTTTGGATTAAATTTGCCAAAGGACTAATTGAAATATGGTTATATGATGAAATATTCGTTTGATGATTTAATAGGAAAAAACTGCGTGATTACCGGTGGTTTTGGTGTGATAGGTATGGCATTGACCCGCGGATTGGCAGCTTCCGGAGTAAATTTGGCTGTTATAGGCAGAAATCCTGCTACACCTGATAAAGCAAAGGCTATTGCTGATGAATTTGGAATTAAATGTATAGGCATTTCAGCAAGTGTTACGGATAAAGTACAGTTGGAGGCAGCTAAGGAGCAGATACATACTGAGATAGGTAAAATTGATTTTCTTATAAACTGTGCGGGTGGTAATTCACCTAAGGCAACATGCAGCGTGGAACAGATGTCAAAAGGCGATTCTTTGGCCGATACCTTCTATGGACTTAGTATGGAGGGCTTTCAGGATGTGTTTGATTTGAACTTTATAGGAACTCTGCTTCCTACAATGGTATTCACAACCGATATGATTGAAGCCGGTAAAGGTAATGTGCTAAATATCTCTTCAATGAATTCAATACGTCCATTGACAAAGATTCCTGCTTATTCTGCTGCAAAAGGTTCTATCAATAACTTTACACAGTGGTATGCAGTACACGTAGCCCAGATGGGTATTCGTTGTAATGCTATTGCTCCGGGTTTCTTCCTGACAAACCAGAATCGCTTCCTGCTGACAGATGAACAGACTGGTGAACTTAAGCCAAGAGGCAAGAAGATTATTGCAAATACTCCAACCCATAAGTTTGGTGAACCTGAAGACCTGGTAGGAACTATGCTATATCTGCTAAGCGATATATCACAGTTTGTAACAGGTGTGGTAATCCCTGTTGATGGAGGTTATTCTGCATTTGGTGGCGTTTAACAAACTGAATTGTAATCAATAAAAAGGTCGTTCTTAGGAACGTTATAGCATAAAAAAAAACTCCCGAAGGAGTTTTTTTTTATGCTATATACGTTCCTGCTACAGTGTCACCACCATGTCCGGTCCAATTGGTATGGAAGAACTCACCACGTGGTTTGTCTGTACGTTCGTATGTGTGAGCACCAAAATAGTCGCGCTGTGCCTGGAGCATATTAGCAGGCAATCTGTCGCAACGATAACCATCGTAATACTCCAAGCCTGCAGTCAGTGTAGGAACCGGAATACCATTTACAACAGCCTGAGCAATTACGTTACGCCAGCTCTGCTGAGCATCAGCCAGTTTCTCCTGGAAGAATGAATCGAGCATAAGGTTTGCCAAATCAGGATTCTTAACAAAAGCATCCTTAATCTTGCCCAAGAATACAGAACGGATTATGCATCCACCGCGCCACATCAATGCTATGCCACCGTAATTCAAGTTCCAACCATACTCTTTTGCTGCTGCGCGCATCAACGCGTAACCCTGTGCGTAAGAAACTATCTTAGCTGCGAATAGCGCTTTGCGAATATCTTCAAGGAATGCCTGCTTGTCGCCTGTGAATTTGGCTGCTTTAGGACCTTCCAGAATCTTGCTGGCTGCTACGCGTTCGTCTTTCTGTGCAGAGAGACAACGTGCAAATACAGATTCACCAATAAGTGTCAATGGAACACCCTGGTCAAGAGCTGCTACTGCTGTCCATTTACCAGTACCTTTCTGTCCGGCTGTATCGAGAATGTAATCTAAAACATAGTTACCTTCATCGTCTTTCTTAGCAAGAATATCGCGAGTAATCTCTATCAGATAGCTATCCAAATCGCCTTTGTTCCACTCTGCAAATACCTGGTGCATCTCTTCGTTTGACATGCCAAGATAATCTTTCATTATCTGGTAACATTCGCAAATCAACTGAATATCGCCATATTCAATACCATTGTGAACCATCTTTACAAAGTGGCCGGCTCCGTTTTCGCCTACCCAGTCGCAACATGGAACACCGTTCTCAACCTTTGCGCAGATGCTCTGGAAAATAGGTTTTACTATAGGCCATGCTGCCGGTGAACCGCCTGGCATCATGCTTGGACCATTTAATGCACCCTCTTCGCCACCTGAAACACCTGTACCTATATAGAGCAGACCTTTGCTCTCTACGTATGCAGTACGGCGGGCAGTGTCAGGGAAGTGTGTGTTACCACCATCTATAATAACATCTCCAGGTTCAAGCATAGGGATAAGCTTTTCAATAAAATCATCTACTGCCTGTCCTGCTTTAACCATTAAGAATACCTTTCTGGGGCGTTCCAAAGATGCAATGAAATCTTCTAATGATGTTGCACCGTAAAAGTTTTTACCCTTTCCACGTCCATTGATAAAGTTCTCAACCTTTTCTACTGTTCTATTGTAAACACTTACGTAAAAACCTTTGCTCTCCATGTTGAGAACCAGGTTTTCGCCCATAACTGCAAGACCAATAAGGCCAATATCTGACTTTCTTTCCATATTGTTTGTAGTTTTTTTTACAATTTCTGCAAAGTTAGTTCATTCATTTGAAACTCTCCCCATGATGTTAGTATTTCTTTTTTTTGTTGAGGCAAAGTTGTTTTTCTTAAAATTAGTGTATATATTCGCAAAGTCAAGCAATTGACAGACATATTGGAAAAAAGCGTTTGCTATTTGTTCTGTTCGTGTTGGAACCTAGGAAATTTCAAAAAACGATAATACATTGAACAAGTTGTAAATGCTCGTACTGTTTTAGTGCGAGTATGACTTGTAGTATTATTAGGTTTTCCTAGGACCGCAGCACGATCAAGTTATGCTCGTGCTTTTTTTTGTACTCACAATATGGATTTGTTGAGGTGGCACACTCAGTACATTATATTAACCTAACCTGCATAAGCTGTAGAACGTTTAGTGCCGAACGTTTATGGTTTATTTGCAAAAAATGATAAGTATGAATAAACTCCTTTGTACGGTGTTCTTGTTGTTTTGTGTCTTAATGACACATATTTCTGCACAGAACACCTTGACTATTCATCAAAAAGATGGTCGCTTGTTTAGTTATGGATTTTTAGAAAAACCTATCATTACTTACACAGAAACAGATTTGGTATTAACCACAGCACACATAGTGGTAGAATATCCATTATCTGCTATCTCAAAGTTTACTTTTACAGAAACAGAAACATCCGTATCCGATGTCGAAACAGATGTAGTTACTCCCATTTTAGAACTGAAAGATAATACAGTTCATATATCCGGAGCAAAACCACAGCAAACAATCTCTTTGATAGGTACAGACGGCAAGATAGTTTCTACCTTCAAAACAGATGCAAATGGTTATGTTACTTTCAGCATAGTGGCATTGCCTGAAGGTGTTTATATTGTAAAATCCGAATCTTTAACTTTTAAAATTTCCAAACGATGAAACAGATAATATTTAAGAGCTTAGTAGTTCGTTCATTAGTATTTATTGTACTTATAATGAGTGCAGTATCAGCTTCTGCTCAGTATTATATGGATGTGTTTAGAAACGATGGTCAAAAGTATCAGTTCTTAGTATCCAGTATAGACAGCGTTCGAATAAGTGATAGTTTTGATTCTAATCCTATAGGACCTACATCTGTAGTTATAACTTTTGTGGCAAATGGTGGTGTAGGCGAAATGTTACCGGTTGTAGTATTTGGTGAAAATTATATTTTACCTGCAAATACATTTACTAGCGAAGGCTATGAATTTACAGGTTGGAATACCGAAGCAGATGGCAGTGGCGTTTCATATTATAATAAACAATTAGTTACACTGGTTGAAAATATGGCGCTTTATGCTCAGTGGGAATTATCCCAAGCGGAACCAACTCAAGTAACTGTATCTTTTGTAGCAAATGGTGGTGTAGGCGAAATGTTCTCGGTAGTGGCTTTGGACGAAAATTATGTCTTACCTGCAAACACATTTACCAGCGAAGGCTATGAGTTTATAGGTTGGAATACTAAAGCAGATGGAACAGGGAACTCTTATAGTAATGAACAAACTATTACTGTTACAGAAAACTTAGTGCTTTATGCTCAGTGGGAATTATCTCAAGCGGAACCAACTCAAGTAACTGTATCTTTTGTAGCAAATGGTGGTGAAGGTGAAATGTCTCAAATAGTATCTTCAGCAGAGAGCTTGACATTACCAGCAAATGCTTTTACTTATGAAGGTTATGAATTTACAGGTTGGAATACCAATGCGGATGGTAGTGGTACTTCGTATAGTAATGAGCAATCAATTACAGTAGCTGAAAACATAGTACTTTATGCTCAGTGGAAAGAAATATTAATAGAGGCAGAAGAACAAGTCTTTATAGGTGTTGTTGCTTTTAATAAGATGGTTAATCAGTTACCTATAACTAGTAATCTTGAAAAAGTAAAATCATTTATCAGTACACAGAAGAATGATTATGATTTTACTGCTTTTGCTTATTCTGTATCTAAAGGAAATCTGATGTTCGATGCTGAAGGATTGCCGGAATTTGATAATATATTCATGCTTAATTTCTCTGATGGTACCGATAACTATTCAAATATGTTGTGGGGTAATGAAAATAGAATGATTCCTTTAGCTAATGTATATGATACTGTACAATATGATTTGACCGGTCGTCCAGGATTAAATTCATATGCATTGGGGTTTGGTGATGATGTAGGTTTTAGCGGTAAAATGCAGAAAGTAGTAACAGGTAAGGGTGGCTATTATAATGCAAAAAGTTCTGCAGATTTACAGACCACATTTAATGATATAGCTGAATCTATAATAGCTTCATCTCAAAATGTTGTGTTGCAGACCAATCCGGGCTATTATTCAGAGATAATGGGTTATAAGTATTTCCGTTTCATTTTTGAGGCGGATGGAATAAAAGATACTTTAGATGCAAAAATGGAAGGTATGCCAAATACAGGTTATACACTCACAGTAATGCGCTCTACAAATAATTATGCTCATTTTGATGAGCCTGCAATTGGAACTATAGATGAAACCACAGGAAAAGTGAAAATACCATTAAATAATTTGACGTTTACTTATGAAGGTGAAGAGTTGCAGTATGAGTATGAAATACTATTCTCACCCGATGATGAATTGTATTATGAAGATGTGGAAGAAGCGTCTACATCAGAAGATATAGCCAAACGTATTGCTGTGGTAATGGTGTTGGACTGCTCCACCTCTATGGGTAGCGCATTTGAACCTATGAAAGATGCTGCAAATGATTTTATAGACATACTAGAAGGAATGATTTCTGAACCAAGAACAGACAGCCTATATGTATCCTTTAATGCCAATGGTGGAGAAGGAGATATGGCAAACATAGAATTTGTAAAAGGCGAAACTGTAACTGTATCAATAAATACCTTCACACGAGTTGGTTATAAATTCATTGGATGGAACACTAAGGCTGATGGAACTGGATTGTCATATACAGAGAATGAGCCTGTGCAATATTTAAGAAGAAATCTGAAACTCTATGCCCAGTGGGAGTATGACCCTTATAATGGTTATGAATATGTTGATTTGGGTTTGCCAAGCGGGCTTAAATGGGCTACATGTAACGTGGGCGCTTATTCACCTGAAAATTATGGCAGTTACTTTGCTTGGGGTGAAACTGAGCCTAAATCTGATTATAGTTGGTCAACTTATAAACATTGTAATAATGGTTCCTCATCTAAACTTACCAAATATAATGTAGGTAGCAGTTGGGGTACAGTAGATAATATAACTACCTTAGAATTGGAAGATGATGCTGCTCATGTGAATTGGGGTGGTGCTTGGCGTATGCCTACTTATAATGATTGGAATGAGTTGAAAAATAATTGCGCTTGGACATGGACTACCTTAAATGGTGTAAAAGGTTACAAAGTAGTCAGCAAGAGCAATGGTAACAGTATATTTTTGCCCGCTGCAGGTTACCGCAATGATTCGGATGTTTACCCTGCCGGTTCTTACGGCGGCTATTGGTCCAGTTCGCTCGATTCGGGCAATCCGAAGTACGCGTACTCTCTGCGCTTCCATTCGGGCAATGTAGAATGGTACAGCATCTATCGTTACTACAGTCGCCGTGTGCGCGCGGTTTGCCCGTAGAATTTATCCTTTTACGTGCCCACAGCCATACGGGCAAAAATCTTTTCTTTCTTTGGGCGGGTGCTCACCGCAGTGAGCTACCCAACCCGCCCAAAGAAAGAAAAGTTAAAATAACACCACAGGCGCATAAAAATTTATCTTTATGCGCCTGTCTTTTTTACATTAGTATTTATACGATTGAAAATGTATGGCAATGAAAAATAATTAGCATATATGCGAATTGTTCGCAAAAATAATTATACCTTTGTTTTGTAAATCGTTAATAGCATGAATATATTATTTGAAGATGGTATAATAGTGAATGCATTGTTGTTTAAAGTATCAAAGCATTATGAGTAAAGAATATATAACACCGTTTATAGCTACTCATCCGGGAGAGATGATTAAAGATGAGTTGAAGGAAAGACGAATGACCCAGAAACAATTGGCAAATGAAACCGGAATTAAAACTTCTGTGTTAAGTGAGACTATTAATGGTAAGCGTTCTATATCGCTTAATGTTGCTATAGCTCTTGAAAAAGCATTAGGAATACCTGCTGATGTTTGGATGAATATGCAGACACAATATAATATAGATTCAGCCAACATCGCAACGCGAGGTAGCAAGAGCGAAAAGGTGGAAGTAATTATTCCTGTTAGAGATCGCAATTTGCTAAAGGATTTAGCTCGTAAATTCGGATGGACTTGTGTACTGTAATTTCGCACAGAATAACTAACTAATTAAAATTATGAGAAAGAATGTATTGAAAACGTTTGCTACAGCAACTATGTTGTTATTTGCCGGCAATATGATGGCACAGAATCCAATTATCCAGACCATGTTTACTCCCGATCCTGCGCCATTTGTGTATAATGATACGGTATTTCTGTTTGTAGATCACGATGAAGACGATGCGCAATATTTCAGCATGAAAGACTGGATGTTGTACTCTTCTGTAGATATGGTGAACTGGACATATCGCGGTACACAGGTAACAACGGCAACATTCGAATGGGCAAAACAGGGCGATAGAGCCTGGGCTGCTCAGGCCATAGAGCGTAATGGCAAATGGTATTGGTATATGTGTTGCAATACCAAACAGGGTGGCGATGCTCTGGCGGTAGCTGTAGCAGATAGTCCAACCGGGCCTTGGAAAGATGCTATAGGCAAGCCTCTTGCAGAAGGATTTGGCTATATAGACCCATCAGTATTTATAGATGATGACGGGAAGGCTTATCTTTTCTGGGGAAATAAAGGCTTATGGTATGGCGAACTAAATGATGATATGATCTCTTTCAAAGACGGATATAAAGAGGTACCGGGATACAGAGATCCAAAATCGTTTGGTGAACTTCAATCAAAGATGAATTGGGCCAAAGGCAAAAACGAAATGATGACACAGTATGAAGAGGGACCTTGGGCAATGAAGTATAACGGAACTTACTATTTGGTATATCCTGCGGGTGGTGTACCTGAATATATGGCATATTCTACAGCACCATCTGTTCACGGACCTTGGACATTCCGCGGACGCATAATGGACGAAGCAGAGAATAGCTTTACCATACATGGTGGAAATATTGAATTTAAAGGACGTCATTTTATGTTTTATCACAATGGCATTTTGCCAAATGGCGATGGATTCCGTCGTTCAACAAGCGTAGAAGAGTTTAAGTTCAATGCCGATGGTTCAATACCGTTTATTCCTTTTACAAAAGAGGGAATACGTAAACCGGTTACAAACATGAACCCATATAAGCGTATGGAGGCAGAAACTATAGCATATTCATACGGACTTAAAAACGATAGAAGAGCAGGTTCAGAGCACTATGTAACATCTATTCATACAGGCGATTGGATTAAAGTGCGTGCATTAGATTTTGGTGAACAAGGTGCAAAAACTTTTGTTGCCAATGCTGCTGCCTGGTCAGAAGGTGGTTTGATAGAGGTTCGTCTTGATAATCTTAATGGCGATGTTATAGCTACTGCAATAATAGAACCTACCGGTGGAGAAACCAACTGGAAAACAGTAGAAACAAATGTTAGAGCTAAGAATCCTATTACAGGTGTTCACGATATCTACTTCCTGTTCCGTGGAGGTGATAAGGAACTCTTTAACTTTAACTACTGGTACTTTAAATAAGAGAATATTTACATCTTAAATAAAATAAGCCCCAAAGTTTTCTCACAGAAACTTTGGGGCTTATATCTTTAATCCTCTACTTTTGAGAATTCATCTTTACCTACTCCGCATAGTGGGCAAACCCAATCCTCCGGTAAATCGTTGAACGATGTACCTGCAGGTATGCCGGCATCTGCATCACCTTGTGCAGGATCATATACATATCCGCACAAATCACAAACGTACTTTTCCATAATCAAAATCTTTTTACTGTTTACTTATTAAGGTGCTCATTCATTGCTGCAGCAGCCTTTCTACCATCACCCATTGCTAAAATAACAGTAGCACCACCGCGAACAATGTCACCACCTGCAAAGATAGTAGGAATTGATGATTGCATTGAATCATTAACAGAAATTGTGTTTTTTCTACCTAATTCAATACCTTCAATAGATTTTGGAACTATTGGATTAGGCGATACACCTACAGCTACTATAACCAAATCCACATCAATTGTTTCTGTAGCACCCGGAATTTCAACAGGACTGCGGCGACCGCTTGCATCCGGTTCGCCTAATTCCATCTTCTGCAAAACAACCTGTTTTACACGACCTTGTTCATCGCCTATATATTCAATAGGATTGTGCAGTGTCATAAACTCTACACCCTCTTCTTTTGCGTGCTTAACCTCTTCTAAACGTGCAGGCATCTCCTCTTCTGAACGACGATATACAATCATAGCGCGTTCAGCACCCAATCTTACAGCAGTACGAACAGAGTCCATAGCGGTGTTACCGCCACCTACAACCATAATCTTTTTGCCAAATGCAACAGGAGTATCTGAACTCTTGCTTGCAGCATCCATCAAATTAACACGTGTCAGATATTCGTTTGATGACATTATGTTCAGCAAGTTTTCACCCGGTATGTTCATAAAGTTTGGCAGACCAGCGCCTGAACCTACAAATACGCCTTTATAACCTTCGCTTTCCAGATTCTTTACTGTAATTGTCTTACCAATAATGCAGTCTTTTACAAAGGTTACACCCATCTTGCGTAGATTGTTAATTTCAACATCTACAATATGATTAGGTAGGCGGAATTCAGGAATACCATATTTCAATACACCGCCTATTTCATGCAGAGCTTCAAAAACAGTAACATCGTATCCGAATTTTGCCATATCGCCTGCAAATGAAAGGCCGGCAGGACCAGAACCAATAACCGCAATCTTTATGCCGTTTGGTTTTGCTATTTCAGGAATAGAAATATTGCCACTTTCGCGTTCATAGTCGGCGGTAAAGCGTTCCAGATAACCTATGGCAACCGGTTTCTTACCCATCTTTAGATGTACGCACTTAGATTCGCACTGCTTTTCCTGTGGACATACTCTACCGCAAACAGCCGGTAGTGCACTGGTCTTTTTTAGAACTTTAGCAGCAGCAAGGTAGTTGCCACGTTCAATATTCTTTATAAACGAAGGTATCTCAATATTTACCGGACAACCCTCCATACAAGATGGATTTACGCAGTCAAGACAGCGTTTTGCCTCTAATAAAGCCTGCTCTTCTGACAGACCTTGGTTTACCTCTTCTTTACGGCTGCTTCTGCGATACACCGGATCTAATTCCGGCATAATGCAACGTTCTATTGCTGTACGTTCTTTTGGTTTCATTGCTTTGCGCAAATCTTCACGCCATGCTGCATTGCGGTCGCAAAGAACATCTATAGATTCTATCTCTTGAGAAGCTTTGTTGCCGGCTGTTGTTGGTTCTTCTGTCTGTGTTGAAAGTGCGCATTCAACAGATTGTTCCAACTTCTTTATCTCTTCGCGTTCAATATCTTTAAAGGCTCCCATGCGTTTCAACATTTCGTCAAAATCTACCTGGTGACCATCAAATTCGGGGCCATCTACGCAAACAAACTTTGTTTTGCCACCTACGGTTACACGACATGCACCGCACATACCTGTTCCGTCAACCATAATGGTGTTCAGTGAAACATCGGTAGGTATCTCATATTTCTTGGTAAGCAAGCAAACAAATTTCATCATTATGGCAGGACCAATAGCAAAGCACTTGTCAACCTTTTCTCTCTGTATAATCTCCTCTATGCCATTTGTTACCAAACCCTGTTTTCCGTAAGAACCATCGTCTGTCATTATAACAACTTCGTCTGAATGTTTTCTTACTTCGTCTTCCAAAATAATAAGGTCTTTGTTACGTCCGGCAAGAACAGAAATTACTCTGTTACCGGCTGCTTTTAAGGATTTTATAATTGGTAACATAGGTGCTACACCTACACCGCCACCTGCACAAATAACAGTGCCGAATTTTTCAATGTGTGTAGCTTGTCCTAGTGGTCCTACTATATCGGTCAGTTCATCGCCAACTTCCATTTTACAAAGTTTTGAAGACGATAAACCTATACGTTGTACTACTAATGTGATAGTTCCTTTATCGGTGTCTGCGTCTGCTATGGTCAATGGCATACGTTCCCCTTTTTCACCAATACGGATAATTACAAAGTGTCCTGCTTTTCTCGATTTTGCAATCAAAGGTGCTTCTACTTCAAACTTAAAAACGTTCTCCGAAAACTGTTCTTTTGATACAATTTTATTCATCTTTAATAACGGCTATTAATTTCGAGGCGCAAAGGTACATAAATTAATGACCAATTGTAATATTTATTCATTATAAATTTATAATGTGTTGAAAAGTTTCTGTGTTATGTAATTATATTCAAAATTTATGCGGATTTTTATTCTGTTTTATATAGCACTATTACCGCCAAAAATGTTATGATTAAAAATAGTGCATTAATGTGTAATAATACAAGATTACTTACAGATATAGGTAGTGGTTCTGCGTTCATACTTGCAAAACCCATCATCAGGGAATATCTGACAATTACAAATAGTGACAATATAGGTATAAATACCAAGAAGGGTGATAGCCCAATAGTTTTTAATCTCCTTATACATAATGACATAGTGGGAATGAACGATGCAGCCCAAAATACGAATAGTGTTGTCAATGTGATTACAAAGAATTTGCTGAAAATTCCTAATGAATTTAGGTCTGTTTTGTTGATTATTTGGAATAGAAAAAACATTAACCCAATTAAAGCAATAGACACTGTAATCAAGAAAGCAAACCATCTAATTATATCCATACTGTTAGTCTTGCTTTTAAAGTCAAAACTCCTCTTAATGGATTGATTAATATTAGTAATTAAATTTTTCATAATTTGTGCTGTTTTAATTTAGTGTGCTGAATAACATCTTATTAGGGCTTCAGGCTCCAATTTGTTTTTTAGTCTGGATTTACAAGAACGGACAGACGATTCTTCTATGCAGAGTATTTGTGCACATTGTTTGGTGTCTGCATTTAGGCAGGTTAAAACAAAACAAAAGAAGTCTGTCTCGTTAAGTTTTACGTCTATGCCACACATTGTTGGCCTTACTATTATAAAGGTGTTGTATATGGCATTAAGAATAGCTGTCTTTTCTGTAAATGATAGTTCTCTTTTGCTATTCATGAAATCGTTGAAATAGTTGTACTCTTCTCTTTTTTTGAACTGTTCCAGTGAAGACTCAAAACGATTATTAAAATTGTCCAGTAAGACTTCTCTGTTGTTGTCGGCATCTGTATCTTTGGGATTAATGGAATATAGCAAAATGCTTTTTCTCAGATGGAAAAGTCCAACTAACCAAAATCCTATTATCAGTATTGAGAAAATTATGATAATCATACTACATACTTGGATTAAAGATGGTGAATATAAAAACTACCAGCCACCTGAATAAAAATGGCAGTATTCCTACGGTCGATATAAAGATAAGCAGGTTAATCTCCTTTTTGCCTAATTTGTGTTTCATTACTATGGGGTAGAATACTACAAATAGTATAAAGAAACTACATGTTAGTAACTCTTTAAGAAAAGAATCGTCTTTTATAAAGAAACTTGATACTGCTGCAAGAGCACTATATGCAAAACAATACAATGCTATAAACCCTAATTGTTGCTCCATCTGTTTGGTTATACGCAAATATATGTAAAACATTAGCGAGCAGAACGATATTCCCAATAAATCTACAAAGTATAATTCCATATAATATTTGTTGTTTGGTTTATACAAATTTCAAAACACTGCAAATGTAACGAAATGAAATGCTTTTGGTGTAGAAAATAGTGTTGCAAATTGCAACAATGTGTATAATGACTATACTTTACGGAAATCTTGCTAAAAGTTAAATCTATCTTTCAAACTTTTTCAGTAACTTTGCATACTATCAATAATTAAAACGTAGAAATATGAATTTTAAAAACGTAGCACTTTCATTTTTAGCTGCAATACCACTACTGTCATTTGCGCAAGAGTATCCGTTTCAAGATCCTTCACTGCCGGCACATGACCGCGCGGTAGATTTAATGAACAGACTTACGTTAGAAGAAAAATCTCAGCTTATGTTAGACCAATCTGCTGCTATTCCGCGTTTGGGAATAAAGACTTTCCATTGGTGGAGCGAAGCACTGCATGGTGTAGCAAATCAGGGTAATGTTACTGTGTTTCCAGAACCTATTGGAATGGCGGCATCATTCAACGAAGATATGGTATTCAATGTGTTCGATGCTACTTCTACAGAGGCCCGCGCTATACATAACGAACGTGAACGTCAGGGTTTGGATGAACGCAGGTTTTATGGACTCTCATTCTGGACTCCAAATGTTAATATATTCCGTGATCCGCGTTGGGGACGTGGTCAGGAGACATACGGAGAAGACCCATATCTTACATCGGTAATGGGTGTAAAAGTTATTCAGGGCCTACAGGGACCTGCCGATGCAAAATACCGTAAACTATTGGCTTGTGCAAAACATTTTGCTGTTCACAGCGGTCCGGAATGGGCGCGTCATACAGATAACATAACAAATGTAGAACCGCGAGATCTTTTTGAAACATATTTACCTGCGTTTCAGGCTGCAGTGCAGAAAGGTGATGTTCGTGAAGTGATGTGCGCTTATCAACGTTGGGAAGATGAACCTTGTTGTGGTAGCGAAAGATTATTGCAACAGATTCTGCGCGAAGAATGGGGCTTTAAATATATGGTAGTATCGGATTGTAGCGCTATATCAGATTTTTGGCAGACTCATAAAACATCAAGCGATGCTACTCATGCTGCCGCTGTGGGTGTTTTGGCGGGTACAGATGTTGAATGTGGTTATAATTATGCCTACAAAAGTATTCCGGAAGCAGTTCGTTTAGGTTTGATGAAGGAAGAAGATGTAAATCAGAAAGTGATAAGACTGTTGGAAGCCCGTATTTCACTTGGCGAATTCGATCCTGCAGAGATGGTAGAATGGAAACAGATTCCTATGGATATGGTTGCCGGCAAAGAACATAAGGAACTTTCATTGGATATGGCACGCCAAACCATTACTCTGTTGCAGAATAAGAATAACATTCTGCCATTAGATAAAAAGATAAAGAAGATAGCTGTAATAGGTCCTAATGCCGATATAGAGACTATGATGTGGGGTAATTACAATGGTACTCCTACTCAAACTATCTCTTTCTTAGAAGGTGTAAAAGAGAAGGTTAAGAGAAATGCTATAACTTATATGCAGGGATGTGATTATACCAATATGAAGACTCTTCATTCTATGTACGATGAATGTGAATTTGACGGCAAAGCAGGTATGAAGGCTACTTTCTGGAATAACACAAATCGTGAAGGCGAACCTGTTAATGTAATTTGGGAAAAAGCACCTTTCTCAAAGACAACATTTGGAAACTATGCATTTGCTCCCGGAGTTAATTTGGAGAGTTTCTCTGCTATATACGAAACCTACTTTACACCATCAGAGAGTGGAAAAGTACTGCTTGATATGACATCTTGTGGTGATTATGAACTTCGCGTTGACGGCGAAACCAAGGTAAAGCGTCAAACATGGCTTACCCTAAACGAACGTTCATTTATAGAGGTGGAAAAGGGAAAAACATACCATATAGAGATTCTCTATGCTCAGGTGCCATCGTACAACACAAACTTAAAGTTTGATTTGGGCTTTGAAAAAGAGTTTAATTATGATGATGTTATCAGTAAGTTAGAAGGTATTGATGTGGTGCTGTTTGCAGGTGGTATATCGGCTTGCTATGAAGGAGAAGAGATGCCTGTTGAAGTAGATGGCTTTAAGGGTGGTGACCGTACTTCAATAGAATTCCCTGTTATCCAGCGCACATTGATTAAGAAATTGAAAGAGGCGGGCAAAAAGGTTATACTGGTAAACTTCTCAGGATCTGCTATGGCACTTCTGCCGGAAACCGAAAACTGCGAAGCCATAGTTCAGGCCTGGTATCCGGGTGAAATGGGTGGTCGTGCAGTAGCCGATGTGCTTTTTGGAGATTATAACCCGGGTGGTAAACTGCCGGTTACATTCTATAAGAGCGATTCTCAGCTTCCTGATTATTCAGATTATTCTATGAAGGGACGTACATATCGTTATTTTGACGATGCTCTATTCCCATTTGGATATGGATTGAGCTATACAACTTTCAGCGTAGGTCAGGCAGAGATAGAGAAGAAAGCCAATGGTAATGTGGATGTAACAGTTCCTGTAAAGAATACCGGTTCCCGTGCAGGTAGCGAAGTGCTTCAAATCTACGTAAAGGCTTTGAAAGATGTTAATGGACCGTCAAAATCGTTGCGTGCATTCAAACGAGTGGAACTGAACCCCGACGAGAGTATGAACGTAAAATTTGAACTTGAACCGGAAGCATTCTCATTTTTTGATGAAAAGTCTAACACTATGATATGTGTAGATTCAGAAGATGTAGAGTATGAAATTTACTACGGTACAAGTTCACAAGAAAAAGATTTAAAGAGTTTACAGATAGTAATAGAAGGATATAACTAATGGTCATTATTAATTATTAACCAATAAATAACATAACAATGAAAACATTAAAGAAGATTGCCTCTTTGGCAACTATGGCGTTACCCGCAGTACTGCTTTCTTTTACTGCGTCCTGTTCTCAAAAGGGTACCGATTCATTTTCTATAAATGAACTGGAATATTTTGAGAAAACAGGTTCAAATGTGTTAGTGTATAGTAATATCTACAATGGTGGTTTCTGCGATGAGAAACTGGCGGGTATTGAGATAATACAGCGTGGCGAAAGATTGGCCACCGGTGGCGGTATTCGTTTTATGAATACACCGGAACAGTGGGATATTTATGCAGAAATGACTAATCGTGAAGTGAATCGCGATGAGAATTACATTGAAGTGGAATTAACCTACGAAGACTATGATTTTGTCTCTAAAATTCGTGTGACACCAAATGATGAAGGGGTCTTGATGCAGGTCTATTTGGACAAACCTGTACCTGTAAATCTGGTGGGTAAGGCAGGTATGAATCTGGAATTTTTCCCTGCTTCATATTTTGGTAAAAACTATTTAGTTGATGGTGCAGCACGCATATTGCCTCGTTTCCCAATGCACGATACAGAGGTACGCCCATTGGCAGAAAAGATACCACAATACTTTGGCGAAACAACATTCGATGATCGTGGCAGAGATGAATTTCTGGTTCCACTGCCTATGTCAACAGGTAAGAGCATAGTATTGGCACCGGAAGACGATGAACTGTGCGTAAGTATTACATCCGATGAAGATGTAAGTATTTATGATGGTCGTCATCTTGCACAGAATGGTACTTTTGTAGTACGTTCACTGCTTCCTGCAGGCAAGACAGGAAAAGTGTTGGAATGGTATGTAGAGCCAAGCTCAAATCCTGAATGGATACGTGAACCAAATATTGGCTTCTCACAGATTGGTTATACTCCAGCGCAGAGTAAAGTGTCTGTTGTGGAATTAGATAAACGTGATAAAATAGCACCAACTGCTAAAATTTTGCGCGTAAATCCTGATGGTAGTCAAACTCTTGCTCTGAATGCTAAAGTAGAAGAGTGGGGTACTTTCTATAGTCGTTACAATTATGCACGCATAGACTTTACAGAGGTAAGTGAACCGGGCCTTTATGTAATAGAATATGATGGCGTTCAAACAAACGCTTTCCCTATAGATAAGGATATTTACTCAGATAAATGGCATTCATCCATGGATATGTCATTAGTTATTGCAATGGACCACATGGAGGTAAATGAAGGTTACAGAATCTGGCACGGTCGTGCAAATATGGATGATGCTATAATGGCTCCTGCCAATATCCGTATTCACGATGGTTACAGTCAGGGTGCTGAAAACTATACAAAATACAAACCGCTTGAACACGTGCCGGGCCTTGCAGTAGGTGGCTGGTACGATGCCGGTGATTTTGATATTCAGCAGAACTCTGTTGTAACAACAACTGTAGATTTGGCATCTCTCTGGAGACTATTCCAACCTAAGAGAGATATGACATATATAGATGAGGTTACAAAGTATGCTGATATTCATCGTCCTGACGGAGTGCCCGATGTTGTTCAGCAGATAATGCACGGTACGCTTAATATGAATGCTCAGATAGAAGCTTTGGGCTTTGTATCAAGAAATATCGGTCAGCCACAGATGCATCAGTATCACCATTTGGGCGATGCTTTAACACTTACTGATGGGCTTATCTATGATCCTTCTCTGAAACCATATCAAGTATCTGCCGATGGCAAACGCAGTGGTACTTACGACGATCGTATTGTTATGACAAACAGACCAAGTGCCGGCGGTGTGATGAATTCAATAGTTGGTCTTGCATCGGCATATCCTGCATTGAAGAACTATTATCCGGAAGAGGCTGAACGTTCTTTGAAGAATGCACTTATGCTGTGGAATAAGTATGTAGGTGAGGGCGATAACGGAGTACGTGGCGCTATAGAACTTTACTATGCTACCGGTGATGAGAAGTTTAAGAATATCTTTATGCCTTCTATTCTGAATCAGATTAATTCGTTGAGTGAAAGTAATAATAACGAGAATAACAATCGCAGAAATTCCGGTGCCAATATGGGACAGATATTGAGGGTTTACGATATGCTGGATGCTGATGCTAAGGCTAAAGTAGATGCTGCAATTCCTGCTTATATTGAAAGATTGGCAAAAGTGGGTAGCGACAATCCTTACTGCGTGCCTATCTCCGGTGGTGGTTGGGCAGGCAATAATCAGGTTATAAGCAACTCATTCAATGCTTATCTTGTATGGAAACAGTATCCGGCACTGGTAGATCCTGAAATGGTTTTAAAAGGACTTAATTACTTGTATGGAAATCACCCTTACAACAATCTCTCATTTATTACCGGTGTTGGCGTAGCTACCAAAAAGGTTGCATACGGTAACAACAGAGCAGATTATAATGTAATACCGGGTGGAGTTGTTCCCGGTCTGTTGATGAGAAAACCGGACTTTATGGAAAACAAGGACGATTATCCATTCCTGTGGGGTGAAAATGAGTGCTGTATTAATTCTGTGCCTAATTATGTAATGCTGAACCTTGCTTGTATTGAGGTAGCTGCGGCTATTAACAAGTAATTGGTTATCTTATAACAGGAGTCCCAAAAGCTTATCGGCCTTTGGGACTTTTTTTGTTGTGTATTAAAAATTATCGTCATTGTTAAAAAAAATCATTTAATCTTGATAAATAGTAATAATTGATATAAATTTGTAGGATAATGCTTTTAATATACATTTTATGAGTTATCTGCGTTTTGAAAAGACCTTAATGACAAACCTGGAGGAGACTCTTCCAAGGGAGGTGTTAAGAACAAACAGATCCGGTGCATATCATTGCACAACGATAACAGACTGTAATACCAGAAAGTATCACGGTCTGTTGGTTATGCCTGTACCGGAATTGGGCGATGATCCACATGTTCTTCTCTCTTCTCTGGATGAAACTGTAATTCAGCACGGAGCCGAATTTAACTTGGGTGTGCATCAGTATTGGGGATATAATTTCAGCCCAAAAGGTCATAAATATATCAGAGAGTTTAATTGTGATAAGGTCCCTACAACCATCTACAGGGTAGGAGGTGTGTTGCTTAAGAAGGAGAAATTGTTTGAGCATAATGAAAACAGAATTCTGATTCGTTATACTCTGCTCGATGCTCACTCTGAAACAACATTGCGTTTGCAGCCATATCTGGCATTCCGCAGCGTAAGACAGTTTACCCATGAAAACAGTCAGGCAAGCAGGGAATATCAGGAGGTTGAAAATGGTATAAAAACCCGTATGTACCCGGGATATCCGGAACTGTTCATGCAGTTAAGTAAGGAGAATAATTTTGTATTCAGTCCTGACTGGTACAGAAAATTTGAGTATTCAAAAGAGCTGGAGCGTGGTTACGATTTCAATGAAGATCTGTATGTGCCAGGCTATTTTGAAATGAACATCAAGAAGGGTGAAAGCATTGTATTTTCTGCAGGTGTGTCGGAGGTTAAAACCCGCGGCTTGAAACGTACCTTTACCATAGAAGCCGATAAGCGTACACCTCGCGATAATTTCTATCACTGTCTGAAGAATTCTGCTCATCAGTTCCATAACAAGAGTGGTGGCAAACACTATATTCTTGCAGGTTATCCATGGTTTAAATGCCGTGCAAGAGATATGTTTATATCACTTCCGGGCCTGACTCTGGCACTTAATGAAGAGTTTGAATTCCTGTCGGCAATGAATACTGCCGCAGAAGCAATAAGAGACTTTATAAAGGGACGTGTTTCAAAATGCCAGATCTATGAAATGGAACGTCCGGATGTATTCCTGTGGGCAATATGGGCAATTCAGCAATATTCAAAATTCTGCGGCGCTAAGAAGGCATGGGAGCAGTATGGCAGGCTGATGATGGATATTATGGATTATCTGCGCCATAACAAGCATGTAAATCTGTATCTGCATGCAAACGGATTGGTTTATATTAATGGACATGACAGAGCGGAAACGTGGATGAACTCTACAGTGGATGGCCGTCCGGTTGTGCCAAGAACAGGATATGTGGTTGAGATAAATGCTTTGTGGTATAATGCACTGAAGTTTGTTTCCGAAATTTCTGCAGAATTCGGTAAAGCCGATTATGCAAGAAAAATGGAGCAGATTGCAGAGAAAACAGCTGAATTCTTTGCACCTACTTTTGTAAATGAGTATGGTTATCTTTACGATTATGTGGAGGGTGATTACAAAGATTTGAGTGTTCGTCCTAACATGATATTTGCTGTAGCATTGGATTATTCTCCGCTTACTCAGAAACAGAAAAAATCTGTGCTGGATATTGTGACCAAAGAGCTCCTTACTCCAAAGGGATTGCGTTCTTTAAGTCCAAAGAGTCTGGGCTATAATCCTAACTACGTTGGTCCGCAACGTGAACGCGATTATGCATATCATCAGGGTACTGCATGGCCTTGGCTGGCAGGCTTCTATTTTGAAGCCTATCTGAAGCTATACAAGCGTAGTGGTTTGTCATTCATAGAGCGTCAGATGATTGGCTATGAAGACGAAATGGTATCGCACTGTATAGGTTCTCTGCCGGAACTGTTTGATGGTAATCCTCCGTTCAAGGGTAGGGGAGCCGTATCTTTTGCAATGAATATTGCTGAGATATTGAGAACTGTAAGAATGATTAATGATTTTGAATAATAATGTGAGGATATGAACGTATTGATGTTTGGATGGGAGTTTCCCCCTCATATTTTAGGAGGTCTTGGAACCGCAAGCTACGGTTTGACAAAGGGATTGGCTAAGCAGAAAGATATGAATATTACCTTCTGTCTGCCAAAACCATGGGGCGATGAAGATCAGAGTTTTATGAAGATTGTTGGTATGAATGCAGTACCTGTTGTGTATAAGGATGCAAACGACGATCTTCTGAAAAGCAGATTTCCATGGATGAATCCACAGGATTATTATGATTTCAGATCGAACATATATGCCGATTTCAGGTATATGAATACAAACGATTTAGGTTGTATTGAGTTCTCAGGACGTTATCCGGATAATCTTCAGGAAGAGATAAATAACTACTCTGTTGTTGCCGGTGTTGTGGCAAGAACAGAAAAATTTGATATAATTCATTCACACGATTGGCTTACTTATCCTGCCGGCATACATGCAAAGCAGGTTAGTGGCAAACCGCTGGTGATTCACGTGCATGCTACCGATTTTGACCGTAGTCGTGGTAATGTAAATCCTACTGTTTATGCAATTGAAAAGAATGGTATGGATTATGCAGACCATATAATGTGCGTAAGTGAACTAACCAGACAAACCGTTATAAACAAGTATCATCAGGATCCACGTAAGGTCTCTACCATGCATAATGCTGTGGAACCTCTGCCTCAGGATATACAGGATATTGTACCTCAGAAAAAGGCTAATGAAAAGGTGGTTACATTCCTGGGACGTATCACTATGCAGAAGGGACCTGAGTATTTTGTAGAGGCTGCAGCATTAGTCCTGAAACGTACTCACGATATTCGTTTCTGTATGGCAGGCAGTGGCGATATGATGAATGCAATGATTCGTCTGGCAGCAGAAAGAGGAATTGCAGATAGGTTCCACTTCCCCGGATTTATGAAGGGAAAACAGGTATATGAATGTCTGAAGGGCAGTGATGTTTACATAATGCCGTCAGTATCGGAGCCATTTGGTATATCACCGCTTGAAGCAATGCAGTGCGAAGTTCCTACAATTATTTCCAAACAATCTGGTTGTGCGGAGATATTGGATAAGTGTATTAAGGTTGATTATTGGGATATCAATGCAATGGCCGATGCTATCTATTCAATCTGTAACAATCCGGTTCTTTATGAATATCTGAAGGACGAAGGTAAAAAAGAGGTTGATGCAATTACCTGGGATAAGGTGGGCGAAAAGATCTTGGCCCGTTATAACGAGTTGTTAGGAATAAAGTAAGAATTAAATAAATGACGATATGAAAACTATATGTCTATATTTTGAACTTCATCAGATTGTACATCTAAAAAGGTATCGTTTCTTTGATATAGGTACAGACCACTACTACTCTGATGATTATGCAAACGAAGCCAGTATATCGCATATTGCAGAGAATTCATATATCCCTGCTCTGAATGCAATGATTGATATGGCTAAACAGAGTAATGGCTACTTTAAAGTGGCTCTCTCTATGTCGGGTGTAGCACTTGAATTATTGGAGAGATATGCACCTACAGTAATTGAGTTGCTGAAGGAACTCAGCGATACAGGTTGTTGTGAATTTTTGGCAGAACCATATTCTCACGGTTTGGCATCGCTAGCTCCTAACGGAGAAGAGGGCTTCCGCGAAGAGACATTCCGCTTAGTAGAAAAGATAAATCAGCTGTTTGGTCAGAAACCTACCGTATTTAGAAACTCTAACCTTATATATAATGACGATATAGGTGCAATGGTGGCCGGTATGGGTTTCAAGGGAGTGCTTACTGAGGGTGCAAAACATATTTTGGGTTGGAAGAGTCCTCATTATCTGTATCATTGCAATATGGCTCCAAAACTGAAAGTCTTGTTGCGTGACTATAAACTTTCTGACGATATCAGCCTGCGTTTCTCAAATCCGGCATGGGAAGAATATCCACTTATGTGTGATACATACATGGACTGGATTAAAGATATGCCGGAAGAGGATGGTATCTACAATATCTTTATGGAACTATGTGCTCTGGGTGTATATCAGCCTCTAAGTTCAAATATCCTGGACTTTATAAAGGCTATGCCGGAGTGTGCTAAAGAACGTGGTATTACATTCTCAACACCATCTGAAGTAATTAAGAATTATGATTCAGTAGCTCCGCTGGATGTACCATATCCAATGTCATGGAATGACGAAGAGCGTGATATTAGTTGCTGGTTGGGTAATGTAATGCAGCGCGAAGCTTTTGAAAAACTCTACTCTATCGGTGAAAGAGTTCGTCTTACAAATGACAAGCATTTGTTGCAGGATTGGGATTATTTGCAGGCAAGCAATAACTTCCGCTTTATGACCACAAAGAATAATAATGTGTCAATGGATAGAGGTATTTACGAATCACCATACGATGCTTTCACAAACTATATGAATATTCTTGGTGATTTTATGGCACGTGTTCGCTGGGCATTGCCTCAGGATATGGAGATTGAGGAGCTTAATGCATTCCAGACTACAATCCGTAATCAGGATAAGAAGATACAGTCCCTGGAAAAACAGGTGGCTCGCCTAAAGTCCGCAAATACAAAAAAGAAAAAATAAGGAATTAATTCCAAATAAAAATGACCGAAAAATCCTTATAGATGACTAATTGGCCCGAAGGGCGTTTGCGGAGCAAACCATAATAGAAAAGGAATTTAATTCCAAATAAAAATGACCGATCTTAAATCGGTCATTTTTATTATGGAATAACGATAGACGGTTTGAATGTTTTGGCCTCTTCCGGCGTTACTTGTGCGTACGCAATGATTATTACGGTATCTCCAATCGATACCAATCTTGCTGCGGCTCCATTAATGCAGATACATTTTGAACCACGCTCGCCTTTTATAGCGTATGTAACCAGTCTGGCTCCATTGTTTACATCAACAATGTGTACCTGTTCTCCTTCAATTATACCGGATTCATCCATCCAATCCTCATCAATGGTTACACTGCCAACGTAATTGATGTTAGCATCAGTAACTGTAACACGATGAAGCTTTGATTTGAGTACTGTTAAAAGCATTACTGTTTATTTATACTTTATATTATCAATAAGTCTTACTCTTCCGCAGTGAACAGTAATACAACCTACAATATATTCGCTATCTTCCCAATTCTCAATTGGTTGTAGGGTGTTGCCATCCACTATCTCGTAATATTCAACTTCCAGTCCGTCAATTTCATTTATTGAGTTGATAACAAACTGTTTAGTATCAATAAGTGAATTTGACGATGCAAATATACGGCTTTTAAATAATGTTTGTGAAATGTTTACGGCAGTTTTTCTCTCTTCTTTGCTTAATAGCATGTTTCTGGAGCTAAGTGCCATGCCATCTTCTTCTCTTACTATAGGACATCCAATGATTTCTATATTCAGATTGAGCTGTTCTGTCATCATCCTGATAATAGCCAATTGCTGGAAATCTTTCTCACCAAAATATGCTCTGTCTGGCTCTACAGCGTAGAACAACTTGCTGACTATCTGTGCCACACCATTGAAGTGACCTGGTCGGTTTGGACCTTCCATAACCTTATCCAGCGGAGTGAAGTCAAAAACTCTGGTGTCCGGTTCCGGATACATCTCTTCTACAGAAGGTGCAAAAACGTAGTCGGCTCCCTCTTTATCTAAAAGAGCACAATCAGCTTCCATTGTTCGTGGGTAGTTTTGCAAATCGTTCTTGTCATTAAACTGGGTGGGGTTAACAAAATCGCTGACTACAGTTATTTCGTTTTCAGCAACACTGCGACGTACAAGCGATGCATGTCCTTCGTGTAATGCTCCCATTGTTGGTACCAAACCAATTTTTTTGCCTTCTGAACGATGGCCTTCAAGTACGTTTTTTAGTTCCGCTATAGTAGTTATAATCTTAACCATATCACATTCGTTTTTTATAGATAATTTGCAAATTGACTCTGTTTTACAAAATTCGCGCAAAATAAGTTATAATTTATGGAAAATCAAAAAATCAGAAAAACAAGCTTGCTAATTAGCGGTATTTTTTTTATATCTTTGCAAACTGTAAACTAAAAACGCCTATATGAGCGATAAAAAAGTACTATTTATAGCAGACGAGATTGCACCATTTATCAGCAAATCTCCAACAGCAGATTTTTGCAAGACACTTCCTTTGGGAATTTGTGAGTTGGGTCATGAGATCAGGACATTTATGCCTAAGTGGGGACCTATAAACGAACGTCGTAATCAGTTGCACGAGGTTATAAGATTGTCTGGAATGAATCTAATTGTTGATGATTCGGATCATCCATTGCTGATTAAGGTTGCTTCATTACCAACATCAAGAATTCAGGTTTACTTTATAGATAATGATGATTATTTCCAGAATCGTCAGTTTGTGTGTGATGAGAATGGAGAAGAATATCATGATAATGATGAACGTACAGCATTTTTTGCACGTGGTGTGCTTGAAACTGTAAAGAAACTGCGCTGGACTCCGGATATAATCCATTGTTACGGCTGGCTTTCTGCTATGATACCATTGTATATCAAGACAGCTTATAGGGAAGAGCCTGCTTTCCGTAATTCAAAGGTGGTATATACTATCCCTGAAAAGTGTTTTGAGAACAACTTCAGAGATAATTATGCTGAATTGGTTCTTGCCAAAGATATGAAGCTGGAGGATGTAGGCGAATTTGCATCACCTATTGATTTTGATTCTGTAATGAAGAAGGCAATAGATTTTTCAGATGCACTTTATCTTGATTCAAAAGTTGTTTCTACGGAACTGCTTGATTATGCCAAGAGTAAGAAGATCCTTACAAAAAAGTATGATCAGAGAAAGTTCAAGATAGAAACATTGGATGCTTTGTATAATAAACTGTAATTGGTAATTGCTATGAATATCAAAACTCTGGTTTTCGGTTTAATTTCGGTTTTGCTCTTGATTGCCTGTGATTCCAGTACATCTACACTGGGTAACTCTATAACTCCGGAATCAGATGAGGTTCGTGTAAAAGCGGATTCTTGTTTTGCAGTATCCCGTTCTATACAAGCACCGGATTCCATATTGTTAAGAACTTCGGTAACCTGTCTTGGTAAATATACAGACCCTATGTCTGGAGCTATTCTGGAGGCTGATTATCTGACACAATTGAACTGTGTGGAAGATTTTGAGTTGCCGGATTCAGTTTATGGAGTGGCAGATTTTGATTTTCCAGATTGGTTCGATAAGGATATGCAGGGTGAAAAGCCTTACTATGCAGAGCTGAGTTTATATTTTCAGAAGGTTTTTGGAGACAGAAATAACTCCTTGAAACTGGAAGTTTATATGCTTGATCAGATAATTGATCCAAACAGGAAGTATTATGCAAATGTAAATCCGGCAGATTTCTATGATGAAACATCAGAACCTATTGCCAGTGTTGTAGTTTCTCCTGTAGATTATGCTGTGTCAGATTCTTTGCTGGAGTCAAATGATTATTATCACCATATTTCAATAGGATTGCCTGATGACTTTGCAAAAGATATATTGGAAAAGTATTATAGTCCGAATGGAAAGGAATATTTTGCCGATGCAACAGCTTTCATGGAAAATATATGCAAAGGATTCTTTATTAAGTGTACTCAGGGCGATGGAACTCTGATTTATGTGGATAAATCTGTATTGGGTGTAAACTTCAAGTATTTGGAGCCGGGTGATTCTGTAGTTTCATCTGTTTTGGCAGAATTCTCTGGTAATATAGAGGTGATGCAGATTAACAGTTATAGAAATTACAATCAGGATGATTTACTGAATGATAATAGTTGTACATATATCCGTACTCCTTTTGGAATACTTACTGAGGTTGATCTGCCAATAGATGAAATGAAGAGAGATGGCGAAATTATGCTGAATTCTGCAGCTTTGTCATTTAGTAAGATAAATATGAAACAGCCATATTATCCATCCGGAACTCCATCGATGCTTATTTTAATAAGAAAGAGTGAAATGCAGAAGTTCTTTGAACGTAACAATATTGTAGATAATATAACATCGTATGCATCTTCATTTAATTCCAAATACAATACATACACATTCGATAATATTGCCAAGCTTGTAGAATTGTGCTATGCTGAACGTGAAGACTGGATTAAGGCAAATGGGTATATTCTGGATAATAATGGCTTTGCTGCGTATGCAAATGCCTTTCCTGACTGGAATAAAGTAGTCCTTATACCTGTTAGTGCCAAGACGGATTCTAATAATTCAATAGTGGGCTTTATTCTTGATAATAGCATTAACCAGATAAAACTATTGGGTGGTGAACAGGGCGATGGTATCAAGATAAAAACAATCTATACTTCATTTGAATAAATAGAAACTAACAATAGCTTAAGGTTGCGGCGGATTTATTATCTGCCGCAATTGTTTTGTATATAGAGATGTTATTGCCTGTTGACACATGTTGTGCAGCTCTAAACCACAGCTGGCAATCTCCGGAATATCAATATGAATGGAGATGGTAAAAAATAAGGTCGGAACCTGATGATTCCGACCTTACGGTTATGTATCTGGTTGTATTAACCAAGCATTGTCAACAGAATACCTGCTGCAACGGCTGAACCAATTACACCTGCTACGTTTGGTCCCATAGCATGCATCAACAGGAAGTTGCTAGGATCTTCTTTCTGTCCCTCAACCTGAGAAACACGTGCAGCCATTGGAACTGCTGATACACCGGCAGAACCAATAAGTGGGTTGATCTTCTTTGCTGGATCCTTGATGAATACGTTCATCAGTTTAGCCAACAGAACACCACTTGCAGAAGCAACACCAAATGCACAGATACCCATAATCATAATCTTGATAGTCTGGGCGCTCAGGAATGAATCGGCTGTTGCAGTAGCACCTACTGTGATACCCAGGAAGATAACAACGATGTTCATAAGTTCGTTCTGCATAGTCTTGCTCAAACGATCTACTACACCGCACTCTTTACATAGGTTACCCAACATCAGACAGCCAATAAGTGGAGCAGCATCAGGAAGAGTAAGTGATACGATGATTGTTACCATTATCGGGAAGACAATCTTCTCTGTTTTGGAAACAGGACGTAACTGGCTCATGCGGATACAACGCTCTTTCTTTGTAGTCAAAGCACGCATGATAGGTGGCTGGATAACAGGAACCAGAGCCATATATGAATATGCGGCAATGGCGATAGGACCCAACAGGTTAGGTGCAAGCTTTGATGTCAGGAAGATAGATGTAGGACCATCGGCACCACCAATGATAGCAATTGAACCTGCTTCGTTAGGCAAGAAGCCCATTGCGATAGCGCACAGATATGTAGCAAAGATACCGAACTGTGCAGCTGCGCCTAAAAGAAGGCTCTTTGGGTTTGCAATTAGTGGACCAAAGTCGGTCATAGCACCAACACCCATAAAGATAAGACAAGGATATACACCGGCTTTTACACCTATATATAATATATCCAGAAGACCGCCATTGGCCATGATAGCACCATAGCTGTGGTATGAAGGACTGTTAGCATCCAGGAACGCTGACCATAGCTCTGGATGATACATACCTGCACCCGGCAGGTTTGTTAACAACATACCAAAAGCAATAGGCAATAGCAACAATGGCTCATATTGCTTAACAATAGCCAGGAAGAAAAGTACGCATGAAATCACAATCATAACAAGTACTTTCCAGTTCTGACCAATCAGAGCAAAACCAGAGTTATTGATAAAATCAATACTGCTCTGCTTAATGCTGATGTCAGCCTCTTGAGCTGAAACCGCTATTGCAAAAACAAGCAGCAATGCGGTCAAAAAGAAATACTTTGATTTTTTCATTTCAACTGATATTTCTTATTCAACGTCAACCAAAGCGTCACCCTGAAGAACACTCTGTCCTTTCTGTACAAGAACTGCTTTTACTGTGCAGTCGCGGTCAGCCTGAATGTTGTTCTCCATTTTCATAGCCTCCATTGTAAGAAGTACATCGCCACGTTTTACGCTCTGACCTGCAGATACCAATACGTTTGTGATTGTTCCTGGGAGTGGAGCAGTAACAGCACCCTTACCGGCTGCGCGTGGAGCGGCAGGAGCTGCTGCAGCAACAGGAGCTGCGCTCTGTGCTGGGCGTTTGATAACAGGACGTGGAGCAACTGTGTTCTCTTCTTCTTCAATAGCTACTGAAAAAGATTTGCCGTTTACCTCTAATTCGGCTACGTTATTCTCTACTGAATTTATAACAACCTCATATTGGTTACCGCCAATTGTATATTTGAACTTTTTCATTACTTGTTAAATTTATTGATTCCGATAATTTTTGAATTCCAAGGATGATAGTGTTCTTCCTGTTCGTGGAATGTAAGAACAAGAGACTCTTCATCGTGAACGCCAAAGCAATATTGATATATTGCCATTGCTATAGCAGCATTCTCTTCTGCGGTCATATCGCCAGATTCCTCCTTTGCCTCAGCAGCAACAGCCTGTGCAGCAGCTGCAGCAGGTTTCTTACTGCTCTTTGACATGATGGAACCGAACAATTGCAGTACAAAAATAAGTAGTACCAATACAATAAATACGACAGCAAAACCAAAGAATGTAACTATAATTGCGTTACCCCAGTTAATTGCTAAAAATGTACTCATAATCTATCAATTATAATGGTAGGTTATCGTGTTTCTTAGCTGGGTTGTCAATGCGCTTTGTAGCCAATGACTGAAGAGCACGTATTACGCGGAAACGTGTGTTACGTGGTTCAATAACATCGTCAATGTAACCATATTTAGCAGCATTGTAAGGATTTGCAAATGCATCGGTGTACTCCTGAATCTTCTGGTCGATGAATGCCTTTGGATCTTCAGCAGCCTTAGCTTCCTTAGCATAAAGAACTTCTGCAGCACCTGAAGCACCCATAACTGCAATCTCGGCTGTTGGCCAAGCGTAGTTGATGTCACCACGCAACTGCTTGCAGCTCATAACGATGTGAGCACCACCGTAAGATTTACGCAATGTAACAGTTACCTTTGGTACAGTAGCTTCGCCGAAAGCGTAAAGCAACTTAGCACCATGTAGAATAACTGCGTTGTACTCCTGACCTGTACCTGGCAAGAAACCCGGAACGTCAACAAGAGTTACCAATGGAATATTGAATGCGTCGCAGAAACGAACAAAACGTGCAGCCTTACGTGAAGCATTGCAGTCTAATACACCTGCCATAGCCTTAGGCTGGTTAGCTACGATACCAACAGACTGACCGTTGAAACGAGCAAAACCTACTATGATGTTCTTTGCATAATCTGCATGTACTTCCAGGAATTCACCATTATCAACGATAGCACCAATAACTTCGTACATATCGTAAGCCTGGTTTGGATTCTCAGGGATGATTTCATTCAATGCATCTTCCAGACGGTTGATTGGGTCATTGCACTCCTTGAGAGGAGCCTCTTCCAGATTGTTCTGTGGGATGTATGACAAAAGGTCGCGGATAAGCTTGATACCATCCTCTTCTGTGTCAACTGCAAAGTGTGTAACACCTGAACGTGTAGCATGAACTGAAGCACCACCCAACTGCTCCTGGTCAACATCTTCGCCGGTAACGGTCTTTACAACCTTTGGACCGGTCAGGAACATGTAAGAAGCACCCTTCAGCATGATTGTGAAGTCGGTAAGAGCTGGAGAATAAACTGCACCACCTGCGCAAGGGCCAAAGATACCTGAGATCTGTGGAACAACACCTGATGCCAAAATATTACGCTGGAAAATTTCTGCATAACCTGCAAGTGCATTAACACCTTCCTGGATACGTGCACCACCTGAGTCGTTCAAACCAATAACAGGTGCGCCCATAGCCATAGCCTTGTCCATAATCTTACATATCTTAAGTGCAAGTGTTTCTGACAATGAACCTGCATTTACTGTAAAGTCCTGTGCAAAAACGTAAACAAGACGTCCGTCAATTGTACCATAACCGGTAACAACGCCATCACCGTCATACTGCTTCTTCTCCATGCCAAAGTTGTGGCAACGGTGCTGAACGAACATGTCAAATTCTTCAAAACTACCTTCGTCAAGCAACATGTTTATGCGCTCACGTGCAGTGTACTTACCCTTCTCGTGCTGTTTAGCAATAGCTTTTTCACCACCGCCTAAACGAGCCTGTGCGCGTCTTTCTACCAACGCTTTGATTTTTTCTGTTTGATTGCTCATATTTTTGTATGAATTATTATCCTTCACAAAGTTCTGTCAGAACACCGGCTGTTGATTTTGGATGTAGGAAAGCAATCATCTTGCCATCTGCACCTGGGCGTGTAGCCTTGTCAATCAGACGTACACCCTTAGCTTCGCATTCAGCGAGAGCTGCATTTACGCCATCCTCTACTGCAAATGCAAGATGGTGCATGCCGCCTTTACCACCATTGTTTTCAATAAACTTG
This sequence comes from Bacteroidaceae bacterium, assembly GCA_045660365.1. Lineage (GTDB taxonomy): Bacteria > Bacteroidota > Bacteroidia > Bacteroidales > Bacteroidaceae > Colenecus. The sequence continues at coordinate 58,575 of JAZRDQ010000015.1, forward strand.
GCAATAGTGCTTTCTGGGCATGTTGGCTCCAAAAGCTCAATTTTGGTCTGACCAACCATGATGAAAGCAGTCTTTACTTTCTGGTCTTCTACTACTTCCTGTTTGTAACACTTAAGTCCAAGTACCTCCTCAAAGTAAGGTAATGCTGCATCTATGCTGCTAACAGCAATTCCTAGATGCTCAATGTGAGTAATCTTCATATTGAAATATTATTAGTAAAAAGTTAAAAAATTACGTTTTGGGTTCTATTATTATGCCATAATTATGCATAATGCAAAAACTCTACAAAGGTACTGACAATAGATTACAAAACGAAAAATATATAAGGTAGTTTTGAACAATTTTATAAAATTATTCTCCAATTTTAATTAAAAGCGTAATATTGAATTGTCTTCCGGTTAAATAATTGGGTACACCGTATTGTGTATTCTCTGTGTCGGTAACCCAGTAATATGAACATACATTGTTTATGTCAAGCAGGTTCAGACAGTCTATGCTTAGCCAGATACTGTTAAAAACCTTTGACAATTTGTAGTAGCTTCTGTTGCTATTTAAGAGATCGTATGACATACCAATGTCAACGCGTTTGTATGCAGGTGCACGAAATATGGCATCCTCTCTGCCTGTATGGGACGGACCAAACGGAAGACCATCTGACATAACTCCCCTTAATGTCATTTTCCATCTGTCAGTGCCAGGAAAATAGTCAGTTAAGTGTAGTGAGAAGTTGTATAACTGATCTGTAGGACGTGGAATCCATTTGTTGCCTATCTTCTCTTCAGTCTTCATCAGCGAGAATGTTATCCATGAATCAGTACCGGGAACAAATTCACCGAACAGTTTAAGATCCAGACCTGCTGCATATCCCTTTGCGCAATTTTCTCCGTAGTAAACAATTCTTACGTTGTCTAAATTATACGGAATTAAATTGTCCAGCTTTTTGTAATATAGCTCTGTTGTAAACTTGAATGGTCTGTCAAAAACTCTGAAATGGTAATCGGCCCCAGCCACAATTTGCATTGAACGCTGTGATTTAATATTCCTGTTCAGCTGTACCGTATGTATGCCATCTGCCTTAATGGTGTCTTTAAGCTCTTTGTAGAATGGCGATTGATAATAGATACCCGATGATAATCTGAATGTCAGGTTGTCATTAAAGGCCGGAATGAAGCCAACAGATAATCTTGGGCTTACAATCAGCTCTTTGTTCCAGTTCCAGTATGATGCTCTGATACCTGCGTTGACTGTCAGGAAACCTATATTGAGACTCTGCTTGAATGTCTCTTGTAGGAAAGCAGATGTCCTGATGCTCTTGATGCTGTTTTTTGAACTCAGGGAATAGGTCATTTCCAGCGGACCATCGGGGTAGTGTGGCAAACTGTATCCTGCAGAATCTGTCAGTTCCCATTCGCGGATATTGTCATCAATGCTCTCAAATCTTACTTCGCTTCCCCATTTCAGGTGGTGTTTTAGGTCTCTGTGACTACCCTTGATTGATGCTGTTGCAACATTTGAAACCAGATAGTTTCTGGCGTGTTTCATAAAACCACCTACGCTGAATAACTGCTCACTTCCGGCATCGTCCAGCCAATATTCACTTCTTATATCGAAAGTCTCTTCTTCCCGGCTGTTGAACAGTGCTCCGTTCAGGCTTATTGAGTTGTTTTCATTAAATCTGTGTTTGAGGTTTAATGAACCAAACATGGTGTTGTATCTGTCCTGTTCCCATCCATCAAAATACATTGTGAATTGTTTGATGTTTTCGGCTGTTCCAAATGATGTGTTTCTGGTTGATGGGGTAAAGTTGTAGCTGTTTCTGGCGATATTGCCCAGAAATTCCAGTTCCCATTTTTCTGTAGGCGACCATGTAATGTATGTCTGATAATCAAAAAATGATGGGTTGTATTCTCCTTCTGTGTCGAGAGTATTCAGCAGATAACGGTTTGTCTTGTATCTTACACTGCCGGAAAAGCTGAATTTGTCATTTCCTGTGCCTATAAATGCACTGCCACCCAACAGACTCCCTGATAATGTGGATTGGAAACCTTTGGGCTTTCTGTATGTTATGTCAAGGACTGACGACATCTTGTCGCCGTATGTGGCATCGAATCCACCTGTAGAGAATGCTATGGATTCAATCATATCCGGATTTATGAAACTTAAACCCTCCTGTTCTCCGGCTCTTACCAGTAACGGACGAAGAATCTCTATGCCATTCACATATACGCTGTTCTCATCAAAATTGCCTCCACGAACATTATATTGGTTACTCATCTCGTTTTTACTGCTTACTCCTGCCTGAGTGCTTATTAGTGATTCAACAGCACTTCCGTTGGCATTAGGTGACAGGTTTATTCCTCTGGCATCAATCTGTTGCATTCCGTCAGACTGACGTCGTGAATCTGAAATTGTAACCCCCTGCAGTGCGTATCCGCTTGTCGGAAGCATTACGTCAAGCCTTACGGTATCGCCGGCGTTGATGATATCCCTCTTCCTTATTTCGTGACCTACCATTCTGAATACCAGTGATATGGTGTCGCTGTATCTTACGCTTAGATTGTAATCGCCTTTTAAATTTGATATCGTACTTGAAAGATTGTTCTTCTCATTCACAGTGGCCAGTTCTACGGGCAAACCATTCTCGTCATGTATATTTCCGTAGATATAAACACGTTGCGCCTGCACTGTTGCAGTTAAACTCCATACCAGTGCAAGCAGTAAAAAAATGCCTCTTTTTATTATGTTGTTCAAGTTTACAATCAATCTTTATAACTAATAACGTAAAAAAAATGCCGAACGTATTTTTGTACGCCATTATTTATTGATAAATTCGCATCAAATATTTTCTAGTAAAGATAAAGATAATTTTTTAGAGATGGAAAAATTTAGTGAATTGATTGCAAAGCGCAGAAGTATGCGAAAGTTTACGTCAGAACCTTTAACAGCTGACGAAGTACAATTGTTATTGAGATCGGCATTGATTTCACCTACATCAAAGCATACCAATGGCTGGCAGTTTATAGCTGTTGACGATAGAGAAATATTAGATAAACTGGCTGATTGCAAGTCAAATGGTGCTACTTTCCTGAAAGAGGCTCCATTTGCAGTAGTGGTGCTTGGCGATACTGAGGTAACCGATGCATGGATAGAGGATTGTGCAATTGCTGCAATTATGATGCAGTTGCAGGCAGAAGATTTGGGATTAGGCAGCTGTTGGGCACATTTCAGAAACAGATTTACTGCCGATGGTACTCCTTCAAGAGATGCTATATGTGAACTGCTCTCTGTTCCTGCACCATACGAACCATTATGTGTGATTGCGTTTGGTCATAAAGGTATGGAACGCAAACTGTTTGACGAAGATCGTCTGCAGTGGGAAAAGGTACATATAAATAGCTTTGACAATAGCAGAGAATGAAGATTACATTGATAGGGGCTGGTAATGTGGCAACATCTCTTGGGTGTGCGTTGCAGGATGCAGGTTGTCAGATAGCGATGGTTTACAGCAGAACGGAAAACTCTGCTTCAAGATTGGCTTCGCTGTTATCGGTACCCTATACAATTTCGTTTTCTGAACTTCCTGCCGATTCGGATATCTACATATCTGTGTTGGCTGATGATGCTTTACTTCAGTATGCACCTGAAATAGTCAAGGGTAGAGAAGGTGCAATTTTTTTGCATACAGCGGGTAGTGTTTCCATGGATATATGGCGTTTGGCCGGTGCTGAAAACTACGGCGTTTTGTACCCGATGCAGACATTTAGTCAGGGAAAGAAGGTAGATTGGAAATCGGTACCTGTTTTTGTGGAAGCATCTGCTCTGAATGTCCTGCAAATAGTTAGTAATGTGGCAAATAAATTGTCTTCTAATGTTAGGGAATTAAATTCCGAAGACAGGTGTAGGCTACATATAGCAGCGGTATTCGCATGTAATTTTGCAAATAGAATGATGGCAATCAGTGCTTCTATCCTTAATGAGATAGGGGTGGACTTCAATGTGATGATGCCGCTTGTAAAAGAGATGGCAGGCAAACTTGAAGTTATGTCACCGCAAATGGCGCAAACCGGACCTGCCAGGAGAAATGACAGGAAGATTATGAATGACCATCTGCAGATTTTGTCATCAAACGAAGATTGGTACAATATGTATAAAACTGTTTCTGATAATATTCTAAAAAGTTGTGGAAATGATAGATTATGATTTGAAAAAAATAAAAGCGTTGATCTTTGATGTTGACGGTGTGCTTAGTTGCAATGTGATGCCTATGGCAGAAGATGGAAATCCTGTAAGAACCGTGAATGTAAAGGATGGTTATGCCATGCAACTGGCTGTAAAACGCGGATTAAAACTGGCTATCATTACCGGCGCCAGAGTAGCGTCTGTGGCAAAACGTTTTGAATATTTGGGAATAACAGATGTCTATCTTGCATCTTCGGTAAAGATTAATGATTTTAACCATTTTATGGAGAAGTATAATCTTGAACGTGACGAAGTTCTGTATATGGGCGATGATATTCCTGATTATCAGGTTATGCAGTTGGTTGGTTTACCATGTTGTCCTGCCGATGCTGCGCCAGAAATTAAGGCAATAAGTAAATATGTATCGCCTTGTAATGGCGGATACGGATGCGCACGCGACGTGGTTGAACATATTCTTAAGGAACAGGGAGTCTGGATGTCAGACGACAGAGCCTATGGCTGGTGATATCAGCTTGCAGTACGGCGAACAATGTTTATGCTTAGTTCATAAAGCAAATAGATAGGTGCTGCAACCAGCAGCAGTGTGAAGATATCGGTGGTGGGTGTTATTACGGCACCCACTACTAGTATAGCTACGAATGCATGACGGCGATATCTCTTCATGAAGCCTGAATTTATCATGCCCAATTTGGCCAGGAACCACGATAGTATAGGCAATTCAAACATTATACCCATCAATAATGTAAGCGTGGTCAACATATCAATATACGATGCCAATGTTATGATATTTGGCACATCTGCACTTACCTGATAGGTGCCCAGAAACCTGAATGCAAGTGGGAAAATTATAAAGTAGTTTAACACAACTCCCATCATAAACAGCAGGTATGACCATGTTACAATAGCGGTAGTGTGCTTTTTTTCGTTCTCTCTTAAAGCTGGAGAAATAAAACCGTATAGTTCGTACAGAACGTATGGCATAGCAACAATAAGACCTGCGTAAAATGCAATTTTCAGATGGATCATAAACTGTGCAGTCAGAGTTGCGCTGAACAGTTCTATATTAAAGTCGCTTATGGATGATGCGTCCAGCCCCATTGATGATGCAATATATTGAATAAGGTTGTATAGAGCAAAATCGGAATGGCTTGGAGCTAGTATTATCTTAAATAGTGGTTCTTTCAGACAAAAAGTAACTACCGCAACCGCCATAACAATGGCTAAAATGCGGAACAATAACTTCCTGAAAACCTCTAAATGATCCCAGAAAGTCATAATATTACTATTGTCGGCAGACATAACCGTTTTCTGGAGAGTGTTTGTTACTCTTTTTTCTCCTCTTTGGTATCTGTTTCAGAATTGATATCTTTCTCTAAGTCATTAAGACCGGCTTTGAAGCTCTTTACACCTTTACCCAAACTTCTCATTAAATCAGGGATACGTTTTGCTCCAAAAAATAGTAGAATAACCAATACAATGAGAATTATCTCCCACATTCCTAAACCGGCTAGTAAAAATGTTGTCATCTTTGTTATCTGAGTTAATTGTTTCTAAGAATACAAAGGTAAGAACAAAAGAGTGAATTTGTTGCATTACTAACAGAAATAATATAAAGTTGTGTTAATGAAATAGGGAATGTTCTGAATATTTGATGCGAAATTCTGAAAAATCCATTATTTTTTGTAATATTGCAGATTATTATATAATCTACAATAATTATTTTATATGGAAAATAGTCAATTTCTTGTTTCGGGGATACAGCAGATAGGAGTAGGAACCACTTCAGTTTATAAGTCTTGGAAATGGTTTGCAGACATGTTTGGTGTGGATATAAGAATCCTTGAAGATGATACAGTTGCAGAACGAATGTTGCCGTACACAGGTGGTAAGGCTCAGAAAAGACATGCAGCTATTGCTCTAAATCTACAGGGTGGCGGTGGATTTGAAATTTGGCAATATTCAGATAGAAAACCCAAACCAGTTGATTTCGATATTCAGGTTGGCGATTTAGGTATTTTCTGCGCAAAATTAAAGTGTATTGATATAGAGGCTGCGCACAAGCAGATTTTAGCCAAATGGGATAAGGTGTCGCCTATAACAGAAATGCCTGATGGTACAAAAACTTTTTATGTTACAGATTTGGAAGGCAACTGGTTTCAGATGGTTCCGGATTCGTCGGTAGTAGTTAATGAAAACAAACTATTTGGTGGAATGGTGGGTGCTATGATAGGTGTAACTAACATAGAAAAATCACTGGAAGTTTATAGAGATGTATTGGGGTATGATGTGGTGGTTTACGATAAAACCGGTACTTTCAATGATCTCTCTTATCTGCTTGGTGGTGATACCAGATTCCGCAGGGTGTTACTTAAATGGTCAAAGCCGGTGGAGGGCGCATTCTCTTCAATGTTTACAAGTGGTTATATTGAACTGGTTCAGGCTCTGGAGAGAATACCTAAAAAAATATTCGAGGGCAGATATTGGGGCGATCCCGGATTTATACAAGTTTGTTACGATATAACAAATATGGATGCTTTTGGCGAACATTGCAAACAGAAGGGTTATCCGTTTACAGTCGATAGTTGTCCTGATGGAGTGCAGTTCAATATGGGCGATGCTTCCGGTCGTTTTACTTATATAGAAGATCCTGATGGTACATTAATAGAATTCGTAGAAACATATCGAGTAGGTATAGCAAAGAAATTGAACCTCTACTTGAACCTTATGAAGAGGAATAGAAAAAAACCACTTCCTAAATTTTTGTTCAAGGCAATGAGAATGAATAGAATGAAATTCAAAGATTAATTATGGGTAATCTGGTTGATCTTATAAAAGCAGATGTTAGGTATCAGGATTCATTAAAAGCATGTATGAATTGTGGTATCTGTACCGCTATTTGTCCTGCAGCAGAATTTTTTGAATATGATCCGCGCAGAATATGCGATATGGTTCAGCGTGGTGATGAAGATGTAATAGAAAAGTTGCTTCGTTCCGACACTATCTGGTATTGCGGACAATGTATGTCTTGTAAGACACGGTGTCCACGCGGAAATGTTCCTGGCGCAGTTATAACTATCTTGCGTACGGTATCTCAAAAGATGGGTTATTACAAAGAGAGTCACTATGGCAGACAGCAAGAGGAACTTGCAGAAGGTATAGCAACCAATATAGTGGATATAGGGTATTGTGTTCATCCGGATAAAGTTTTGCCTTCAAAACATCCGGAACAAGGCCCTGTTTGGGAATGGTATATCAAAAACATAGAGGAAGTTGCTCCTAAGTTCGGTGCTAATTATCATGGCGATGGCCCTGGTGCTTTAAGAACAATCTCTGCGGAAAGTATGGAGGAACTGAGAAAAATTTTTGAGATTACCGGCGGTGACGAATTACGTGAAATGTTGATAAAAGGTAAGAATCAGAAGTAGTTATGCCTGATTTTGGTTTTTCAATTAAGACAGCAAGAACAGAGAATCTAGATAAGGTTTCTTTGGAAAAGTATAAGGAACTGTTGCGTAAAGTTCCATCTTTCAAACGTTGTTTTCAGTGTGGCTGTTGTTCTGCTACCTGTTCGGCACAGCAATATACAAATTTTAATATACGCAAGATACACACATCTTTCAGACGTGGCGAATATAATCTGCTTTCTGATGAACTGAAAAAGTGTATGTTATGTGGTAAATGTACGTTGCTTTGTCCGCGTGGTGTGAACCTGCGTTCTCTAATTATGAACATGAGACAACTATTGGAAGAACCTGTAAAAAAATAGAATGTTAAAATGAAGATTCAAGTAACTCCATACAATATATTTGTAATTCCATTCCTTATTGGTGTGGCGTTATTGCTTGTTATCTGCCTTTACAAATATATTAGGTGGATAGGAAAATTCAACAAGCAACAGCGCGAAACAATTAGGAAGAATTGGTTGTCGTGGAAGATCTTCTCGGCAGTTTGGGAAATGTTCAGAGAAGGCTTATTGCACGTTAAAATCTTTAAAAAGAATTTTCTGTTAGGTGTTATGCACCAGGCTTATGCCTTGGGTTGGTTTTTACTAATAACAGTGGGCTTTGTAGAAAGTACACTTACTATAAAACATCTGCAACAGGAAAATTCTATTGCGCGTGTTCACGAACTGGAAAAACAGGGCGATTGGTTTGTTAAAGAGCAAGGTGCAGATTCTTTTGATGAATTGGAATTAGAAGGCGCCGAAGGTCTGAAAATAAACTATAAACGTCCATTCTATGTAAGTATATTCTATCGTTATTTTATTCATGATGTACCTGAATCATTCCGCAGTGCCCACAGATTGACAAATCTGATGGATGGGTTGTTGCTTTACGTGTTCTTAGGACTTACAATGGCTATAATCAAGATAATGTATTCAAAAGTCTTGGGAATGCGCAGAACAACTAAACATACCATTGTGGATAGGTTTTCAAAATTTGCGTTGTGGGGCATTTTCCCATTGCGCCTTTTGGCAGAATCGGTCACAGCATGTCTATATGGTAATGGTGGATTTGTTACGCAGACAGTTGGTAATATGTTCGACCCTATGATAGTGCAGGGTATGGAACATTCATTGTGGATGTTCTATTCAGTAATGTTGGCGGTATTCTTTGTAACAATGCCGTTTACAAGATATATGCACATATTTACAGAATTGTTCTTAATCTATTTTAGAAAAATCGGTGTGGTTGAGAGCAATGAGAAGAGCGGATATACAATGTTTGAACTAAACGCTTGTTCACGTTGTGGAGTTTGTATTCAAGGTTGTCCGCTTGATAAGGAATTGGGAAATCATAAGGTGCAATCTGTATATTTGATTCGCAGTATAAGAAATCAGGAACGTCCCGGTAAAATTAAGATGATAGCAGATGATTGCCTTATGTGCGATCGTTGCAGTGTAGATTGTCCTGTAGGTATAGATTTGAATGCAATTCGCAGAATAGTACGTAATAAAGGAACTTTGGATACCAAGGGTAATTATTCGTATGTTCATGAAAATAAACATTCTTTCAATGCTATTGGCAGAATAGCCTATTTTGGTGGCTGTATGTCGCATCTCACTCCGGGTATTACTGAATCTATGGAGAAGATATTTGAAGCTGCCCAACAGAAGTACTGGTATATGGATAAGCAACGTTCTGTTTGTTGCGGTCGTCCGTTGCAGCAACAGGGCTTTTTAAATCAGGCAGCTGAATTGCGTGCAAAGAATAGCGATATGATTGAAAAATCGGGTGCGGTTATGTTGGTTACATCGTGTCCTATATGCTATAAATCGTTTAAGACAGAATATAATCTGTCAATACCTGTTCTTCATCATACCGAATATATTGATATGTTGTTGAAACAGAATAAAATCAAGGTACGTAAAGACGATAAAAGAGTCTCTTATCACGATCCTTGTGAATTGGGACGTGGTTGCGGAATTTATGAAGAGCCACGTAGCGTATTAAAACGAGTTACTAATCTGCAGAAAACTAAATATCAGAAAGATAAAAGCGTTTGTTGTGGATTTAACTTGGGTAATACTGTTCTTACTGTAGAACAACAGACCAAAATACGCAATGCGTCATTAAAGAATCTTACATCGAAACCGGTAGATACAGTGGTAACTGCCTGTCCTATGTGTAAGAAGGCATTTATAAGAGCTACAAACGAATATCCTGTACGCGATATTGCAGAAATTGTAGCAGAAAACCTAATTAATTGAATGTGTTATGGCAAACCGTTTTTGGAACGAATATCAGAAGAAAATAGCAGATAATAATTTCTACTATGAACGTAGCTGTATAAGACAGACCTTCTTTCCGGGTTCAGAAACAGCTTTCCTAAGAATGTTGAAAGATGAACTTGGTAAGGATGTGTTTGATGATTTTCGTCTGCATACATGTACAGGCATAGGATATCATGCAGATGTTGTGCCTTTGGAGACAACCATGACAGTAGTGGCCCGCATATTTTCGTTGATGTCAGAAAGAGGTTATGAAAATTTTGTGCCTTCGTGTGTGACTTCATTTGGAATCTTCACCGAGATGGTTCATATGTGGGAAGAACACCCGGAACTACTTGATAAAACCAGAGAAAATCTGTGGAATGCTTGTAAACGCGAATTCAGTATTCCAAAGAATATAGCTCATCCATCAGATCTTGTATATCATTTCCGGTTTGAACTAAAAAAACTGATGAAGTACAGTCTTGTAAACAGGTTTACAGGTAAACCTTTGCGTGTGGTTGAACATATTGGTTGTCATTATGCAAAGATATTTCCCGACAAGGGAGTAGGAAAGGCAGAGTTTCCATACGTTTTGGCTGGAATGATAGAGGCGTGGGGTGGCGAAGTTGTGGATTATCCGGAACGTCGTCATTGTTGCGGTTTTGGATTCAGACAATATTTAGTGCAGGAAAATCGCGGTTATTCCATTTCAAATACAAAGAAGAAAATGGAATCTATGGAACCATACGAACCAGACTTTATTGTTACAAATTGTCCGGGTTGTACACTTTTCCTTGACAGATGGCAATATACAATAGCAGAAATGGAGAATAAAACCTACGACCGTGAAGGTTTTGGTATTCCGGTACTTACATACGAAGAGATGTCAGGATTGCTTTTAGGATACAATCCATGGGAGTTAGGATTGCAGATTCATCAGGTTCAGGTGGAACGATTGCTCGATAAAATTGGTATTCCATACGATCCAAAACAAAAGTATAATGCGGCTTCCGGAAAGATTTTAAGAGCACCGGAAAAGCCGGAAAACCTTTTGGTTTAATATTTGAATAAGTTGATTATGAAAAAAGTAGCTATAATAGGAGCCGGTCCTGCGGGTATAGAAGCAGCATCAGTATTGGCTAAACATGGAATAAGTGTGATGTTGTTCGAAAAATCATCGTCACCACTTAATAATATAATGGATAAGGCATTCCTCTTTCCAAATTTCCAGTCGGCAATGGAGATAGCCGACGATTTAAGCGGACGTTTGCTAAATGATGGAATTACCTTACTGTCCGATACTGAAATAGTTGATGTAAAATGGCAGGGAACCAACTGGAAGGTGTTTGATCAGAAAGGTCAAACTTATGTTTCGGATGTTGTGTTGCTTGCAACAGGTTATCAGATTTTTGATGCAAAACGAAAGGAAGAGCTTGGTTACGGAATTTATAAAGGTGTGATTACATCTTTAGAGATGGAGAAAATGATAAAATACAACCAAATACAAAATGTAAGTGGCGATACTCCAAAACGTATTGCTTTCTTGCAATGTGTAGGTTCTCGCGATGAAAAATCTGGTAATCACTATTGTTCAAAAGTTTGTTGCGTAACAGCAGTAAAGCAAGCTATCGAGATTAAAAAGATGATACCTTCTGTGGATATATCTATCTTCTATATGGATTTAAGAATGTGGGGTCAGGGATTTGAAGAGATGTATCGCAAAGCACAAGAAGAGTATGGGATAAACTTTGTGCGCGGTCGTATATCGGAGGCTGCATCTACATTCGATAGCAAAGTACAGCTAAAATCAGAAGATACACTGATGGGGGTTCCTCTAAAGATGACTGCCGATTTGTTGGTGTTAATGGTGGGAATGGAACCATCGCCAGGTACCAAGAATATAGCATCTAAGTGTGATGTGTGTGGCGATTATGGTTTTGTAAAGACTATTAGTCCACATCTATATGACAATGAGACAGGAAAACCCGGACTGTTCGCTGCAGGTACCTGTAAACGTCCAAATTGTATAGAAGATACAGTTAATGATGCTCGTTCAGCTGCTTTTGCAATAATGGAGTATCTTAATACACTGTAGTGCGATGAAAAGACTGTGTCTTGTATTTCTGGTTGTTTTATTCTCTTTGCAGATGTTTGCAGAAGGTGTACCTAAAAAGAATAATCTTAAAACCACAGTTCTTTCATATATAACAGGCTCTGCAAAAATTACATACGAACGTGCGCTTTTTGAGAGACAATCTGTTGAGTTGACTGCTGGAGTAATAGGTGTGGGTGGAGATGCCAAACACAATAATCCAAATGGTGCAACAGCGCGTTTAGCATACAAGTGGATACTCCCTTTTTCCTATAACAGTGCTAATCCTTTGAACGGTTTTTATGTTAAACCCGAGGTGGCTTATTCTAAATTTGACTACGACCGTACATCTACCGGTTTTATAGTTCGTGACAATATATCAAGAGCGGCTATAATGGGCTGTATTGGATGGCAATGTGTAAAAGAATGGTTCGTATTCGATTTTTATGTAGGTGCAGGTGGGGCAATAGGTGAGAATTGCCCGGACAATTATTATCATGGATTTGTGGGATTTAATCCCGATTCTGATGTGGCTCTAACTTTTGGACTTAAATTGGGCATTGCATTATGATAAAAAACAGAGGGTTAGATTAAAATTGATCTGACCCTCTATTCTTTATATGTAAAGAGATATTACATAGCATCAATACTTCTGGCAATCTTTGCGCACAAGGCAGGGAAGAATCGCTTAATGTAAACCATTAGTAACTCATATTTACCAACAAGCACTTCGCGTTTCTTTTTATAAACGGCTTTTACAATCTTTTTGCCTGCAACTTCCGAAGTACAGCCTCCTGCCTGTCCGGCATCCATCTTTCCGTGCTGTTTACCATCTTTTTCTAATGCGTAGAATGAAATCTTGGTTTGAACACGTCCCGGACAAACTATAGTTACCCGTATATTGTCATTGTAGTATTCAGCCTGAATAGTTTCAAACAGTCCGTATAATGCATGTTTGGATGAACTATATGCACAGCGTAATGGGAAACCAAAGCGACCATTGATACTTGTGGTTACTACAAGCTGACCGCCACCGCGTTCTACCATTTTTGGCAGAATAACTTTTGTCATTATTACAGGTGCAAAATAGTTAATATCCATTACCTTGTTAATAACCTTCATTTCGGTGTCTATAGTCTTACCGCGCTGGCTGATGCCGGCATTGTTATAGAAGACGTCAATATGACCAAAAATGTTCCATGCCTTTTCTGCAAGTTCTGCTACTTGATCCTTAAGTGATAGATCAAATGGTAGAGATTCTGCCTTTGGTGAACCCAATTCCTCGCAGCGTTTACAAACATTTTCCAAAAGATCTGCTTCTAATGCAGTGAGAATAAGTTTAGCACCTTCTTTTGCAAATTCGTAGGCAGTAGCTTCGCCAATGCCCGACGATGAACCTGTAATCCAAACTACTTTATCTTGAAACTTTTTCATCTTGTTTACTCTTTGTCAATTTCTTCTTTGAACCATTGTGCTCTACCGCAACCTTCGCCGGTATTCAGCATAACCAAATCGCCGTTTTTGATTTTGTTTTGTTTAAGTGCTTCGTAGAATCCTGCAAAACATACAACCGAAGCAGGGCCTAAATAGATACCTTTTTCGCGTTTGATTATCTTGCCATAATCTACAAGTTCGTCTTCTTTAACTCTTACAAAACAGCCATCACTATTCTTAACTATTGGACCTACAATAGGATACATACCGGGTGTGCCGGCAGAAAGAATAGAAATTTTGGTTTTTGGTTCTATTGATGGATATTCTTTTTCAAATCCTTCGGGGAATTTATTTTCTGTAGCCCATTCCCATGCCTGAACCATTGGGTCGCAAGTATCTTGCTGTACCAAAATCATACGTGGCATTTTATGTTCAGGGTAAGTGGAGGCTATCTCTCGCATACCTTTTTCGTATGCAATAGGACTTGTTCCGCCTGCTACTGCCTGCATATACACATCCGGAATTCTACCTAATTGGCGCAGACACTCAAATACCAAAGTCTTCTTTGCTTCAATACGGATGGGGTCTATGTTGCCGGCAGAAATCATGACGTTCTGTTCTTTATGGAAATCGGCTGCTGCTTTTTTTGCAACTCCGTAATTGCCATTGCAAACTACCAGATTTTGTCCGGTAGCTCTTACTGCATCAATGGAGTCCTGATACATATCTTCCGGTACAAACAGATGGAATCTTTTTCCTGCTTTGGCCAGATAGGTACTATAAGCTGTACCTGCATTACCCGTAGATGCCAAACAGTAATCTTCTACACCATTCTCTTTAAAAACAGTTGCAGCAAGTGATGCGGCAATGTCTTTGAAAGTACCGGTGCCACCATTCAGATCGTTACGGCAAACTACAACTTTACAATCAATGTCGTAATTATCTTTGGCGTAGTCTGATAGGAATTGCCACTCTTCAATAGGAACTGCACCTTCGCCTGAAGATACTATGTTCTCTTTATCTGCTACAGGCAGAAAACTAAAGTAGTGGTAGAAATTATCTACCTTTTCTGCTTTGCATAGAGTCTCTAGCTCTTTGTAGTCAGAAGAGTATGAAATCTCTGCGTGATTGCTTCCACATTCACACAACTGGTCTTGTTTGAACCAAGTGGCAAAGTCAGCTATGACTTTGCCACATTTTCTGCAAACTAACTGATATTTCATTTCAGTGCAGTAGTTTGGTATGTTTATATTTCAGTTTTAAGCTTTCTTAAAGACATTCATGTCTTGTATGCTACCAGAATAGTAACCTGAATCAAGCTTCTTCTTAACCTCCTTGAATACCTGAATTGTACGGTCAACCTGTTCAAGAGTATGTGAAGCTGTAGGAATGATACGTAGCATCAACTGACCCTTTGGAATAACAGGATATGTAACAATAGAACAGAATATACCATAGTTTTCACGTAGGTCAACTACAACATTTGTTCCTTCGTTAATACCACCTTCAAAGTAGATAGGAGTAACCGGTGACTCTGTTGCGCCCATGTTGAAACCTTCTGCACGGAAACCATCCTGCAGAGCATTAACAATTGTCCATAGCTGATCTTTCAGTTCAGGATGTGACTTGATAAGATCAAGACGTTTCTGGTTACCTATTACCAATGGCAGAGGAAGAGATTTTGCGTAGATCTGTGAACGCATGTTACATTTCAGGTGATCAATGATTTCAGGTTCTGAACTTACTACACCACCTATGCTGGCCATACTCTTTGCAAAAGCATCAAAGATAACGTCAATTTCGTCTGTAACGCCATAGTGTTCAGCTGTACCTTTACCGGTAGCACCCATTGTTCCAAAACCATGAGCATCGTCAATAAGTATTCTGAATGGATATTTCTTCTTCAGTTCAACGATATCAGCCAAATGACCCAAGTCACCTGCCATACCGAATACACCTTCTGTAATAACAAGTACACCGCCTCCCTGTTCGTCGGCCAGTTTGCAAGCATGGTTAAGCTGCTTTTCTAAACTAACCATATCGTTGTGAGCGAATGCAAAACGCTTTGCAAGGCTTAAACGCATACCATCTAAAATACATGCGTGTGATTCTGAGTCATAAACAATAACGTCTCTGCGGCTGGTCAAAACGTCAATGATAGAAATCATACCCATATAACCGAAGTTAAGGCATAGACCTGCTTTTTTACCAATAAATGCAGAGAAATCATTTTCAAACTTAATATGATGATCAGTGTTACCAGACATCATACGAGCACCCATAGGTGCACCTAGACCATATTTTGCAGCTGCTTCAGCATCAGCTTTTCTAACTTCAGGATGATTTGCCAATCCTAAATAGTTGTTAAGACTCCAGTTAAGAACCGGTTTGCCGTTAAATTCCATTTCAGGACCAATCTCACCAACCAAACGTGGAAACATAAAGTAACCATCACCAATACCCTGATACTGTCCTAATGGACCCGGCGTAGCCTTAATTCTTTCAAAAATGTCTTTTATCATAACGATTTAATATTTAATAGTACTAATTATTCGTTTGTAAGTGTCGCGAATTTACGGTTTTTAATTAAAAAATGAAATATTAATGTTGTTCAATTATATCAAAAGGCTGAAATTTATATACAAATATAGCCAAATTGTTTAATTTTACTTATTAATTCCTTGTAGTTTCCGGTGAATTCATTCGTGTTTTTGAATGTTAAAGTAAAAGCCGGAAATTCTCTTCGAATTGGGTAGTCTGCTCGTTGTAGTTCAAAATCTAATGGATTTTCCCTAAAACGTCTGTCGTCTGTAAATATATCGTATGTATAGAGAATAGCTTCATCTAAAACATTGTCAATGTTCTTATCTTTCAAATCTATGCTGAATTCAACAGGTTGCGCGGGTAGGGGAACTTCTGTTACCTTCCAATCTTTGCAAGGCAGATTAAACTTTTTGCCTATTGCCTGAACACTCATCCATGTACCATTTGCTTTACCATCCAATGAATAGCCTGCTATATGCGGTGTTGCAGTGAAGAGCAGTTCCATAAGTTCTGTATCTATATCGGGTTCGTTTTCCCATACATCCAGCGATGCAGCCTTTATGCTTTTATTCTGTAATGCCTTTTTAAGTGCTTTGTTATCAACTACTTCGCCGCGCGATGTGTTGATTATCATCTGATGCGGTTTCAGTCTTGCTATCTGTTCTTCGTCAAACAGATGGTATGTAGCGTCTTCTCCACTGCGTTGCAACGGAACGTGGCAGGTTATAATATCGCTCTTCTCAATTATTTCGTCTAAAGAAACAAATCCTGCATTTCCCTCTTTGCGTGCGCGTGGTGGGTCATTAAGCAGAACTTTGAGCCCCAATATTGTGGCAATTTCTGCAACTTTTGAACCTACATTACCCACACCTATTACACCCAAAGTGCAGTTATGGCGGTCTATATTGAAGCGATTTAATATCTGTACCAATAGCGATGCTATATACTGGCGTACCGACCATGAATTGCAACCGGGGGCATTGGTCCATTCTATACCGTTCTGTTCGCACCATTCTGTATCTATATGGTCAAAACCTATTGTTGCGGTTGCTATCATCTTTACGCTTGAACCTTTTAGTGTGGATTCGTTGCACTTGGTTCTAGTACGTGTAATTACTGCATCGGCATCCTTAAGAACTTCTGCTGTTGTATCTTTACCCGGCAGATAAACTACATCGGCGTATGGTTCTAAAGCACCCTTCAAAAATGGAATCTTATTGTCACAAACTATCTTCATACTACACCTATTATATTTTACTGCGAAGATAACAAAAGAGTGGGGAAGATGTCTTATAAATGGAATAAGAAATACCTCCTGAATAGCTATTTTGCGCTATTTTTGGAAAAATGTAAAAAATAGGGTGTTTTTACTTTGGAAAAATGCAAAGCTATGCTAAATATCCCGCCACGAATGTGGAATAACTACCGGCGGATGGGTAGGGATGAACTGCTCTACAGAATCTTTGTTCTGTTCTTCGGTCTGTTCTGTATTGTTGTTTCCTGCTTTCTTTGATGCAACGCAAGAAATAAATAGTGTTGACAGCAGCATAGTTACTGCTGTCAACGCCATTTTGTTATATCTCTTTTTACTTAACATCTCTCCAGTTTTTATTTATGACTACCGGAGGTGCAGTAGGTTTAAAGTCTTTTGGTTTCTCTATACGATATGGGGAACGTGTGGCAGATGCTTCGGTCTTACGATTCTTGGCATCCCATTCCACAAACTCTTCGTAATCGTATTCCCAACTGTCGCCGTATGCCAATTTGTGAATACGGTAGTAGATGGCTTCACGGCTTGGCGCATTGAACCCGCCTGTGTTGTAGCGCATAATGCTGTTTTCTGTAGGACGCCAAACACCGCTCCAATAGGTCAGACCACCTTCAAATGCACCCAAACCTTCATACTGATAGCGGCTGTCGTTCAAGAAATGTTTCCAGCGCACTTGACTTGCATCGCTTGTGAAATCCACATTCTTCCACCAACCCCAATCGTTTTGCTGTGTTTGAATCTCTGAAACGTAGTCGCTTGGCACAGAGCCCATATCCTCGTAAGCGTATTCATCTGCAAGCTTTGCAAAACCATGTCCGCACGCTTCGTGGTGAAGCAAACCTGCAAAGGTTTCTGCATCGCCACCCTTCGGGAAATATGCCACCGATGGACCACTACCGTATGTACCGGTTACAGATTCCGGATAATACATATAACAAGTACCGGCATAATTATCAGAATTCATTGCCACAATTAGCAATGCCTCGTCCATCTTCTCCTCCGAAATAGCTTTAAGTACATAATCAAATACTGCATTATCGTTTCCTCCAACCAAAGTACCATCGCCAAAGTAACCATCAAGAGCGGTATTACCATACTCGTAGCCTTCGGTAGCTGAAACCACATTCACATAATATACATTAAAATGATCTTTGAATGACTTGTAAGGTTCTTCGGTAAACAAATTATTGTAAAGATTCTCCATATCCGCCTTATACGAGCCATCGGCAATCTGACGGTCGCTATAAGCATCACCCATCAGCACAATATCAATACCCTCACCAACGGTTGCAGTTTGGAGAGTGGTTACATTACCATCGGTAGAGTAGTCAGTGGAGGTGTAATATGCATTTGGAAATTTTTCCTCAAAAAATGCCCTAACATCATCAAATAGTGGGTTAGCTAAAAAAGTAGTATATACCACCTTACCCATTGAGTTGACAATTACTATGTATGGGATAGCAGTCATACCAAATGGGTTTCTCATTATTGCTGACCAAGGTAGATTATTGTCCGTTAAGAACTCTTTCATCGCATCTGTTTTAGTGCCAGGCCCACTGTAACCACCGCCATCACACATTATCACATCGACCCCATATTGTTTATATGTATTGTATAATCGGTGCATCTCATGACAAGAATACACAGCAATAGATACATATGAAAACATGGCAATGTCAAAACCATAAATAATGGTGTAACTATTCTTTTTGTATATATCATCAGAAATGATTCTATTACCATACACATCATATGTATCAAATATAGGTGCAGGAATATCATCTATTGTAAGATTAAATTGATTGTCAAACACAACCGATGCCCATATATTAGCCCATTTAGAATGATTCTTAATTTTATCAGGAATATCACCTGTAAGTTTATTGTACATTAACACACAACCTTCCAAATCACCATCCATCAAAACAGCCAACTCTTCTGGTAAATTTCCTTCCAAGTTGCAGCTTCTCAGATTTAAGTCCTTGAGTTTTTTCAGGTTTTGTATATTAGATGATAACTGTCCACCGATATAACAATAATCTATTGACAATTCTTCGAGTTGAGTCAGAGTATATAATTCTTCGGGGATGCCTCCACTTAAATTCAAATTACAGAAACGTAATGTTTTTAAATTATGAAGATTTGAAATAGAAGGAGAAATGGCACCATATAAATTGGTTTCCCATATATTGTAGAGTTGTAAAAGTTCCAGATTATTCAATTCCCATAGTTTTTCGGGAATCTCTCCCGCTAGATTACACGCCCATAAATTTAGAGTTTGTAATTCTATATTGTCTAATAGTTCATCAGGTATAGGTGTGGGTGTTAAATACGCATCCGAAATGCTATATAAATTGTGATCATTAAAACCAACTGTAAACGATTTTAAATAACCACCTTTATAAATAGGCGCAAGTTCCGTTAAATGCAAAAATACGTTATCCCTAAAATAAACTTCTTCGATATTGTTAAACGATAGACCATCAGCAAATGAGTCTAAATTAGTACTAGCAATGTTCAAATAAGTTAAATGCTGTAAGTTCTGCGCTTCTATTGGGAATATGCCTTTGGAGCTATTGGCTGTTACTCTGCCTTCGATTGCCAATCTTGTAACGTTTTTACCATTTGTATAGACTCCCCACCACTCACTTATAGGTTTATCCGAACACCAATTCTCGTTGTTTGTCCAATTATCACCATCAAGTGCTTTGTATATAGCAATCAAAGCTTCGCGTTCTAAAGTAAGTTGATATTCGGTATTTGGGTTTTGTAAAATTGTATATTCGAGTTTTAGTGATGCGTTTTTGTTTTGCAAAGTCACAACGGCTTCGCGTGCAGCACCTTTATTCTCTTCAAGAATCAGCTTGATGCTGCGTTGTTCGAGGGCGCGAGTAGCGGGCGCAACTGAAATCCAATCTACGGAATCGGGGATGATTACTTCACATTCTACGTTTGAAAGATAAAGCAGTTCTACTTCGCCGCCTTCTTCAGATACAGAAATGTTAGTTTCATCAAATACTTTAATTTCTTCTTGTTCGAATTTCAAGGTTTTCATAATCACCTTTTCGCCATTTGAAACCAGCACTACCACTTTGCTATATTCATCGATAGTTGCTCCTGTGATTACCTTGATGACACCGCTCAACTCGTTATTTGCCACTGCTTTTGCTTTGATATCGCCCGAACCTATAGCTTCTACTTTTACACCCGATAATGATGATGTAACAGTGTAACCAATCTCGCGTGTTGAGTTTGTTGCCATTACAACAAGATCTTCTGAATCGAAAGTGATGCTTAGTACCGCGCCCTTAGGAAGGGTGATGATGGTTCCGTCGGCCAAAGTGAAATAGACATTGTTTTCATCCTGGGTTACGCTTTGGAAGAACGAATCGCCATTTTGTCCGGCTTCGCCCTGAGGACCTTGCTCGCCTTGTGGGCCCTGAATACCTTGTTCACCTTGTGATCCATTATCACCTGTAGCTTTACCAAGTTCGTTCCAAGAATTACCATTGTCGTAAGAAATATACCAATAGTCATTGTCAATTTTGAGCATAGGTGTTATGCCATCCTTGCCATCAGCGCCCGGTTCTCCCTGCGGACCTTGTTCACCTTGCGGTCCCTGAATACCTTGTTCGCCTTGTGGTCCTTGTGGTCCCGGTGTGCCATCTTGTCCATCTTGTCCATTCTGTCCTGGAGTGCCGTCAGCGCCGTTTTGGCCATCCTTACCGTCAGTGCCTACTGCCTTAATCTTATTACCACTATCATCAAGTAACCATTCTCCGTCCAGAGTCCAGTAGTAAATATCGTCAGTATCTTGTTTTACGCCAATAACAGGAGTGTATCCGTCTTTACCCGGTGCTCCGTCCTGACCATCTTTTCCATCAACACCATCTTTACCATTTTCACCATCCTTGCCGGGCGCACCATCAGCTCCATCCTTACCATGATAAATGGTGATAGGATTGTTTTTGACAAACGAAATGGTGTAACCAATAACTTTCTCACCTTCATTAATAGGCGTTACAGCAGTAATATAGTCATTCTGTTGTAATGCACTTACAATAGTTTGCAGAGCCGCAACATTGGTGTTAATTTTTCTGCATTCTTCTTCAAGGGCAGATACTCTGTTTTCCAGATTTTCTACTCGATTTGTTAAATCGAATCCATCGAATGATTCTTCACAGCAGGAAAAAGTGAATGCTGTGAAAAGTACAAATACCCAAAGGAGTTTTCTCATAATCTATTAAATTAGTAATTAGTAATCAAATTCCATTCAGCTCCTATATGGTGGGTTTGTATGCAAAAAGAAAGTGTGGAGCTGTACGTTTATCCAATAAGAGGCTCTGGAATGCCCTACCAAAATAAACGAATCATAACCCCACACTTGGATAGTATGGGGTTGCATCAATTGATGCGCCACATTACTATACAAGAAACGGGTGCTATCACGTTTGTCTTTTGGTTGTGAAATTTTCCAGATTTCTTATTGAAGACAAAAGCGAAACACTTTTAAAAATGTCTGTCATCCGTAGATGACACTACAAATGTATTAAATGTTTTTAACAAACAAGTGTTTTGTTGAAAATAAAAATGTTTCCGCAGTATAATTGAATTACTACGGAAACAATGATATGCGAAATTGCAAAATAACTTAAATAGCCATTAGATTATTGCCAACAGTTTAATTAGTTTTAGTTATCAATGCCAATTCTTCTTATACGTCTTGTCAATTCTTCCATGCTCTTCAGTAGCTCTCCAAAAGTTGTTTTCTTAGCATCAGCATATATGAATGTGTCTGATAATGATAGATAATCATTCTTCCAATCATCAATAACAGACATAGGCGGTATGAAATTTACAATAGATGCTGCATGTGTAGAATAGTCAATATTTGGGAGTTTGTTGAATATGCTACGATGGGTTATTATCTCATTGTATAGATCCAAATTACATAATGCCTCTTTACCGAATTCTGTATCCATTATGCGTTCAATGTCATATAAGTGTCTTGACATGCGAATGCTTCGTGGTTTCTCTTTTTGAAACTCTTCATGTAGAAGGAAGATTTTCTCAAGGAATGTACGTGTGGGAACTACAGTATTGAATAAAACAGTTGTATCATCACCTTCTGGAATGATTTCAGATATAAACGAGCGTATCAATTTCTTTTCGACAGGTTCGTCCATAGACAGACAACTGATTTCAATCTTGACTCTCGGCAGAAGATATTCTGACATCTCAGGGAGTATGGACTTGTAATTTACATAAATAACAGAAGGGTGGGTGTCTGCACGTAGCTCGTATTCTTCATCGCCATGGTGCTTTGAAATCTCAGGCTCAATATTAAAATCAGAAACTCCAAAGCTCCGTAATATTTCTTCTAATTCAGCTGGCAATTCTCTGACAACGTAGTGACGGGCTGTGCGTCTTGCTTTTGCAAGCTGAGTATTCGATGTTCCAGTAATGGCAAATCGTCCATCACGCTTTATAGCGATATCCACGTCTTCACTGAAGCGTTCGATTAACGACCAACCTTTGCTTAAACTTGTGCCGCCCTTAAAGCTAAAAAGGTTTGAATATAGTGTCTGAGAAAGAGCCTTTAGTACCATCGTGACCCACCAGTCTTTTTCGATAGCCAGTTTGGGTAGATTTTTTTCTGCACTTGCGATGTCTAGAAGTTGCAGGCGTTCTTCAATGTTATATTGTTGCCAGTGTGCCATTATTTTTCGTATTTCTTAATGAGTGGTTTAATGAGATTCTGAATCCACATAGGGGCATTAAGTATATCTTTTGCTAGTATGTTTTTATCAGGCGCTTTATCAAGATATTTTGAGACTGCTGAAATTTCCTGGTCTCTGATATTTTGCTCTGTTAATTCACGAAAGGCCTGAACTATCAAAGGTATAGTAGGTCCTTCATAATTGAAATTACGAGGAGCAGCATGACGGAACCCTATTTTTCTATTACCTACATTAATAACACGAGACGATCCTGTTGTAATGAATGAAACGGTAAGTGGAATTTGTGTAGATACTCCAAGTATATTGGTCGCCGTCAATCCTGTTGGTAAAATCTGGACGTTGTCTCTGGCTGCTATTTCCATAGCAACAGTTTCCAATGGCACAGGGACTTTACCAAAGCGTGAAATCATAGGCTTTGCGTAAATGCCATGTGCTATATGTTCTATCATACCCATATCCGAAGCCTCTTTAAGGGCTTTTCGGACTGTCTCTGCAGAGCCTACCTCCGTAAAATCTCCAATAAAGAAGACACTATGAGCAGTTCCTTCTTCTATTCGTCTGAAGATGGTGGCCTTTATTTGTTGCTGTTTTCTTGAATTCATATACCGAAATATTTGCAATAATTCGGTATAAAGGTATGCTATAAATTTCAAATAGCAAAAATATCTGTATAATAAATAATTAAAAGGGTATTTATTTGTAGAATTATCTATGTTATAGTGTAGTAATACCGAAATATTTGCAATAATTCGGTATTCTGTTAGATGTTTTCCATAATAAATCTCTGGACACAGATTTTCCTCAGTTTAAATAAGTGTCCGCAAGAAGCTATTTTTTGTCCGCAAGAAAATTTGTGATTAAAAAATCAGAAACTTACGATGATAAAATAATTGTCCACAAGCTCCTCGTAATTATATTCCCAACTATTCTTCATAGACGATAATAATATGGATGGAGTGACGATTACCATAATAAGTGTAATGTATATCAGTATTTTTTTTATTTTTCATTTAGAATAGATGGTTTTATTTTAAAATAGAGTAATATTGGATTGTTGTTGTTTTGTTTCTTCATTGTATCAATAATCTCTTTTCCTAATTTAGATAAACTCTCGGATGAGTGGGTTATGGACTAAGTATAAAAAAGTTTCCGCAGTATAATTGAATTACTGTGGAAACAATGATATGTGCTAGTGAATACTTAATTAGTCTTTAAAGCGGTCGGGGTATGCCCATAATCCTAAAGCTGGGTTAGATATGTAGAAAAACTCTTCTCCGTTTATGGTGTTCCAGCCATCTTTTAGCTGAGTTACGTTGTACTTTTCCATCATTTCAGCGTAAGGAGCATAACCGTAGTTTACACTCTCTATCTCTTCCCTTGTGATGTTATCGCCTGGACAATATGTTATGCTGAAACGTCCTTCGCTTGATCCATGAATAAGATGCGCAGCTGCACCTAAGTTTTCCTGTATATCGGTATTCTCTTCTACAGCTTTCAGTATGGCAGGGGTGTTGGCATACCCATATTTGCGTATCAGGCTATCTATGGTTTTGTCTTCACCAAACTCTTTCAGTGCCGGTGCCAAAACTATAAGTTCTGCACCGTCTGCCAGTGCCATACGGGTACGATACACGCTCTTGTTACCTAACCAAGTGCTGGCAAATTCTTTAGGGTCTAAATATACTATGCACTTTTTTATGGGCTTTTCTACCATTATGAAGTTAGTTTCTAATGAAAGCTCTGCAGCTTTTTGGAAACATTCAAAATCGTCACCAATAAACAGACCGCGCAGCTTCATTTCTCCATCATCGCCTTTGGAAAGTACTGTCTGAATATAGACTATAGGCAGTTCCTGTGCGAAGTGTGTGGATGCATACTCCAATATGCTGCGAACCGGTGTTTTAGCTCTACCCATTATGCGTTCCATACCGTATATAGCTCCCAAATAGTGACTCTTGTTTATACCTTCGTTGCCGCCGGTTCCTACAAAGATATTCTTGTTATAGTTAGCCATACCGATAACTTCGTGAGGTACAACCTGACCTATAGACAAGATAAGGTCAAACGATTTGTCCAGCAATAGTTTGTTTACCTGTGCAGGCCAGCTGAAACTGAGTTTGCCTTCTGAAATCTCTTCTATGTACTCTTTGGGTACTTCGCCAATAGTAACCACATCGTTACGCCAATCGTGTATGCGGAATAGCGAATGTGGAATACTGCCAAACATCATATCCAACTGTGCATCGGTCATAGGAGCGTGAGTTCCCAAAGCCGGCATTATGTCTGTAAGTTTATCACCAAAATAACCGTAAATCATTTCAGTAATAGGGCCGGCAAATGAATTCAGTCTGGTGTGATCGGGTGGGAGAGCAAGAACTCTGTTCTTTACTCCCATACCATCGAACACCTTATTAAGTATCTCCTTAACTTCCTGAGGAGTTATGATATCGGTTTTGGAACCGCGTGCATAGTATAACATGGCTTTATCTCTTTACGCGTGCATTACCTGCCCAAACACTCCAAACCTGTTCTTCGTCGGCAGGCTGAGCATAGTCTGTAAGGAATGTGGTTGCCAACGCACCGCTTGCCCAACCAAACTGTATCCACTTTTCAGGTTCCCAACCCTTAAGAATAGCATAAAGCATACCGCCTACATATCCGTCACCACCACCTATGCGGTCTAAAACGTGAATGTTACGTGGCTCTACTACGTGCCAATTGTCGCCCTCAAGCATAATTGCGCCCCAATTGTGGCTGTTGGTGTTTTCAACCTGACGTAGTGTTGTGGCAAATACTTGTGCGTTAGGATATTGTGCCTTAACACGCTTAATCATTTCTTTGAATCCGTCTATCTTTGAAGATATGTCTTTACCTCCAGCTTCAGGTCCTTCTATGTCTAAGCAGAGTTGGAAATCCTCTTCGTTACCAATCAAAATATCGCTGATGCTGCAAATTTCAGAGAAGATGTCATGAAGTTCCTGCTCTCTGCCTTTCCAGAATGATGCACGGTAATTTAGGTCAAAGCTGATACGTGTTCCGTATTTTTTTGCTGCGCGGGCCAATTCCAGGCAGAACTGGCTTGTTTCTGGGCTTAAAGCACCAATCAGTCCTGACAGGTGTACTATCTGAACACCTTCCTGACCAAATATGCGGTCTAAGTCAAAATCTTTTACATTCAGTGTGCAACCTACTTCGCCGGCACGGTCGTTCCATACGCGAGGACCGCGTGAACCATAACCGCTATCGGCTATATTAATCTGATGTCTGTATCCCCAAGGACCACCCTGTGGTACATCTTTACCTTCAAAATCCATTCCACGGCTGCGTAAGTTGCTCTTTATGAATTGAGAGAATGGGCTTCCTTCAACAAAAGTGGTAAGCACCTTTACCGGCAGACCGAGGTATGATGATATACTCGCTACATTTGTCTCTGCGCTTGTTGCCTGCAGATGAAACAAATCGCTGCTGTGAACCGGTTGACCATTTTCCGGTGTTACTCTTAGTCCCATACTTGTTGGAACTAACAATGAATACTTACATCCTTGTTTTAATCCTATGCTCATAATTATAAGTAATTGACACTAAATTAATTATGTTATAATTGGCTAAAAAGTCTTACATTAGTTGCAAATTTCGCTTTTTTGTTTGTTACAACCAAATTATCAAACTAATTTTGTCATCGATATAAATAAGATGTGGATATGATAGAGATAGAAAACCTCTCCATAGGTTATAAAAAAGGTAAGCATAATCATTCGGCACCGTTGGCTACCGGGCTGAATGCGGCTCTGCGAGCAGGCGAACTAACCTGTTTGGTAGGGGTGAATGGTGTGGGTAAATCTACTCTGTTAAAGACTATTTCCGGTTTTGTAAAGCCACTTGAAGGTGCCATTCGTATAAACGATGTAGAGAATGGTAAATGGTTGTCTATTGCCGATCTTACAGAAGTGGAAAAATCGCGTCTTTTAAGTGTGGTACTTACGGAACGTGGCGAAGTGTCACATCTTTCTGCATACGATGTAGTCAGTTTTGGTCGTATTCCTTATTCCGGATTATGGGGTACACTTTCCGATACCGATAAATCCATAATAGACAATTCATTTACAAAAGTAGGTATAGACCATCTAAAGAGTAGGTATTTTGATGAATTAAGCGATGGGGAACGTCAGAAGGTTATGGTGGCAAAGGCATTGGCACAAGAGACTCCTATGATAATTCTTGATGAACCATCTGCTTTTCTTGATTATCCAAGTAAAGAGGAACTGATGGATTTGTTGCGATATCTGGCACATAGCTATAACAAAGCCATTCTGCTATCATCACACGATCTGGATATAATAAGACGATATGCAGATAGGTATTGGATAATGGAAAAAAATATGGGAGAAGCTCGTTTAAGAACATCTCCCACATATTGACAAGCCTTTATGCTTTAAAATACTCTGGGCTTGATATCTTTCAGATGATTTTTAATCTCCTTTATATGATCCGGTGTTGTTCCGCAACATCCGCCTGCAATGTTTATCAAGCCATCGTTAGCCATGGCTGAAAGGGCATGGGCTGTGTCGCAAGGACCTTCGTCGTATCCATGTGCAGTTGGAAGACCTGCATTAGGATAGATGCTGATAGCGCATTTAGCTTTTTCAGACAGTTCTTTTATGAATGGATATAGTTCGTTTGCACCAAATGAACAGTTTAAGCCAAAACTCATTACACCTGAATTTTCCAATACAGATAATAAATCAGCAATAGGGGTACCGGTCATAATACAACCGCTTGTGTTCATAATGGTTGCAGATGACATTACAGGCAGGCTGGTTTCTTTAATTTTTTGTGCCTTCTCTATGGCTGAGAGTGCAGCCAATGCATTTTTTTCGTCTGTAATGGTCTCTACTATAAATCCATCAACTCCGCCATCAATCAAACCTTCTGCCTGTGTCTGATATGCTGCTTCCAGAATATCTGATGTAACAGTCTCTTCAGGATCCATCATCATCTCAATTATGGTAAGAGATTTATCTGATGGTCCCATGCTACCCATTACCCATACTTTGTGGTCAGTGCAATTGTCGGCAACTTTACGTGCAATTTTTGCACCTGCAACATTCATTTCATAACATTTATCAGACAGACCATATCCGTGTTGCGATACTGCGTTTGCGCCAAAGGTGCATGTGCAGATGATGTCAGATCCTGCATTAACATAATCAGAATGGATTCTCTCTATCAATTCAGGATGGGTTAGCGGCAGGGCATCATTGTTACCATCGTAACTGATGCCCAACTGCTGTATGTATGTACCCATTCCGCCGTCTAGAATGAGAATTCTCTCTTTTAATGCTTCTTTAATCTCCATAACGGATTAGTATGCGAACATTGGGTAATCTTTCATGATATCGTTTACTCTAGCACGAACCTTAGCTATTACTGCCTCATCTTCAGGTGCGTTGAGTACCTCTTCTATCATTTCTGCGATAACTACCATCAAATCTTCCTTAGCACCACGGGTTGTGATAGCTGGTGTGCCCAGACGCAAACCGCTGGTCTGGAATGCTGAACGTGAATCGAATGGAACCATGTTCTTGTTTGCAGTGATGTCGGCAGCAACAAGTGCCTTCTCTGCAACCTTACCAGTCAAATCCGGATATTTTGAACGTAGGTCAACAAGCATGCTGTGGTTGTCTGTACCGCCTGATACAATTGTGAAACCACGTTTTACCAGCTCTTCAGCCAGTTTCTTGGCATTCTTCTGTACCTGAGCCTGATACTCTTTAAATTCAGGCTGCAACGCTTCGCCAAATGCAACAGCCTTAGCTGCAATTACGTGTTCCAATGGACCGCCCTGGATACCTGGGAATACAGCTGAATCCAATAGCTGTGACATCATCTTGATTTCACCCTTTGGAGTAGTCTTGCCCCATGGATTTGGGAAATCCTTGCCCATCATGATAACACCACCTCTTGGACCACGCAGGGTCTTATGGGTTGTTGATGTTACGATGTGAGCGTACTTAACAGGGTTGTCAAGCAGACCTGCTGCAATAAGACCTGCAGGGTGAGCCATATCTACCATAAGCAGAGCGCCAACCTTGTCGGCAATTTCGCGCATGCGTTTGTAATCCCATTCACGTGAATATGCTGAACCACCACCGATAATCAGTTTTGGACGTTCGCGCAGTGCAACCTCTTCCATCTGGTCATAATCAACGCGACCAGTCTCCTGGTTCAGGTTGTATTCACATGGAGTGTAGATGATACCTGATGTGTTCACTGCAGAACCGTGACTCAGGTGACCGCCATGTGCAAGGTTCAAACCCATGAATTTGTCGCCAGGATTAAGTACAGCAAGGAATACAGCTGCGTTTGCCTGTGCACCTGAGTGAGGCTGAACGTTTGCCCATTCTGCGCCGAATAGTTCCTTCAGACGAGTGATAGCAAGGCGTTCGCTTTCGTCAACTACTTCGCAACCGCCATAATAACGTTTGCCAGGATAGCCTTCTGCATACTTGTTGGTCAGGCAAGAACC
This sequence comes from Bacteroidaceae bacterium, assembly GCA_045660365.1. Lineage (GTDB taxonomy): Bacteria > Bacteroidota > Bacteroidia > Bacteroidales > Bacteroidaceae > Colenecus. The sequence goes on from JAZRDQ010000015.1 coordinate 88,095, forward strand.
CATAGCCTGCATAACCTGATCACTTACAAAGTTCTCTGAAGCAATAAGCTCGATACCTTTCTTCTGACGCTGATGTTCGCGTTCGATGATGTCAAAAATCTCTAAATCTTTTTTCATAATTATGATGTTTGTTATATCTGTTTCATTTTAAAAAATCATTCCAATGGAAAATGAAAATGTTCCGTGTCGTCTGTTTAACACTATCTCATTTCCATTACCGGACAATTGGTCTTCATTGTAACTGATCCCTTTTGATATGTTTACCAGTCCAAGGTCGTATTCTATATCAAAAAAAGTTCTGCCAATAGCACAATTCAAACCAAATGACATTGAGGTGATAAAATTGTTTATCTGCTCTTCTATATCTGTCTTGCCAAAGTTTACAAAAGTAGTGTTGTATGTATTGATCAATGGCATTCTGACTCTTGGTCCACAAAATAGTGCCATACTGTACTCACCATCCTTAATGAAGTTGTAGCCAATCTGTATGGGTAGGTCAATACAGTAACTATCCATGGAAAAGGCTGCCTGCGCTTCTTCTGTCAATTCTGAATCCCAACTATTCTTGTCGACCGTAATTGCAGTTCTGCTGTAGTTGGCTACTACTCCTGTCTGTATGTAAATTTTTGACAGGTTGAACCTGGAGAACAGAGTCAGATTGTAACCAACCTGGGAATCTCTGTTGTAATGTTCCAAGTTATGACCATCTATTACAATGTCGTCCATGTAGAGGCTGGTAGCATCGAAACCTATTTTAAAGCCATAGCTTACTATCTGTCTGCTATCTTTGCTCTTTTCCTGCCTGTCAGGTTCTGCAGCAAAGAGTGAATTTGCAGACATCAGTATAAAAGCTAAAACTATGGCGTATTGCTTCATGACCGCTTCTTATAATAACTTTATCTCCTCTATGGATATCTCCTTGTTGCAGTAGTTGCATCTCAATATGCCATTAACCTTATCTACAACAGCAAAACGTGTAGCCATTGGTTCGTGGTTGGTTATGCATTTTGGATTCGCGCACTTTACTATACCTTTGATTTCGTCCGGCATTGATATCTTGCGCTTGCCTGCAACTTCATAATTTTTAATTGTACTCAGTACAATGTTTGGAGCAATCAGTGATAATTTATTTACCTCAGAATCTGTAAAATAGTGATCCGCAATCTTTATTATTCCCTTGCTGCCCATCTTTTTGCTGTTCAGGTTTGCTCCCACAGTTATTGGTTTGTGAATGTTGTTCAAACCTAAAAGATTGACTACGGAAAACACCTTATCTGAAGGTATGTGGTCTATTACGGTGCCGTTTTCAAGTGCGGCAACAAGCAATTCTGATTTAGTCTTCTTTTCCATAATCATTATAGCATATTAAGTGCATTGCAAATTAAGGCTTCTCTTACATACAGACCGTTCTTGGCCTGCTGGAAATAGTATGCCTTTGGGTTTGTATCAATCTCCTGCTCAATTTCATTTACTCGTGGTAGCGGATGCAGAATTCTAAGGTTTGGCTTTGTGTCTGTAAGCATGTCGTTTCTCAGAATAAAGGTGTCCTTGACTCTTTCATATTCCATTAAATCTGTGAAACGTTCTTTTTGCACTCGTGTCATATAGAGAATGTCTGCGTCAGCTATAATCTCCTTGCTGAGTTCCGAATGTTCGTAGAATTTCATATTGTTCTCCTTGCAGAACTCTTTGTAGATGTTTGGCATCTTCAGCTCATTAGGAGCAATAAAATGGAAGGTAGGGTTGAAGTGTCTCATTGCTATCAGCATTGAGTGAACTGTGCGTCCGAATTTCAGATCGCCTACCAGATAGATGTTCAGGTTTTCCAAAGTTCCCTGAGTCTTCTGTATGGAGTATAAATCCAGCATGGTTTGTGACGGGTGTTGATTTGCACCATCTCCTGCGTTGATGATTGGGACAGGAGAAATTTCACTTGCATATCGTGCAGCACCTTCCAGATAGTGGCGCATAATGATAAGGTCGGCATAACTGCTTACCATCATGATTGTGTCCTTAAGGCTCTCTCCTTTGGTAGAACTGCTGGTAGATGCATCGGAGAAACCGATAATGCGTCCTCCGAGTCTGTTTACTGCGGTCTCAAAACTTAACCTTGTTCTTGTGGAAGGTTCAAAGAACAGAGTTGCTACAATTTTGCCGTCTAAAATCTTTCTGTTAGGCTCCTTTTCAAACTCTGCTGCGTGTCTGAGAAGTTCCAGTATTCCCTCTTTTGAGAGTTCCTCTAACGAAATCAAACTTTTTCCAGATTGCTCCATATTGATTAACTATAGTTTTTGGACTTCAAAATTACGAATAAAATCACTATCTGTGTACAGTTTTTAGATAAAATACTTGCGCTCGCTTTGAAAAATATTCAAGCAAGCCTGATATTTGCTTTTTGCGAAGTTGGCTGCGCTCATTGCGTGTGAAAATAAATTTTCACCCATTCGCTTGCTCAACTTTCTCGCTCACTTATTCGTATTTTTTGCAAAAAGGATAAAAATAGCTTTGCTAAGGTTATAAAATGCGTTTTTTTCTCTAAATTTGTAGATTGTAAAAATAGTAATAATAATGAAAGATCTTACAAAACGTACGGCTAACATAATTATCGGCCTCCTGTGGTTTATGTTTGGAGCAGTGATGCTGCTTATCTTCTTTGTGTTTTTCGGAATAGCAAAAGACTGGCGTGGTGATATGCCTTCAGTAGCAGATCTGGAGAATCCTATTGATAAGTTCGCTTCTCAGGTGGTAACGTCTGATGGTGTGGTTCTGGGCTCCTATTCGTATGCCGGCGACAACAGAGTGTGGGTGGATTTTGACGAACTCTCCCCGCATTTGGTCAAAGCACTGATAGCTACAGAAGATATTCGCTTCCAGGATCATTCAGGTATAGATTTCAGGGCTTTGGTGCGTGCTATTGTAAAGAGATTGATTTTGCAGCAAAAGAGTGCCGGCGGTGGAAGTACCATAACTCAGCAGCTTGCAAAACTTCTATATACCGAACAGGTTGCCAGAAGTTCTGTTCAGCGTATATTGCAAAAACCAAGTGAATGGGTAATAGCAGTAAGGCTGGAGAAATATTACACAAAAGAAGAAATTCTTACAATGTACCTGAATAAATATGACTTTGGCAATAATGCAATAGGTATTTATACAGCGGCTCATACCTATTTTGGTCTGGATCCTGTAGATCTTAATCCTGAACAGGCGGCAATGCTGGTTGGTATGTGTAAGAATTCTTCACTCTACAATCCTTTGCGCAGAAAGGAACTGACTCAGGAACGTCGCAATGTGGTATTGTCCCAGATGGAGAAAGCAGGTTATCTGAATGCAACGGAGTGTGATTCCCTGCAGGCATCAGAAATAGTTCTGGATTATCACCGGGTTGACCATAAGCTGGGCTCAGCAACATATTTCCGTGAATATTTACGTACAATGATGACAGCCAAAGAGCCTAAAAAGGCAAACTACAGAGGCTGGCAGATGCAACAGTATTATGAAGACTCTCTGGATTGGGTGAATAATCCGTTGTTTGGCTGGTGCAACAAGAATGTAAATGCGAAAGGTGAACCATATAACCTGTACACAGATGGTCTGAAGATATACGTAACTCTCGATTCAAGAATGCAGCAGTACGCAGAAGATGCAGTTGATGAACATCTGATCGGTTACCTGCAACCGAACTTTTTCAAAGAGAAAGGAAGTAAGAAACCTGCACCGTTTACATCGAATCTGACTCCGGAAGAGGTTGACAACATTATGATAAAAGCTATGCGTCAGACCGATAGATACAGAGCTTTAAATGCAAAAGGTATGTCCGAGGCAGAGATAAAGAAGATATTTGATACTCCACGAGAGATGACAGTATTCACATACGAAGGAAATGTAGATACAGTAATGACTCCGATGGATTCTTTACGCTATCTGAAATATTTCCTGCGTACCGGCTTTATGGCTATGGAGCCTCAGACCGGATATGTTAGGGCTTACGTTGGCGGTCCGGACTACAGACAGTTCCAGTATGATATGGTAACCAACGGACGTCGTCAGGTTGGTTCAACTATTAAACCTTTCCTATATTCACTGGCTATGGAGAGTGGATATTCACCTTGTGATCAGACAATCAACCAGACACAGACTATCCTGACAGAGAGCGGTCAGATATGGCGTCCGAGAGATGAGGGAAAGGATTTAATAGGAGAACTGGTTACTCTGAAGTGGGGTTTGTCAAAATCAAACAATAACATATCGGCATTCCTTATGAGTAAACTCAGCCCGTATGAATTCAAAAATATACTTCATGAATTTGGTCTGAGAAATCAGGAGATTGAACCTGTTCCATCTTTGTGTCTGGGCCCATGTGATGTATCTGTTGCAGAGATGGTGAGCGCATATACAGCCTTCCCGAACAAGGGAATCAGAACAGAACCTCTTTATGTAACAAGAATTGAAGATGCCGACGGAAATACAATTGCAACATTTACAGCAAGGAGCAATGAAGTTATAAGTGAGGAGACATCCTATAAGATGATAGATATGATGCGCGCGGTTATATCGGAAGGTACAGGTTTGCGTGCAAAGAACTATGTAAAGGTGGATTGCGGTGGAAAAACAGGTACTACAAACAACCATTCCGATGCATGGTTCATAGGATACACTCCGGATCTTGTTGCCGGCTGCTGGGTAGGTGGTGATGACCGTGATATACATTTTGATTCCATGGTATTCGGTCAGGGTTCCAGAATGGCACTGCCTATATGGGGTATCTTTATGGAGAAAGTCTATCAGGATTCAATTGCGCTGGGATATTCCCCAAGCAAGGAGTTTGATATCCCTGAAGAGTTTGATCCATGTGCAGGATACGGAATGGAGAGTGAAATAATAGAGAATTACGATATTGAGATGTTTTGATATATGAAGAGTTTTGTAGCAATTATCCCAGCCAGATATGCTTCTACACGCTTCCCTGGCAAACCACTTGCCATATTGGGTGGCAAACCGGTTATACAGAGAGTGTATGAACAGGCATTGAAAGTGTTTGAAAATGTATATGTGGCAACAGATGATGATAGAATATACTCTGCAGTACAGGCATTTGGCGGAAATGTGGTAATGACATCATCGGATCATAAAAGTGGTACGGACAGATGTTATGAGGCTTACCGCAAGTGTGGTGTGGAAGCCGATGTTGTAGTGAATATACAGGGCGATGAACCCTTTATAGATCCATCTCAGCTGGTAACTATTAAGGAACTGTTTGCTAAACCTGAAACAGATATTGCAACACTGGTGAAGCCATTTGCAAAAGATCTGCCTTACCAGGCACTGGAAAATCCAAATTCTCCAAAGGTAGTGGTAGATGACAACTGGAATGCTCTCTATTTTAGCAGAAGCGTAATTCCGTATCTTCGAGGTGTTGAGCAGGAACATTGGGCAGAAAACCATAATTACTATAAACATATTGGTCTGTATGCATTCAGGGCCGACGTATTAGGTAGTGTAACGTCATTAAAACAGGCCCCTCTGGAACTGGCAGAGAGTCTGGAACAGTTAAGATGGTTGTCGGCAGGATATACCATCAAAGTGGGCACTACAGATGTTGAAACCATAGGAATAGATACTCCTGAAGATTTGTCAAATGCAGAAAAGTTTTTGATGGAAAACAGCCTATGAAACATATTTATATCCTGTCCACATTAATATTTCTCTTTCTGTTGCCTCAAACCATTTACGGTCAGCAGAGAGAAGGCAAGGTGCGTATCTATACCTACAAGGATGGCTCTACATACCAGGGAGATTTAAGGTGGAACAAACCGAACGGTACAGGTGTTGTTAAATATGCCAATGGCGATACATATACGGGTACTATGTTGAAGGCCATGCGTTCCGGTAAGGGAACACAGGAATATGCTAATGGTGACAGATATACCGGCAATTGGTTGCTGGATAAACGTGATGGTGAAGGGGAATATATCTATTTTGATGGTGATATATATAAAGGTGTCTGGAAAGAGAATCAGCGTAGCGGTAAGGGAGTCTATTACTGGATTGACGGTTCCTACTATTCTGGCGAATGGAATGAAGACCAGAAACATGGAGAGGGTATAATGTACTGGGCAGACAGCACACAGTACAAAGGTGACTGGAAATTTGGAAAAAGAGAAGGACAGGGGGTCTATATAGGTAAAGAATATAGCTATTCAGGTGGCTGGAAGAACGACCGTAAAGATGGAAAAGGCGAATGTCGTTTTTATAATGGCGATATATATTTAGGAGAGTTTAAACAGGGACTGATAAATGGAAAGGGCAAATATAACTATGTAAATGGTGATGTTTATGAGGGTGCCTTCATGGATGGTGTGGCATCAGGAACTGGTACGTTTGTGTGGTATAATGGCTCTAAATACGAAGGCGAATGGAAACTAAACGTCAGAGAGGGCAAGGGTAAAATGCAGTGGAAAAATGGCGATAGTTATGAAGGTGAATGGAAAAATGATCAGCCTGACGGTGAGGGTTTCATGAAATTAGCCGATGGCAATCATTATAAAGGAGGCTTTCAGAATGGGCTTGTACACGGACACGGAGTTGTTGTAGAGCCTGATGGTTTACAATACGAAGGTGAATTCAGTCAGGGCAAACGAATAGGGGTGTTCGTTGTTAAAGATCAGGAAGGCAATGAAATAAATAAGATAACATATTAACTACAGGTGTTATGGTATTGGATATTCTTGAAAACATAGGAAAATATGTGCAGTTGCATCCTTTGATAAAAGAGGTTGCAGATTTTCTTGAAAAGAATGAACTTCGCAGTCTTGATTTTGGAAGAATATACATAAAAGGTGATGAACTTTTTGCGAATATAGATAATCAGGCTTCAAAGTCAAAAGAAGATGCAGTTCTGGAAACACATAGCAAATACATTGATATACAGATACCTATATCATCTGATGAAATAATGGGATTTACAGCAGCGAATATGTTGCCTCAACCACATATCCCATATGATGCTGAGAGAGATATCGCATTCTACCCTGGTGTGTCCGATATATATATCAATGTTAGAAAGGGTATGTTTGTCATCTTTTTCCCGGAGGAAGGACATGCTCCGGCAATCTCTGAGAATGGTTTGAAAAAAATAGTGTTTAAAATAAAAGTATAGCTTTATGAGAATAGTTGATAAAGATCCTTGGTTGAAACCGTATGAGAAGACAATAAAAGAGCGTCACAATAGTGCGGTGGTTAAAGAATCTCAGCTTATCGGAGATGGTACACTATCCGATTTTGCATTGGGCTATATGTATTATGGCCTGCATTTTATAGATAACGAGTGGATTTTCAGAGAATGGGCCCCAAATGCTACAGCAATATATCTGATTGGCGATTTCAATGAGTGGAGAATAGATGAGCGTTACAGAGCATCGCTTATAAACAGACACGGGGATTGGCAACTGCGCCTTCCAAAATCATCGCTTAGACATGGACAGCATTACAAAATGCTGGTGAGATGGAAGGATGGTGAAGGCGAGAGAATCCCGGCTTGGTGCAGACGCGTAGTGCAGGATCCTGTAACTGGTATCTTTTCTGCACAGGTATGGAAACCGGAAACTGAATACCGTTTTGCCAATACAGACTTTAAAATAGCAAAGGACAAACCATTGCTGATTTATGAGTGTCATATTGGAATGGCACAGGAGAAAGAGGATGTAGGAACATATATAGAGTTTAAAGATAAGGTATTGCCAAGAATAAAAGAGGGTGGTTATAATTGTATTCAGATAATGGCTGTACAGGAACACCCTTATTATGGCAGTTTTGGATATCATGTATCTAACTTCTTTGCTCCATCATCTCGTTTTGGTACACCGGAAGAACTGAAGGAATTGATAGATACAGCTCATTCAATGGGAATAGCAGTCATTATGGATATTGTACATTCCCATGCAGTTGCCAATGAAAATGAAGGCTTGGGAAATCTGTCTGGTGACAAGAGTCAGTATTTTCATTCAGGTGAGCGCAGAGAACATTCTGCATGGGGCTCGCTATGCTTTGATTATGGAAAGGATCAGGTGCTGCATTTCCTTTTGTCAAACTGTAAGTACTGGTTGGAAGAGTATCATTTTGATGGTTTTCGTTTTGATGGTGTAACATCAATGATTTACTACAGTCATGGTTTGGGAGAAAGTTTTGGAAGTTATCAGGATTATTTCAATGACAGACAGGATGGTGATGCTATCTGTTATTTGATGCTGGCAAACAAGTTGATTCATGAATGTAATCCTAATGCTATAACAATAGCAGAAGAGGTGTCAGGTATGCCGGGACTGGCTGCACCATTTGCAAATGGCGGATATGGATTCAACTACAGAATGGCTATGAATATCCCTGACTACTGGATTAAGATAATTAAGGAACTGAGTGATGACAATTGGTCCATGAGTGGTATTTACTGGGAGATAACCAACAGAAGAAGTGATGAAAAGACCATATCTTACGTAGAGAGTCACGATCAGGCTTTGGTTGGTGATAAAACAGTGATATTCAGGTTGGTTGATTCTGACATGTATTGGCATTTCTCAAAGTCTGATGGAAATCTGGTTACAGCAAGAGGAATTGCTTTACATAAGATGATAAGGCTTATAACCGCAACTACTATCAACGGAGGATATTTGAATTTCATGGGAAATGAGTTCGGACATCCGGAATGGATTGATTTCCCTCGAGAAGGTAATGGCTGGAGTTATAAATATGCCCGTCGTCAATGGAGTCTGGTAGATAATCAGGAATTATGTTACAGCTGGCTAAATAACTTTGACAAGAAACTAATCAATCTTTTGGGTAAGTCCAGAGGTTTTCAGAATAAGAAACTTGAACAGTATTGTTTAAACGATTCAGACAAGGTTGTAGTTTATGGCAGAGGAGAGTATCTGTTTGTATATAACTTCAATCCTGTTAGATCGTTTACAGACTATGGAGTGCTTGTGCCTCATGGCGAATATAAGATACTTCTGAATAGTGATAACAATGAATTCGGAGGTAATGAGCTGGTGGATGAAAATCAGATTTATCAAACCATTTCAGATACAGTATATGGTGCAGAAGATAAAGGATGGTTGAAAATGTATCTGCCTGCTCGCACAGCATTAATCCTAAAAAGAAAAAGATAATGAAAAGAGATAGGGAAGACAGTAACTTGATGATATTTTGCGATACGGTATTTTTGCTGTTTTCGTTTGCATATCTGTTTTTCTTTCAGGGTGATTTATTGGAAGTTCTCTATATTAAGTTACCTGCGGCTTTGTATTTTGATTTTCATCTGTTGCCCGTATCGTTGTTACTTACATTAATCTGTTTCTTTATTGGTAAACAGGTAAATAAGTTGTTACGATTTGGTAGCCTGTGGTATCCGTGTAACTATCTACCTTCAGCTTTTATATTGGGAATATGTACATCTGGAAACAGGGAACTGTTCTTTATTCATAATTTCGGTCATTGGTCAACCATCTTGATTCTGGTCCTTATAGTTATTGGAGTCATGAAAGTGGTTTCAATGATACCATTAGGAAGAAATTATCTGATGAAGTGGCCTTATTGTATGACACTGATGTTGCTGACGTTATTTGTAACGCTTACTGTGGGTAATGCCGATGAAAATCTGCATAGAGAACTTAAAGTGGAAAAACTGGTAAAAGAGGGTAGATATGATGATGCACTTGAGGTAGGACAATATGCTGACGAAACAACTGTCAGACTTACACTTGACAGGGCCGAAGCGATGTTGCTGATGCCTTCTTCAGAACCAGGCAGCGCAATAGCAAAACATATTTTTAATTATCCTATTACCGATGCAGATGTAGTGGCAGATTCTTTGATGGCAAGAACTGATTCTGTAATGCATAGAAAAGATAATGCTACTCTTACAGCACTGTTACTGAAATGCGATCTCAGTGGTTTTGCAGAGTTTTTGTTTGCAGATTCAGAAGAACATTTAAGGTTGTCGTCATGGTATCCTGATTATTTGCCTCATTACTATGTAGAAGCATTTGTGCTTGCAGAATACTCTTTGGGAATCAATATTGATGATGTTAAACAGCTGTATGGTACGCAGTATAATGCAGCAAAGGATAAATTTGATAAATATCAGGAAGAGAAAAAGTCTTATTACAAATATTCTGAGAACAACAGAATGAACAGACTATACATGAATTACAAAACTTCTTACTGGTGGTATTACGACTTTAATAATTAATAATCAGGAAAGGAATCAGTATAGCTGACTGATACAATAATAAATAAAAATGGAGACCCATGGGCCTCCATTTTTATTATCTGTATTCCATTTCTTACTCAACAGCAGCCTGAGCAGCAGCCAGACGTGCAATTGGAACGCGGAATGGAGAACAACTTACATAGTTCAAACCTACCTTGTGGCAGAACTTAACAGATGATGGTTCACCACCGTGCTCACCGCAGATACCGCACTTCAGTTCTGGACGTACTGAACGGCCCTTTTCTACTGCCATTTCAACAAGCTGTCCTACACCGTTCTGGTCAAGTACCTGGAATGGGTCAACCTTCAGAATCTTCTTTTCAAGATAAACTGGCAAGAAGCTAGCGATATCGTCACGTGAATAACCGAATGTCATCTGAGTCAAGTCGTTTGTACCGAATGAGAAGTATTCAGCGCGGCTTGCAATTCTGTTAGCTGTCAGAGCAGCACGTGGAATCTCAATCATTGTACCAACCTTGAATTCAATTGAAACACCCTCTTCTGCAAACAGAGCAGCAGCAGTTTCACGAATAACCTTCTCCTGAGCTTCAAACTCGTACAGGATACCTGTCAGAGGAACCATGATTTCTGGGTGTGGATCGCCACCTTCCTTCTTCAACTGAACAGCAGCACCAAGGATAGCGCGAGTCTGCATTTCAGTGATTTCAGGATATGTATTTCCAAGACGGCAGCCGCGATGACCCAACATTGGGTTAGCTTCGCAAAGGCTGTCAACACGCTGACGGATATATTCAACTGTTACGCCCATAGCTTTTGCCATCTCTTCCTGACCTTTTGCATCGTGTGGAACGAATTCATGCAATGGAGGATCGAGCAAACGAACGTTCACTGGGCAACCATCCATAGCCTTGAAGATTCCGTAGAAGTCTGCCTTCTGGTAAGGCAACAATTTAGCCAATGCATTCTTGCGACCTTCTGCGTCCTTTGAAAGGATCATCTCGCGCATAGCAACAATCTTCTCTGCTTCAAAGAACATGTGCTCTGTACGGCAAAGACCAATACCTACAGCACCAAAGTTACGAGCAACTTCAGCATCGTGTGGGGTATCAGCATTTGTACGAACTACCAATTTTGTATATTTGTCGCAAAGCGCCATCAAGTCGGCAAAATCACCGCTCAATTCAGCAGCCTTGGTTTCAACCTTACCATTGTAGATTTCACCTGTTGTACCGTTCAATGAGATGAAGTCACCTTCCTTCAGTACAACACCGTCAACCTCTACAGTGCGAGCTTTGTAGTCAATATTCAGAGAACCTGCACCAGATACACAGCACTTACCCATACCACGAGCAACTACGGCAGCGTGTGATGTCATACCACCACGTGCAGTCAGAATACCCTGTGCTACAGCCATACCAGCCAAGTCTTCAGGTGAAGTTTCAATACGAACCATAATTACCTTCTTGCCCTCTTCAGCCCATTTAGCTGCATCGTCAGCAAAGAATACAATCTGACCAGTAGCAGCACCTGGTGATGCAGGAAGACCACGAGTAAGAACCTTAGCGTTCTTCAAGGCAGCCTTGTCAAATACAGGGTGCAGAAGTTCGTCAAGTTTGTTAGGCTCGCAACGTTTCAATGCTGTCTGTTCGTCAATCAGACCTTCGCGAACAAGATCCATTGCAATTTTAACCATTGCAGAACCAGTACGCTTACCATTACGGGTCTGCAAGAACCATAGCTTGCCTTCCTGTACAGTGAACTCCATATCCTGCATATCGCGGTAGTGGTTCTCAAGCTTGTTCTGAAGCATATCCAGTTCTTTGTAGATCTCTGGCATTGCCTCTTCCATTGATGGGTATTTAGCTACGCGCTCTTCTTCTGAAATACCTGCGCGTTCAGCCCAACGCTGTGAACCAATCTTGGTGATCTGCTGTGGTGTGCGGATACCAGCAACTACGTCTTCACCCTGTGCGTTGATAAGGTACTCTCCGTTGAACAGGTTTTCACCATTACCAGCATCACGGCTGAAGCATACACCTGTAGCAGATGTGTCGCCCATGTTACCGAATACCATTGCCTGTACGTTAACAGCTGTACCCCATTCTGCTGGGATACCCTCCATCTTACGATAAAGGATAGCGCGGTCGTTCATCCAGCTGTCAAATACAGCGCAGATAGCACCCCATAGCTGTTCGTATGAATCGTTAGGGAAGTCTTTGCCGGTCTGCTCCTTAACAGCAGCCTTGAACTTTACTACCAACTCTTTCAAGTCTTCTACAGCAAGTTCATTGTCTAATTTAACTCCCTTTGCCTCTTTTACTTCTTCAATAATAGCTTCAAATGGATCAATGTCTTCTTTGTTTACAGGCTTCATGCCCAAAACAACGTCACCGTACATCTGAACAAAACGACGGTAAGAATCCCATGCAAAACGAGCGTTTCCTGTTTTGCGAATCATACCCTCTACTACTTCGTCATTCAAACCAAGGTTCAGGATAGTATCCATCATACCAGGCATTGAAGCACGAGCACCTGAACGTACAGAAACCAAAAGTGGATTCTCAACATCGCCGAACTTTGAATTCATCAATGTCTCGATGTTAGCAACGGCTTTCATTACATCGTCCTTAAGTAAAGCTACAACTTTGTCTTTACCAACTTCGTAATACTCGTTACATACGTCTGTTGTAATAGTGAAACCTGGAGGTACCGGAACTCCAATCAAGTTCATTTCTGCCAGGTTAGCACCTTTACCACCCAGCAAATTCCTCATGTCTGCCTTTCCTTCGGCCATACCGTTTCCGAAGGTATAAACTCTTTTTTCGCTCATAAATATGTATATATATTTTGTGAAATATCTTGTGCGATTTGGATTTATACCGAAATCGTCTGCAAAGTTACTTATTTATTATTAAATATGTGGTTTATATGCATCTCTTTTTTTAACTCATATCGTCTCTTTTTTTTAACTTTGTGGCCGAATTTATTGCGTAAAGTAGTTTTTGTCTAAATATATGTCAAGAAAAAGAAAAGAGTGGCCTATTCTGGAGAATGTGGTAATAACAGATATAGCAGCCGAAGGTAAATCGTTGGTTAGAATTAATGATTTGGTGGTTTTTGTGCCTTTTGTTGTGCCTGGTGATGTGGTTGATCTGAAAATCTTAAAGAAAAAACACAATTATGCCGAAGCCGTGGCAGTTAAATTTCATGAATATTCTAAAGTGAGAGCTGTTCCTATGTGCGAACATTTTGGTATCTGCGGCGGTTGTAAGTGGCAGAATTTGCCATACGAAGAGCAGTTGAAAAATAAGCAGAAACAGGTGTTTGATGCTTTGACAAGAATAGCGAAAGTAGATATTCCAGAGCTCAATCCAATAATGGGCTCCGAGCAGATAGAGTGTTACAGAAATAAACTGGAATACTCTTTCAGCAATATGCGCTGGCTTACAGTGGAGGAATTGCAAACTATAGATGAATCGGAAGGCGCTATAGAACGTAAACAACCAGGATTGGGATTTCATATACCAGGTGCATTCGATAAGGTGCTGCACATAAACAAATGTATGTTGCAGGACGATTTTACAAATCAGGTAAGAAATGCTGTTTATAAGTATGCCATAGATAACAATCTGCCTTTTATAAACCTGCGTTCTCAGGAAGGATTACTAAGGGATATGATGGTGCGTATAGTAACCACCGGTCAGATTATGGTACTTATTCAGGCAAAGGTTATGACACCTGCCGATATGGAACAGTTTATGGGGCTGATGCAGTTTGTATCTGATACTTTCCCGCAGATAACTTCATTGCTGTATGTAATCAACAATAAATGTAATGATACCTTTGGTGATTTGGAAGTAAATGTATTCCGTGGTGAAGAGTTTATATATGAAACTATGGAAGATCTTAAATTCAAGATTGGTCCAAAATCGTTCTTCCAGACAAATAGTCGTCAGGCATACAAATTGTATTCTGTAGTAAGAGAAATGGCAGATCTGAAACAGGATGATGTTCTTTATGACTTATATACAGGTACAGGTACTATTGCGCAGTTCCTGGCTCGCAGTGTTAAGAAAGTAGTTGGTATAGAATATGTGCCTGAAGCTATTGAAGATGCAAAAATCAATGCTGAATTGAATGACATCAACAATGCTATATTCTTTGCAGGTGATATGAAGGATGTTCTTAATGCAGATTTTATAGCTGAACACGGGACACCGGATGTGATAGTTACAGACCCACCACGTATGGGAATGCATAAGGATGTGGTAGATGTAATAATGGCAGCTTCGCCAAAAAGGATTGTGTATGTAAGCTGTAATCCTGCAACGCAGGCGCGTGATTTAGCTTTGATGGACTCAAAATATAAGGTAATAGCTGTCCAGCCGGTAGATATGTTTCCGCATACTCATCACGTGGAAGTGGTTACAATGTTGGAATTACGAGAATCTTAAAAAAAGTTTATTTCTGATATTCGGTTAAACTTTACCGATGTTTGTTAGTCTTAAAAAGTGTGAATAATATATGTGCTATTGCGTAAAGTGTAGCATTTTATGTACTTTTGCAAAAAAAATATAGAAAGATGAAGAAAATATTATTAATGACACTGGTAGTGTTGTTCGTATCTTTAGTACCAAATGTTTTGAATGCACAAAATAACGCATCTCAATCGCAAAATAGTGGTGAAATGGTTATTACTCAGCCTGAATTCAAGGGTGGAATGGAGGCTTTGTACAAATACATTCTAACAAACTTCGAGTACCCGGAAGAGGCTGCAAAGCGTTCTATCAGCGGTACTGCAGAGGTGGAGTTTACAGTTGAAAAATCGGGTGATGTAACCAATGTTGGACTATTGAAGGGTATTCACGAACTGGTAGACGATCAGATAATTCGTCTGTTGCAGGCTATGCCCAGATGGATACCTGCTACCAGAAACGGTACACCTGTCAGATATAAGGTATCTATGCCTCTTACTTTAAAACTCTCCAGAAACAGAAATGGAGCCAAGTCATCAACAGGCTTGGAGGAAAATGTTTTTGATAGATATTAAACTTAAAAAACATATAGTTATGAAAGCAATTTTAAATACATTTTGTTTGGCTTTTGCAGCATTGTTTGCATTTTCGGGATGTAACTATACAGTGCTGAACGATGGTATAGAGATGGAAGTTGTATATATAGAAGCCAAGAAAAATAACTGGCAACTGAATGGTGAAGAGGGGACTCAGGGCTGTTATCAGTATCAGGAATTTAATTTCCCGGAAATAACATCAAGTGTACTTGAAAAGGGTGCAGTTATGGTTTATTATATTGATAAGGAGGGCAGAGATAATATGCTCCCGTTAGTACTTCCTTATGAAAGCGGCAGAGAAACGGTTGTGGAAAATATTCGTTTTGACTGCGAGAAAAACAGGCTGACTCTGATAATTGAAGCAACAGATTTTATGGCGTTCCCGCCTGACAGAGATATAAAATTTAAGGTTTGTATATTAAAACCTTACTAATTGGAATTTTTATTACATTCAAGAATTATAGTGGTGGCGCCTAAAGTGATTATGGCGCCATCTTCTATTATAGCACGTTCTCTGTCTCCTAAAATTCTGTTGAACAGAAATGTACCTGTCAAACTGGGGAAATCTCTTAAGGTGTAAGACAACTCACACTTTTCGTTGCGCTTAACATTAATTACGCAGTGGCGTCTGTCCATGCTACGGTCTGTTGTTTCAATTGGTATATTTATTTCGTCTCCTTTGTTATATCTGCCAATTACATTGTCGCCTAGTTGAAGAGGGAAGTTCTGTCTGAAACCGAACACATTTTCAATAACAGTAATAGAGCCAAAGCCGTTGTCGTTTATTTCCGGGTTTTTATTTGCATCCTTTTGTGTTGATGAAAGTTTGTTTACTCCTATCTTGATGGCAAATTTCTTTCTGCACTGTCCGCACTCAAAAACAAGAGTCTGACCTTCATTATATCTGGTCTCATCAAAAACTATGTAGCTATCGCACTTTGGGCATCTAACTCGTTTCATATATTTAGAATAATATAAGTTCAAAATAAAAGCTAACCTATAAGCCGGGTTCTGTAGGAATAATCCTGTCTGTCATTAATCTCGACCTGCCGTTGCCGACAGGTTCTAGCGATCTACCCTCCGGCTTGAGCGAGCAGCCCTCTGGCGCCGGTTTACACGATCTTGCAACTTCCAAGGTGTACAGCATACGTGTCGCCACGCACCTGGTAAGCTCTTACCTTACCTTCTCACCCTTACCCTGTAAAGGGCGGTTGTTTTCTTCTACACTACTTTGCCGTTACCAGCAACTTTCTGTTAGGAAGTGGAATGCTCTGCGTTGCCCGGACTTTCCTCTATCAAAAAAGATAGCGACAGACCGGTTAGCTTTTTTATTTTTGGCAGTAAGCCGCTGCAAAGTTACTACATTTTTACTTTCTTTGTGCTTACGTATTGCTTTTAAGATATAAATATTGGCATATTGCTGTATAAATGTTAATTTGTGGCCTGTAATGTTAAATTTTGGCAAATTGAGATGTTTTGTAGTATTAATGTTGGAAATCTTGTATATATTTGAGGCGAGAAAAGTGTTAAATGTATATATGATTTTAACCAATTAAATAAATATAGATATGAAAATCGCAACTAAGAAAGTGTTTCAATCGATTATGCTGGTAGCATTATGTGCATCGGCAGCTGGGGTTACAACCTATGTAGTAAACAAAAAAACAGCTAAACAGAATACAACTGTTGTTGTGGAGAAAGATGTAAATAATCAATATGCTATGACAACTGCACGTTCTGCTTTTTCTGGTCAGCCGGTAGATTTAACAGATGCAGCAGAAAAAACAGTTCATGCAGTAGTGCATATCAAATCAACCGTAAAGAGCAGAACACAGGTGGTGCAAGAGATGCCTGATATTTTTGAATATTTCTTCGGAAATGGAATGCCTCGCCAGAGAGAGATTCAGAGCCGTCCACAGGTAGGTTACGGATCGGGTGTTATACTCTCAAAAGACGGATATATTGTAACAAATTATCACGTTATAGAGAATGCAGATCAGATAGATGTTACTTTAAATGATAACAGAATATTTCAGGCAACAGTAGTTGGTACGGATCCTAATACTGATCTGGCGCTGATAAAGATAGATGGAGATGAATTTCCATATATCCCAATGGGAAATTCAGAGGATTTGAAACTGGGAGAATGGGTGTTGGCTGTTGGTAATCCATTTAACCTGACATCTACTGTTACTGCCGGTGTTGTAAGTGCAAAAGCAAGAAAAATTGGAGTGTATGAAAGCAGAGAGAGTATAGAATCTTTTATTCAGACCGATGCAGCCATCAATATGGGTAACAGTGGCGGAGCTTTGGTAAATGTGCGTGGTGAGCTGATAGGTATCAATGCAGCGCTGGAATCTCCTACTGGAACATACGCAGGTTATGGTTTTGCAATTCCTACAACTATAGTAGGTAAGGTTGTTGCCGATTTAAAGGAGTTTGGAACAGTACAGCGTGCTCTTTTAGGTATTATGGGTGGCGATGTATCTGAAATGTTGAAGCTTGAAGAGAATAAAGATAAGGATTTTGGTACTCTCGATGGTGTATATGTAAGCGATGTAACTGACGGTGGCGGCGCTTTGGCGGCAGGTATTGAAAGTGGTGATGTGATTATTGCAATAAATGGAAAGAAAGTAAAGACAATGACTGAATTGCAGGAGGTGATAGCACAGCATCGTCCGGGTGATAAGATAAGAGTAACATTGTTGCGCAATAAAAAAGAAAAGGAAGTAACAGTTGAGTTAAAGAACTCTCAAGGAAATACAGAGGTAGTGAAGGATCGTAAAATGGATATGTTAGGTGCAGCTTTTGAAGAGGTTTCTGAACAGACACGCAAACAACTGAATATTGGATATGGACTGCAGGTGTCCGGAGTAAATACAGGTAAATTCCAGAAAGCCGGCATACAGCGCGGATTTATAATCCTGAAAGTCAATAATGTTCAAATCAGATCAGAAAAAGATTTGGAAACTGTGTTTAATGAGGCTGTAAAATCTCCGGAGCAGGTACTGTTTATAACAGGTATGTATCCGTCAGGACGCAGAGCAAATTTTGCAATAGATCTTTCTGAATAACAATTCCGGAAATAGATAATGTGGCCTCAAAGTCGTAGATTTTGGGGCCACAATTTCTATATAAATAATGTGTTTTCTAAAAAAAAGTTGTAATTTTGCAGTCAATTCGCTTAAGTGGAGAGCTATGGCGATGCGTAATTAACTGATAATCATAATCAATAGCATAGTAAAAATGAGGCAGCTTAAAATTACAAAGAGTATCACAAATCGTGAAAGTGCGTCTTTGGATAAGTATCTTCAGGAGATAGGTCGTGAAGAACTCATTACAGTTGAAGAAGAGGTTGAACTGGCACAGCGCATCAGAAAGGGTGATAGACAGGCTTTAGAAAAGCTTACACGCGCTAATCTGCGTTTTGTGGTATCAGTTGCAAAACAGTATCAGAACCAGGGTTTGAGTTTGCCTGACCTTATTAATGAAGGTAATCTTGGATTGATTAAAGCTGCGGAAAAATTTGATGAGACTCGTGGTTTTAAATTTATCAGCTATGCAGTATGGTGGATACGTCAGTCTATTCTTCAGGCTCTTGCTGAACAGGCAAGAATAGTACGCTTGCCACTTAATCAGGTGGGCTCTCTTAACAAAATAGGTAAGGCTCTTTCAAAATTCGAACAGGAGAACGAACGTCGTCCATCACCAGAAGAGCTGGCAGAAGCGCTGGATATTCCGGTAGATAAGATTGCCGATACCCTGAAGGTTTCCGGTCGTCATATATCTGTAGATGCTCCTTTTGTTGATGGTGAGGACAATAGCCTGCTGGATGTATTGGTGAATGATGATTCTCCAATGGCTGACAGAACTCTTGTGAATGAATCACTTTCAACTGAAATTGAACGCGCTCTTTCTACATTGTCAGACAGAGAAAAAGATATCATCAGAATGTTCTTTGGTATTAACTGTCGTGAAATGACATTGGAAGAGATAGGCGATAAGTTCGGTTTGACACGTGAACGCGTACGTCAGATTAAAGAAAAAGCAATACGTCGTTTGCGTCAGAATTCCCGTAGCAAGTTATTAAAGTCATATTTGGGATAATTGTATGATGAAAAGATTCGTCTATATATTTTTAATCTCGGTTTTGCCTGTATTGGGTTTTGCTCAGAATAACAGGACACAGAAAAGCCCTATAGTTGAGAAGGGTAGTGGACTTAAAAAGAGCCAGGCCGATGTTGAGTCAATGAGAAATGATTCACAGAATAAGAATGAAGAGATTAAGGATATATTTATGTTTGCAATGGCATTTTCTCATCTTGATTCGGTGCTGTATGTTACTGGAATCCAGAAGATGGAGAATGAACAGGTAAATAATGGCTATTTTTTAGCAAATCGTGATCAATACGAATCGGCACTATTGGACTATATGTATGATATGGGTGAATACAATAGAATGGTTGTATTGTATTTTCATGAAAAAGAGAAGAGGTTGGCAAATAAGAAACAACGTGTTCTGAAAAGAGTAAAGAAACATCACTCGTATTCAGTGGGTGAACTTCTTGATTTTAAATTCTAGTTTTAGTTTAGAACTGTGCGTGAACAGCAATACGGATACCCTGGGTGGAAACACCCGGGGTATCTTTGTAAGTAAGTCTGCGGTAGTAGTCTATTCTGCCAAACTTGAATATATTCTCTATTCCAAATCCAATCTCCATATATGGATCAGACATCTTGGTTGCAATTACATTTTCAGGGTATAGATATATATTGCCGCTGTTATTGGTGTTTGGAATGTTGCAATCCATAGTTGAACCCCATACTCCCTTAAATGTAATAACCTCTCTGAAGTTAAGTTTCTTTAGTAATGGTGTCCGGTTGAAAATTAGGCCATTCATATAGTATGATATATCCCATGTGGCGTGTGAATCAAGTACAAATTCCATTGGAGTCATCAGTTCAAATGATTCTTCTCTAATGGTATATGACAGGTTCGCGTTAGGAATAATCATAAGAGGGTAGGGAGCCTGATTCCATATCTTTCCTCCTTTTGCTATAACGTCAAAATAGCCGAACATTGATACCCATAGTCTTTGTCTGTATGATGCTTCTGTGTGGTGGATTGTATAATCACTTCCTAAAATTCCTTTCTGGGCAATGGAGTGTGATAGTGTGAATACAGGATGTTCAGGTTTCATGGAACGTCTGTTCCATTTGCTCTGGGTGAATGTTTCGTTTGGAGCATATCTTAGTTTGATTTCAAATTCGCTCTGGTTAATCTGCCTGTCATATACTTTTGTGCCATCGGGAAGAACCTTTTCCAGAGGCAGTAAGGATGACGATTCATTGATTCTGTTTCTTAATGTAGCAGAATATGAAAAACCGTTGTAGAATTCATTTGAATAGATGAACTCGGTCTGCTTTATATATCCAATCCTGTTATCAGGTAATCTTTTCAGTGATAACAAAGCGTTGTCTTTGTTTGTGTAAAGATATTGCTGACCATACTGATATATGTCGTTTTCATGTTTCAGACGCAATGAATGAATAGGGAATTCATTGGCATGTTCCTTTTTTGGTTTAAAAGAGTATTCAACGTTTGCCATGTACTTCAATCTTTCATCCCTGGTGCCATAAGCTACGTAGAAATTGGTGAACAGGTGAGGGTTGAAGTGTGAAGTTGTCATGCCTCCTACGCGTAATCTTAGACCTTCCAGTCCGTTGTAGCTGGCAGTTGTATTAACCGGACCATAGTAAAAAGGGGTGTTCTCCTCCTTTATTGGGACATATCCGGAGAACATAAATGAAACAAACTTTTCTGTCCAGTAATACACCGGTATGCTGCGTAACCTTTCCAGCATATCTTTTATGCTGTTGTTATTTGTGGTTATATTGCTGTCTCTGTATTGCGCCCAGAACTCCTCTGACTGATTGGTAGCATTGGCATACTCTATAACAGGTTCGGCTCTCTCAAAAGGTGCTGTGTTTACATCGTTATCGAATTTGTAATCAGAATAATACACCTCTCTGTGTGCATATAGTCCATCTATAAAATCGTAAAGTTTTAATTCGGTTGTAATAGATTCGTAAACCAGTAATCTGGGGTGTTGATTGTCTCTTGCAAATCTTTGTTCAATGTTCATATATTCCACAAAGTTGAAATTTATGTCATGAGGTACACTCATCTGAACCCATTTTATGAAATGTGTGGAATCTGTGGTTACATATAAATGGCCTGTAAATCCAAATGATTTTGTGTTGTATGGTATGAAAGCAAGGTCTATGCATGGTGTGTTGTCAATATTCAGGGTATCCATAATATAGAATTTATAATATGACGGAGCAATATCAGCCAATGGGCTTACAAATTCATTTCTAAGTATAATAATCTTATTGTTGAAAATGTCAATATCAACCAGGGTTGCCTCTACCATAGCTCTGATCTCCTCCTCGGGCAGAAAATCATCGGCTCCTACCCAGTTCTTACCCTGTATTACCTGACGCTCTTTTCTGGGTTTGTTCTGGTAATAATCGGTTGCAACAAGTTCTCTGGATGAAATATTCAGAATAGGTTTGCCTGAAACCAATGATGTGTCTATGTACTCTTTCAGAAAGTCAAATCGTCTGAACAGAAGTTGTTGCTGTTTCTCTTCATCGAAATTATCTAATGCAACGTTAAACTTTTCATATCTGTCCTTTGATACATAGCTATGCTGATAGGGGCTTTCTGTCTCCTTTTTTGAGATCAACTCTTTTGCCAGTTCAAGTGCAGGGTTGTCATATCTTCTGTATCGTTCCTTTTCAGGCTTTATTTCAACTTCACTTATATCGTATGTAGTAGGGTGTAGTGTTACGCTGATTGGGAATTTTGTCTTTGAAGATAGTTTCAGACTATAATCTTTGTAGCCAATAGATGATATTATAAGGGTCTGGCCTTCAATTGGACCGCTAAAAGAAAAGTTTCCATTGTTGTCGGTAGTGCATCCAATATGTGAATCTTTTAACCTTACGGTAGTGTATGGTAAGGATTCTCCGGACAAATCTTTGACATTTCCGCTTATTCTGGTCTGCGCAGTGGCAATACCTCCCGTGCAGAACATATATACTATTATAATAAGGTGTAATACCCTTTTCTTAACATCTCTCATTAGTGGTGGTAAAGATAGTGCAAACCGAGTGGAGAAAAAACAAGTTTACTTGATTTTTTTTATCCCGAGGTGCCGCCTATGTTATTCAAAGATAGTGCAAACAACTGAGATAGGAATATAGGTGATTCGTTGAATTTATATGTTGAATGTGTTTTAAGAGCAAAAAAGCGTAGTCCCTGACAATGGTGGAATATGCTGTTTTTTTTGACCCTTTTTAGCTGATTTTGTAAAAACTCTCTTTTTTCTTAAAAAATATTTTTTGCGTTAGTGTTGTTGTAAGTTGTTCATCTATTGTATTTAGTGATTTCGTTATAATTTTTGCATAAAAATTCTTTTAAAAAAAGTTTGTAAAACATTTGGTGGGTATTTAAAATGTGTCTACCTTTGCATCCGCTTTCCGAGGGGAACACCTTGGTGAGTGAATTAAAAAAGACGTTCTTTGAACAATTTTCATAAATAGACAAGTAGTACGACGGGCATTTGCTCATTGTTGTTTCAATGAGTCAAGTGTTCGAGGGTAAAATACGAACCGTCAAGAGATATTATACAGAATAAATA
>JAZRDQ010000016.1:0-1672 GCA_045660365.1 Bacteroidaceae bacterium
TTATAATATATTAATATACTAATTATATATAATGATATACATAGATATTAATATGAAATATATTATGCATATCTATTAATATTTGGCGAAAAACTTCCTGAAATACAATAGGTTACGCTATTTTAATTTTGAAATTTGCTCTATACTTTTGCCCCATGATGTAGAGGGAACAGTTCCCTCTGTAAACTTGTCAAATTAAAAAAGAAGTTATGAGCAAAAGACATTTCATTGTGTCGATCAAGACCATTGACGACATGCTACTTTTCCCGACTGATTTCAATGGAGAGGCATTTTTGTTAGGAGCCACTGCAAAAGCTAGTGCAAAGACTAAAGTTGTCTTCAAAGGGTACGCCTCTTTTCCTACTGGTCTGGAGCTGGTGTTATATTGTAAGAGCGGCCAGGAGGCACGCATGTTTGCAGACGAGATTGCGAATACAATATACATGAAGACAAACATTCTTGGGCACATCATACAAAGTTTTGGAATACATATAGGTGAACTGACTAATGATGAGCGAACTCTGGAAGCAGTCATGATGGACATGATGACTCGTAGCATGGCTGCCCGTGGGTTTGATATGGAGTCTATCCCTACATTGTCATTTGGTCCGGATGGTAAGTTGCTGAATTAACATAGTTGTTTATGAATAACGATGTTGTGATATATCAGTCCGCTGACGGACTTGTGAAAATTGAGGCGATGATAGATCCCTCTAATGAAACTATCTGGGCTACGCAGAAGGCAATGGGACATCTTTTTGGTGTAGATAGAAGTGTGATAACTAGGCACTTATCCAATATTTTCAAAGAGGACGAGTTAGACAAAGAAGTGGTATGTGCAAAATTTGCACATACCACTCCACATGGCGCAATGTCAGGTGAATTTCAAACAAAGGAAGTACAATTCTATAATCTTGATGCCATAATTTCGGTTGGCTATAGGGTTAATTCTAGAAAAGCAACTGCCTTCAGACAATGGGCTACCTCTGTCCTCAAGCAGTATATGCTCAAAGGGTACGTAGTCAACCGTAATGCTGTTTCTGAACAGAAGTATGAAGATCTGAAGCGTGCACTTGGCTTGTTGGAGAATGTGTTCAGCCAGAATTTCATCATGGCTGAACAGCAGGCAAAAGAGCTGTTTGCTGTTGTAAAGGATTACACATATGCGTTGGATACCCTTGATGCCTACGATTATCAGAATCTTGAAATATCTGACATTACCCTTCAGGAAAAGTTCCGAGCTACATACGAGAGTGCTATGGAGGCAATTCAGAGCCTGAAGGAAAAGTTTAAGGAGAGCAATTTCTTTGGAGTTGAGAAGGATAAGTCTTTTCACAGCAGCATCGGTCAGATATATCAGACATGGGATGGCCAGGAACTATACCCAAGCGTTGAGGAGAAGGCTGCGATGCTTCTATATCTTGTTGTGAAGAACCATTCATTCGTTGATGGAAACAAGAGAATTGCAGCTACTTTATTCCTGTGGTTTATGCAGAAAAATGGCATCCTATATCGTCCTGATGGTACCAAAAGAATAGCGGACGGTACTCTAGTCGCATTGACTCTGATGATTGCCGAAAGCCGAATGGACGAGATGGATATCCTTGTCAAGGTGGTAGTGAATCTTATAAACAGAAAACAGTAAAGGAATGAAGAAATATGTTTATTCTGA
>JAZRDQ010000017.1:0-247896 GCA_045660365.1 Bacteroidaceae bacterium
AATGGTATATCTTTGGTGCAGGCCTCGCTAAAGTACGGAGTAAGTGTCGGCTGTTTGTCAGTGTGGCTAAAGACTGCACGCGAGCAAGGTGTTGATGCTCTGTTAACAACCAAGAAACGAGGCCGACCACCAGGTATGGGATTTCCTCTCTTAAATATTTAATGTAATGATAGGGAATCTTATCTTCAGTCTCAAACAATAAAAGAGCACGTAAAATTTTAAGACGTTCCTGCTTTGATAAACCTTTCATAAAGTCAGAATAATACTGCTTGTATGCGATTATCTTTTTCATAGTACAAATGTATTAAAAATAGGTTGTATAATTGTGCAACTTATGGTAAATCTTTTACAAAAAAAAGCAACCTTTTGTGGTTGCTTTAATCTTGAGCGGCAAACGAGACTCGAACTCGCGACCCTAACCTTGGCAAGGTTATGCTCTACCAACTGAGCTATTGCCGCAATTATTTCATAATTATTGCGATTTTTGGCGGTGCCTCAGCATAATCAAGTAAACTTGCTTCTGCATTCGGCTTGCACAAAAATTGCCATCATCCTGGTAAATGGTTCCAAAATGTCTGTGAAGAGAATGAGACTCGAACTCACACGACATTACTGTCACTACCCCCTCAAAGTAGCGCGTCTACCAATTCCGCCATCTCTCCGTAGCAGTGCCCAGAACAGGACTCGAACCTGCACACCTTGCGGCACACGCACCTGAAACGTGCGCGTCTACCAATTCCGCCACCTGGGCATTTTCTACCAGAATATTCAAAGAACATTTCTTTTGAGCGGCAAACGAGACTCGAACTCGCGACCCTAACCTTGGCAAGGTTATGCTCTACCAACTGAGCTATTGCCGCAATTATTTCAAAACGCAAAGGCTTTCCGTTGAAAGCGGTGCAAAGGTAAGGCTTTTGTTGTAAAGAACAAATTTATTTAAGGTTTTTTTTCGCTCCGGACTACATTTCTTTTTTAAGAGTGAACTTTTTAGTAAAAAAAGAGATACAAGGAACAAAAAAAATGATTCTTACAACCGGTTTGGTGAATAAGCCCCAATCACTTTAGCAGAGTAAGCTTTGCAAATTTCAGCAGCAATACTTTCCTGCCAAAATTGGTGAATTGAATTGTTGCTTTTGTATCGCCTCCCATACCTTCCATCTCCAGAACCTTACCTATTCCAAAACGATCGTGCTCGATTATTGAACCTACCTGTATATTGCCATCCTGCTTTACTGGTGCAGTACGCTGCAACATCTCTTCTGTAACCACCTGAAACTTTGACTTTGGCTTACGCTCTTCAAATTGTTGCATTTTAGGCTTTGAACGCTCAGCGAATTGCGTGATGCCAAAAGCAGGCTTTCCGGAACGCTCAAACCCGGAACGTTCAATTCTTGAAAAACTATCTGAAGACGATGTAAACCTGGGTTTCAGTAAAGTATCTTCAGCTGGTCTGTTTATATATTGAGTATCTATATCTCTCAAAAATCTGCTGGGTTGATTAGCCTCAATATTTCCGTTTCTGAATCTGGTAGTTGAATGAAACAGATAGAGATATTTCTCTGCTCTGGTCATAGCTACATACATCAACCTGCGTTCCTCTTCCAGTTCATGTTCACTGGCAGACGACATTTCATTCGGAAACAGATTCTCCTCCAGACCAACTATCATAACAGCCTTAAATTCCAGTCCTTTTGAAGCATGAATTGTCATTAGAGTAACCTTAGAAACATCGGCATCTTCTTCTTTATCCTGGTCGGTCATTAGTGAAACAGAACTCAGATAATCCGAAAGGTATATCTCATTACTACCCTCTTCTTCTCTGTCTTTACAAAACAACTGAATACCTGACATAAGTTCATCCACATTCTCTTTGCGTGCCAGACCTTCCGGAGTTCTGTCTGAACTCAATTCGGCACTCAGACCACACTCATCATATACTCTTTTCGCTATTGTGTATGCATCACTTGTAGAAACACCATTCATCAGGCCACGAAGCAGAGTAGAAAAATCGGATAGTTTCTTCTGGGTTCCGCTGTTTATAGATACCCCATAGCCAGCCGGGTTACAGATTACGTCCCATAAAGAGACATCATTATCCAATGCTGCACTTTTCAGTTTGGTTATAGTAGTATCGCCAATACCACGCTTTGGGAAATTGATAATTCGTTTAATGGATTCCTCGTCATTTGGATTGACTATTACCCGCATATAGGCAAGCGTATCCTTAATCTCCTTTCTTTGATAGAACGATAATGAGCCATATATTCTATAAGGTAGTCCATTCTTACGGAATGTCTCTTCCAACACTCTTGACTGTCCGTTTGTTCTATACAGGATTGCTGTTTCATTCCAATCCACATTGTTGTATGTATGTAGATCAAGCAATTTATTAACTACCATTGTTGCCTCTTCCAAATCTGAATGAGCCCTGGAGAGTTCTATCTTCCTACCCAATTCATTTTCAGAAAAGACATTCTTTCTTATCTGCGAATGGTTCTTTGCAATCAGACTGCTTGCAGCATTCACAATAGTCTGCGTAGAACGATAATTCTGTTCAAGCTTAAACAGCCTGTAATCAGGATAAAGCTTTTCAAAGCCAAGCATATTGTGTATATTGGCACCACGGAATGAATAGATACTCTGCGCATCATCGCCAACCACACACAGACGTGCGCCAAAACGAGTCAGCAGCCACACTATGCTGTGCTGAGCGTAGTTTGTATCCTGATACTCATCAACCAGAATATACTGAAAAAGAGTGGCATATTTCTGCTGTATCTCTGGATTGTTTTTAAGCAACAGATATGTGTTTAACAACAAATCATCAAAATCCATTGCATCGGCTTTTCTACAGCGTTCGCTATATCTCTCATAAATAACCTTGGTCATGGAGATATTTTTAAAGCTGTCTGCCTTCAGAATGTCTGCGTTCTGACTATACATTGCCGATGTATAAAGACGGTTTTTTGCTGTTGAGATCCTGTTCTGAATAACTGACACCTTATATACCTTTTCATCTAATTGCAACTCTTTTATAATACTTCGCAACAGACTTTGAGAATCTGCAGTGTCATATATGGTAAAATTACGCGTATATCCTAACGACACAGCTTCCGCTCTTAGGATTCTGCTGAATATACTGTGAAAGGTACCCATCCAGAGTCTGTTGGCAATATTACCAACCACTTTGGATATTCTCTCTTTCATTTCGCCTGCGGCCTTATTGGTAAAGGTCAACGCAAGAATATTGTATGGTTCTACACCTTTTTCTAACAGGTACGCAATTTTATAGGTTAATACACGTGTTTTTCCCGAACCGGCTCCGGCTATTATCATGCTATTGCCTTCGGTAAAGAGTACAGCCTCTCTCTGGCTTTTGTTTAGTTGATCTAAATAATTCACTGCAATATTTGTTTGGGATTGCGAATTTACAAAATTGAAGAATTATAACTATCTTCGCGACACAAATTTTAAAGAATGGATTTTCAACAACTATTTCCCATAATTGATCCAATATGGAAGTGTTTCATAGTGATTACACTCATCCTGTTTGTGCCATTTGTGTCACAACGTATTCGTTTTCCACAAATTGCAGGTTTAATTTTAGCTGGTCTGATAGTCGGCAGCAGTTGTCTGAACATAATTGACACTGACGATGTACTAAGTATGTGCAGCAAGATAGGACTGCTGTTCATTATGTTCTTTGCAGGTCTGGATATAGACATTGAGGAGATGAAAAAGACAGGACAATGGGGATTCATATTTGGTATCATTACATTTGCAATCCCGTTTGTTGCATGTTACTACTCATGCATCCACATTCTGGATATGACTGTCCCTGCCTCACTTATCATAGGTTGTATTATGGGATCTCACACCCTGATTTCATACACGATTGCAAGCCGATACGGACTTACAAAAGAACCAGGAGTTACCATAGCTGTAACAGGTGCTTTGATAGCAATCCTGCTGGCGCTGATTATCAATTCATTCGTCAGATCGGCATATTCTGAACATGGACAGAATTTCAGTATCTGGTTCTTTATGCTTAAGTTTGTTCTGTATATTGCTATCATTGTATTTATTTTTCCACGTCTGACTAGAATTTTCTTTCACCGATTTGGCAGTGGTCATGCTCATTTTCTATTCATATTCATGATGCTGATGCTCAGTTCAGGTCTTGCATCATTAATAGGGCTGGAAGGAATTCTTGGTGCATTTCTGGCAGGACTGGTTACCAGTAGATATATACCACAATCATCGCCTTTGATGAACAGGATAGATTTTATTGGCAATACTCTTTTTGTGCCTATTTTCCTGCTACACACAGGTATGCTTATAAACCTAAAAGAGGTTATAGGCAATCCCAGAATAATCTATCTGTTTGCGGTTATTTTTGCGGTAGGTACGCTTGGTAAATGGCTTGCAGCATTTATTATCCAGAAGATCAGACATCTGAACAAGAACAACAGACAGTTGATTTTTGGTCTCAGCGAATCGCATGCTGCAGGTGCACTGGCAATCACAATGGGTGCTTACACTCTCAACCTTATTGACAATACTATTCTGAGTACCACAATTATTATTGTCCTCTTCTCATGCATTGCAAGTAATGTCATTACAGAGCGTGCAGCCATAAACCAGCAAAAGATTCTGAATGACAAGAGTGGCACTGAAAGAAAGGAGAAGATAATGGTGTTGATCCACAATCCGGCAACTACATCCAATCTTATGGATACAGCTATAGCTCTGCGTGCACCAAAAAGCCGTACAGAGACTGTTGGTTTACATATTACAATAAACGGAGAACATGCTGCAAAATATTTGCAGGCAGGTAAATCCGAACTGGAAAAAGCTGCATCAATTGCAGCTGCAGCCGATATTCCGTTCACAACACACAATCGTTTAGGACATAATATTATTGACAGCATCAAACATTCATCGGAAGAATATGAAGTTACCGATCTTATAATGGGATTGGCCGATATACGAAATATTACACGCAGGTATTACGAAGACTTTATACTCTCTGTAATAGCCAAAAACAAGCAACAGACACTTTTTGTACGTGTCAACACACCTGTTAATATGATACGCAGAATTATTGTTCTTATTCCAGAGCAGTTCTCATTTGCTACCGGATTTATAAAGAGCGTTGAATACATAGGACGATTAGGTTCTTCTATTGGTTGTGTTACGCAGTTCTACGGCAATGAATCTACGCTTAATGACATCAGAAGCTTTGGCAAATCGGCCAGCAAGACAGAGTACTATCCTATCAGCGATACCAACAACCTTGAATGGATTATGGACAACGTCAACAAAGACCATCTTCTGGTATTGGTTGGCCCACGAGAAGATGCTATGAGTGGAACACATCCATTTGCACAGTTGTATGAACATATTCAGTCTATTCAGATTGAATGTAACATGATGCTGGTATTCCCTGAAACTGATGCTGATACAAATGCCATAGAAACAATACAGGCCACAACCAGAACTGATCGTGACCTGTTAAAGATGTTACGTATGTAATATTATTTAAAGATAAGCTGTGAGAAGTTGTACAAACCGTACTTCCATACTACAAAGTCATGCTGACCTTCTGGGAAGTTGATAAGTGTACAAGGAACGCCATTTTCATCGCAGAAAGCTTTCAAACGTGAGCTGTTGTACATCAGACCGTCATTGCTACCGCATACCATCCAAAGCAGTTTGTTTTCTGCCTTTGTCTTTGCTACATCTGGGATAAGCTGCTCAGGAGCCTTTGTATTAGGAGCTGATGAGAAACCACCTACGAACGCAAATTTGTCAAGATTGCCAAGACCGAAGTTCAATGACTGGCCACCACCCATTGAAAGTCCTGCAATTGCACGATGGTTCTTGTCTGTATATGTACTGAACTTACCTTCGATGAAAGGAATCAGGTCAACAATAAGATCCTTTTCAAAGTTAGCAAAACCCTGCTGCATCTCTGCACCGTAGATATTACCCTCTGCCTTATCGTTAGGAAGAGCGCGACCGTTAGGCATAACAATAATCATAGGTTCAGCTTTCTTCTGCGCATACAGATTGTCCATAATTACGTTAGGAACACCCTGCATCCACTCCTGGTGGTCACCACCAATACCATGTAACAGATACAATACAGGATATTTCTTGCTTGCATCATACTTAGGAGGCAAATAAACAGTAACCAGACGATTTGTACCTACTGTTGTTGATTTGTACTCAAGAACCTGAATAGTACCTTTTTCGATACCTGCAGTCTCTTTGTCGTAACCTTCTGGTGCAGCAACATAATCGTTGTACTTAACGTCAACCTGCTGCATACCGCCAAACATCATCATACCACCACCTGGCTGAGCATTCATGCCAGTTGATACTGCCATTGCAAAGGCAGCTGCTAATAAAACTTTCTTCATATTTATAGTTATTAAAGTTATGTTCTACAATGTAAATATAAGTATTTTTTTTAAAAGTTAGTTTATTCTGATAAAAATTGGATAAACTTATCCATCTGTTTTGTAAAAGAGAATGCACTGCGTGATGCCTCTCTGCAATTATTTGACATTTGTCTGTATTCAGTTTCTGTCAGCATTTTCATCCTATATATATTATCAGACAATGCTTTGTAGTCAGAGCTATCCGACACATAACCAAACTGGTTATTTCTTACAATTTCAGCACCTTCGCCAGCGCCACAGAACAAAATTGGAACTCCCGCCGGCAACAAATCAAAAATTTTTGATGGAACTGCACCCTGAATATGAGTAACCAATGCCACAATAGATGCGTCGTAACCTAACAATGCCTTATCCATTTCCTGTTTGGACAAAGTGCCATGATAGTAGATATTTCTGGCACCGGATTCTATATATTCTTTTATCGTATCAACCTGATTTCCTGCACCATAGAGATGCATCTCTACGTTCAATGATTCAAAATCGACATTCTTTACTAGTGAATATATATCCTGTGCAACTCCAAGCAATCCGGCATATACAATCCTGAACGGTTCTCTTTTATGTTCAATCTCAGAGCCATCTGTACAGCAGATACTGTTTGACAGATTTCTATATAAAAAGCATCTTTTACCCGGAACAAGCTGCTGAACACGCTCTAAGATTTGCTGGGACTGCCCCATTACAGACGTAGCAGTTCTGTATATAAAACGCTCCAGCATTGCTGTATATCTGTATGACAAACTACCCTCCTTCATAAAGCCAAGCTCTACTGCCGAAGATGGCCATAAATCCGATACATTCAGAATGGTATTACGCTTAAATAGTTTTTTAAACAATAACATTGCTGATGCT
The DNA here is from genome assembly GCA_045660365.1 of Bacteroidaceae bacterium. Taxonomy (GTDB): domain Bacteria; phylum Bacteroidota; class Bacteroidia; order Bacteroidales; family Bacteroidaceae; genus Colenecus. The sequence goes on from JAZRDQ010000017.1 coordinate 7,320, forward strand.
GATACCACTATAGGAGGTGACTGCACGATTACTCTGTCATAACTTCTGATCTGTTTCCTTTTGAATGCAAAAGCCCACATTGTCATGGCAAATGTAAACATTGCCAGAACTCTCTTTACTGGGTTTTTGGAAACAGTTGCATAGGTCCAGTAACGATAGATATTGATACCATCAATATTTTCACGCAGGGAGAACTTACCTCTGTAACCCTCGAATATTTTTCCTTGCGGATAGTTTGGCAAACAGGTCAGAATATCCACCTCTACACCTTTGGATTTCAATCCTTTGGCCAGATTGGTAATTCTACTGGGAGCAGCTCCAATTTCAGGTTCATAATAAAAGGAAACTATCAGTACTCTCATATTACCTGTTCAATCACTTACTTTTTGAATGTACCGCAGAAGTCAATTACCTGAACATCATCTCTGTAATTCAGCTCTGCAAACTCTTTATGATTAACCAGAAAGACAACTATATCGGCTTTTTCGTATGCCAGTTTATAGTATGTCAGTTTAAACACGCTATGTTCAGTGATATTAGGTTCAACAACCATTACATTTGCATTATTGCAGGACTGTAAAACTTTTGATGTAATAAGTTTTGCAGGCGATTCACGAAGATCGTCAATATTTGGTTTGAATGCCAGGCCCATCATAGCCACTGTAGGTGCTGTATGATACTCCAGCTCAAATTCAACCATCTTACGGCGAATCTTTTCTGCACACCACATTGCCTTCTGATTGTTGACATCGCGTGCAAGGTTGATAATTCTGGCCTCTGCAGGAAATTTTGAAGATATAAAATATGGATCTACAGCTATACAATGTCCACCTACGCCACAACCAGGTTGTAAAATGTTCACACGTGGATGTTTGTTTGCCAGTTCTATCAGTTCCCAGACGTTTATTCCTGCTCTGTCGCAGATTAAAGAGAGTTCGTTTGCAAAGGCTATCTGAACATCGCGGGATGCATTTTCTGTAAGTTTGCACATCTCTGCTGTTCTGCAATTTGTTGAGTGCAGTTCTCCCTTCACAAACATACCATAAAACTCTTTGGCTTTTTCTGTTGATTTTTCATCAATACCACCTATCACGCGGTCATTGTTTACCAGTTCGTGGATGATATTTCCGGGCAAAACGCGTTCCGGACAGTATGCTATAGAGATTTTTCCTTTCAATTCCGGACGATTTGCAAAGATCAAATCGGCCATGTTTTCTGTAGTTCCTATAGGTGATGTGGATTCAATTATATATAAATCGCCCTCTTTTAAAAGTGGAAGAATATCTTTTGTAGCTTTCTCTACAAACGATGTATCAGGTTCGTGATTGATATTCTTGAATGGTGTAGGAACAACTATCAGATATACATCAGCCTCCTGAGGGGTCTGATAAGCCTTAAAATTGCCAGACTCTATAACATCCTGAAGCAACTCTTCCAATCCGGTTTCTACTATATGAAGATGACCGGCATTTGTCTCTCTGACAATTGTCGGATTAGTATCAACACCTATAACCTCTATGCCACTCTTTGCAGCTATAATTGCAGTTGGGAGTCCAATGTATCCCAACCCCATAAAACACGCTTTCATCCTAAATAATCATATATTTGTGCCAAAAAAAAAAGAGGCATCTGCACATAAATATCTGGCAAATGTAACAAAAAAAAACATTTAATAAAAATCTTTAGGATTAATGTCTTGCTTTACTACTCTTGCAGGCATACCAACAACTACTGAATTGTCGGGAACGTCATTAAGCACAACTGCTCCAGCACCAATTACTACATTGTTTCCTATTTTTACCGGTCCTAAGATTTTTGCTCCTGTTCCTATATATACATTATCACCAATAATGGGAACTTCGTAATGCTTTGACCTGCCTCCTATTGTAACGCAGGTTCCTATGATACAGTTTTTACCCACCACTGCTCTTGCATGAATAACCGTTGCAATACCATAATAACCAAATTTTGTACCCTTTCCTATACTACAACTGGCAGGTACAGAACAATTAAAGAACAAGTACTGCAAATAATATATCATCCTTGGTAACAATGGAATTTTAAGACTCCACAACCAATGCGCTAAACGATACCAGTGAATTAACATATCCTTATTGTTTTTTTAATTACCACACCTTTAATATTTTTCTCCAGACTGAATCTATTGCATACTTCTCCTTAACACGTTTTTGTGCTTTCAATGAGAGTTCTGTTTTAGCTGTCTCGTTATCAAGTATTCTCACTATTTCATTTTTCAGTCCATCTACATCCTTTGGCTTAACCAATATTCCCGATTGCGTTTCTTCATCAGCGCCAAGCATTTCCGGAATAGCGCCTACTGATGATGCAATAATCGGACAACCACAAGCCATAGCCTCTATAATTACATTTGGGAAGCCCTCAGTGTATGATGGAAAAACAAAAACATCACATTTTGCCATCTCCTGTAAAACCTCATCATGACTTTTCTCTCCAATAAGATGACACCAATCACCGACTCTGTTGGCTATAATTGTCTTTAGGTCTGCTTCAACTTCAGGTTTTACCAGTCCCAATAGATACAGCTCCACATCGGGCAGTTTAGAACAGGCTTCCACAAGTTCATAAACACCTTTGGTTGGAATAACATGACCAACATAAAGTAATCTGTCAGGAATACGAGCTGTTTCTTTCGATAATTCCAGAGCCCTTTCCGCAATATTGTCTGACAATGGATTTGGTATTTGATAAACATTGTCAAACCCATTATCAAGCAATGTTTTATACGATTCATTATCAAGTACAATTGTAGCAGAGGCATTTTTCACAACCCTCTTCAACACCTTCCATCGCCAATTGTTTGCAATAGCCATTCCAGGTATTCTGCCACAATGAAAGTGTATTACCCCCCTTACACCAAATCTCTTTGCCATACGCATTACAATATAATCACGTATGATACTCATTAACGCACTGGAACTAAGATGCAATACATCAAACTTCTCTTCTTTCAAACGCTGACGGGTAATACGAATTAATCGCAGATAGTCCGTGATACCTTTAAAGATACGTATTAGAGGGTTAAGTTTATTATGAATATATATGGAACGATTATATGGCAGAAGAGTTATTTCAACATCATCCAATTGTGCAGAACAATAGTCCATTATATTTTTGGTCCATACTGCTATGCCACCCTTATTTTTACAATCGCCCGTTTCAAACGGCGAACATAGTAACACCTTCATATCACAACAAATCTTGATTTGGAACAATTTTAGTTTGCAATTTGTCAGTAAAAACAACTGATATACATTTAGATGGTTTCAGAATTCCGAATTCTGAACTTATCTCTACGTTCTCAATATTGATGGAAGTAGCACCATCAAAAGCTATCAGGCCAAGTGATGTAACCACCTTATCGTTCTGCACATCTGTTATTTGCACAGTTTCTGCCAAATGAAAACGAGCCTCCCTCACTCTCTTTTTACAGCCTTTTACAACATCTACAATCTCAAAATAGTCAAATTCTGCCTTAAACTCGCGTTCGCACTTTATTCCAAGACTTCTATAGCCGTTATGTGAAGCTTTAACAGAACAGCAACCGAGTGATGTTTTTACCTTTGCACGTTTTGCACAACGGAACGCTCCCCATACCTGACTGCTATTCTTTCTATCAATGTTTACTGTATTGTGAGCCATTGTAGAACGTTCATAATCTCTGCGTTCGCCGGCTGCATACTGAGATGTTCCGGTGTCCACTACAAATGGTTCTGAGGCTATATTCATAATAAAACTACAGGTATCTGCATGGCTATGACCTAAATTATAGGATGGTCCCAAAGGTCCTACATCGACCAATACCTGATAAGATGGTCTAAGCCATCTTTGATAACCACTATCACTCAAAATTGAGAGTTCAGTGTCCATATATAATTCTTTGGCATATTTCCTGATTTCCTTAAGAGTTGGAGCTATTGCGTTGGCAGAATCGTTGAACAACGGCAATTGATCTTTTGCTATTACAATAGAATCAATCCATTGTAACATTGGTATTATTTTATCTGCTAAGTCAGCAGCAAATTCATAGTAATTTGAAGGAACCAGCAGATTCCAGCAATCGAGTAATCTGTCCAATATAATACAGTGATACATAGGGCTTCGTTCAAAATGTGCCCCATCATAGAGTATCTGTTCTTTCAACTGTTTACTGATTATTCTTTTAGCTTTTCTAAAGAATCTGTCATCTTCAAAATAACAAGCGGCAAATAACAATGAGAATCCATTCTCCAGATAGTGATTAGCCATAAGATGACGTTCCGTACTGTGCATCAGAATTTTATATTGTGAATAAAGCGATGTATCTATCTTTCGCAGTTGCTCTTCGGTAAATTCATCATAGTGCAAGGTAATAAATTTAATCCAGTTAATACCTCTTAAAGATACAGGATATGGATGATCTGCAATACTATTGTTGTCGATATCTGAAATAAACCTCTCTATCCAGGAATAACCTTCTGAAAATGTCATTGAATCCTGTAACAGGAAATCCATATAGTTCAGATTATATCGCCACAAATCGCCATTGGACTCATCATCCCATTTTCCTTTAAATCTGCTCTCAATATTCAAAAAAGAGAACAGGTTATCGCCTTTGTATGATTGTGGTTTAACTATCCATTCAGTTATAAAGTCTATTTTGTGTCCCTTTTTATATGATTTATAGCTGTATCTACAACCTAATAAAGAACGTACTTTTTTTCGTACTTTATAGTAGAGCTGAAAGAATATCTGGGTTAGTGTCAGATACCTAACTGTATTGAACAATCTTATTAAATTCATAGGTTATACGTTTTTAAAATAGTCATTATCTATCATCAAAGCCTGAAAATCAGCTCTGTTAACTCCATATTTTGTTTTGGCATCTCTATTCAAAAGCTTTAACATCTTTATAGAGCGACCTGTTGAATGGTTTATACTCTGAAAATAACGAAATGCATTAAGCATATATGAATATTTCATAAATGTATAGATGCACTTAGAATAATGTATTCTCAATAATATCAATCTATTAAGATAGTACATATAGAACTTTCCGACATTACCATTCATCTTTTTTCTGGCTCTGCCAACCTTGTGATATATTTGTGATACAGGTACACATGCCATCTTAACACCTTTACGTTTCATTCTTAATGAAAAATCAAAATCTTCTTCTCCAAAGAAGAAACGGTCTGTAAAGATATTGTTCTCTTTATCTAACAATTCCGGATAGAAATATATGGCACAACCAGATATGAATGTTATAGGGAAATACTCTACTCCTTCAAGTAGCGATCCCGGCTTATCAGCATAATATTTTTTGTGTCCTCCATTCTTTATCACACCTCCACACTCCCAGATAAGATTCTTATCATGATAATAGTTTATGCGTGGAGTAAGAGCTCTAAATTCCGGGTGTTTTTCTGAAAACTTCTGCAAATTCTGCAGGAAATCTGGTTCTACCTCTGTATCGTTGTTAAGAAGCATAATACTATCCGGAGCAAACTGCATAGCATATTGAACACCTTTATTATTTCCTACTGCAAAGCCATAATTATTATCCAATGACAGAATATGTACGTTTATCTTATCATTATTGAATGATACGTACTGTTGTAAGCGTTCAAGAGAATCATCTGTAGAGGCATTATCCACCACTACCACAAAGAATTCACCATTCACCTTCAACAAAGATTCCAGACAAGCCAATGTATCGTCTGCACCATTCCAATTTATTAATATTATAGCTGTCATAATGATTTCTTGATTCTAAATAGTCCAAACAGGCAAAGTATCATAAGAACTCCTTCTGATGCTGATAAAGATATTGCTCCGGCAAATGCTCCACAACTGTTTGCAAGGAGAGTGGTCAACAGACAACTAAAGACACCTGTTATTATTACCGATTTAAAGAAATAGGACTGTTTATTCATATTAACCAGGCCCACTATACCTACTAAATAATTCACTTCACCGAATAGGATTACAAGTACCATAATTCGTATAAGTGGAATACAATTTATAAACTTATCGCCATAATTGCCTCTAAATATATTGAATATATCCGGAATCCAAGGCGCTATAATAAAGACAAACAGTGCCACAAATGACGCAAAGCCCACAAAAGGCAGTATCATTCTGTTCATTGTTTTTATATTAGTCTCCTTATTTCCATCTTTGAATCTGGCACTTATATGTGGGAATAGAGCCTGTGCAGCCGGTAGGATAAATGACTGAACACCATGAATAATTTTTTCTGCAGCAGAAAATATACCTACAGCTTCATTCGATACCAGATGTTTTAGAATAATGATATGAGCATTTCTATACAGATTCATACCAAAGGTCGATCCAAACATGGCTTTACCGTCTTTCAGTTGCAATTTCATTTCCGAATATTTCGGCATAGACAATTTTACATTAAACTGTTTACGGGCTACAATAAGACTCAATACACCTGCCAACAGATAGCCACAAGAATTTAATAGTATTAGAATATAGAAATCGTCGGCATCACGTATAACAAAGAAAACCAGTACGGTAAATAGTATTTTTGATGACGAATTTACAAGAGTCATAAATTTCATCTTTTCCATTCCCTGGAATAACCAGATAGGGGTAACTATATCGCCCACTATCATACCTAATCCCAATAGGAACATTTTAAATCCTATCTGTTCTTCAAATACTATCTTTGAAAATAGTACCACCAAAAGAACCAAAGAGGCTGCTATAAGAACTTTACATCCTATTACGGCATTATAAATTCGATTTACCACCTCTATATCATCACGATTTTCTGAAATCTGTTTTGTGGCAGTGTAGTTAAAACCGTATGTACTAAACAGGATAATATACTGTATCACTATAAAAACATACGAATATATTCCGTAGTTTGCTTCACCTACAACGCCTACAATATATGGTAACGTAACAAGCTGAAGCACTATATTTATAGCATTCAGTGCCGAAAGTGAGAAGAAGTTCTCTATTACACGTTTATATTTCTTTATGTCCATAAATCAACGCGTTTAATTAAAAGAATATACCAACGTCGCGATAGTTCTCAATAAACTTTTCACGTTTCTCTTCCACTTGATTATCGAAAATAGTGTGATATGGGGTGAATATCTCTCCAAATCTGGTGGACGGATAGTATTCTGACATATCTCTTACATAGTAGTATGAATAGTTAAAGAACAATACACACAGTGTTGCCACCAGTACTGTCGATGAAACTTGTCTCAGTTTAAGTTCTACATTTGACAAATAATAATAGACTGTATGTACCGTAACTACCAGTACAAATGGTATAAAATAGTTCACAAATCGCGTAAAGCCAACAAATCCCATGGCCAGTGAAAAGGCAAAGACTATCCCCATAACCAGTGGCAGGAATCTGTCTTTATAGTCAATATCCTGATTTTGTTCTCTTAAATAAACTATTCCCAACACAGGAAGAAAGGTTATTAATTGCGATATCATACCTGCTATATTACTCTGATTATCCATATACTTCTCTACAAGTACAGCCAGTTTGTCATTTAGAGAAAAGATAGACACAAGTAATGCTGCCAGATTTACTATATTCAGGAATACTATTACACCACCCATTATAAGAAGCAACACCTTCCACGATGGTTTTCTGAACAGCCAAAAGAGTAACGGCAGTAAGAACATTATTATTGCTGAAAAATGAATATATACCGCAACTACACAACCAAGGAAATATGGAATCCATCTCTTATTCAACAAACAGGGTGTAACCAGCATAAGTACACATATACAGAGTATCTCACGCATTATCTCCATATTGAAATAGCAGTAATAGCCCAGATAGTAGAGCAAAATAGCTGAAAAATAGTATTGAGGTGAATACTTCCTGAAGAACCAGAAGAAGACTGAATTTACAATAACCGCCTGTATCATCTGGAACACCCAGAATTCATCACTTATACTCTTAGGGATTGAAGTATATATGTACCATAACGGATTGTACAAAGCTGTTTCAAAATCAAAATATTTCAATTCATCAATAGCCGGCCATTCATGATACATTGACATATACATTAATGTATCGCCTCCCACTCTGTAGCGCAAACCGGCTAGGAGAATAAGTACTATCAAATTCAGATAGTACCATTTACCCTCGCCACCGCTTTTGGCCATCAAATCATATTTAACAACCGGTATAAGCAGCAGTATAAATACTACTAAATATATCACAATTCAGATTTGAATAGTTTTTTCCAGATTGATATTACAGGTTCTTTTAGCAATATATAGGCAACAGATACAACTCCACCCAACACAGTATATATAAACATAATCATCAGTTTACGCATGGTTGATGGCAGAGCCGGAACAACAGCCGGTTTCAACGTTGTAAATGCCGGAGTATATTCCTGAACCTTAGCCTGCGCAATCATAAATTGCTGAGCCCACTGAGTATAAAGTGTATTCTTTAGATCTTTATCAGCCTCAAGACGTTCTTTCTCTATCAAAAAGCGTTCCTGAGTTACATTGCGGTTTCTGTCCACATACATTGCATACTCTTCCTGTGCCTTCTCATATTCGGCTTTTGCCTCTTTATAAAGTTTTTCAATGTAGACACAATCATCCATCGCCTTTTTGGTTCTGTACTCTGTTATACGCTGTTGCAGACGATTCATTATAGTATCTGTCATAGTAGCCGCAATCAAAGGATCCTGATCCGTGTATGACAATGTAATAACTTCTGTCTTCTTATCAACAAATATTGAAATGGAATTATTCAGTTTCTCTATCATTGCCATCTGGGTCTCTGACAATCTGTATGGATCAAATTGTGACGGATCTCCCCCAAATCCGTTCTTTGGTGAAAACAGATTTTTTACCCATTTCATTGCTTTTTTTGGCAAAGCCTTTACATGATCTACCCACGATTTCTTCTGTAGTTTACTCTTGTAATGATAGTACGTAGTATCTATTGTTCCATCTAAAGACTGAACTCTTACATCGAATAAAGAAGATAGGAAAGGCAGTGACTGAATGATATCAGGATACAAAATAGGATATATTGCATCTCCACCGGCCATAGAGGACATATCTATTCCTACTATTGCTGCCAATGAACCAATGCTGGCACCTACCGAAGAACCTGTCGATTCTGGAGCTACTACTATTTCAGATGTATATTCTTTTATTGTGCTGAAAGCCATAACAACACCAAAGACAAAAAACACTATACATACTTTCATTATGAATTTCCATTTTGAAAGCAGTTTACCAACCAGTTGAAGCAGATCAGCCTCTTTCAACAGTTGTTTTTTTTCGTTTTCTCCTTCCATATTATCAACAAGCAATTACTTAAACAAATTTAGCAATGCAATAACCACTGTAGCCAATGAAGCCGATGTAGAACTTAAGCTGAGAATTTCTGATGTAGTCATTCCGTCTCGTTCAGTTTTGGATGGTACTATTATCTCACATCCCGGCTGAATAAGTTTTGACGATGCTTTTCTGGCTCTGGCCACAGAACCATTCATATATACAACGTACGCCTTATTCCTTTTGGCATCCTGAGTAAAGCCACCGGCCTTATCTACATAATATTTAAGACGTTTGCCCTGATTATACGACACTGTATTTGCATACATCACTTCACCATTCATTTTTACAGTGTTTGTAAATGCAGGTACTATAATACGGTCGCCGTTTCTCAAAGTAATATCATCATCACCTCCTGGTTTTGCCATAGCTTTTTTCAAATCTATTCCTACAAAGAATGTAGTTGCCATGTCTATTGATTCCATTGCAAGTGAATCATCGGCAGCAATTATTTTGGCAATATCCTTCATACGCATACGCTCTTCATCTGTCATGGTACGTTCCAGACGTGCTCCCTCAGGATATGCCTCCGCTGTAAACAGACCTGAACGTGTTATCAGATCGCTAAGACGTTCATTGTTTGTTTTGAGTGAATAGTTACCAGGGAACAACACTTCGCCATCAACTATCACGCGTTTTACATCCATGTAACCCGGACTTTTACGAACATAAACCTCATCATATGGTTGCAATGTAAAGTCATTGTTTTCCAATACCATCAGATTCTCATCAATGCTGAAAGAGAATATTTCTGAAATTGTATCACTTGCAGTAGTAGAATTCTTATCACTCTTCCTGCGAACCACATCTATTTTTGAAATGGATGCAGATTCCTTCAGACCACCTGCCTGAAGAATAAGATCTTCAATCTGGGTGTTATCTGAATACTGATACTTTCCTGGGAATAACACTTCACCGTAAATCTGGAATGTAGGAGCTTCTCGTACATCAAACAGACTTGGTATATATAGCACATCACCGTTTCTGAGTTCAACATCTGCTACCGTACCATCTAACAGACCCTGAATATTGAGTGACTGATTGTACAATGTCTTATCCGGGTTAGTTCTGCTCAGCAATGCACGTCCCATAAATGCATCTTCACGTATGCCTCCTGCAAATTCAATAGCCTTCAGAACACTGTTTATTGCATCGTCTATCTGGAACTGACCCGGACGATATACAGCTCCACGAACTTCTGCCATATTAGCAAATGTAGTCTGTATGGAATCTACATAAACGGAATCACCATCGGCCAGCATGAATGATGCTTGTTGTTCAGTAGTAACAGTAAATATCTGACGTTGTTTTTCACCCATTCTAACCACTCTCAGGTCTTTCTTATATGCATCGGATGCCAGTCCGCCGGCATACTCTACCAAAGTCTGAAGAGATTCGTTTTCCTTCATTTCGTATAACATTGGGCGACGTATTCTGCCATCAATATTTACCATTGTTTTATATGGAGATACTATGATTACATCGTTATCGTTTAATCTGATCTCTTTTGATAGTTTTCCTTTATGCAAAAATTCATATATATCTACCGTTGCAATCTCTTTGTTGTTTCTGTACAATTTAATGTCGCGCAGAGTACCAAGATCGTTAACTCCACCTGCACTATACAAAGCATTAAACACTGTAGCAAAAGATGAAAGTACGTAAGTTCCGGGATTTTCTACTTCGCCCATCACATTTACCTGAATTGAACGTGCCTGACCAAGTGTCAGACTAATATGTGAGCTGTTATTTTCTTCACTTAAACCTGCATCTATCTGTGTGAACACATTCTTGATATGTTTATTGGCTTCTGCAACTGTCATTCCGCTCAGATACACAGGTCCTAAGTTTTCCACCATAATATGTCCATCAGGGGAAATGGTACTTCTGAGTGTCATCTGAGAAGCGCCCCATATATCAATTATAACCTCATCACCAGCACCCAATCTATAATCCTTGGGAGTGGCTATATTCATACTTGGTTCAAAAGTCAGTTCCTTGTTCTGGAAAATACTGTGACCATAAATCTCCTTTTTTAGTGGCATCAGTGACTGTTTAAGTAGATACATTGAATCGGCAAACAGAAACATGGATTCACTATACATAATCTGAAGTTTCTCCTCATCTGTCATTTTTGACGAGGCAGTCATGCTCTCTTCAGACTCAACCATGTTAAATGTCTGATTTGAAGTTCTTACTCTGGAATCACTCTTTCCGCCTACCGCAACTGTATTGCCTAATATTCCGGTAGATTTCTGCTTTTCATACTTTTCACGCAGAGACTGTAACTGCTGGATAGAGACTCCCCTGCGACTGAGTTCATACACAATCTGTTCCTGAGAAACACCTTTCTCCTGTTGTTCAGCTACAAACTGAATAATTTTATCTTCTGACATCTGTGCAGATAGAGTCAGAACAGCTGAACATACCAGCACAATCGACAAAAACAATCTCTTTATCATAAATCTTAATTTAAAATTTCTTACCACTAACAATTGACAACACTGTCTTTACAATAATCTTCAAATCCAGCATAAGGGATCTGTTATCAAGATAATCCAGATCATATTCCAGACGTTTCAGCATCTTATCCATAGTATCGGTATATCCGTTGTAGATAGTTGCATAGGATGTAATGCCCGGACGCATCAGATATACGTAATGATAATCTTCTGTCTCTCTGTTTATCTGATCAATGAAGTACTGACGTTCAGGACGGGGGCCAACAAACGACATATCGCCTTTCAGCACATTCCACAACTGAGGTAGTTCATCAAGATGATGGGCACGCAGGAATCTGCCGAATGGAGTCAAGTGCCTGTTGCGTTCTTCCTCCAGACGTGGAATACCATCGGCTTCAGCATTCACACGCATAGTTCTGAATTTATATATCATGAATGGTTTGCCCTTATATCCGATTCGTTCCTGTTTGAATATTATAGGGCCTTCATCAAAGAGTAAAACAAATGCGAACAACAACATAAATGGTGACAGAAGCACCAGACCAATAAAAGAAAACACTACATCGAATGTACGTTTTACAAATCTTTGCGACCTGTTCATTGCATCAAAATGTTCGTTATCGCGTTTGTTATAACTATATCTGTTTATCTTATAATTCTGCATAATTCTTTTGTTATACATACATAACGCAGTATAGTGCAAAAAATTGCATCAATACACTAAAAAAGCCAAACCTCACAAAGTATTGGTAAAAAACAGTAACTTTGCAGCGCTGTTTGTGCATAATCAACCCTTAGGTTTTTTAAATTGCGCAAATTTAGCAAAATACAGAATAATAAACAAATACATTGACAAAATGAAAGCATTTGTATTTCCGGGTCAGGGTGCTCAGTTCTCTGGAATGGGCAAAGACCTTTATGAACAACACGACATTGTTAAGCGACTTTTTGAGGAGGCAAACACAATTCTTGGCTTTGACATTACCAGAATTATGTTTGAAGGCAGTGATGAGGATTTACGTCGTACAGATATAACTCAACCGGCGGTATTTATTCATTCTGTTGCAGTAGCACGTGCCATGGGCAACGACTTTCAGCCGGATATGGTTGCAGGTCATTCATTGGGCGAATTTTCGGCATTGGTAGCAGCAAATGCGCTATCATTCAAGAGTGGTCTGGAACTTGTTTCAAAACGCGCCAAAGCTATGCAGAAGGCATGCGAAATGGTACCGGGTACTATGGCAGCAATTATCAATCTTGAAGACGAAAAGATTGAAGAGATATGCAAATCACTCTGCGAACAGGGTTTGATTGTAGTTCCAGCCAACTACAACAGTCCCGGACAGGTTGTAATTTCAGGTTCCAGAGAGGCAATTGATGCTGCATGTCCATTAATGCTGGAAGCTGGTGCCAAACGTGCATTGCCGTTGGTTGTAGGTGGTGCCTTCCATTCACCACTGATGACACCTGCTAAGGATGAACTGGCAAAGGCTATTGCAGAAACAGAATTCAGCAACCCTGTATGTCCTGTTTACCAGAACGTAGATGCTCTTCCACACACCGATGCTGAAGAGATTAAACAGAATCTGGTTACTCAGCTTAATTCACCTGTTCGCTGGACACAAAGTGTTCTGAATATGGTTGCAGACGGTGCTGAAGAGTTTACAGAGTGCGGTCCTGGTACAGTATTGACAAACCTTATCAAGAGAATCCGCAAATAATTATGGACAAGATAGTTATATATCAAATATTTACACGTCTTTTTTGCAACAACAAAGCCGGCAACATCTACAATGGAAGCATTGAAGAGAATGGATGCGGCAAACTTAACTATTTTGACGAATCAGTACTTGAAACCATAAAAAAACAAGGGGTAACACATATCTGGTTTACAGGTCTGATAGCCCACGCTTCACGTACAGATTACAGTAGGTACGGCATTCCCACATCTCACCCTGCCACCGTTAAAGGTAATGCAGGTTCTCCGTATGCCATAAGAGACTATTTTGACATAGACCCCGATCTGGCGGTAAATGTCCGTTGCAGAATGAGTGAATTCACAAACCTTGTTGACAGAGTTCATAATGCAGGTATGAAGTTCATTATGGACTTTGTTCCTAACCATGTGGCAAGAGAGTATCAATCCATCAAAAAGCCTAAAAAATACGATGGATTGGGCGAAAATGACAACAGGAACTACCATTTTGACAAGGATAACAATTTCTACTATATGCCCGGCGAAAGACTGGCCGGTGCTATAGACTGGAATGGTTATATAGAGGAACCTGCCAAAGCAACCGGAAATGACAGGTTTGATGCTTACCCTAACCTTTTTGACTGGTATGAAACCGTTAAATTGAATTATGGTGTCGATTACAGCAACCATACTCACCATTTTGACCCTATACCTGACACATGGATTAAAATGCGTGACATACTGCTCTACTGGGCAGAGAAAGGTGTAGATGCATTCCGTTGTGATATGGCAGAAATGGTTCCGGTAGAGTTCTGGCATTGGGCTATTGAGAGTGTCAAGAACACCTATCCGAACATTATATTCATTGCTGAAATCTACAATCCGGGTGCATACACATCATATACAGAGTACGGACATTTTGACTATCTGTATGATAAGGTAGGATTATACGATACTCTGAGAGCCGTAACAGTAGGTTCACAGTCTGCAACTGCCATTACACAGTGCTGGCAAAATATCGGTGGAAACGCAGAAAAGATGCTTCATTTCATGGAGAATCATGACGAACAGCGCATAGCTTCTTCGTTCTTTGCAGGAGATGGCAAAAAGGGACGTCCATCCATGGTTGTATCGGCTTGTCTGGACAGTGCACCTGTAATGTACTATGCCGGTCAGGAGTTAGGCGAAAAGGGAATGGACAACGAAGGATTCAGCGGTACAGACGGACGCAGCACGATTTTTGACTATTGGGCTCCGGACACTCTGAGCAGATGGTATAAGGAGGGTGTACTGTCTGACAAACACCTGACCAGAGAAGAGATTGACCTGAAATCGTTCTATAACCGTCTGTTTAACATCTGCACTTCAGAACAGGCTATCAGTAAAGGGCTCTTCTTTGATCTGATGTATGTTAACCCAGCTTCTGCAAATTTTGATCCGCATAAAGAGTATGCTTTTATCAGAAAGTACCAGGATACTCTGCTTCTGATAGTTGCAAACTTCAGCGACACTATGCAACGTTCCCAGATTACCATCCCAGAACATGCATTCAACTATCTGGATATCAGGACAAAGGGCAGGACTACAGCAATAGAACTGTTCACTGGACAGGAGTATGAAATTGATCTGCAGGCTGATACAGCAATCAATGTTCAGATTCCCGAAAATGGTGCAACCATACTTAAGATAAAGGTATAATTCACTTTACTTTTTATATAAAACAGAAAGCCTGCATTTTTCAGATGCAGGCTTTCCTGTTATTTGATTAAGCTTGATTACTTGAATTCATCCCAGCTCTTGATTGGAATATCATTTACATCCAATGTACAGAATGCATTGATAAAGGCATCAGCCAATCTTGCATTTGTAATAAGAGGAATATTCAAATCTACTGATGCACGACGAATCTTATATCCGTTGGACAGTTCTGACTGTGTAAGATCCTTTGGTATATTAACTACCATATCAATCTCCTTGTTATGCAGCATCTTCAGAGCCTGTGGTTCCTGACCCTCTTCGCTTGGCCAGTAAACACGTGTATTCTGAATGCCGTTTTCTGTCAGATATTTTGATGTTCCGCCTGTTGCATACAGAGAATAACCCTTTTCGCTCAGCAACTTAGCTGCATCAAGCATATCGGCTTTCTGTTTTGCAGAACCTGTTGAAAGAAGAATATTCTTTGCAGGGATTCTGTGACCAACTGAAAGCATTGATTCAAGTATTGCATATCGTGAATCATCACCCAGACAGCCTACTTCACCGGTTGAAGCCATATCTACGCCCAGTACAGGGTCTGCCTTCTGCAGACGGTTGAATGAGAACTGTGAAGCCTTGATACCTACATAATCAACATCAAACAGGCTCTTTTCCGGCACCTCTACAGGAATACCCAACATAACCTTTGTAGCTATCTCAATAAGATTGATCTTCAGAACCTTACTTACAAATGGGAAGCTACGTGATGCACGCAGGTTACACTCAATAACCTTGATATCGTTCTCTTTTGCTAGATACTGGATATTGAAAGGTCCGCTGATGTGAAGCTCTTTTGCAATCTGACGGCTGATGCGTTTGATACGCTTAACTGTCTCTACATATAGTTTCTGTGGCGGGAACTGGATAGTAGCGTCACCTGAGTGTACACCGGCAAACTCAATGTGTTCGCTTATAGCGTATGCAATGATTTCACCATCCCTTGCTACTGCATCCATTTCTACCTCCTTGGCATGCTCAATGAAACGGCTTACTACAACAGGGTGTTGCTTGGAAACATCGGCTGCAAGCTGAAGGAAGCGCTCCAGTTCATCCTGATTGCTGCACACATTCATTGCAGCACCTGAAAGGACGTATGAAGGACGTACCAGTACAGGGAATCCCACTCTGTCTATAAACTGTTTGATGTCATCCATAGATGTCAGCTCACTCCATTCAGGCTGATCAACACCTATTCTATCAAGCATTGCAGAGAACTTCTCTCTGTCTTCTGCATTGTCAATACATTTGGCAGATGTACCCAGAATAGGAACATTCATTCCGTCAAGACGCATTGCAAGGTTATTTGGAATCTGTCCACCGGTTGATACAATCACACCGTAAGGATTTTCCAGTTCAATAACGTCCATTACACGCTCGAATGAGAGTTCATCAAAGAACAGGCGGTCGCAAACGTCATAGTCAGTTGATACTGTTTCAGGGTTGCAGTTGATCATAATATTTCTGTAGCCCTCCTTACGAATAGTATTCAAAGCCTGAACACCACACCAGTCAAACTCTACAGATGATCCAATACGATATGCACCAGAACCCAATACTATGATTGACTTCTTATCATTCATAAATGGAATATCGTGAGCACAACCATTGTAGGTCATATACAGGTAGTTTGCCTGTGCAGCATATTCACCACCCAATGTATCAATCTGCTTAACATATGGCAGTACGCCCATCTCCTTACGCAGATTACGAATATCCAATATACCCTGATCTACACCGCCTTTCTTTTCCAGACCTATAGCACGTGATACCTGGAAGTCAGAGAAGCCGGCACATTTTGCCTTTTTAAGCAGTTCCTTGCTAAGATTTTCAATTCCGTTAACCTTATGCAGTTCTGCTGAAATATCTGTAATATTCTTCAAACGGTTCAGGAACCACTTGTCAATCTTGGTCAATTCATAAATCTTCTCTATTGAATAGCCATTTTCAAGTGCCTGACTGATAGCGAACAGACGTTTGTCTGTAGGCTCTTTTAGTGCCTGATCCAGATTCTTGAATGTAAGTTCCTTGTTCTCAACAAATCCGTGCATTCCCTGGTTAATCATACGGATACCCTTCTGAATAACCTCTTCGAATGAACGACCGATTGACATAACTTCACCTACAGACTTCATGCTTGAACCAAGTTCCTTATCTACACCATGGAACTTTGACAAATCCCAGCGAGGAATCTTACAAACTACATAGTCAACTGATGGTTCAAAGAAGTTATATGTTGTCTTTGTGATTGAGTTCTTCAGTTCATAGAGGCTGTAACCCAGACCTAGCTTACATGCTACGAAAGCAAGTGGATAACCGGTAGCCTTTGATGCCAAAGCAGAAGAACGGCTCAGACGTGCATTTACCTCGATAACGCGATACTCTTCACTCTGTGGGTCGAAAGCAAACTGAATGTTACATTCACCTACAATACCCACGTGGCGAGCCACACGTGTACCAATTTCACAAAGTTTCTGAACTTCGTGAGCTGTAAGTGTCTGAGTTGGAGCAACTACAATACTTTCACCGGTATGAATACCCAGTGGATCGAAGTTCTCCATGCTACATACTATAATGCAGTTATCATTTTTATCACGAACTATTTCAAATTCTATCTCCTTCCAGCCCTTCAGACTCTTCTCTACAAGAATCTGAGGTGAGAATGAGAATGACTTTTCAGCCAGTTTAACCAGTTCCTCTTCATTATCGCAGAAACCTGAACCAAGGCCGCCAAGTGCGTATGCAGAACGAATAATTACAGGATAGCCCAACTCTTTGGCTGCTGCACGTGCATCGTCCATTGTCTCTACAGCATGCGATTTGATAGTCTCAACACCTATTTCATCAAGACGTTCAATAAAGAGTTCACGGTCTTCAGTATCCATAATTGCCTGTACCTGTGTTCCCAGTACCTGAACATTGTATTTTTCAAATACACCTTCCTGATACAGAGAAACACCGCAGTTCAATGCTGTCTGACCACCAAAAGCCAGCAGGATAGCATCCGGACGCTCTTTAGCAATAACCTTTTCCACAAAGAAAGGAGTTACAGGCAGGAAATATACCTTATCTGCTACACCTTCACTGGTCTGTACTGTAGCAATGTTAGGGTTAATGAGGACAGTTTCAATATTCTCCTCCTTCAACGCCTTCAATGCCTGTGAACCTGAATAATCGAACTCTCCTGCCTCACCAATTTTAAGGGCACCAGAGCCCAACAGGAGCACCTTATTTATCTTTTTAATATCTGCCATAGTCAATTACAGTTTTGAGATGAAATCATCATAGATAAAACTAACATCAGTATCTATTACATCTGATTCTGAATGGAACATTGTTCCTACCCATGGTTTCAATGTATGATAAATACCTTCAACAGAACCATCATGAAGATTCTTCATATAGGTCTTCCAGTGACCTACAATAGATTCCTCTCTGATTGCATAGTTGTGGTTCTGAGCTGTAATAAAGCAACGCTCAGTACCTGCCAACTGTACAGGCTGGTTGTGTGTATGATGACCATATTTCAGTTTATATGTATCCATACCTGCTGCAAGTCCCAGCAACAAACATCCCATATCTATACCCAGAACAGGTTTGTCTGCCTTTTCTGCCATTGCCTTCTGGATGATTGCAATTGTTTCACCACAATAACTTGGATTTCCAGGGCCGTTACTGATAAACAGACCATCGTATTCCATAGAGGTAAAATCGTAGTTCCATGGCACTCTTACAACAGTTACATCCTGCTGTAACAGGCAGCGCAATACGCTTGCACGGATACCGCAATCCAGCACCACAACAGTCTTATCTTTACCTGGCTGATATGTGATAGGTTCTGTACATGAAACCTTGCTGATAAGGTTTGTGTAAGAATATTCAGCAGGTTTAGGCATATCTGCAAATACCACTCTTGCTGCCATACATCCATGCAGACGTATATGCTTTGAGAGTTCACGGGTATCTATACCGCTTATTCCGACAATCTTTTCGCGATTCATCCAGTCGCCCAAAGATTCTTTTGCGTTCCAATGACTATAGTATTCGCTATAATCGCTTACTATAAGTCCTTTTACATGAATATGGTCGCTCTCAGCATTTGTAATCAGTCCATATTCATCTTCTACCATTGGTTGCACACCATAGTTACCAATCACAGGATAGGTCAGAACCAGAAGCTGACCTTCAGATGATGGGTCGGTCATCAGTTCAGGATAACCTGTCATACTTGTATTGAATACAAGTTCGCCACTGGTTGGCTGCTGATAACCAAATGATTCACCTTCAAAGCAGGTGCCATCGGCCAAAATAAGTGATACTTTCATTATTTATTGTATTGTTCGTAATAATCTATAAATGCTTTATTCACAAGAAGAGTTCCACCTGGTGTTGGGAAATCGCCACTGAAATACCAGTCGCCCGGATGATTAGGACAAGCCTTATGCAAGCCTTCCAGAGTCTGATAAACAATCTTGACTTCAGCCTTTACATTCGGAGGAGTCAGCAGTTCAACTATCTTATCTGAGATTTCCTCTTCTGTAAATGGAGCATAAATCTCTTTCACACAGTTAATTCTCTCTTCCGGTGCCTTTGTAAGCTGTTCTCTGCACTTGCAATATACATCAGTTACCAGGTGCCACATTCCACGCTCTTCCAAAAGAGCCAAAGCTGCTTTGAAAGCGATGAAATGGTCCATACTTGACATATCTATACCGTAGTAGTCCGGATAACGTACCTGTGGTGATGATGATACAATTACAATTCTCTTTGGTGATAATCTGTCCAGAATATAGATAATGCTCTCACGCAAAGTAGTGCCTCTCACTATACTGTCATCAATGATAACCAGATTATCCACATTCTTTTCAAGACTGCCGTATGTAATATCATATACGTGTGCAGCAAGTTCATTACGGCTACTTCCGGCTGTGATAAATGTACGCAGCTTGATATCCTTCCATGCCACCTTTTCATTACGTACACGCTTTGAAAGGATGCGTTCTATATCTTCTGCCTTTGGATGATCGCCCAAAGCTTTGATATCTTCAATCTTTTTCTTGTTCAAATACTGTTCAAAACCCTCTACAAGTCCGAATGATGCAACTTCTGCAGTATTTGGAATAAATGAGAAGACTGCATGATCAACATCGTTGTCAATAGCATTCAGAACAGGTTCTACCAGCTGGCGACCCAGTTCCTTTCTCTCCAGATAGATATCAGTATCGTTACCACGGCTAAAATAAACGCGTTCAAAAGAGCAGGACAACATAGCCTTTTGAGGTATGATCTGTTCCAAACGCATTTCACCCTTCTTATTTATTATAATAGCCTGACCAGGCTGCAATTCATGTACCTTATCAGCTTCCACATTAAGTGAGGTCTGTATTGCAGGACGCTCTGAAGCCACTACTATTATCTCTTCATCCTTATACCAGAATGCTGTTCTGATGCCCCATGGATCTCTGATTGCAAATGATTCACCGCTACCGGTTATACCACCTATTACATATCCGCCATCCCATATTGGACTGGAAGTGCTCAGGACATTGGCCATATCTACATTATTGTCAATGTAGTTGGTAATTTCAACACCCTTCAAACCCTTCTCTTCTGCAATCTTGAACACACGCTCCACTTCTCTGTCAAGACGATGTCCAACCTGTTCCAGCATAAAGTAAGTGCTGGTATAGCTTCTTGGATGCTGTCCCTTTGAAATGATTTCTTCAAACACTTCGTGTTCATTGGTAATTGTAAAGTTACCACAAAGTGCCAGGTTCTTTGCTCTCCAGTTATTTCTTCTTAAAAATGGATGAACGTCTGATATTGAATTTCTGCCACCTGAAGAATAACGCAGATGACCCAGATAAAGATCGCCGATAAACGGGTATCTTCTCATGATATATGCATCATCTGCCAGCTGTTCCTGTGTAGCTTTGCCAAGTTCTGACTGAATACCGTCAAAAATTTCACTTATTGCACCAGAACCCAAGGCGCGTTCGCGGAACATATAGTCTTCCCCAGGATTTGCTTTCATCTTTACAACAGCAATACCTGCTCCCTCCTGACCACGGTTCTTCTGTTTCTCCATCATCAGATAGAGGCGACTTAATCCATACTGAATAGAGTTATACTTCTTTCTATAGTAACTCATAGGCTTAAGAAGTCTAACCATTACCATTCCACACTCATGTCTCAACGGTTCCATTTAAAGTACTAATTAAATTTTTGACTAACTATTTAAAAAAAAAGAGAATATGCAATAATGCAGACTCTCCTTCAAAAAAACAGCGACAATTGTTGCTTACATACAATGCAACAATGCTTACTTAATATGTCCAACTGTCCCTGTTTCATAACTGGATGCAAAATTACACTTTTTATTGTAATTATTATCCACTATCAATAAAATTGTTTTCAACAATATCACAAAAAAGTTTTATCTTCGCGGCCGAAATTCATAAGCCGAAATAGCTCAGTTGGTAGAGCAACGCATTCGTAATGCGTAGGTCACGGGTTCGAGTCCCGTCTTCGGCTCAATGCCGAAGACGGGACTTATCCTTATATATATGTCACGCTCCGCGTGAGTCCTTCGGACCAATTAATTATTTATGGCTCAATGCCGAAGACGGGACAAAACACCTTAAGTTATTTGCCTAGGAGTTGTTTGGCAACAATGACCGCTTCGTTGGCATCAATGGTATAGGCATCAGCACCTACCTCCTGTGCAAAAGCCTCATTTAGTGGAGCACCGCCAACCATAATCTTTACATTATCTCTTAAACCAGCCTCTTCTACTGCTTTAACTACATCCTTCATATAGTTCATAGTAGTGGTAAGTAGCGCAGAGAGACAAAGTATATCGGCATTCTGATTCTTAACCTCCTCCACGAACTTTGAAGCCTCTACATTGATTCCAAGATTTACAACCTCAAAACCGGAACCTTCAAACATTGAAGCTACCAGATTCTTGCCTATATCATGCAAATCGCCCTTAACAGTACCAATAACAACTTTTCCGTATGATATACTTGTATCGCCCTTCATCAAAGGTTTCAGATAATCGAGACAACCCTTCATTGCACGTGCTGACATCAAAAGATTTGGTACAAATGCTTTACCTTCACCAAATCTGGCACCTATTATCTCCATACCTTTTATCAGATAATCACTGATTATGGCCTGAGGTTCGCAACCACCCTCAATTGCCTGTTGTGACATTGTTACGGCTTTATTCATATCACCGGCAACAATAGCTTCTGTAAGTTCTTGTAAGTTCATATTCAGGTTGTATTTAAATTTTCGCAAAAGTAAAAAAAAACCTTTACAGTCAATTATCATAAGTTTAAAAAAATAGGATTTCTTAACTAAAATAATTCCAAAAAATAAGAAAATTGATGTACCTTTGCGAACGTTTGACAAAATAGCGCAAACTATTTTTTAACCAACAGATATTCAACCAACTAAGTGTATGAAACGTTTTTTTACTTATTTATTTGTTCTTATTACTATGCCAATTTTGGCTAATGCACAGAATGTTAACAATCACAACGTATCGGGTATTATTATTGACGGAGAATTAGACGAGCCTATGCCTTTGGCAGCAGTTCAGATATTGGAACTTCCTGATAGTTCTCAGGCTAAGGGTGTTGTTACAGATATGGATGGAGCCTATTCTGCAACAAGTTTAAAAAACGGAGAATACGTAATCCGAGTTTCATACATAGGATACAAGACAAAAGAGGTAAAGCTTAGCATCACTAAAAATTCACCTCGCAATATTGTAATGGAGGATATCGAATTAAGTGCAGATGCAAATCTGCTGGCAGAGGCCACCATTACAGCAGAAGTTCCAAAGGTACAGGCTGTTAAGGACACTATTATGTTTAACAGCGCAGCTTACAGACTATCAGAAGGCGCTAGTGTACAGGAACTTATAAAGAAATTGCCTGGTGTTGATGTAGATTCAGACGGAAATATCACGGTTAATGGTAAGGCAGTAACTCAGATTCTTATTAATGGTAAAGAGTATTTGGGAGACAACATTCTGACATTGCTTGAGAATCTGCCTGCAAACGTAATTGACAGATTGAAGACATACGAAAAGAAGAGTGACCTGGCCAGGATCACCGGTATTGACGATGGCGAAGAGCAGACTGTATTTGATCTTCAAACAAAAGAAGAGATGAAGGGTGGACTGCTTAACACTTACGATGTTGCATACGGTTCTGATTACGGCGAACATAACCTTTACAACGGACAGATTATGGCTAACAGATTTACTGACAACAACCAGTTCACTCTGTATGCCAATGCAAGCAACGTCATAGATCAGGGTATTGGTAATGGCGGTCGCCAATGGGGCGGAAACCATGGCCAGAACACTTATCAGGATCTGTCTGCCAGCTATGCATTCGAAAACGAGACCTTAGAGGTTAACGCAAATGTCAGTGTAGGTCATAACGCTAATGACTATCAGCAGAAAGGTAACTCAGAGTATTTCTACGGGAAAACAAGTACATTCTCCAACAGTGCCAGCAATAACACAAACAGTTCAGACAGATTCCGCACCAATCTGTACATTGAATGGAATCCTGACACTATGACCAACATCATTGTCAGACCATACTTCAACACTTCCAAATCAGGCAGTAATTCAAGGAGCGAATCAGCCACATACAACAGCGACCCTTATGAATTTATGGAAGATCCACTTTATGATATGGAAGAAGATGAATATAAATCCAAATATGATTCAATATTTGTAAACCGTAACGAAGGTCTTTCAACCAGTAACAGCAGCAATATGTCCGGAGGTGGTTCATTGCAGTTCAACCGCCGTCTTAACAATGAGGGCAGAAACATGACAATCAGACTCTCCGGTGATTTCAACAAAGGAGCAAGCGAAAGTTATTCATACAACACCACAGAATATTATGCATGGGATTCTGTAAATGTACGCAACCGCTTTACAAATACACCATCAAACAGCTATGGATATAGTGCACAGGCCATCTATTCTGAGCCTCTGTTTGAAAAAGCGTACCTGCAGTTCAGCTATCGTTTTAATTACAACATAAATGAAAACGACAGACAGACTTACGCGTTCGATGATATGGGATATGAATTTATGGAGAGACCTGACAACTATCAGGAATATATGGATTCAACACTTAGCAAGTATGCTAAATACACCACTCTGCGCCATGATGCTCAGATAAGTTTCCGTATCAACAGAGAAAAATTCCGTTTGAATACCGGTATCCGTCTGCAACCACAGCAAACCCGTCTGGAATATACTCAGAAGGAACATTACAACCTGACAAAGAACGTATTCAACTGGAACCCTACTTTCGATTTCCGCTATATGTTTACGGAACATACAGAGATGCGATTCCGTGTAAATGGTTCAACTTCCCAGCCATCAATGACAAACCTGTTGCCTATCACAGACAATAGTAACCCATTGTACATAACACAGGGTAATCCGGATTTGAAACCATCATTCTCATTTAACACTCAGTTAAACTTTCACACATTCAATGTTGACAAGGAGAGCAGTTTTATGACTAACCTCAGATTCAGCAGAACAAACAACAGCATAAGCAACCGTGTGGAATATAACGAGGAGACCGGTGGATCTACAACACGTCCTGAAAACATCAATGGTAACTGGAACACATCTGCAATGGTTGGTGGTAACTTTGCTCTTCCGGACAGAAGATATACATTTAACCTGTTTACCAACATCAACTACTCCAATCAGGTAGGTTATCTCTATCAGAATCAGCAGACACTTAAAGCTACAACAAAGACAATCAGACCAAACCAGAATATCCAGGCATCATTCCGCGATGAGAAGTTTGAACTAACAGTGTTTGGAAATGGTTCACTCACCCACTCAACAAACGATATTCGCAACACAACAATGAACACCTGGGATTTCAATTACGGTGCTTATGGTTGCATTGTATTCCCATGGGATATTCGTCTGATGTATGATGTATTCAACTCAAGCCGCCGTGGATATGACGATGACACATACAACACTGACGAATTGATTATAAATGCTGAGCTATCCAAAGCATTCCTGAAGAATAAATCAGCAATAATATCAGTTCAGGCATTCGACCTGCTCGGACAGAGAAAGAATTTCTCACGCTCAGTGGGTGCAACAAGCCGCAGTGAAAGCCAGTATAATTCAATCAACCAGTACTTCATGGTACACTTTGTCTATAAGCTGAATATCTTAAACGGCAAACTGGTACATGAAGAAGAGGAAGAGAGCAACGACAATAACAGAAGACCAGGCGGAAGACCGGGTGGCCACTACAGACGTTAACAGTACCTTATTATATATGATAAGCGAAAAGAAACTAAGAAGCTACACATTACCCGTCGCAATAGCGGCGGGGTTGCTTTTTCATAACTTCTTGTCATCATACCGCTTTTTAGTTCCATACCTTCTGTTTGGAATGATGTTTTTTACCTGTTCAAAAATCTCTATCAAGCAGGTAAGACTGCATCCCATGCATGGCATACTGCTCTCATTCCAGATCATTGCAGGTATTGCGCTATATCTGATATTCAGACCAATCAATGAAGAGCTTGCACAGGGTCTGATGATATGCGTATTTGCACCTGTTGCAACAGCTTCGCCTGTTGTTGGAGGATTGTTAGGCGCAAATGTTACAATGATGACTACCTATGTACTGATCAGCAATTCCGTAGTAGCTCTGCTTGCCCCGCTGTTTTTCAGTCTGATTATGCCCGAATCCGATATTACATTTATAACATCATTCCTGCAAATCTCAAAAAGTACACTCTTGATACTTATATTGCCAATTGTTGTATCTCTGTTTATGAAGAGATACACACCTAAAGGTTTTGAAGTTGTAAGAAAACTGCAGCCGGTTTCATTCTATCTCTGGGCAGTATGCATGATGGTTCTTATTGGCTCTACCATACACACCATAATTATTCAGGGAAGCAGTAACTATATAATGGAGGTTATTATGGTTACAGGTGCGCTTATAATCTGCATTATACAATTTACCTTAGGACGAAAATTAGGTACAAAATATGGCGATATGGTTGCCGGCAGACAGATGATGGGCCAAAAGAACACCGGAGTGGCTATATGGCTGGCAATGGCATATCTTACACCTATGTCAACTTTGGCACCTACAGCATACATTATCTGGCAGAACCTGATGAACAGCTACGAAATCTGGAAAGACACAAGAAAAAAGCAATAACAGGCATTATTAATCTTAAATAACAAGTCCCCCAAAAGTCATCTTATAAAACTTTTGAGGGACCTGTTTATTTTGCATCTGTATTTTAGCTAAATACCACTGTTTTATTCTTATAAACCAATATCTTATGGTCAATATGTTTCTGAACAGCATGCGAAAGCACAATCTTCTCCAGATCCTTACCCTTATTAACAAGATCTGCAGGCATATCCTTATGTGAAATGTTTACTACATCCTGACAGATAATAGGACCTGCATCAAGTTCAGCTGTTACATAATGGCTGGTAGCACCTATAATCTTAACACCACGCTCAAATGCAGCCTGATATGGTTTAGCACCTATAAATGCCGGCAGGAATGAGTGATGTATATTTATGATTCTGTTTGGATATTTTGCTATCATCTTATTACCGATAATCTGCATATAACGTGCCAGAACCACAAAATCTATATTGTGTTCATCAAGCAACTGCATCATAGCAACTTCCTGTTCAGCTCTGTTTTCCTTTGTTATAGGATATATATAATAAGGTATGCCAAACATCTCTGCTACATGTCCCATATCCGGATGATTACTTACTATAAGCGGAACTTCCACATTCCATTCACCTGCACTATATCGTGAAAGCAGATCAAACAAACAGTGCGACATCTTTGAAACAAAGATAGCCATGCGTGGTTTCTTATCGCCGTAATAGAGATTAAAATCCATATCGTACTTACTTGCATAAAGCGTACGGAAATAGTCTGCTATCTTATCCTTTGGGATCAAGAATTCATCTATCTCCCACTCTATTCTCATAAAGAACACATTCTCTACTCTATCTACAAACTGCGCCAGATATACTACGTTACCTCTGTTTTCTGTTATAAAGTTTGTAATATCTGCAATAATACCGGGTTTATCCGGGCAGTGTAAAAGCAATGTAACTGTCATTATTTAGTCTGATTTATTATTACCAAGTATAGTTAAAGTTCAAAGTCAGGAACTCTTTCAGCTGACTATATTTTAAACGTTCATCAGGTTTAACACTATCGTCAAAACGCCAGTGCATAAAGAACTGAATTGAGAAATATTTACTTAACTGATAATCCAAAGTATTTTCAATATTAGCCTCAACATGTTCAAAACCTGTAAAATAGTTAGCTTTTGTGGTAAGTTTAAAGTCTTTCAGGAACTTCCAGGTAAGGTTGGCATCAACTCGGGAACCCACTGTATATTTGAAGTTCTTACCCTCTTCAATACCATAACGGGATGCTATTGAATCGACACTCACATATCTGCAATCGTATGACAATGGTGACAACTGCACTGAAAGAGACAGATTTTCATTCTTGAATTTTGGTTTGTAATCCATACCAATAGATAGTGATGCGTATGCCGGAGCAAAGAATTTTGACTTTAGATTATTGTTATTATCAAACACAGGCATAAACTGTGAATACCCCTGCAACTGAGCTGAATAATACCAGTTTTCTATTGCACGCAAACCATATTTTGTTGTTAAACGCAAGAGGTCCTGGTTAGTTTTTAATGACTTTATAATTTCACCATCCTTCTGCTCTTCTGTGGTGATATAACCAAGTTTCATCTCCAGTTTGTTATCAAGTGTAGTATGCTTCTTTGCATAGTTAGCCTGTACTATTACTTCACCTAAAACAGAGTGGTTATTATCACCACCTTTATACCAGTTGTCTGAAAAATAGCTCTGTGTATATTTGCCCTTAAATTCACCAAACACCTTCCAGTAATTTGGTTTTGAGGTTACCAGTTCCGGAGCATCTGCTGTCTTCTCCACATCTACAACGGCTATTACATCCTGTTTAATACCCACAGCAGCATCTTCTGTAATAGCTACAGGACCTTTTACACTCATCAGCTCTTCTTCAGTTATCTGAACAAGTTCCGGATGTTCCATATACATTCTCACTAACGCTTCGTTGATATGACGCATTAATGCATCATCAAGAGTATCTATCTTTTCCACCTGTAGAAGATCTGCATCTGTAACTGCAACCGATTCTTCCGGAATTATTGCCTCGTCAATAGCTGAATTATACAACGCCAATGGCATAAACAGACGGAAATAGAGCGGATTGTCCGAAACATCCTGCATCTCAAGTTCATCTGCATATTCTACAGCCAATGAATCAAACCATGCAAGAATTTCCTCAGACGACATTCTTACAGAATCAACAGTCAACAAATCTGTCTTACTTGCTGCCTGAGCAGACAGCGCCATAGAGATAACTATCAGACACAATGATAAAAATAATCTTTTCATTTAATTACTTTTTTAAAATCTGACTGCAAAATTAAGATTTTTTATCCTATTATTGCTTAATATTCAAAATATAAATGTACATTTGCACTACTTATACATAATAAACAATTATACAACTTTTTGATTTTATTGGTAATACGATTTAAAACTACATATTTATGAAACAAATTCTTTGTTCACTTGCCATGCTGTTTTTTACGTTGTTATCTACAATAACAGCGCAGAACACATTGATTATCCATCAAAAGGATGGAACCACATTCGGCTATGGGTTTTCTGAAAAACCCGTAATTACCTACACAGAAACAGACCTGGTACTAACTACTACCAAGACTGTTGTTGAGTATCCTCTATCTGCGCTCTCCAAGTTTACATTTTCCAATGTAGAGACTGCAGTTTCTGGAATCAAACAGGATATACAAACACCTGTTTTGAGTTTAGACAATTATATGGTTCAGATTACAGGAGCCAAGCCATCACAAAAGGTGTCACTTATAGACATTGACGGAAAGGTTTTATCAACCTTCCAGACCGACGCCTATGGTAGCCTGTCATTCAGTATATCTGACCTGCCAAAGGGTGTCTATATTATTAAATCTCAATCATTAACCTGCAAAATTTCCAAACTATGAAACAGATAACTAAATCTTTAATGCGTTTTGTATTCACCATAGCACTGCTATTTGGTAGTGCATCTGTATGGGCACAATACTATATGGATGTTACAACAAAGGATGGTGAAAGAATATTAATTCCGGTGGCTGATGTAAATGAAGTTCAGATTGTAAATGAATCTGACTATCATAAACCAAACGGTGAACACAATGGTTATGAATATGTAGATTTAGGACTTAGTGTTATGTGGGCAACTTGTAATGTAGGCGCCAACAGTCCGGAAGAAGGTGGCGACTCTTTTGCTTGGGGCGAAGTAACTCCAAAAGAAGAGTATATTATAGAAAATTATATTTTTGAAAACACTAAATACGGATATACCAAATATGTCTATGACAGCATTAGTACCTATTTCGACGACAAAATCACTCTTGACAAATGTGATGATGCTGCACGTTATAATATGGGTGGTAGCTGGCGTATGCCTACAATCGACGAAATTAAAGAATTAATTCAAAATACAACTTTTATCAACACAACTTATAAAGGAGTGAATGGATTTCGATTTTTCAGCAAGATAAATGGCAATAGCATCTTCTTGCCTTCCTACGTTAATAAAGATGGACAAAATTATTACGTTTATTATTGGTCTAGTTCACTATGCAGCAAGGAAAATTATGGAGACGGTGGGTATTATGGAGCTTATGCTTTACTCGGCTCAGACATGTCATTAGGTGGCTATATGCGTTATCAAGGCTTGGAAGTTCGTGCGGTTTGCTCACCTAAAGAAGATGTTCCAAGTATAACAGCCACTATTCAATTTGATGCCAATGGAGGTAATGGCGAGATGCAACCTATAAGGATTTGGTCTGATGATGTTTCTGACAGCATTATTATACCTTCCAATATATTCACAAGAGAAGGTTACAAATTCACAGGCTGGAACACAGCAGCTGATGGAAGTGGAACTTCATACAAAGAGAAAGAAGTGGTATCTATGGGTCAAGACATGACACTCTACGCTCAATGGAAAGAAAAAATATATTTAGAAACTCTTGATGGTAAAATAGTTAAGTTTACAGAATCTGTCGGTAGCGAATATGAAGCATCATATGGTGCTTTGGTAACACTGCTTCCGCAAAGAGACATTGAAAATGCAGGCTTATCTGCTGATGATTATATAGGTATTAATCTTACCTATAATTGGTATGGTCTGGGAGTGAAAGTAATTAATTGTATCTATATCAATACGAAAGATTATTCATTATTTTCACCTACGCAATATGTAGCTTATACAGACGAATCTTTTGAAATAGGCGGAACTCCATACGGTGCAACTTATGGTCCCGGTAGAATCATGTTCGGAAATTTTGAGGGTGAATTTGATACTCAGACCAATACTCTTACTTTTTCGCATTCCGCTGTATGGCTAGTGGATGTAGGTTCACTTCAAATGGGTACAGATAATTACAAAGTAGAATTTGAAGAAATAATGGAATAAGTTTTTTCATACCATACATTTTTGAAGCAGTTCACTGGTAATAACCGGTGAATTGCTTTCATTTTAACCGCTCAAACATCACTATTCTTCGAATAAATTCTTACCTTTGCAGTTCTAAAATTACGAAGGTAAACTTTATATAATTAAAAAATAGTGGATAGAAGAAGTTATTTTGGATTGATTTCAATAAGCGTATTACTTGCAGTAATGTTCTTATTGATGGGCAACAACAAGAAAAACAATGCTCAAAAACAGGCAGATTATGCCAAGAATCTTGTAGAACAACAGGCAACCAGAGACAGCATTCAGGAAGCTGCCTATGCATCGGCACCGGTTGTAGATTCATTGTCTGCACTATTCCCTGCAACAAACGGAGTAGCAGAGACCGTAGTTCTACGTAACGAAAATGTTGAAATCAGTTTATCAACCAAGGGCGGTATGCCAAACAGCGCCAGGCTGTTTAACTACAACAACCAGCAGGGTTCAAATGTAGTTCTTTTTGATGAAAATGAGATAAGCCTGAACATTAAGATAGATGGTAAAAACCAGAACATCTCTACAAAGGATCTATACTTTGCAGCAGTTAACAGAACCGAGAATTCAGTTACAATGCGTCTGAATACAAACGGCTATGGTCATCTGGATTTTATCTATACTCTTCAGCCGGAAAGTTACATGCTCAATCTGAACATTAAATCAGTGGGCATGGCAAATTTCTTCTCTACCAACCTTAGCAATCTCTCTATTGACTGGATTCAGAATCTGCGTCAGCAGGAGAAAGGTTTTGAATTTGAACAGCGCTATACCACTCTGACCTACAAACGTAATGACAAAAGAAAGGGTAAATTTATCACTGTAACAAAATCTACACGCAGCGAAGAGATTGAAGAACCATTGGACTGGATTGCATTCAAGAATCAGTTCTTCTCATGTATTCTTATTTCAGACAAAGAGTTTGAAGCAAATTCAAAACTTACAGCTTC
Organism: Bacteroidaceae bacterium; assembly: GCA_045660365.1. GTDB lineage: Bacteria > Bacteroidota > Bacteroidia > Bacteroidales > Bacteroidaceae > Colenecus. The sequence goes on from JAZRDQ010000017.1 coordinate 39,256, forward strand.
TCCTTACGCTAAAGGTAAGGGATACATGAAAAAGATGATGGCAAAAGCCAAGGCTCCATTCGATCCTACAGGCGCCGAGGCCACAACATTACAGTTCTACTTTGGTCCAAACGACTACAAGATTCTTAGAGAGAGCAACCATTTGGTGGCTGGCGGTAAAAAGGCTCGTTTGCACAATGTAATGGATTTAGGATGGCCTGTTGTCAGAGAATTCAACCGTTTCCTTATTATTCCATTGTTCAACCTGCTCTCAAACTGGGGATTGAGCATGGGTCTGGTTATTCTTATCATGACCATCATTCTTAAGATTGTAGTATATCCATTCACCTACAAATCATACATTTCATCGGCTAAGATGCGTGCTCTGAAGCCATACATTGATGAAGTTAACATGAAGTATCCAAAACCTGAGGATGCTATGAAAAAGCAGCAGGAGACCATGGCTGTATATAGCAAATATGGTGTAAGCCCAATGGGTGGTTGTATTCCTTCTCTTATTCAGATGCCTTTCTTTATGGCCTTCTTCTTCTTTGTTCCAAACGCAATAGAGTTAAGACAGCAGAGTTTCCTGTGGGCTGATGACCTTACCGGCTTTGACGATATTCTTTCATGGTCAACCAACATTCCACTTATTGGTAACCACCTGAGCATATTCTGCATATTGTTCTGTCTGTGTAACATCATAAACACTGTATTCTCAATGAAACAGCAGCAACAGCAGAGTATGTCTCCTGAACAGGAACAGTCTATGAAGATGATGAGATGGATGATGTACCTGATGCCGGTAATCTTCTTCTTCAGCTTCAACAACTATTCATCAGGCTTGAACTACTACTACTTTATATCTTCACTGTTCAGCATTCTGATTATGGTCTATCTGCGCAGAACAACTGACGAAAAGCAGCTTCTGGCAAAGCTTGAAGCCAACTATGAGGCCAGCAAAAACGATCCTACAAAACGCCGTCAGGGCAACAATATGATGGCTCGTTTAGAAGCAATGCAGAAAGAACAGGAACGTCTGTTACAACAGCAGCAACAAAAGAATCGTAAATAGAATTCACTGAATAATTTACACTAAAACTTAGGGGTGATACACTATCAAAATGTATCACCCCTTTTATCTTAAGTTAAGACAATTATACGAGCGCCACCACTTTTACCTCGACTTTTAGAAGATATATTTAATCTAACCTTCCAAATATTATCGTGAATCATTACACCTTGTTGTGGATTATCTTTATTTGTAATTCAGGAAATCAAGGAACTTATCTACATCAGGTTCAAAAGTGTAAGAACCTGAAAGTAAATTGCCTTCGCTGTCCAAAATAACATAGAAAGGCTGAGCATTAGCACCAAACTTATATCGTTCCAGAAGGCTCCATTTATCGCCTATAGTACGAACTTTCGTTGTCTTGCCACCCTCTTCCATTACAATAGTACGGTCCAACGGAGTCTTATCATCAACATAGAGCGATACCAAAACAAAATCTTCTTCAATCTTTTGTTTCACACGACTATCCACCCATACTACAGCCTCCATTTTACGGCAGTTCACACAACCAAATCCTGTAAAATCAAGCAGAACAGGTTTACCCACTTTTTTTGCGTATGCCAATCCCTCTTCATAATTGGTAAACTGAGCTTCCAACATCTTCTCTGCATTTGCATTTTTCTGAGTCGTCATAGGCGGAGCAAAAGCACTTATAGCCTTTAATGGTTCTCCCTTTAAGCCCGGCACCAGATAAATGGCAAAACCAAAGCAAAGAATAGCCAACGCAATCTCCAACTTTGCAGGTTTAACACGCTCTTCACCCTCTTCCCTCTTCTTGAACTTTAGCAATCCAAGCAGATACAGACCAAGAAGCAATGAAAGAATAATCCACAATACTATAAATGTATTACGCGATAAGATACCCCATCCGTATGCCATATCTGCCACAGAGAGGAACTTCAAGGCAAATGCCAGTTCTATAAAACCTAAAACAACCTTCAGTTTATCCATCCAATCGCCCGATTTTGGAGCAGATTTCAGCCAATTTGGGAACATAGCAAATAGTGAGAATGGCAATGCCAAAGCTACAGCAAAACCAAGCATTCCCATCATAGGCATCAGCATTCCTTCGCCGGAGACAGCTTCCACTAAAAGGAATCCTATAATAGGTCCGGTACAAGAGAAAGAGACCAGACAGAGTGTAAATGCCATAAAGAATATTGAAGCCAATCCTGCCCCACTACGCGATTTACTGCTCATCATAGTGCTCCATGACGATGGTAATGTAATTTCAAACAGTCCAAAGAACGATAGTGCAAACACCACCAACAGCACAAAGAAAATCAGGTTTGGAATAGCATGGGTAGCCAATGCATTAAGTGCACTTGCTCCAAACAGCAATGTTATGAGCAGTCCCAATCCAACATAGATTACAATAATAGAGAGACCATACACAATAGCATCTCTTATGCTCTCCTTTCTTGAACCTGCACGTTTAATAAACATACTCACCGTCATTGGGATAATTGGCCATACGCAAGGAGTAAAGATAGCCAGAAGTCCGCCCAACATACCAGCCAAGAAGATACCCCAAAGACCTTTTGGAGCATTGGCAGAAGCATCTTCAAATTTTGAAAAATCTACAGGTTTCCATAATGGTGAAGAGAGCAATGATTCCACATTGCTGTCGGAATCTGACAACTGCGCATTTGCTGCAGCACCTTTATTATATACAAATTCACACTTTTGCGGAGGCAGACAACTTTCATCATCGCAAGCGCCATACTGCAAAGCACCTTCTATATAATAAGTGTCTTCCACTATGAATGTCTGGATAAAGGTAACCTTATCTGAAAAGTACCTTACCTGCATATCAAACAGATTATCGAACTTCTCTTCCTCCTTTCCCACGAACTGAAGACCACCTAACATCTCTGCACCGGAAATATTATCTATAACCATTTCGGCCTCAGTAGGACCTGTGCCACCCAGATTGGCTGAATAGACATGCCATCCATCTGCTATTGAAAGATTGAAAGAGACTCTCAATGTATCGCCAAACAACTCACTGTTAACCTCCGATTTTACCGGCTGATTGGAAGCTACTCCAAAGGGAGCAGCCAGTAGTAAAGATAAAATTAGTAATATCATATATGTATATTAATTTACATTTGAACAATATGCAAAGGTACGGAAACAATGCATTTATTCAAAATCATAACTCTTAAATGAAGAAAAAAGCATATCTTCGCGCATATTATTAACTAACTGGATTTATGAACAACAAAAGACAAATCAGCGTAATTTTATTGATTATCTTTTTAGCAGCAGCTGCTATGATTACAAAGAACGAAGTTAAGTCAAGAAAAGTAAACAAGGTAATAGGCAAACAACAGATAGAGATTGCAGATGGCAAACTCCAGCCAGAAACATTATGGGCAATGGGACGCATAGGTGGAGTTACTACATCGGCCGATGGCAGTAAGGTAGCTTATCAGGTTACCTACTACGATATAGAAGAGAACAAGGGCCACACTGTAATCTGCGTTATGAATTCAGACGGCACAGGTAATCGTCAGCTTACCAAATCACACTACAACGAACATAGTCCTGCCTGGATGTCAGACGGACGCATTGCATATATAAGCAACCGCGGAGGAAAGCAGCAGATATGGTCAATGGATATAGATGGCAAACATAAGAAGCAGCTCTCATTTTCAGAACAGGATGTAGAAGGTTTCCTCTTTTCACCGGACGAAAGTCAGGTTCTGATGATTATGAGCGTTCCAAACCCATTGGTAAAGGAGCAGCAATACGAAGATCTGCCAAAAGCTACAGGCATGGTAGCAGAAGACCTGATGTACAGACACTGGGACACATGGGTTACCTCCATACCTCACCCATTCATAGCTGCATTTAATGGTGAAAAAGTTTCTGATATTACTTTAGACCTTCTTGAAGGCCAGCCATACGAAAGCCCGATGTTACCATTTGGCGGTATAGAACAGTTTGCATGGAGTACCGATTCAAAAACCATAGCATACACCAGCAGAAAAAAGGCCGGAGTTGAACAGACAAACAGCACAGATTCTGATATCTATCTGTACACCATCATTTCAGGCGAAACAAAGAATATCTGCAAACTGGATGGTGCTTCCGATATGAACTTAGGATACGATATCAACCCGCAATATAGTCCTGACGGCAAATACATTGCATGGCAGAGCATGGAACGCGATGGTTACGAAAGTGACCGCAACCGCCTGTACATTATGGATCTGGCTACAAAAAAGAAGTGGTCTGTCAGTGAAGATTTTGACAGTAACGTAGATGGTTTTTTATGGGGTAAGGACTCAGACGAACTGTTCTTTATTGGTTCATGGCACGGACGAATGTCAATCTACAGAACAGATCTTGAGGGCAAAATTCAGACAATTCATTCAGATATGTGTGACTATGGTTCAATATCTCATGGTGGTTTAAACCGCCTTATTGCAACACGCCAGTCACTGACAAATGCAACAGAGATTTATTCAGTTGACTATAGCCGCGGATTGGCAGAACGCATATCGCATGAAAACGATCATATTTTCAGCCAGCTTGCCAAGCCAAAAATAGAAGAGCGCTGGATTGAAACAACCGATGGAAAGCAGATGCTCACCTGGGTTGTATATCCACCAAACTTTGACCCTTCAAAAAAGTATCCTACCCTGTTATATTGTCAGGGTGGTCCACAGAGCATGGTTTCACAGTTCTGGAGCTACCGCTGGAATCTGAACATTATGGCTTCACAGGGATATATAGTTGTTGCACCGAACAGACGCGGTTTACCCGGATTCGGACAGGAGTGGAACGAAGCTATCAGTAAGGATTATGGTGGTCAGTGTATGCAGGATCTGCTGAGCGCCATAGACCAGGTTAGCAAGGAATCATTTGTAGATAAAGACCGTTTGGGTTGTGTCGGAGCAAGTTTTGGCGGCTATTCTGTATATTGGATGGCAGGACATCACGAAGGACGTTTCAAAGCATTCATTGCTCACGATGGTATATTCAACACAGAACAGCAGTATCTGGAAACAGAAGAGATGTGGTTCCCTAACTGGGATTTTGGAGGACCATACTGGGAAAAGAACGATAATACCGCCCAGGCATACGCAAATTCACCACATCTGTTTGTAGAAAATTGGGACACACCTATTCTATGCATCCATGGCGAAAAGGATTACAGAATTCTATACTCTCAGGCTGTTGCAGCGTTTACTGCAGCAAAACTACGCGGAGTTCCTGCTGAACTGTTGCTTTTCCCGGATGAAAACCATTGGGTAACAAAACCACAAAACAGCATAATGTGGCAACGCCGATTCTTTGGATGGTTGGATAAGTGGTTAAAGTAAAAAAAAACGAAACCGACTAAGAAATGATTTTTAGTCGGTTTCATTTTTTTTATATATAGCACCTTATTTTATATCTCTTTTCAGTTTCTTCTTTTTGCGAACAGACCAGCCAAAAAAGCCTCGTGGATTACTTACATCAAAGTACTGACCATGATTATATGCCAGCAAATTCATCTTTTCCATATTCAGCTGTCCATTCTCTTCAAGAAATGCATCATCCACAATAACATTTACAACTTCTGCTATAAACATATCATGTGAACCTAATGGTTTAATCTCTGTCACTTTACATTCTATAGACACCGGAGCCTCCTGAATATATGGTGCATTAACCACTTCGGCCTTTACCGGAGTAAGTTTTGCCATTTCAAACTTATTGCAATCACGTCCGGATTTAACACCACAGAAATCGGTAGCAAAATCCATTTGCGATGTGGTTAGGTTAATCACAAATGCCATGTTGCGCTTGATTATATCATAAGAATGACGTTCTGGACGAACTGAAACATAACACATAGGAGGATTACTGCATATAGTACCTGTCCAGGATACAGTCAGCACATTGTATTCATCTTCCGTTGCACCGCAGCTAACCAGAACTGCAGGCAGTGGATAGATCATTGTTCCGGGTTTAAAATTCTGTTTCATTATTCAGAAGTTAATTGTTTGAACGAATATGGTATTGACAATGAAAAACGCATCAACTCTCCTTTTACAGGATGGATAAAAGAGAGTCTGTAATTATGCAGCATTAGTCGCTTGGCCGGGTTAGTTTCAGCACCATATTTCATATCGCCTGCAATAGGAGCACCTATATCAGACATGTGAACTCTTATCTGGTTCTTTTTTCCGGTAAATATCTCTACATCTACCAACGCATACCTGCCCTTTGACTGAATTACCTTATAATGGGTAGCTGCTAACTTTCCGCGATTTGCATTTGATGTGGAATGAACATGCAAATGATTATTCTCTTCCAGATAGCTTGTAATATCATCTTCAAGTTTATCCGGAACACGTTCTGTAACACATACATACTTTCTCTCTTTTACATAAAAATCCCAATTTTCACGCATTTCATCCTTAAGCGCTTCGTCTTTTGAGAAAATCAGGATGCCGGATGTAAACTGGTCCAGTCTGTGACACACAAAAAGTTCTGCTTCAGGATTATCTCTGCGAATATATTCACGTAGTATAAAATGTGCAGTCTTATCCTTTGTTGTCTCATTTGCAACAGATAGCAAACCGGAAGACTTTTCAATTACTATCATCCATTCATCTTCATACAGTATCTTAATCTGAGGATGTGAAAACTGATAAAACGATCTGCCAAAATTAACATCAACCTTATCGCCTGGCAATAAAGGCAGGTCAAACTGAGTAACAGGTTTGCCTTTTACAGCTATATGTTTGTATTTCAACAATGCTTTTACCTCTGTTCTTGATAAAGAAGATAGTTTTTCTATGATGAATGGAAGCAAAGTTGTCTCCTTTGAAACCATAAAACTTTTGATATTATCTTTCTCGTAACGCTTTTTGTTTTTTCTGTTCTGCATATTTTGCTTAGTATATATTTTTTTGCGAAATTATAGAATTTACATACAAAAAACAACAAACAGAAGCAAATAGAACACACTTTTTACAAGCGATGTAAAACAATTTGTAATTTTTTATACAATAAATTTGGCTGGGAAATTAATTATAGTTTACTTTGTAAGATGATTTAAAAGGCTATTTGTTTTAGCCTTAATCTAAGGCTGAAATAGTGATAAACCATCGGTTAGTAGCGATGTTTTTTGTGTTATGTTAATAAGAACAATCAGAAGAAGTAGAGCTGTGAAGCCCTGCTTCTTCGCTTTTTATATATTACACAAAAAAAATAGTGCAAATGTTTGCACAATCAAAATATTATACATACTTTTGTATGTGTGTTTTTCATGGTATTAGATTTTATTTTAAGTGCTGCGGAACTGAGAAGCTCTGCAGCACTGCCTTTTTATTATACTGTTGACACATATTCCGCCTATAAGTCAGAAGAAATATTCAAAGTTGACTGTTTTTATACAAATAATGACGTTTTTTATACATAAAAATAGTCCTTTCATTCATAACTTTGCGGTGCAAACAAAGAAATTAGGAAAATACCAGTTGTGAAACTGGTACAACCGCACGATTATTTATAATAGGACTATTAAACCAAACTACCTCAGCATCCCCGCAGAGGTAGTTTGTGTTTTTACAGTCACCATGGTAAATCCGACATCATGGTAAAATAATTTTGAAGAGAAAATATTCAATTATAATATCTGTAAAACAACACCTTATTATATAGGGTGGATACTGGAGTATATTATAAGATTTGACAAACATTAAAGTTTTTACAAATTTTAAGGCTATTTTATTAACGATATATTAATATTTGTTAGTACTTTTGCGAATAGATATAAATATATTCATTTATTAAACCTAACTAATAATTTGTTCTATATGAACACTTACAAAAAATTATCACTAATTGCAGTAACACTTGTAATGCTAGTAGGTTTACAGGGTTGCACAGCAAAAGGAGGTTCAGGTAACGCTCCTGTTTATAGCGATACTACTATCGTATTCGCTAAGTATTTCACACCGGCTACAACAAAGACCATGACTCCGGATGAAGAAGGTTTCATCAGAAGATGGAGTATTTTGGAGCCAATCGAGAAAGCTAACCGTTCTAATACTGTTTTCACTGACAGCTATGTCAGAGAAGCATTTGGAACACAGTACTTCCCAAATCAGTTCAGCGTTATTCCTAATGATGGCGACGTTGTTAAGGTTGGTAATCAGGAGCTGAAATGGCACCAGATTGAGAGCAACATGTTCAACGTAAAACTTTTCCGCTTTGCAACAGGTCTTGAAAAGCAGAAGTATGGCGTTATTTTCTGGGCTGTTACTATCATTGAGTGCGAAGAAGAGATTAAAGACGTTCGTTTGGCAGCTGGTTCAAACTCTGCTTCAATGTGGTGGTTGAACGGCGAAGAAGCTATGATCCTCTCAGGTGACAGACGTATGGTTGCTGACGATGGCATTTCAAGACGTCTTACTTTGAAGAAAGGTAAGAACGTTCTGAGAGGTGCTATTATCAACGGTCCTGGTATGAGCGACTTCTGCGTACGTTTCTATGACGCAAACAACGAGATTTTGAAGAATGTAAACATCGTACTTAATTAATTTTGATCAATTATGAAAAGAAATATCTTTATGGGTTTGAGCGCCCTCTTGGCTCTTTCTTTTTCACAGAAAGCTGATGCTCAGGTAGGTGAGCCTTATATTCACGACCCATCGACAATTATGGAGTGCGATGGCAAATATTACACATTTGGTACAGGTGGCGGCGGTCTGATCTCAGAAGACGGTTGGTCATGGTACAGCGGTGCTGTTCGCCCAGGTGGTGGTGCTGCTCCAGATGCTATCAAAATTGGCGATCGTTACTTGGTAGCTTACAGTACAACAGGTGGTGGTCTTGGTGGTGGTCACCGTGGTTCAGTTGTAACAATGTGGAACAAGACTCTTGACCCTAATTCTCCTGATTTTGAATATTCAGAACCTATCCAGGTTGCTGCATCACTTAATGACGAAGACTGCGACGCTATTGACGCTGGTCTTTTGATGGGCCCTGATGGTCGTCTGTGGTGTACATACGGTACATATTTCGGCTTCATCCGCGTAATTGAGCTTGATCCTGCTACAGGTGCTCGCATGGAAGGTTGCAGAGATATCGATATCGCTATTGACTGTGAGGCTACAACAATGATCTATCGTGACGGTTGGTACTACCTGCTTGGTACACACGGTACTTGCTGCGACGGTGTTAACTCAACTTACAACATTGTAGTAGGTCGTTCAAAGCAGCCTACAGGTCCATTCGTTGACAACATGGGTAGAGACATGTTGAAGGGTGGTGGTAAGATGGTTCTTGCTGCAGGTTACAGAATGACAGGTGCTGGTCACTTTGGTCTTTACGAAGTTTGCGAAGGCGTTCAGAAGATGTCTTGCCACTTTGAGGCTGACTTTGATCGTGGTGGTCGCAGTGTTCTTGCTATCCGTCCATTGTTATGGAAGAACGGTTGGCCAGTTGCAGGTGATCCATTCTTTGAAGGCACATACATGATTGAGTCAGAAAGAAGAGGTTATGCTCTTGAATTGGCAGTTGACTTTGTACGTATGCAGGGTGGTATGCGTGGTTTCGGCGGCTTTGGTGGCGCTCGTGGCGCAACTCAGGCTCCAGTTATCATAGAAGAGCAGAAGTTGTCTGACGTTATCGGCACATGGCCAGAAGGTAACATCGACATCAGAATCGGTGACTACATGTTCCGTCCTCACCAGAAGTGGACTATCACAGCTGTTCCTGAAGCTGGTGGTTACTTAGGTGGTCCTTACTACAAGATTGTTATTGCTGGTACAGACAGAGCTCTTGCTGCTACAGCTGCTAAGGAAGTTACTACAGTTCCTGAATTTACAGGTGCTGACGAACAGCTTTGGAGAATTGACCAGTTGACAGACGGTACATTCCGTATCATGCCTAAGAAGGTTCCTGGTTGCAATGAAGAGCTTGTTCTTTACTCAGCTGGTGACAGCTTTGCTACACTTGCTAAGTTCGACATGAACAGCGACAATTCAAAGTGGAACTTCAAGCAGAAGTAATTCTACAAACTGAATAAAATTACATAAGGGTGGTTCTGCAAAGGACCACCCTTATTCTATATCTGATTTAAAAATTCTCTATTATAGTGGAAGGTTTATAACAAGAGACTGTTTTGAGCAATATATATTAAGTTTTGTTAGATAGATATTCAACAGAACTATTTTATTTGACAAAGCTTTTGGTTGTCCATTTTTTGCCTTTCCAACGATGAATAAAGAGTATTCCGCGTATATTTTCATCAAGGAACAGAGCACACCACAATGCTACCAGTCCTCCGCCAAATATTATTCCAAACAGATAGCTGCAACCTACAGAAACTGTCCAGCAGAATATAATTCCAATTGTAACAGGAAAATAAATATCGCCTGAACTGCGCAGAGCATTTACACTGAACAAATTTATGGCACGTCCGTTTTCAACCAATACATCGGCCCACAAAACTGCAGTACCCATAGCTATAATTTCAGGATTGTCTGTAAGCATATTGAATATTGGTTTTCCCAACAGTGCTGTTATAAGTGAAAATGCCACTGTGGTAAATACAGAGACACGTAACACACGTTTGCCAAGTATATATGCAGCATTGGTCTTGTTCATTCCAACCAGATGGCCTATCTGAATAGCCCCACCCTGCGCAAGAGCTATAGATAGCATATATGTAAACATCACTATATTCTGACAATATGTACGCGTAGCAAGAGCTTCATTACCCAACATATTTATAAAGTAGGTTATCACAACCTGAGAAAAGCTGTATGACATCTGTTCTCCTGCCGATGGTATTCCTATCTTCAACAGCTTTTTAAGTTCATACCATGGGAATGGCGTAAAATACTCCTTTGGAAAACGGGGTATATATTTTCTGAGCAATATAACCAGCAACAATACTACTGCCACACCTCTGCATATTACTGTAGATATAGCTGCACCACGTACACCTAAAGCCGGCATACCTAACTTACCAAATATGAGTGCATAATTACCTACTATATTAAGTATATTCACTACAGCAGAAACCATCATTGGGTACTTGGCTTTATCTGCACTTCTGAGTGCTGCCGATATTGCCAATGAAACTGCCTGCAGAAAGGCAAAAGCACCAACTATACGCATATACACCATAGCTTCCGGCATAATATTCTGGCGCACTCCCATTACACCCAACAGCCATTCAGCTCTGAAGTAGAGCATTGCGCTGAAGAATAATCCGCTAAAGAAATTGAATATTATTGATATTCCAACTACCTGTACCACTCTTTTATGGAGTCTGGCACCTATGTACTGGGAGCAGAGAATTGACGTACCTAATGAGATTACTTCAAATATTATAAACACCAGGTTTACAAGCTGATTTACAAGCCCGACTGCAGCAACACTATTATCGGAATGACGGCTTAGCATAAAGGTATCTACAGCACCCAATGCCATTATCAGGAATGTTTCTACTAAAATAGGTCCAGCCAATCTGCTAAGCTGTTTTGAAAGTGTTCCGTATCTCATCAAAATAAGTAGCTCTATTTTTTTCGGGGTGCAAAGTTAGTAAAAATGACAACACATAGTTTTTGTATGAATATTCAGAACTCGTAGCAGAGTGTTAAAATTTGTTTAATTTAGAATAAAAAAGGTGGAAAGCGATAACAACGAAACTGAATGTAATTTACTTTTGCCGTCGATATGAACAACAATAGCGCATACTTCTTTTATTTTTACTTTACCAGACGTTTCGCCGGGTAACGTATTGTTGTATGTGTATAAATGATATAGCAAATTGAAGCCCGGGTCTGAAAGATTCGGGCTTTTTTGTATGAATAAACTAAATAGTAAGAGATATGATAGCAGTACTTAAAAGCGGAGTATCGGAACTCCAGAAGAATAGTTTGATTAAGTGGTTGGAAGCTCAAGGTGTAGGTATTCATCTTTCAGAAGGACAGTATCAGACCATTATAGGACTTATTGGCGATACCAGCAGAATAGATATAGACCTGCTTAACGGTTTGGAAATTATAGACCACGTTACCCGTATAAGCGATCCGTTTAAATGTGCAAACCGCCGTTTCCACCCTACAGACACAGTGGTAGAAATTGGCAGCGGAGAAAATACTGTTAAGATAGGTGGAGGTAATTTTGCTATTATAGCTGGTCCCTGTTCAGTAGAATCGGAAGCACAGATTATAGGTATAGCGCAAGATGTAAAAGCAGCCGGTGCTACCCTGCTGCGAGGTGGAGCGTTCAAACCGCGTACATCGCCTTACGATTTTCAGGGACTGCGTGGCGAAGGTCTGGATTTATTGAGAAAGGCAAGAGAGGCTACAGGATTACCTATAGTTACCGAAATAATGAGTGCCAGCCATCTGGATATGTTTGAAGATGTAGATCTTATTCAAGTGGGTGCCAGAAATATGCAAAACTTTGAACTGCTGAAAGAATTGGGCAAACTAAGAAAGCCCATTCTGCTTAAACGCGGTCTCTCCAGCACACTTAAAGAGTGGCTGATGAGTGCTGAATATATTATGTCAGAAGGAAACGAAAACATTATTCTGTGTGAACGTGGCATACGCAGTTACGACCCTTACACACGCAATGTGTTAGATTTGGCTGCCATTCCTATGGTAAAAGAACTTTCACATCTGCCTATAATAGTAGATCCAAGCCATGCTACAGGCAAGCGTTCATTGGTAGAATCTATGTCTATGGCTGCAACAGCTGCAGGTGCCGATGGTCTGATAATAGAGGTTCACAACGACCCTGAACACGCGCTTTGCGATGGTGCACAATCACTAACTCCGTCACAGTTCAGTACTGTATCGGCAAAAGTGAGTGAAATAAGAAAACTGTTCTAAATATGAAACAGATAGTTGGAGTTGTAGGATTAGGTTTAATAGGTGGTTCTATTGCCAAGGCATATAAATCTGCCGGATGGAAAGTGCTGGCTTATGACAGCAATTTATCCATTACAAGCTACGCCATTATATCCGGAACTGTTGATGCAGAACTTACTGCAAACAGCCTGAAGCAATGCGACGTTATACACATAGCCATTACCCCAAAGGCTGCCATTGAATATTTGCAACTGAATGCAGCCCACTTTCCAAAAGATGGTCTTGTAATTGATGATTGCGGCACTAAAAGCGGTATTACCTCCATTGGTTTCAAACTGGCTAAAGAGTATAGCTTTACATACGTTGGCGGTCATCCAATGGCTGGAAATCATCTGTCAGGATTCAAGAATTCAAAGGCTACTATGTTCAATAATGCTTCTATGATTATTGTTCCCCCGGAATTTGATGATATAAACCTATATGACAAAATCAAACAGGCTCTCAAACCTATGGGGTTCAAAAAGGTGGTATTTACCACGGCTGATGACCACGACCGTATGATAGCATATACATCGCAACTGCCTCATGTAGTGTCTAATGCATTTATAAAAAGTCCAAGTGCACAGGAACACAAAGGTTACAGCGCCGGCAGTTTTAGAGATCTTACGCGCGTGGCTTGGTTAAATGAAAATATGTGGACCGAACTGTTTTTAGAGAACAAAGATAATCTGCTAAAAGAGATCAATCTGCTGATTGATAATCTGAAAGAGTATGCAAAAGCCTTAAATGACGAAAACAATGAATATCTTTGCAATCTGTTAAGGGACGGACGAATAGCAAAAGAACTATCAGAGAAATAGAGTTATGGATAGATACAACATAATCAAGGTGAATGCATCACATCAATACAATGTTATGGTTAGCAACGGTATGTTGCATGAACTGGGTGGTGTTATGTCCAAATTGTTTGACAGATGCAGTATAGCCATTCTGACCGATGATATTGTAGATGCTCTATATGCCGATACAGTTATAAAGTCACTCGAAGCTAATGGTTTCCGTTGTATTAAACATACCATTCCAAATGGTGAAAGCAGCAAGAACATGGATTCTGTTCTATCATTCATAAACTTTATGGCAAGCGAACAGATTACTCGTTCCGATATGGTTCTGGCACTTGGAGGCGGTGTTGTTGGCGATATGGCAGGATTTGCATCGGCTATCTACCTGCGCGGAATAAAATACATACAGGTACCCACTACTCTGCTTGCTGCAGTAGATAGTTCTGTAGGTGGAAAGACCGCCGTAGATATCTCTGCCGGCAAAAACCTGATAGGAGCTTTTCATCAACCGGTTTTGGTATTTTGCGATATCAGCACTCTGAACACTCTGCCTGCAAACATTATGCGCGATGGTTTTGCAGAGGTTATAAAGTACGGCATAATACTTGATAAAGAACTATACAACAACCTATTAAAAAAGGATAGTGCTCTTTTGGAACAGATTATCTCCAGATGTATAGAGATTAAAAGAGATGTTGTAACTGCCGATGAATTTGACAAAGGAGAACGTCAGTTGTTCAATTTCGGTCACACCTTGGGACACAGTATAGAACTTCTGAGCAACTTTACCATTACCCATGGCGAAGCTGTGGCAAAAGGTATGGTTATTGCCGCAAAATTGGGTAAAGAGTGTGGGTATGCAGATGTGGTAGAACCTATCAAAAACATCGTTGAAATGTATGGTTTTGATACATCATGTCCCTACTCTGCCGAACAATTGTACAGAGTATCCTTATCGGATAAGAAGAGACAGAAAGAGAAGATCACAATTGTTATCCCTGAAAGCGTTGGAAAATGTATTCTTCATACCATTCCAACGGAAGAATTACTATCATTATTAAACAGAATAAAACTTTAAAACAGATATGGAACTTGATAAATTGAGAGAGGAGATTGATATTGTTGACAATCAGATTTGCAAACTGTTCGAAGAGAGAATGAATATTGTCAACCATATTGGTGAATACAAACGTAAGAAGAACGAGCCAATAAACAATGCAGCAAGAGAGAGACAGGTTTTGGCACGTATATCTAAATTACTCCCACCACACATGGAGGATTTTGGCCGTTCATTGTACCGTTCCATTTTTGATATAAGCAAGGCGTACGAATCTATGTATAAGGAGAAAGATTCTCCGCTATACAAAGAGTTGTCAAAGATTATATACGCAAAACCGGAAGCATTCCCCGCAAGAGCAATGGTAGCCTGCCAAGGTGTAGAGGGCGCATATTCACAGTCCGCAGCCGAACGTTTGTTTGAGGTTCCTGAAATAATGTGGGCAAAGACCTTTGAAGGCGTATTGAAAATGGTTGCAGATGGTTTCTGCACATACGGAATACTGCCTATTGAAAATTCAACCGCAGGTTCTGTGAATGAAATCTATGATCTTCTGGTTAAATACGATGTCCATATAGTTCGTAGTACCAGAGTAAGAATTGACCATCTGCTACTTGGAAGCAAGGGTACAAAACTGAGCAACATCAAGACTATATATTCACACCCACAGGCTATAAGACAATGTTCTCACTTCCTGAACAATTTAAAGGATGTTCAGGTAATCCCGTGTGAAAATACTGCCATTGCAGCCTCAATGGTTGCCAAAGATACTACCGGAACAATGGCATCAATATCTTCAAGAAGTTGTGCAGAACTATACAACATGGAGCTGTTGGCAGACAGTATTCAGAACTATGACAGCAACCATACCCGCTTTATCTGCATCACCAAGGAGATGAAGATATACCCAGGTGCTGACAGAACCAGTATCATGATGGTTATTCCAAACAAACCGGGCAAACTGTTCAGTGTATTGTCACGTTTCAGTGCAATTGGAGCCAACCTGGTTAAATTGGAGAGCCGCCCTATTCCTAACAGGGATTTTGAATTCACCTTCTACTTTGACATTGAATTATCCATTTACAACGACAAGTTCGCATCTCTGATCAGTGAACTGGATCATTGTGAAGAGCAGTTCAAATACTTTGGCACATATTCTGAAATTATATAGTGATGAATAGAGTTTTTGTTCACGAATCACTTAGTGGGGAGGTTACCATTCCTTCGTCAAAATCGGTTGCGCACAGGCTGATGATATGTGCAGCACTTGGCGACAGGGATATCAGGATATCCTGCAAAGGTGCCGGCGATGATATAGCAGCCACTGCCGATTGTCTTAGAGCATTGGGATCTGATATATCGATAAAGGAGGATTATATTGAAATTTCTCCGATGAAAAGGGGAAAAAACGGTTCTGAATGTTCTGTTTTAAACTGCAGGGAGAGTGGTTCTACTCTCCGCTTTATGCTACCGGTTGCAGCAGCATTGGGTGCAAATGCCAGCTTTTACGGAGAAGGCAGATTAAGCAAGCGTCCATTATCACCTCTCTATGATGAGATGATTTCCCACGGAGTTGAATTGTCCGAAGCCGGCAAATTTCCATTGAACTGCAAAGGATTGCTATCCGGAGGAAAATACACCATAGATGCCTCTGTTTCATCACAATTCATCACAGGACTTCTGATGGCACTTCCTGTAGTTAAAGAAGACAGTGAACTGATTCTGACAGGAAAAATTGAAAGTGCGCCATACATTGCCATAACACTAAGAACGCTGGAACTCTTTGGAATAGAGATTAAACATACAGGTTCGGGATATTATATACGCGGAGGCCAGAAATACACTACCCCTGCTCAATTATCTGCCGAAGGCGACTGGTCCGGAGCTGCATTCTGGATTGTAGCAGGATGTATAGGCAAAAGTCCTGTAATATGCCGCGGAGTGGATTACAATAACTCTGTACAGGGCGATAAAAAGGTTGTGGATATCCTGAAGGAGATGGGTGCAAAAATTGAGATTATGGAGAACAGTATCATTGCATATCCTTCTGAAATGCACGGTATTGAAACAGACTGTTCAGATATCCCTGATCTGGTCCCTATTCTCTCTGTAGCAGCATCACAGGCAGAGAGTGCATCTACATTCAACGGTATAAAACGCTTACGATTAAAGGAGAGCGACAGAATAGTCAGTACAATGAATATGCTGCAGGCATTTGGCATTCAGAGTACAGCAACAGATAATTCCATCACCATACAACCCGGTAAAGCAATTGCCGGATGCAGTATAGATTCTGCTGCAGATCATCGCATAGCAGCATCGGCTTTAGTAATGTCATCTGTTGCAAAAGGCAGCTGCCTAATCAACAATATTGAGTGTATAAGCAAATCGTATCCCGATTTCTGCAAAGATTTTATTAATTTAGGCGGCAAATTAGAGATATTATGAAATATTGCAATAAAGAGTATTATGTGATTAATGCCATTATGGACCAGGACTTCAGATTGTCTCCGGCAGGCATAGCAGGACTGTTTCAGGATTGCTTTGCCACATATATGGCGCATCATCACTGTGCTGCATTCGATTTAAGACGTCAGTCCAGGATGTGGATAATATCCGATTTCTCATTTAAGGTTTCAGACATACAACCTTTTTGGGGTGAAACCGTAAAGGTAGAGCTGTGGGTATCGGAACAACCTGCCGTAAAGGTATATGCAGATTTCAGAATATGGCATAATGGAAACATTGTAGCATCTGGCGACAGTACATGGGCCATGCTTGATATTGAGAAGCGTACTCCTGTAAGAGCCAATTCAATACTACACGACGTAGAGGTATGCAATGAACTGATATACGGCACCCACAAACGCAAGCAGCCCGCATCAGGCAGTTTTGAATGCAGGCACAAACATATAACAAACAGAAGTGATGCCGATTTCAACCACCATGTAACCAACATGACCTACCTGTATGTCTGTCTGGCTGCACTTCCGGGTGATTACCTGCAATCACATTTGGTCAGTGAACTCTCCATAAAGTTCAAACAGGAATCATTCATTGGCGAAGAGTTGGAATGTTCTGTATTCAGAACAGACGAACCCGATTTATGGAACTATGAAATAGTAACAGCCGGCGAAAGAGTTTCCTGCGTTGCAACAATCAGATACACTGAGAAACCTGAAAATATAGACAACATTGATTATGACAATCTTTCAATAAGAGGTATATGAAGAAGATACTGGTGATAAATGGTCCAAACCTTAACTTTTTAGGAATAAGAGAGCCTGCCATCTATGGCAACAATACATACGCAGCACTTGAAGATACTATTCAGAAAGCAGCCACTTCCATGGGGCTTGAAGTTGAAATCTATCAGTCCAATCACGAAGGTTGCATAGTTGATAAAATTCAGGAAGCATACAACCATTTTGATGGGATTGTAATAAATCCGGCTGCTTATACACATACAAGCATAGCTATTTTGGATGCTCTGAAAGGTGTAGGATTACCAACTGTAGAAGTTCATCTTAGCGACATCAACTGCCGCGAAGAGTTTAGAAAGTTCTCATATATTTCTATCTACGCCGCTAAAACTATCTGCGGTAAAGGTTTTGACGGATACACAGAGGCACTCAATTTCTTCTTATAAACCAAAAAGTTGTTGTATCTTAGCCCCACAAATTACATCTATGGATATAAAAGGTCCGGTTAGAAAGGTTTTAGATTTTGTAAGAAACGGCATCTGGGAATTAGACACCACACTGTTTGGCAAAAACAGAGCGCGTGCAGCTCAATATCTCAAGGTGCTTATAATGACACTTGCTACTTTCAGAAACCAGAAAGTAAACTACCGCGCAGTTGCATTGGCATACTTTACCACAATGGCACTTATCCCCTGTGTGGCAGTTGCATTTGCTATAACAAGCGGATTTGGCATAGGAGATAAACTTGAAGAACTTCTTCTTCTCAACTTTTCCGGACAGGAAGCTATTATCAAACAGATTCTTATGTATGCCAACAATATAATAGGCATTATGGAACAGGGAGCATTTGGAATAATAAGTGCTGCCAGTTTTATATGGTTGGTATTTTGGCTGATGATTCAGGTAGAGAAAGCTTTCAACTACATTTGGGAAGTTAAGGTATCACGCAAATTCTGGAAACGCATAAGTGCATATTTTGCAATTGTGATATTATTACCTTTTGTTATACTGATGTTCTTATCCACATCGTTGCTTTTTTCACACGGAAATGGTTTGATGAGTGCTATTTTAGATACTCCATATTGGGAAAACATATCAGAAGGTATGACTTGGCTGGCATCGTATGGTATTACCGTATTGGTACTTACCATGATGTACAAATTTATTCCCGGCACAAAGGTAAAGATATTCCGCGCTTTTCAGGCAGCC
The DNA here is from genome assembly GCA_045660365.1 of Bacteroidaceae bacterium. Taxonomy (GTDB): domain Bacteria; phylum Bacteroidota; class Bacteroidia; order Bacteroidales; family Bacteroidaceae; genus Colenecus. The sequence continues at coordinate 58,458 of JAZRDQ010000017.1, forward strand.
CTGATAACAGCGATCTTTTTCTGTCTGTTCCAATGGATATATTTGGAAACACAGATTTTCTTCAACCGTTTGAATGGTGTATTCGGTGCATTGGCTGCTATACCATTCCTGATGATGTGGCTGAATATATCGTGGTTTATAGTGCTGTTTGGGGTAGAACTTTCATACGCATTCCAGAATGTTGAGACATATCGCCCACACAAAAAACAAGAATTAGAAGACGAATATGGAGAGTTATATACAGATTGACAATCTGACCAAAAGAATTGGTGATATAGTTCTGTTCGATAAACTCACCATAAATGTTACAGAGGGCGAAAAGGTTGGTATTATAGCCAGAAATGGTATAGGCAAATCAACTCTGCTTAACATTATAGCAGGCAGAGAAGATTACAACGATGGCAGCATAATATTCCGCCGTGATATTACCGTCTCATATCTTGAACAGACACCTCTCTTTGCTCCCGGCACAACCATATTGGAGGCCTGCTTCAGCAATGGTTCACCTGTTCTGCAAATTATATCGGAATACGAATCGGCTATGGCAACTGGTGATCAGCATCGTATAGAAAAGGCCATTTCGCTAATGGACAGTAACGATGCATGGAATCATGAAACAAGAGCCAAACAGATTCTTACACAGCTGAATATCACTGAATTTGACCGAAAGGTAGATAATCTGTCGGGCGGTGAAACAAAGCGAGTTGCACTGGCAAGCGCACTAATATCGAATCCGGATCTGCTGATTTTAGACGAACCTACCAACCATCTTGATGTAGAGATTACCGAATGGCTGGAAGATTGGTTATGCAGCAGTAACATAACGCTTCTGCTTGTAACCCACGACCGCTATATGTTAGACAGGGTTTGTAACAGAATTATTGAGATAGATGACCAGAGAGCCTATTCATATTCCGGCAGTTACAGTTACTATATAGAAAAACGTCAAGAGCGTCTGGATGCTGAGGCTTCACAACGCGAAAGTGATTTAAACCTCTACAGAACAGAGATAGACTGGATGCGAAGAATGCCTTGCGCCAGAGGTACAAAGGCACGTTACAGAAAGGAATCGTTCTACGAACTTGAAGAGCGTTTAAGCCACAAACGTGTAGAAAACAATATTGTTCTAGACGTAAAGGCATCTTATATTGGTAAGAAGATTTTTGAAATTGAGCATCTTTCAAAGAGATTCGGAGATAAGATTATTCTGAAGGATTTCAGCTATATCTTTACCAAAATGGAGAAGTTAGGTATTGTAGGAGCTAACGGAGTTGGCAAATCCACCTTTATCAAGATGCTTTTGGGAATAGAGCCACAGGACGGCGGAATAATAGAACGTGGCACCACATTAAAGATTGGTTACTATTCACAGGAAGGACTTAGGTTTAATGAAAATGAGAAGGTAATTGATGTTATTACCGACATTGCTGAACACGTAGATCTGGATGATGGCAGAAAGATGTCAGCCGGTCAATTTCTACAGAAGTTTTTGTTCTCTCCTGCAACACAGTACAAGTATGTATATAAGCTGAGCGGTGGTGAAAGGCGCAGGCTCTACTTATGCTCCATACTTATGCAAAGCCCTAATTTTCTGATACTTGACGAACCTACAAACGATCTGGACATTCACACATTACAGGTTCTGGAAGAGTATCTTGCATCGTTCAAAGGTTGTGTAATCATAATATCACATGACCGCTACTTTATGGATAAAACGGTAGATCATCTGCTGGTATTTGAAGGTAACGGTACAGTAACACAGTTCCCGTCTTCTTATAGTGATTTCATAGAATGGAAACGCCTGAAAGAGGCCGAAGAGAAAAAGAAGCAGGAAGAGGAGCGCAACAAAAACAGTCAGAAGTTTGCCAAAACAGACAATAATCAAACTAAAAAGAGCGACAAACTCACCTATAAAGAGAAGCGCGAAATGGAAGCTATTGAAGCAGAATTGTCTCAATTAGAGGATGAAAAGAAGAATCTGGAAGAATTGCTTAACAGTGGAACACTGCCATTTGACAAACTTCAGCAACACTCTGCAAGAATAGGAGAAATTATAGAGAGGACAGACGAAATTACACTTCGCTGGCTTGAATTGAGCGAAAAATCTTAATTTTTTTCTGCCAACATGATGTAATTTCAAAAAAAGCTATATAACTTTGCCGGCGAATGAAAGGGGGTGCCTCTTTTTTGAGGCTGAGATTATACCCTAGGAACCTGATTCGGTTAGTACCGACGTAGGGAGTGGAGTTCGAACTGTAGTCTTACCCTTTTCATTAGTTTAAACATTAACTAATATGAACAGGGTATTTTTATTTTCTGTCCTTATGGGACTTACCGGCATCGTCTCAAACCAGGTTTGGGCAGCCAATAACAATTCAGAAGCTGATAGAGATATTAATCTTGATGAGATTGTAATATCATCTTCCAGAGCATCAGAAGAGACTCCGATAACTCAATCAACCATCGGCAGCAATACAATAGAGAAAAGTGTAACAGGCAGCAAGGAACTTCCGTATCTGTTACAGTCAGTTCCAGGAGTTGTTGCCACATCCGACAATGGTTTAGGTATTGGTACAGTGTATATTCGCGTTCGCGGCACCAGCGACACCAGAATCAACTTTACAATGGACGGAGTTCCTATGAACAGTCCGGAAGATCATGCTGTTTTCTGGGCAAACATGAACTCCTATTCAGGTTCATTGGAGAGTATTCAGATACAACGCGGAGCAGGTACATCAACTAATGGCAGCGGCGCATTTGGTGCAACAGTCAATATGCAATCCACAAAACCAAGTATAGATCCGTACCTTAATGCAGAGGGTACTATGGGTTCATATAACACCTATAACGGAACTGTTAAAGGCAGTAGTGGTATGCTGTTCAACCATCTTATCCTGGACGGACGTTTCTCTGTAACAAACACAGATGGTTATATTGACAGAACAAAATCCCGTTTAGGCTCCTATTTCGCATCGGCATCATGGTATGGTAACGACTATCTTGTACGTCTAAAGAATTTTGGCAGCTTTGAACATACCGGACAGGCATGGAATGGTGTTCCATCCGATTCCATAAAAGATGGTAAACCTACATTCAATAGTCTGGGACTCTTCTATGACCATAAAGAGAGGTTGCATTTCCGTCCAACAACAGATAACTACTGGCAAAACAACACTCATCTTACATTCGCTAAAAATATAAACAGCAGATGGGATATGCAGGCCACACTTCACTATACATACGGTATTGGTTATTATGAGGATATGAAAGACAACAGTAACCTTGCCAAAAAGTTTGGTCTTAACCAGTATGCCGGAATAGAGGGCGATGCCAACAGACAAAAATGGTTAAAGAATAATTCAGCAGGTGCTATCTTCAACATCACAAGAGAGACTAATAAGATGGAGATGGTGCTGGGTGGTGGCATGCAATATTTTGACGGTGACCACTGGGGAGAATTTGAGAGCATAATCAATTCTGCCGACAGCAGCAGAATAAATATTGGTGATGCGCACTACTACGACAGTAAAGCTAGAAAGAGCGATGGAAACGTCTATTTAAAGGGTACGTACCATATAGGAGAGAACCTGCATCTCTTTGCAGATCTTCAATACAGATATGTAAGCTACCTGATAAGCGGTAACAACGATGTATTTATAAAGGATGCAAACGGTAAGTATCAGAATCAGTTGCTTGATATTAATGAAACATTCCATTTCTTTAATCCAAAAGCGGGTATAAGCTATTTTGCTGACTGGGGTAACACCTACTTCTCTGCAGCACGAATAAACAGAGAACCTACCAGAAACAACTATACCGACAACGGTGGTACACTGCTGCCTAAGGCTGAAACTCTGTATGATTATGAACTGGGTTATCAATATAAGGCAAACAGTTGGCACGCAGGTATAAACCTTTACTATATGGACTATAAAAACCAGCTAATTGCAACCGGACGCATAAGTGATATCGGCGAAGCACTTACAGAGAATGTAGAAAGTTCATACAGAAAAGGTATAGAGATTGAAGCTGGTGTTTCACTGACAGACAAGATTCACTGGAGTGGTAATGCAACATTCAGCAGAAACAAAATTGTAGATTTCACCGAATATGTGGATAACTGGGAGGGCGATGCGCTGCAAATTCATTACGATGAAACAGATATTGCTTTATCACCAAATGTAACAGCTTACAGTATGTTGTCTGCCGATTTCCTGAACGGCTTTAATGCCACTGTCAGTACCAATTATGTGGGACGACAATATTTAGACAATTCATCATGCAAAGAGCGTTCACTGGATGCTTATTGTGTGACAGATCTGAATATCAGTTATACATTCCACCCGGTCAATTTCCAGGAGGCCAAACTTAATCTGCAGATAAACAATCTATTCAACAAACAATACTCTTCAAACGGATGGGTATATACTGCTGTGTCGGAAAGCTATGGCTACACTGCCGACAACAGATATAAGGAAGATGGACTGTTTGTACAGGCACCTATAAGTTTCCTGACATCATTAACATTGAAATTCTAATATATTATGGAACAGCTGATACAAACCATAACGGACTATTTGATATCTCAATTTACAGGTTTGGATTTCTGGGGTATTATTCAGATTGCAGGACTGATACTGAGTTTTGTATATCTGATCCTGGAATTTGAGCAAAAGGCAGCTATGTGGATAGTCTGTGCCATTAGTTCAGTTATATATGCCTGCGTATATTTCAATTCAAAGATTTATGCCGATATGGGATTCAGCTGTTTCAATATTATACTTTGCATTTACGGTTTCTACAAATGGTATAAACATTCAAATAAAAATGGGGTACAAAAAGAGGAAAGTGAGCATATAACCTATACTCACTTTACCCTGCCCCAATTTACAAAAACATCAATAGTTAGTATTGCTATCTGGGCAACTATATATTTGATACTTAAATATCTTACCGATTCTCCCGTACCTGTACTGGATGCGTTTACCACTACACTGAACATTGTAGGCACATGGGTGCTTGCTCAGAAAATAATAGAAGTGTGGGGATACTGGTTTGTGGTAAATGCAGTTTCCATCTACATCTACTGCAAACGTGGTCTGCACTTCAGTACTATCCTGCTATACATTTTCTATCTACTTGCTTCTGTTTACGGCTACATAAAATGGTATAGAAAAGGCACAAAATTTTCATAGTCTATCACTTTTTTGCTTACTTTTGAAGAGAACTGACCAATTAACTACATAAGTATAGCAATTATGCATAAGAAAATTATTCTATCAACAGTTCTTCTGTTCGCTGCGGTAACCGCATACGCACAGAAGAATTACGAAATTGGCAATCCAAAAGATGAAGCCAATTATGGTTACTTGAAAGATTATGCTCCACTGAAGGATTACATTGATTACGAAAAGTACCCTAACTTCAAGTTAGGTACAGGTACAACAGTGAGCAATTACCTTAATAATGCTACAGTAAAAGGATTTACAAACGACAATTTTACAGAAACTGTAGCAGGCAATGCCATGAAGATGTCCAGTTGTGTCAGTAATGACGGAACTATGAACTTTACACAGGTAAAGAACTATGTCAATGCAGCCACACAAGCAGGATTAGCAGTTTATGGTCATACATTGGCATGGCATGCGCAGCAAGCAAACGGATGGTTAAACAGTCTAATCAAAGACATTCCTGCCGAACCGTTTGAAAACCCCGATACCACTGTGTATGTAGAGGTTAAATCAAAAGATTTCCGTACAGACCAGAGTGTGGGATGGACTGCCGACAAAACACAATATGGATTCTCAATTGACTACTCTTCTACAAACGGTCTGCACTTAAAGACTACAAAAAAGAACAATTCATGGGAAGTACAATTTGTTGCATTAGGTGGAATTCCATTGGAAAAAGGTAAAACATATAAAGTTACTATAACTGCAAAGGGAAGTAAACAGGGGACTCTATACACCAAGTTAGGCGATTGGGGAGGCGGTGTTAATGTAAATACAACCTTCACAACCGAATGGAAAGATATAGAACTGACATACAAAAATTCCACAGGAGGAGATTTTCTACTTTTACAGTGTGGTGATTATATAGGCGACCTATATATAAAGAGTATTACGGTTGAAGAACCTATTGGTGCTTTAATAATAAACGAACCACTACGTTACCTGAAAGTAGAGACAAGTGCCAAACAATCTGAAGTATGGGACAACCAATTCTGGATAGTAAGTTCCACAAACTTCAACCAGGGCTCTAAATTTGTATTCACAGCAAAGGTACGAGCAGATAAAAATGCAAAAGCTTCTACTCAGATACACAATGCTCCGGGTAGTTATGTTGATTATCAGGCTATAGGCGATATTCAGTTTACCACCGAATGGAAAACTGTTCAGGTGAGCGGAACACTTGCTGCAACGGGTAAATCTATAGCATTTAATCTTAGCGAACTGGCCGACGCAAACGTTTATTATTTTGATGATATAAGTTTCAAAGTTGGCGGCATAGAAAAAGTTAAAAATGGTTCCTTAGACGGTTCTGAATTGAGTAGTTTTAAAATGAAAAAGGCTGGTGGCAGTATTGTATCACCTGTAGTTGCAGAAGAACCTTTCTATATACAGTTACCTCAAAGCACCCCATTAACAGCACAAGAAAAACATGACACACTTGTTTGGGCTATGGATAAGTGGATAAAAGGTATGATGGAGGCTTGCAACGGTAAAGTTAAATCTTGGGACGTTGTAAACGAAGCTATTTCCGGTGGTGGTGATGACGGTAGTGGAAACTACACTCTACAACACGACAATGGTTCAGGCAATGATTTCTTCTGGCAAGACCACATGGGCGATTTGGAATATGTACGTAGTGCTATCCGCCTGGCAAGAAAATATGGTCCTAAAGATATTAAGCTCTTTATCAATGACTACAATCTGGAGAGCGATTGGGATAGCAACAAAAAGCTAAAATCTCTAATCAATTGGATAAAGAAGTGGGAAGCTGATGGCGTAACTTACGTAGATGGTATAGGAACACAGATGCATATCTCCTACTATATGAATACCAACACTCAGAAGAGTAAAGAGAATGCAATTGTGAATATGTTTACTCTTATGGCCAAGACAGGTAAACTGGTTCGCGTAAGTGAACTGGACATGGGTGTTGTAGATGCAAATGGCAACAGTGTGCCTACAGCACAAATGACTGAAGCCATGCACCATAAGATGGCAGATTTCTACGAATGGATTATAAAAAAATATCTGGAGATAGTCCCACCTGAACAGCAGGCAGGTATCTGTTTCTGGTGTCCTACAGATTCTCCTTCAAATAGTGGCTGGCGTGCAGACACTCCTGTTGGAATATGGACTCTGGACTATTATCGCAAGCATGTATATGCCGGTATTGTAAGAGGTTTAGGAGGTGTAGTAACAGGAATTGATACAATTGAGGATAAAGAAACTGAAATCGGCAACAGCATGGAGCCGGCAGTTATCTATACATTGACAGGAATACGCATGCCGGAAGGCACTAAAGTATCTGACCTACCTAAGGGAATTTACATTGTCAACGGCAAGAAAGTAGTTAAATAACCAAACTAACATAACTTTAAGAGGGTTCATCTCTTACGAGACGAACCCTCTTTTTGTGTATTGGCCCGAAGGGCGCTTCCGGAGGAAGCCATATAAACAAGGTTTATAATTATTGCAGTCCGGTAAAATAACCATCTTTGCCCATGGTTACAATTATTTTTGTGCAAAGACAAAGGTAACCAAAAGGGCTGATACCTCGTGAGAAGTGTCAGCCCTTAATTTAAATATCGTATTAAATACCGAAAATAGTTTTACCGGACAGCAATAGTTTATAATATAAATGCTACAACGTAGCATTTATATCACGTACCGCTGCAATCAGCGCATCAATATTCTCCTGCTTTGCGCCCATTGGCAGACCGCCACCGGTACTCAACATCAAACCATGATGACTTCCATTAGCTGCAATATATCTTGTAACAATATCTTTTGTAGTGTTATATACAGTTTCCGGAGTATCGTTAACAAGCAGCATTGGAGGTACATTACCCATCAGAACCACCTTATCACCAGCCATTTTACGACTCTCAACTATATCCTGAGTATGAGTAAAGTTGAACACATCCACACCCATCTCCTGCAGATGAGGATAGCAGGAATTAGATGTAAAGTCATTGTGGAAGTAGTGACGTAGTTCAGGGAATGAAGAGAAGATTTCCTTCATATATGGCATACATAGTGTAGTGAAATCATCAGGGCTGAAATAACCACAAACATCATCCAACACCATAATTGCTTTTGCTGTCTTTACATTTTCCAACTGAGCTTCCAACCAAAGTTTTACAATCTTGGTGGTTTTCTGCAATAATACATCTGCAGCCTCCGGATTTATCATCATCAGCATAAGCAACTGTGTTACAGTAAAGATATGTGATGCAACTGTGAAAGGTCCACGCGCACAAACCATATATACTTCATCGCCGTCGGCTTCCAGCTGAGGCTGGAACAGACGCTGCTGATTCAACAGGAATGGCATTACACCATCTATCTTAGGATCAGGAATCTGCAGATTCCTGAATATCTCTTCTGCTTTGTCCAAATCTTCAGTAAGAGGACGCAGATGAGGAAGATTATCGTCAAAATAACAGGTTGGGCAACCAAATCCACTTGGTTCTGCTACCATTCCATATTCTACCCACCAGCCAGGAACAAAAATTGCTTCCGGGAAATCCTTGCGAATCTTGCGGTTATCGGCCATCCACACATCTGTGCGTGCGTAGTAATCCATAAAGGTATGTCCGCAATAACCCGGAATCCAGGGACTATCTGCTATAAGAGCTACCGGTATCTTACTATTTTTATGCTCAATAGTCTCTTCTAAAATTCTGATTTGTTCTGCATTCATATTATTTCTGTTTTAAATTGTTGCATTAAATAGTGATTCAATATTCTCAAACGGTGTTTCAGGCGGAACATCACAACCGGTTGAGAGGATAAAGTTATTATGCTTCTCCGCCAGTCTGACAAGTTGCCTTGCAGCATCTTCCACTTGCTGAGGAGTTCCAAACTTCATTATCTCAACAGGATTGATATTACCGCTCACCGCTATATCCGCTGGTACTTCGTCAAGCACCTGAGCCATATCAATGGCATTGCCAAAATGGAGTGCAGCCGCACCCGTCTCTATCATTGCTTTTGTACATTGACCTGTGTTACCGCAATTATGCAGCATAACTACAAAATTATCGTCCTGAAGAGTATCAACAATCCTCTTTACAAAACGCGATGAATATGTTTGACAATCATCATTCGACAATAATCCTGCTGCAGGTTCTGCCATAACCACACCTGCGCTACCACACTCTTTAATTTTTCTGCAATATTCAAGTATAAACTGCGTACACTTGTCTAAAAGCTGATTTGCTGTATCAGGTTCTATGTACATAGCCATCATCAGTTCGGTCATATCGTACAGACGACCTGCCAGTGAAAATGGGCCTATACAACCGCCAAACAGAGGCACATCAAGTTCTGCTGCAGCCAGTCTATTTGCTTTAAGATACTCAGGTACACGCATTGTATCTAATGATGGAATCTGCAGTGCCTCAACATCGACTACCGACTCCAGCATTCTGCCAGTTACTGTTGGCACTTCGTTATCATCAAAGACAATATTTGCGCCAAATGCTTCGGCCTCTACAGACAAATCCATAATGGTAGTAGATGCCACCGATTGCGGGAAACGTTTCCTGAGAGCCATTATAGCTTCATAGTGAGTCCGGCCATCCTTTATGGCATCTATTACTTTTTTACCTATCAGTTCTATTCCAGGATTCGTCATTATAGGCATAACCGGCACCTGACTGACAGACAGCAAGGATCTTACTACTCGGTTCATAAACCACTTATTTTAGTTCGTAGGCCGGCAATTTTTCCAATGCAGGAGTTTCATAGTTTGAGATACCCAGACGTACTCTGCGCAACTCTTCTATTGTATATTGAGGCTGTGTGCAATCCTCAGGAATAGGCATACCTGAGAATGTCTGGAAATAGAGCATACAGGCATCTCTCCACCAGATAGCATCCTTTGCCTGACGAACAATCTTTCTATATACTGCATTGAAACGCTGAGCATCCACATACTTTTCTACAGACTTCCATGTATCTATGAATGATGCAGCTTCGTCTATACCCTCCTGGTATGTGTAGCAGAGCTCATCCCACAGAGTGTTTCCGCTCTTCATCTTGTAATCCCATGGAAGATGATGGAACCACAAAATCAGATTTTCAGGACAGGTTTCTACATTGTTATACAGAGATTTCAATGGCTCATGATACTGTGCAACAGCTTCACTACCATTCATTGTTCTGTCAAATCCTATACCATCTTTACCTGCCTTATGGTAATATACAGGCGACCAGTCCGGACGGCCAAGTGTTTCCCATGGACCTGGGCCGTAATGTCCCTGACTTGAGAAGATGTGATGCAATCCAAGTGGCATTTCATACTTAACGTTTGTTTCACGAGACATCAGCATCATATCCTTTACAGGTTCCAAAAACTTCTTTTCACTGCTGAAGGTCTGTCTTAGCCACTCATCGGCAATCTGCTCTGATGAGAGTTCAGGATTCCATGCCATACGACCGTATGCATACCAGTTAGCCTGAGCAAAATGGTGTCCGCACCAGTTTATGCTATCGCCTATGTTTGTAACACCTGCTATTGCATTTATTGGACGGTTATGAGTTACACCTTTGGTAATTTCTGCTACAGTAGAGCCTTCGCCCTTCTGATATGTATCTGAATCCAGACACTCCTTCCACATTGGGTGCAGATATACCAGATGGTTGGAGAAGCCAAGATATTCCTGCGTAATCTGGAATTCAGCCATTACATTGGTATTTTCCAACTGTCCGAACAGAGGGCTGAATGGTTCACGAGGCTGGAAATCAATAGGACCGTTCTTGATCTGGATTATAACATTATCGCGGAATTTGCCATCAAAAAGCAGGAACTCCTCTACCGCCTGCTTTGCACGGTCAGGTGACTGAGCATCATAAACAAAGGCACGCCACATAACTATTCCACCGAATGGAGCAACCGCATCTGCTATCATATTTGCACCATCAGCATGTGTTCTGCCATAATCCTGAGGGCCAGACTGTCCTTCTGAATTTGCCTTAACCAGGAATCCGCCAAAATCAGGAATTATTGAATAGATCTCCTTTGCCTTATCGTTCCACCACTGAATAACGTCCTTGTCAAGAGGATCGGAAGTCTTCAGATTAACCAGATGCTTAGGCGATGCAAAATTCAATGAAAGATATACCTTCAGACCGTATGGACGGAATATATCTGCCAGCACTTTTACCTTCTGAAGATATTCGGGTGTAAGCATAATAGGATCTGCATTTACATTATTCAATACTGTTCCATTGATACCTATTGAAGCATTTGCACGTGCATACTCTTCATATACTGGCGATACTATGTTTGGAAGTTCATCCCAATTCCATAATGATTGACCAGCATAACCGCGTTCAATTGTACCGTTAGGATTATCCCAATGGTTCAATATACGATTATGGAATGCCGGAAGTTCTGTCTTTGAGAATGCTTTTTTACCCAGTTGTCCACTCTCCTGCATACGAATCAGATCGTATGTACCATACAGTGCAGCAACCTGGGTATTTGCAAAAATAACTACAGAATCGGCATTGTAATCAATTACATAGCCTTCATTACCTAAGTCCTGATTTCTCTGTCCCAGTAACTTCACTTTAACTATCTGTGATCCCTGCCAATAGTTGTTAATTTCATTCTGCAATATCGCCATAGTGGATTTTGAAGATGAAAGAATCTGTTCTTCACCCAAAGAATTGAACCACAAATTATGACCATCGGTATTTACCGGTACCTGATTGCCACCATCACACGACAGCATACCTACCAATGCCATCGATAAAAGAGATAATCTAAAAGTCTTCATCATATTCATCTGTTTTTATTCATTCATACGCCAGATTTGGAACCACCTGTGGCTCCAGTATTTTGTCTAATGCAGTCTGTATTGCTGCAATAGTAGTCAATCTGCTTCTCAATACAATTCTGCAATCAAAATTCTTTGTTCTGTTTATACCTTCCGGTGGTGAATAGGAGTCATATTCCTGCGACACAACAGCAGGGCTGAACTCTTTCACTAGTTTCATCACATCATTCATTACAGGAAAGTCAAAAAGAATGGTTATATCCTTTTCTACATATCTTGTAACTATTTCTGCATTATTCAGCACCTCTACAGTTGCCTGTCTGTATGCCTCTATCAACCCACTGGTTCCCAGCTTTACACCGCCAAAGTACCTTACTACAGCTACAAGAACATCAGTTAGCCCTCTGCTGTTAATCTGTCCTAAAATTGGTTTACCAGCTGTTCCTGATGGTTCTCCGTTGTCGTTTACCCTCCAGTCCACTCTTTCCGGTCCCAACATATAGGCATAACAGACGTGACGTGCATCATAATATTTTTTCTGCACATCGGCTACAATACTTTTTATCTGTTCGGTATTCTCAACGTGAAAAGAAAATGCATAGAACTTACTCCGCTTTTCGGAGTATTCGCCCTCGGCAGTTCCATTTACCGTTAAATATGAATCAAGAACACCATCTCCCATATATAGCCCACTTAACCAATGTTACAATATTTTTCAAAAATACCACATATTATTCAAACCTACAAATTTGGAACAGCAATAATAAAAAAAGCGGCGATTACATAATTGCAATCGCCACCATATAAAAGTCTTAATCAAATCTAATAGATATCAGGCCAATTTATGTATTACCAATCCTGAACGTAGTTTTGGTTCAAACCAGGTTGTCTTTGGAGGCATAATATTACCGCTATCAGCAATATCCATAAGTTGTTTCATTGAAACCGGATACAATGCCAAAGCAGCTTTCATTTCGCCACTGTCAACTCTCTTCTTCAGTTCACCGAGTCCACGAATTCCGCCCACAAAATCAACTCTCTTATCGCGACGTAAATCCTTAATACCCAGCAATTCATCCAAGATTAGGTTTGAAGATATTGTAACATCAAGTACACCTATTGGGTCTGAATCGTCGTATGTACCCTCTTTTGCATTCAGCTGATACCATTCTCCATCCAGATAGAGAGAGAATTCATGCAGTGCAGCAGGTTTGTATATATCGGCACCCTTTTTAACAACATTGAAGTTCTTTGTCAGAGCATCTAAAAATTCCTGCGATGTCATTCCGTTCAGGTCTTTAACCACGCGGTTGTAATCAATGATTGTCAGCTGACTTGCAGGGAAACATACTGCCATAAAGTAGTTGTACTCTTCATCACCTTTGTGGTCCGGATTCTGCTTTGCTTTTTCTGCGCCTACCAGAGCTGCTGCTGCAGAACGATGGTGACCATCAGCAATATATAGCGATGGAATGGCAGAAAATGCCTCTGTTACAGCTGCTATATCTGCATCATTATCTATTATCCAGAGCTGATGACGGAAGCCATCATCTTTTGCTGTGAAATCATATTCCGGAGCAGATGTTATATATTTTGCAACAATAGCATCCAATGCGGCATTATCAGGGTAAGCAAAGAATACAGGTTCTATATTTGCGTTGTTTATACGAACATGCTTCATTCTGTCCTCTTCCTTATCAGGACGGGTAAGTTCATGTTTCTTGATATTGCCATTCAGATAATCTTCTACGTATGCACCTACTACAAGACCATACTGAGTCTTGCCGTTCATTGTCTGAGCGTAGATATAGTACTGTTCCTTTGCATCCTGTACCAGCCAGCCCTGCTGCTGGAACTTTGCAAAGTTTTCCACAGCCTTATCATAAACTTTTGGATCATGATCTTCAGTTCCTGCAGGAAAATCAATCTCCGGCTTGATGATATGATAAAGTGACATCTCATTATCACCTGCTTCAATACGTGCCTCTTCAGAGTTCAATACATCGTATGGACGGCTCTGAACGTTCTCTACTAATGCTTTTGGAGGACGTACCCCCTTGAATGGTTTTACTATTGCCATACTGTCTCTATTTAAATGAAAGCTCCCGCAAACGGAGTTCAAACCGCCAACGGGAGTTTACCTATTTTACCTGTTTATCTGTTTACCATGAATTTTGTGCATCCATCCTTGATGAATCCAACAATCTGATTTGCTGCTGCTATACCTGCATTGATATTTGCCTCTGCTGTCTGAGCACCCATCTTTTTAGGTGTTGAGAAATATCTGTCAGCAAACAGTTCTTCAAATTTTGCAGCATTTGAAGGCTGAATATCAGTCACAAATTTAATATCGGTACGCTCCTGCATCAATGCAATAAGTTCTTCTTCATTGATTATCTCCTTACGTGCTGAATTTACAACAACTGCATTCTTTGGCATCATACCAATAAGTTCTGCATTGATTGAACCACGGGTTTCATCTGTTGCAGGAAGATGCAAAGAGATAAACTGACACTCTTTATACATCTGTTCTACTGAATCCATAGCCTGAACTCCAGCCTGCTCAATCACCTCTTTAGGGCAATAAGCATCGTATGCGCAAACATCCATTCCAAAGCCTTTTGCTATGCGAGCTACATTACGGCCCACATTACCAAAAGCATGAATACCTAACTTCTTACCCATCAGTTCTGTACCTGATGTACCATTATAGAAGTTACGAACTGCAAAGACCATCAAACCAAACACCAATTCTGCTACTGCGTTTGCATTCTGACCCGGAGTATTCATTACACAAACTCCATGAGCTGTAGCAGCTGCCAAATCTACATTATCATAACCCGCACCGGCACGTACAACTATTTTCAGTTGTTTTGCTGCATCAAACACCTCTGCATCAATAATATCACTGCGAATAATTATTGCATCAGCATCGGCAACAGCCTCTAACAAAGCCGATTTCTCTGTATATTTTTCCAGAAGTGCCAGCTCAAATCCGGCACCCTCTATAACATTACGAATTCCATCAACTGCAACCTTTGCAAATGGTTTTGTTGTAGCAAGTAATACTTTCATAATTCAGCTGTTTATAGATCAATGTTTCAATTCATATTCTTTCATGCAAGCAATCAGAGCATCAACACTCTCCATTGGAAGTGCATTGTAGCAAGAAGCACGGAAACCACCAACTGAACGGTGACCTTTTATTCCAACCATACCCTGAGCCTGTGCAAACTTCATGAAGTCATCTTCAAGTTCCTTATACTCTTCTGCCATTACCCAACAGATATTCATATGAGAACGATCCTCTTCTACTGCTGTACCAACGAACAGCTTATTGCGATCAATTTCACCATAAAGCTTTTCTGCACGCTGCTCTGCACGTACTGCCATCTCCTTAACACCACCATTGGCCTTCAACCAGCGGAGTGATTCCATTGCTGAATACAGTGTGAATGTAGGAGGAGTGTTAAACATTGAACCGTTATCAATATGAGTCTGGTAATTCAATATTGTAGGAATCTCTCTTTCAACCTTACCCAAAGCATCATTCTTAACAATTACAAATGCCATACCTGAAGGAGCAAGATTCTTCTGAGCACCACCATAGATACAGTTATATTTACTTACATCGATAGGACGTGAGAAGATATCTGAAGACATATCTGCTATCAACTGTACAGGGCTGTCCAGATCCTTGCGAATCTGTGTACCATAGATAGTGTTGTTTGTTGTAAAGTGGAAATAATCTGCATCTGCAGGAATTTCAAAATCCTTAGGGATATATGTATAATTTTTATCAGCAGATGAAGCAACCTCTACAACTTCACCAAAAGCCTTTGCCTCTTTCAAAGCCTTCTTAGCCCACACACCTGTATTCAGATAAGCAGCTTTCTTGTTCAGGAAGTTAAAAGGAACTCTGCAGAACTCCATACTTGCACCACCTGCAAGGAAAAGCACTGAATAGCCCTCTGGAATATCCAGAATCTCTTTGATCAGAGCCTCAGCTTCATCAACTACCGGCTTAAATTCCTTTGAACGATGACTGATAGACAAAAGAGAAATACCTGTTCCTGCAAAATCAAAAACTGCTTTAGCTGACTTCTCAATTACCTCTTGTGGTAGGACTGCTGGTCCTGCGCAAAAATTATGCTTCATAGCTGTATATTTTGTTTTTTAGTTATTATTTTCGTTTGACGGCGCAAAGGTATATCCTTATTTCCATCTAAACAACTATTTTCCTAACAAAAATGACAAAGTTTTCAACAATATTCAATTATTTTGAAAGCAATTTGTTTTATTCATTTTACACTTTGTAATTTTTCAAGCCGATTTTATAACTATTTGCTATTTTTAAACAGCACTACAACCAAAAGACTAACAAAAAGATAATAAATACCACTTTTATGCAATATTTTTACAATTGCACACAAAACATAAAAGCGAACCACCTGAAAACAGGAGATTCGCTTTTACCTATTTTAATCTTGAACTAAAAGAAAATTATCCACCAAAATTATCGTACATAATTGACTTTTCCTCAACGCCAAGGTTATACAACATTCCTGTAACAGCCTTTGACATTGGACCAGGACCACACATGTAGTACTCAATATCTTCCGGAGCTTCATGATCCTTCAGATAAGTTTCATACATTACATTGTGAACAAAACCTGCTGTATATTTTACACCAGCTGCATCAGCTGCAGGATCCGGACGGTCCAGAGCAAGGTTAAATGTAAAGTTAGGGAAGTCCTTCTCTATCTGCAAGAAATCTTCCAGATAGAATACTTCGTTCAAAGCACGTGCGCCATAGAAATAAGACATCTTTCTGTCAGTTGTCTTAAGAGTCTTGGTCAGGTGCATAATCTGAGCACGCAAAGGAGCCATACCGGCACCACCACCTACCCAAATCATCTCTTTCTTTGAATCAAAGATAGGATGGAAATCACCATAAGGACCACTCATTGTAACCTTATCACCTGGTTTCAATGTAAAGATGTAAGATGAAGCAATACCAGGCATAACATCCATAAAGCCACCACCCTGTTCTTTTGGTTTAAACGGAGGAGTTGCAATACGAACTGTCAACATAATACGGTCGCCTTCTGCAGGATAGTTGGCCATTGAGTAAGCACGAATAGTCTCCTCTTCGTTCTTACATTTCAGGTTAAACAGACCAAAGTTTTTCCATGCCGGCAAATACTCTTCACCAATCAAATCCTTATCGATATCCTTGTCATAATCCATGTTATATGTAGGAATCTTGATCTGAGCATAGCTACCTGGCAAGAAATCCATGTGTTCACCCTCAGGCAGAGCAACAATAAACTCCTTGATAAATGTAGCAACGTTCTTGTTTGAGATAACAGTACACTCCCACTCTTTAACACCCATTACGCTTTCAGGTACCTTGATTGAGATATCACCCTTAATCTTACACTGACAACCTAAGCGCCAGTTGTCCTTAATTTGTCTGCGGGTAAAATGTCCCTTTTCTGAATCGAGGATTTCACCACCTCCTTCAGGAACCTGACACTTACACTGGCCACAAGAACCCTTACCACCACATGCAGATGGAAGGAATATACCATTCTCAGAAAGAGTTGTCAGAAGACTGGCTCCTGAATTTACCTCAATCTCTTTCTCTCCATTAATCGTAACTTTTACCTTACCTGACTGAACCAGATACATCTTTGCAACCAGCAGAATAACTACCAGCAGCATGATTACGATCAAAAATACTATTATAGCTGAAATATATAAACTCATAATTCCTCCTCTTTATTATAGTGCAAGTCCTGAGAAGCACATAAATGCCATAGACATCAGACCTACTGTTATGAATGTAATACCTACACCTTTCAATGGAGCAGGAACATCACTATATTCAAGTTTCTCACGAATAGCAGCCAGACATACGATTGCTATCAACCAACCAATACCTGAACCCAATGCGAATGCTACTGAATCACCAAAACAAGCAATAGCCTGAGTTGATGCAGGATCCATACCTACGCGCTGCTGCATAAAGAGAGAACCACCCATAATAGCACAGTTTACAGCAATCAGAGGCAGGAATATACCGAGTGTTGCATACAGAGATGGAGAAACCTTCTCTACAATCATCTCAACAAGCTGAACTATACCTGCAATTACCGCTATAAACAGAATGAAACTTAGGAATGACAAATCTACACCCTCAACCAAACAATCAGGGCCTAAAACCTTTGTCTGAAGCAGATAGTTAACAGGCAGTGTAATCAACTGCACAAAAATAACTGCTACACCTAAACCTAACGCAGTTTTTACATTCTTTGATACTGCAAGGTATGAACACATACCCAGGAAGAATGCAAAAATCATATTGTCGACGAAAATCGACCTTACAAACAGACTAAAAAAGTGTTCCATAATTAATTTCCGCCTTTAAATTATTTCTCTTGTAAATCTTTAAACTGTGCTCTGTGTATCCAAATAATGCAACCAACCAAAATCAGTGCCATTGGTGACATAAGCATCATACCATTATTCATATAGCCATGATCATAACACCACTGTGGTATTACCTGGAAGCCGAACAATGTACCGCTACCCAACAGTTCGCGAACAAACGCAACTGCAATCAGGATTGCTGCATAACCAAGTCCGTTACCTATACCATCCAGCAGAGACTCCTTTGGACCATTCTGCATAGCAAATGCTTCCAAACGTCCCATAAGGATACAGTTTGTAATGATAAGACCAATATATACTGACAACTGCACACTAACATCGTATGCAAAAGCCTTCAAAATCTCACTAACAATAGTTACCAGTGCAGCAACAACCACCAACTGTACAATAATTCTGATACGGTTAGGAATAGTCTTTCTCAACAATGAAATAACAACATTAGAGAGAGCTACAATAACTGTTACAGACAAACCCATAACAATTGCCGGTTTAAGCTGAGCTGTTACCGCCAAAGCAGAACAGATACCCAAAATCTGAACAACAACAGGGTTGTTGCCCCAGATAGGCTGTCCTAAAATTTCTTTATTCTTATTAGCCATATTAGTTACTCAAATATCGTTATTACTTGTTACTATTTGACAATATGAAAGGTTTATAAGCCTCCAATACTGTTCTCAACATGCTGTTCACACCATTTGATGTAATTGTAGCACCTGTCATACCATCAACCTTGGACTCATCATTCTTAGCCTGACCAAACTTAACAACTGTAAGTGTTATATCTGAGCCATCATGAACTTTCTTACCAATGAAGCGCTCCTGAACATACTGCTGAGCTACTTCACCACCCAAGCCCGGAGTTTCTGAAGCATGTGAGAAATATGTTCCATAAACGGTCTTGCAATCTTCGTTTAATGCAACGTATCCCCAGATATCACCCCACAGACCTAAACCGTTTACAGGAATAACATACTTGGTTTCACCATTAACAACAGCCTTGAAAACATGCAAACGGCCATTCTTGAATTCTGTTTTATAACTTGTGCAGAATTCACCGTCGTTTTTCTTCAAGCTACCATTAGAGTTCAACAGATAATCGCCCTCAATAGTAGAATTGTAAGTAGCAGATACATCTCCAATTTCTCTGATATTCAAAGAGTAAAGGATCTGTTTGTATGTATCCTGAATAACGTTTGCCTGCTGACGCTCTTTCAATGAGTCAGAAACAAATACCAACAAGAATGCTACAATAATAACCATCACAGCAGCATAAACCACTGTATAAACGTTACCATTTGTATTCAGCTCTTTCTTTACAGGCTCAAACTTTGATGCAGGTGCCTGACACAATGGGCATACATCCGGAGCCTTATCGCCTTTGTGGACATAGCCACAAACTGTACATTTAAATTCTTTTGCAGCCATATACCTTATTTATTAATTGATCTTTTTGCACGTTTATTCACATTAACCTGAACTACACAGTAGTCAATAAGTGGAGCAAAGCAGTTCATCAACAGGATAGCAAGCATCATACCTTCTGGATAACCAGGGTTCAATACTCTAACTATAATTGCTACCACACCTATCATAAAGCCGTAGATATACTTACCAATCTCTGTTCTTGCTGATGTAACAGGGTCTGTAGCCATAAACACAGCACCAAATACAAAACCGCCAAGTACGATGTGTTCATACCAAGGCATATTTGCAACTGCTGTATCAGGACCAAACTGGTTGAACAACAGAACTGTTACGATACCACCTACAAATACTGAAAGCATTGTCTTCCAGCTTGCAATTCCTGTGTACAGGAGGAGAGCAGCACCAAGAGCTATTGCTATAACGCTTGTTTCACCAACTGAACCCGGGATAAGACCCCAGATCATATTCATATCGAATGGAGCAGCTGCTGCAGATGTAGCTGTCTGACCCAATGCTGTAGCTGCTGTAAAGCCGTCAGGCAGATTAGCACCCAAGCCACAGATTGCATGGTCAACAACCCATACAGCATCACCAGAGATTACTGAAGGATATGCAAAGAAGATAAAGGCACGAGCAATAAGAGCTACGTTCAGGAAGTTCATACCTGTACCGCCAAAAATCTCCTTGGCAAAAATTACTGAGAATGCTACTGCAATAGCAAGAATCCATAGTGGACATGTTGCAGGAATAATAAGAGGAATAATGAAACCTGACACAAGGAATCCCTCCTGAATCTCTTCATGTTTCCACTGTGCTACCACGAACTCAATTGTCAAACCTACTACGTAGGATACAATGATACGAGGTAAAACAGCCAGGAAACCAAACAGGAACATTGGCCAGAAATCCATCTGCAAACCTGCAGCTAAATAATGCTGATAACCAACATTATACATACCAAACAACAATGCAGGACACAAAGCAATTACAACCATAATCATAATACGCTTGCTGTCTATTGCATCATGAATGTTCACACCGCTCTTTGAAGTTGCGTTAGGAACAAAAAGGAAAGTTTCAAATCCATCAAAAACCGAACGGAAGGCCTGTAATTTACCACCCTCTTCAAAATTCGGCTTAATACGATCTATATAATTTTTTAAGCTCATATATCAATCATTTTAGGCCATTTCGGCACGAAGGTTATCCAAGCCCTCACGAACTATTCTCTGTAGCTCTAGTTTTGAGGAATCAACAAACTCACACAAAGCAAAATCTTCCGGTGCCACTTCATAAATTCCGTAAGCCTCCATCTTATCGATGTTACCGGTAATGATTGCCTTAATCAAATATTCAGGATAGATGTCCATTGGGAATACCTTGTCGTATTCACCTGACATAATCATGTGACGTTCACCACCCTTTATTCTGGCATCAATGCTAAACTGTTTCTTTGGGCAGAGAAGTGATGTAAGCCAAGCAAAGAATGTGCGGTTTACGCTATACTCCTTGAAACGAGGCATTATCCAGCCCATGAATTCATTTACATCGTCACCTTCAGGAATTGCATTAACAGTATTTGCAAATGCATTCAGGTAATCTTCAACCACAGCCTTGTTGCCTGTCAGAACATTACCGTTGATAACGCGAACATTACCCTCCTTCAGGTTGCCTTTCAAAATGTCAGCCAGCTGCGATCCTAAAGTAACCTTCATGTAAGCAGGATTTTCAATCTTTTCACCGGCAACTGTAATAATTCTGGTCATTTCAATATGGCCCAGGTTGAACAGACGACCAATGAAGATAACTGCTTCTGGATCTATTGTCCATACAATCTCACCCTTGTTGACAGGTTTGATGTGGTTGATCTGTACACCTACGTTACCAGCAGGATGCGCACCCTTGAATGCATAGACATCAACATTCTTAGCCTGCAAAAGAGCATCGGATGTCTGTTCTGTGCTTACGCCCAATGATGTTGGAGCAATCTTTGCAAGTGCACTCAAACCGGTCTGGAAATCCTGTTCATTACCCTTCAGGATAAGTTCGAACTTTGGAGCCAGAGGTTTTGAATCGAATGCTGATACAAAGATTCCGCGAGGTGAATCTTCTGGAGATGCAATTACGTCATAAGGACGCTGACGGAAGAATGCGAACAAACCTGATTCAAGCAGGATTGCCTTAACCTCTTCGCTAGTCAGAGACTGCACACTCTTTTTACCAAACTCTACAAACTGCTGTTCAGCATCTGGTTTTACAACAATGCTTAACACCTTTCTACGAGCGCCTCTGTTTACAGCAACAACTTCACCACTTACAGGAGAAACGAATTTCACCTCTGGATGATTTTTGTCAACAAACAGGGCCTCACCTGCCTTTACAGACTGTTGTTCCTTAACCACCACCTTTGGGGTAACGCCTGTAAAATCGCTTGGGCACAATGCTATTGTACCGCCATTTCCAAGCTCTGTTACCTTTTCAGCAGGAGTTCCTAACAACTTAATGTCCAGGCCTTTTCGCAATCTAATGATTTCTGCCATTTTGTTTGTTTATATATTTGTAAAAACACTTATTCAAAATCGGGTGCGAATTTACAAATAATATTATAATCTGTGAATAAAAATTAGTGATTGTTATCAACAACCATCAATAATAAAAAAAAGAGAGATAAGCTTTCGTGATTTGTTTTTCAAAATGTAACTTTGCCATTTGAAACAATTCGAATTGATGAAAGTCGGAAAAGCCATACATATCATCCTGATAGCGCTTATTGTAGCTATAGCTGGCTGTCAAATTCTGTTGAACAACAAAAAGATTCAACAGGATGTGGCAGACTATGCCAGCTATGTATTGGCTAAAACACTTCAAACAGAGATTGAAGCAGAAAGCTTCAGGATTACCCACCCTTGTGGTATTTCAATCGGCAACTTACTGATCGATGACCACTTAGGTGATACACTATTGTTTGCAAACAACGCTACAGTTCAATTCCGAATTCTTTCTCTCATCAAAGGTAAATTAGACATCACCAGAGTAAATCTGATTAACCCGTACATCAATATTTACCAACAGGATTCCGGTTCGGCCACCAATCTGGAAATTGTTCTGTCACATCTTGTTTCGGATGAGAAAAAAGAGCAAGGTAACAGTGTAACTGTAAGAGCCAATTCCATATACGTCAAGAATGGCAGGATTGAATACAACATGAACTCTCTGGACGACACTCCAGCTCAATTCAATCTTTCTCATATTCTCCTGGACAGAATCACTACAAGATTATCTATCAAGCATTTATCTTCCGATTCAATAAATGCCAGATTACGTAATCTTTCGTTCGTGGAACAGTCAGGTTTAGTAGTTTCCGAAGCTACCGGTGCCGTGAGAGCAGGCAAAGAGAATCTGCTTCTGAACAACTTCTCACTCTCTACTCAAAACAGCAATCTGGCAATAGACCATTTTGAAGCTGTAAAAATAGATTCAAACGTTATATGGAACACACAAATCTTATCGTCAGTCAGGGGATCGGATTTTGTTTCAATAACCCCGGGTGT
The DNA here is from genome assembly GCA_045660365.1 of Bacteroidaceae bacterium. Taxonomy (GTDB): domain Bacteria; phylum Bacteroidota; class Bacteroidia; order Bacteroidales; family Bacteroidaceae; genus Colenecus. Next base: position 81,909 of record JAZRDQ010000017.1, read on the forward strand.
TACTACACTTGACCACAACATCAACATCAGTTTTACAGCAAATGGAGATTCACAAAGATACAATATCAGCAATTTAAGCATTAACTCCATTGACAATATATTCAATTTTGGTATAACTGCCTCACTGACCAACCATAGCAACGAAGCCAAAACTTTTTCTGTCAACAATCTCAGTTTTGAGAACTGCAACATCAACGGAGAAGCTACAAACGAATTTTACAATTTACTGACAGGCCAGCTGGCAGGTTTCAACATAACTGTACCTGATTTTTTAGAGACTATTGGTAATTTCCAGACTGATATAAATTTAAGTGGTAAGGTAAGTAATTTCACCGCTGACGCCACGGTAAAATCCGAAGCCGGAGACGCCAGCATTTCCATCAGCAACAAAAACGACATCCAGTCTCTGGCTGTAACAGGAAACGGGCTTGAACTTGGAAAACTGCTAAAAAATAACAGCATCGGAAAAAGTTCCATAGGACTGAGTGCAGACGGCAGATTATTTGCATCACCATCTTCCGGTAATTTTTCGGGTAATATTGAACAACTTTTTTTCAACCAGTACACATACAACAACATCTGCCTGGAGGGTAATTTGATTAATGACACAATAAAATCTACAATCTCCTTTACTGATCCGAATGCAGATATTCTGGCAAAATTCAATATATTCCCTGCTGCAGAAAATACATACACATGGCTTTATGCAGACATTGACAATCTTAATCTGACCAATCTGAACTTCAGCGCAAGAGACAGCATGATTGTATCAGCAAAACTAACTGCAACCGGCACAGGAAATGAGCTGGATCTGTTAAGAGGAGAAGTATTGATTGATTCCATATTATATGCCGATTCTGAAGGAAATTTCCAAACAGACAGAGAGCTATTATTGACCATTAAGGAAAATCAGTACAACAGGCGTGATGTATCATTAAGAAGCAATATAGCAAACATAGACATAGTTGGTGACTACAGGCTCAGCACCCTTCCAAGTTCGCTTGCTTTTGTATTAGAGAAATCTCTTCCTACATTAAGTGAGTGGTTACTTAACTATAAGTCAAACAGAAATTCACCCCATATAACAGCAAATAATTTCTTGATTGACGCACAATTATTGCCAACCGAATTTTACAAAAATGTATTACATATCCCACTGGAAATAAACAGTGATTTAACATTGCAATGCAACATCAATGAAACCAACGGAACTGCGCATACAGCACTATATATTCCGAATATATCATACAACGACAATTACGTTAGAAACGGCATTATCGATTTAAATTCAGACAATGGAGAGACATTTATTGAAATTACCGGCAGCTACAGTAACTACACTATAGTTGACAACTATATATCTATAGATCTGAGTGCGAAAAACGACAGTCTGGATACAAACATCAAGTGGCAAAGCATAGACAAGGACCATCTCCAGTTAAATTTATCGGCACAGACTATATTTGAAGAATTCAACAATCAAGAGAAATGGTTAAAGAGTTCACATCAGATTAAGGATTCCGAGTTTTCCTATAGTAGTACTAACTGGGATATTTCAGACTTCTTTATTGCCACCGACTCCGGCAAAATCAGTTTAAACAATTTCAATTTGGCAAACAATGAACAGAATATCCATGCTGATGGTATAATTTCTGCCGATTCCACCGACATTTTGGACATTACCCTTAACAACATCAACATAGAAGAACTTTTCAGTATGTTGAATGCAAAAGATGCTTCATTCTCAGGAATGGCATCTGCTGATATTTCTGCTATATCATTACTGAAAGACCCCACTTTCTATGGTAACATAACTGCCGACAACTTCAGTTTTTTAGGTTCATACGGAGGACGTCTTGATGCCGAGGGCATATGGAATAAGGAAGAGGAGTGTATAGACATTAACGCAACAATGTATGATCAGGAGAGAACCAAAACCATTTTAAGCGGACAATACACTCCCAAAGATAGATATATCGACATTCTGATTGACGCAAACAACACAGATCTATACTTTCTGAATACATTTACCAAAAACATATTCAGAGAGGTAAAAGGTAATGCGTTTGGCAAACTAAGATTGTTTGGAGCCCTGGACGCTCTTGATTTGGAAGGTACTGCCATACTAGAAAACGGAGTCCTGGATCAGGGCATCCTGAACACACGCTTCATAATAAAGCATGACACTTTAACATTCAAACCCGGAAAGATGCATTTCCGTAATGTTGATTTTTACGACGAATTTGACAATAAAGGATTGCTTATGTGCGATTTGAGCCATACATATCTTAATGATTTTTCAGCCAATATGGATGCCAATATCACAAATATGCAGGTTTTGAATATCCCCAGAACAGAATCCACCGATATATTTGCCAATGTTTTTGCAACAGGTTCAATAAATTTATCTACTTCCATCAGTACAGGACTTATTGTAAACGCAGATGCAACCACTGCACCAGGAACAACTTTTGGTTATAATCTGTCTGCAGGCCCTGTGGCTGACAACAGTTTCCTGAGAATAATTGATGCAAATTCTGACACATCTGAAGTTGTGAGCGAAGTAAAAGAAACCAGAAAAAGATCAAAAAGGAAAGAGGAGATTAATACAGACGTACAACTGAACTTCTCCATTAACTGTACAGAAGACGCTATCATAGAGCTGTTAATGGAACCACTTAATGGCACAGTACAAGGTAGTGGTCAGATCAGAGCGGGCTACAGCAACAAACAGGGGGTAAATTTATTAGGCAGATATAATGTATCCAGAGGATTATGCAATCTGTCACTTGAAAGCCTGATAAGAAAGGAGTTTAAATTCTCGGAAAGTAACAGCAGCCATGTTACATTTAATGGCCACCCATCTACTACAGAGCTCAATCTGCACACATACCATACTGTCAACTCTGCTTCATTAAGTGATCTGGATGTAAACCTTTCATCCGACAACAATATAAGAGTTAATTGTTTGATGGATATTTCAGGAACAGTTCTCTCTCCTGCTCTGGCATTTAATATAGAATTGCCACAGGGAACACAGGAAGAGAAAGAGGCCATAAAGAGTTCAACAAGTACAGAAGAACAGACAAATCTGCAGTTTATGTACCTGCTGACTATGGGTAGGTTCTATTCATACGATTATGCAAACGCTGGAACCACCACATCACCGGGAACTGTAGAATCATTTTTCAACAACACCATAAACACTCAGATTAACAACCTGCTTTCACAGGTTGTAAACAACAACAATTTTTCTCTTTCAAGTAATGTTACTGCTGGCAGTTATTTAAATAATGACCCGGCCAATCTTACCGACAAAGAGTTGGAAGGTATTTTGGAAGCACACCTTCTTAACAACCGTCTGTTGATAAATGGTAACTTTGGATACAGAGAAAACGCAATGACAAACACCTCTAACTTTATTGGCGACATAGAAGTAGAGTGGCTGATGATAAAAAAACCAAAAATCAGTTTAAGAGGTTACAACAAAAGAAATGACAAATACTTCTCAAAGACATCACTTAACACACAAGGTGTAGGTATAGCATACGAGGCCGATTTCTAAAGAAACCAGCCTCGTAAATCTTTTACTATATTCCGTATTAATATGATCTTGCAAACAGCACTCTACCAGCTGAAGGTTTTCCTGTGTAGATACATTCACCCGGTCCGGATACATAATCCAAAGGCAGACAACGAATTGTTGCTTTTGTCTCCTCCTTGATCTTAGCCTCAGTTTCAGCTGTTCCATCCCAATGAGCCAATACAAAGCAACCTGATTCAATCTTCTGCTTGAACTCTTCGTATGTATCAACTTCGAATGTTCTCTCTTTTCTGTAGTTCAATGCCTTCTGGAAAATATTTTCCTGAATTTCAGCCAACAGGGATTCTATCTTTTCATCAATACCTTCAAATGGAAGTGTCTCCTTCTCCAGAGTATCACGACGCATTATCTCCACTGTTCCGTTTTCATAGTCACGATAACCCATAACCACGCGTACAGGCACACCCTTCAGTTCATAATCAGCGAACTTAAAGCCTGGACGCTTATTATCCGCATTGTCATATTTTACACTGATACCACGTGCACGTAACTTTTCTACCAATGTTGCAACACGTGCATCAATCTGCTGTAGTTCTTCCTCCTTTTTATAGATTGGAACTATAACCACCTGAATTGGAGCCAGTTTTGGAGGCAGTACCAAACCATTATCGTCAGAATGTGCCATTATCAAAGCACCCATCAGCCTGGTTGAAACACCCCATGAAGTAGCCCAAACATATTCCAGATTATTCTCTTTGTTTACAAACTGTACATCGAATGCCTTGGCAAAGTTCTGACCAAGGAAGTGTGAAGTACCACACTGAAGAGCCTTACCATCCTGAGTCATGGATTCAATTGTATATGTATCCAGAGCACCAGCAAAACGCTCGGTTGCCGATTTAACACCCTTCACAACCGGTACAGCCATATATCCCTCAGCAAATTCTGCATAAACCTGCTGCATCTTCTTTGCTTCAGCTTCAGCCTCCTCTCTGGTTGCATGAGCAGTGTGTCCCTCCTGCCATAAAAATTCTGCTGTACGCAGGAACAGACGTGGACGCATCTCCCAACGCATAACATTTGCCCACTGATTACACAGAATTGGCAGATCGCGATATGATTTAATCCAGTTCTTATATGTGCTCCATATAATTGTTTCAGATGTAGGACGGATAATCAGTTCTTCCTCCAGTTTTGCTGCAGGATCAACAATTACTCCTGAACCATCTTCCGCATTCTTTAATCTATAGTGTGTAACTACAGCACACTCCTTTGCAAAGCCTTCAACATGTTCAGCTTCTCTACTCAAAAATGATTTTGGAATAAGAAGCGGGAAATATGCATTCTGATGTCCTGTCTCTTTAAATTTATCATCAAGAATCCTTTGAATTTTTTCCCAGATAGCATAGCCATAAGGTTTTATAACCATACAACCACGCACTGGTGATTGCTCTGCCAGATCGGCTTTTACCACCAATTCATTATACCATTGTGAATAATTTTCACTTCTCTTAGTAAGATCTTTCAGTTCTTTTGCCATAGCTCTAATTTTTCAGAATGCAAAATTACTCTTTTTTTACTTGGTAACATACACCTACCCTGATAATTTTAGTACATTTGCATTATGCGCAACAAGAAAAAGGAAATAATCAGATATTCAATTGTATTGTGCCTGACAATTTTACTCCCATTGCAGACCTTTGCACAGTGGTTTAAAACATACAGCGACAATATCAGGAGTCTATCCGCCACACTCAACAACGACTGGCAATTACTACCTATAATTAAAATGGAGAGCAACGACATTATTACCATTTCTTTTGATGCCATGTCACATAAATACCATCGTTATACATATCGCATTATACATTGTAACGCAGACTGGGAAAGATCGGACCTGTACGAATCCGATTACATTGATGGATTTAATGATATTCCTATAGATGATTATGAAAACTCCATTAATACCACATTTGAATATACACATTACACTTTTAACATTCCAAATAGTGATACATCACTTAAATTATCAGGGAATTACCTTCTTATGATAATGGATGAAGATGAAAATATTGTTGCAGAGGTAAAATTTGCCATCAGTGAGGAATATGCAAAGATTGGCGCATCAGTAACCTCAAATACTGACAGAGACATCAATGGTAGAGACCAGCAACTGAATATGACCATAAACTATTCAGGTATCCGTGTTACTGACCAGACAAAGGAGATTATTCCATACGTAATGAAGAACCGGAACATCAACAACATTGTAAAAGTAACCAGACCTACACACCGCACAAACGGACAACTGGAATATTCACACTGCAAAGATTTAATTTTTGAAGCAGGCAATGAATACCGTCGTTTTGAGATAATAGATATGTACGATTACTCACAACATGTAGACAGAATAGATTTTCACTCTCCATATTACCACGCCACACTAATGGCTGATCGCCCACACATATCCTACAGATTTGATTACGATCACAACGGACGATATCTGATAAGGAACCACGATGCAGATAACCATAACATAGAAGCAGATTACCTGTTCGTACATTTTACACTGACATCGGGCAGATTCTCAGGAGGCGATGTCTATATAAGAGGAGATTTCACAGGCAATAACATATCTGAAGAGTGGAAAATGGAATACAATGAGAACAGTAAATCCTATACTCATACCGCACTCCTTAAACAAGGAGCATACGATTATCAATACGTATGGATCCCAGATGATGGAAATGGATCTGTAACAGCAAAAACAGAGGGCGATTGCTACGAAACAGGCAACGAATATACCATTTTGGTCTATTTCAGAGAGAACGGATCAAGATATGACAGACTGATAGGATTCAATACCTGCGTTTCCACAAGTTCTCCATCCTCTCTTTGAGTTTCGCTTCAGAAGGATTGTTCTGAGGCATCCAGAATCGGGTTCCATCTATACTATCAGGCAGGAACTGCTGTTCTACAAAATTCCCTTCATAACTATGCGCATACTTGTATCCATCACTATAACCGAGTTCCTTCATCAGTTTTGTAGGAGCATTCCTTAAGTGCAATGGTACAGACAGATTACCTGTAGAACGCACCAGTTCCAGTGCGCTGTTTATACCCATATATGCAGAATTACTCTTGGGCGATGTAGCTAGATAGACAGTTGCTTCAGCCAAAGGTATGCGACCTTCCGGCCAGCCCAGTTTCATAACCGCATCGAATGCTGCATTTGCCAGCAACAGTGCGTTTGGATTTGCCAGTCCTATATCTTCTGACGCGGAAATCACCAATCTGCGTGCTATAAATGCAGGATCTTCACCACCCTCTATCATACGTGCAAGCCAGTAGAGTGCGCCGTCGGGATCACTGCCTCTTATGGATTTTATGAATGCCGAAATAATATCATAATGCATTTCACCATCCTTATCGTATGCCAATGGATTCTGCTGAAGCCTTAAATTCACCATTTCATCGGTAATTATTACAGAATCTCCATCGCCTTCCGATTCTACCACAAGCTCCAGTACATTCAAAAGTTTTCGTGCATCGCCACCTGAGAAACGCATTAACGAAGCAGTCTCCTTAAACTCTATCTTACGTCTTTTCAGATAGACATCGTTTGCTATTGCCCTTTCCAGCAACTGTTGCAGATCTTCTTTGTCCAATGAATTCAGAACATACACCTGCATTCTGGACAACAACGGACGAATGACTTCAAAAGACGGGTTTTCGGTAGTAGCACCTATCAATGTTATATCTCCACGCTCCACAGCTCCCAACAATGAATCCTGCTGAGCCTTATTGAATCTGTGAATTTCATCAATAAAAAGTACCGGACTGGCATTTTTGTTGAACATTCTGTTACTACGCGCCAGTTCAATAACATCACGTACATCTTTTACTCCGGCTGTTACAGCACTCAGAGTATGAAACGGAATGTCAAGATGCGATGCCACTATCTGTGCCAATGTAGTTTTGCCAGTCCCGGGAGGACCCCAAAGTATAAAAGATGAAAGACGGCCGGAATCTATCATCCTGCGAAGTACGGCCCCTTCACCAACTAAATGTTTCTGACCCACATAATCGTTAAGTGATCTGGGTCTCATTCTCTCTGCAAGTGGTTGCATATCTTTTATACTATTATTCTCACTGCAAAAATACTCTATTTGGTCTGTTTTTACTACTTTTGGCAAAAATAAATTACATGACATCATTATCCATTCTTATACCCGCCTACAATTGGGATTGCGAGCTACTGGTTAAGAGTCTGCAATCACAATGCGATTCATTGGGTATTGATTATGAAATAATAGTAGCAGACGACTGTTCTCCCGATATAACCAAACGGGAAACTAACAGAAAAGCTATAGAAGAGATCAACAATGCCATATACATTCAGTTGGAAAAGAATATTGGCAGATCAGCAATAAGAAACCTTCTTGCAGACAGGTCAAAATACAAAAAGCTTCTTTTCCTTGATTGTGATTCAATGACAAAAGACGACAAGTTTATTAAACAATACATAGACATATCAGAAGATTACAGCGTAATTTGTGGCGGACTGATACATCCGGAAAAGCAACCCTACCCATGCGTAGAATTAAGATACAGGTATGAAAAGAGAGCCGACAAAAAAAGAGGTGCCAGATATAGGAATACCACCCCATACAGCCGTTTCACACCATTCTCATTTTTAATTGACAGAGATGTTTTCATGGAAATCAGGTTTCCCGAAAACTTTATTGGATATGGCTATGAAGATGTATTGTTTGGTTTAAAGCTGGAAGAGAAGAATATCTCAATAATCCACATAGACAACCCACTGATACATATTGGCTTGGAGGAGAACAACATCTTTCTGGAAAAGACCAGACAGTCCATACACAACCTGTACAACCATAAAGATGATATAGGAACAGGCTCTACACTACTGACACAGTATAAGAAGTTGAGATCGCTACACCTTGCATGGATAATAGGAATTATTGATTCACTTTTCGGGAAAGCTATAATCAATAACCTTCAGGGTAACAACCCTTCGCTATTCCTGTTTTCAATGTACAAGCTATCCATCATTCATTTTTTATGGAGATAATAGCATTTAAATAGCGAAAAAACAACTTATTATCCGTAACTTTGCAGTTTATAAAAAAGAACGAAAATAGATTATATATATGATAGAAAACAGTACAAAAGAGGCAAGCGAAAAGAAGAGCTTGAACTTCATTGAGGAGATGGTAGAGAAAGATCTTGCAGAGGGCAAGAACGGAGGACGCGTACAGACACGTTTCCCGCCGGAACCTAATGGTTATCTGCACATTGGTCACGCAAAAGCTATTTGCATGGACTTTGGAATGGCCGAAAAACATGGTGGCATTTGCAATCTTCGTTTTGACGATACCAATCCAACTAAAGAAGATACAGAATACGTTGATGCCATAAAAGAAGATATTGAATGGCTGGGATTCAAATGGGAAAACGAATTCTACGCTTCCGACTATTTCCAGCAACTATGGGATTTTGCCATAGACCTTATCAAAGATGGTAAAGCCTACATTGACGAACAGAATCAAGAGGCCATTCTATCACAGAAGGGCACTCCTACTCAACCGGGTATAAACAGTCCTTACAGAGATCGTCCTGTTGAAGAGAGTTTGGAACTTTTCAATAAGATGAATAGTGGTGAATTAGAAGAGGGTTCTATGGTTTTACGCGCCAAAATAGATATGGCTCACAACAATATGCTGTTCAGAGATCCTATCATATATCGTATAGTCAAGACTCCTCATCATAGAACAGGAACCACTTGGAAGGCATATCCGATGTACGATTTTGCACACGGACAGAGCGACTATTTTGAAGGAGTTACACACTCATTGTGTACACTTGAATTCGTACCTCATCGTCCACTATATGATCTATTCATAGATTGGCTTAAGAAAGGAGAAGATTTGGACGACAACCGCCCACGTCAGACTGAATTCAACAAACTAAACCTTAACTACACTCTTTTAAGTAAGCGCAACCTGTTAGCACTTGTGCAGGAGGGTATGGTTTCCGGTTGGGACGATCCACGTATGCCAACTATCTGCGGTTACCGTCGCAGAGGTTACACTCCGGAATCTATAAAGATGTTTGTAGATCGTATAGGTTACACCAAATTTGATGCTCTTAACGACATGGCACTGATGGAATCTGCCATTCGTGAAGATTTGAACCGTCGAGCTACACGTGTATCGGCTGTTATTGATCCTGTTAAACTGATTATTACAAACTATCCGGAAGACAAGGTAGAAGAGTTAGATGCTATCAACAATCCGGAAGATCCGGAAGCTGGCAGCCATAAAATAAGTTTCGGCAGAGAACTTTGGATAGAGAGAGAAGACTTTATGGAAGATGCTCCATCTAAATATTTCCGCCTGACTCCGGGACGTGAAGTAAGACTTAAGAGCGCCTACATAGTATTATGTACAGGATGCAAGAAAGACGAAAACGGAAATGTAGAAGAGGTATATTGCGAATTTATTCCAAATACAAAAACTGGGGAATCAGATTCTAACCGTAAGGTAAAAGGTACTATTCACTGGGTAAGCGTAAAACACGCCATCCAAGCAGAAGTGCGTCTATATGACCGTCTCTGGAGTGTGGAAAACCCACGCGACGAATTGGCACGTCTCACAAAAGAAGAGGGACTGAGCACTGTAGATGCTATGAAGCAGATGAAGAATCCAAATTCTTTGGAGGTTCGCGAAAACTGTTATGTAGAGAATTTCCTGGCTGACACCAAACCAATGGATCATTTCCAATTCCAGCGTATTGGATATTTCTGCACAGACAAAGATTCTACACCGGAACATATTATCTTTAACAGAACAGTTTCCCTGAAAGACAACTGGAGCAAGATTAAGGGTAAAGCTTAAATCCATAAATGAGAGAAGACAATCAGACATATTACGATTCACCGGAGTTTAAAGAACTACTCCGAAGTTTTGAAGAGATGATTGACAATGACAGAGCCATCTATTTTGATGGCTCTGACATTGCCGATATTGCCGATTACTACACAATGAACATGGAATTGGATAAGTCTGAAATTGCATCCGACTATGGATTAAGACTCCACCCTGATAATTCAGACATACTTATTGCAAAAGCCAATAATCTTCTGTTAAAGGGTAAAAAGGAGGAAGCAAGAAGTATAGCCAGTAACATATCCGACAATGACAATCAAGAGGTACTATATATAAAAGGTGTAATAGAACTTGCATACAGCAACATTGAATTGGCAAATAATCTATTCAGCAAGGCATTCACCAATAGTAACTCCGATTTAGATCTGCTGAGCGATATTACTATCCAGCTAATGGACAATCGCTACTATGAGCAAGCTCAGAAGTGGCTGGATATAGCATTCAAATCGGCTAACCGGACAGATAACAATTTTTGCGAAATACAGGCCGACTTATACTTTGAAACCAAGCAGTACGATTCAGCAATAGAATGGTACAATAAAATGCTTGATACCTTCCCATACGACACATATCCCTGGGAACAGTTGGGAAGAATATATTTTGAGCGCGAAGAGTACATTAAAGCAAAAGAGTGTTACGAGTATATAGAGGCAATAGACGGGGAGAACTTTACAGCCTCATTAATGAAAGCTGATTGTTATATCAATCTTCAGGATTACGATACAGCATTGGAGAAGTATAAAACACTTCTTGACAAGAATGAAAATATGGCATCAGTACTCAGTTTCTGCTGCGGTAAATGTTACTATTATCTTAAAGAGCCTGACAAAGCGCTGGAATATCTGAAAAGATCGGAAGAGTGTCTGGACATAGACGATACTGAGAATTTTCGCATCGAGCTGTACACACTATTGGCTAAATTGTACATTAATCTCTATAACGAAGAGAATGCTTTAAAATACATCTACATGGGACTATCCCTGGATCCTGACAATAAAGAACTTGAACTATTGATTTATCTAACTAAACATAAACAATAAATGGAATCAATCTCATTTCTGCAATGGTGTCTAGAACACCTTAATTATTGGACCATTACACTTTTAATGACCATTGAAAGTTCGTTTATTCCTTTCCCATCAGAGATAGTAGTTCCACCGGCAGCATATCACGCAGCAGCAAATGGTGAAATGAATCTTTTCCTGATAATTCTTTTTGCCACAGTCGGTGCATGTTTAGGAGCTATCATCAACTATTTCCTGGCTCTATGGATTGGCAAACCTATTGTATATAAATTTGCAGACAGCAAAGTTGGTCATCTGTTGCTGCTTGACGTAAAAAAGATAGAGCAGGCAGAAGAGTATTTCAACAAGCATGGTGCAATATCAACATTTGTAGGACGTCTGATACCGGCAATCAGACAACTTATCTCCATACCTGCAGGTCTTGCAAGAATGAATATGACAAAATTCCTTGCATTCACAGCATTAGGCGCAGGTATCTGGAACGCAGTTCTTGCCGCATTAGGTTTCTATCTGGAAAGAATTGTTCCGGAAGAGGAACTAATCAGCACTGTAACAGAGTATAGTCACGAGATTGGATATACAATAGCAGGTATTGTTTTAGTAGCCATCGTAGTTATTATTATACGCAACTGTAAGAAAAAGAAATAACAACTATCACTCATAAACAATATCCGGTCAGAGTGGTATGTCACAAAATAAGGGCTCGATTTCTCGAGCCCTGTATTTTTTATAGCTTAAAACAATTAAGCGTACATTGCAAGGATTGCTTCGTACAATTCCTGCTTACCGCTAGTCTGTTTTGGTTCGTCAACCTGCTTGCCATATTCGTAAGCCTCTTCAAGAGTCATCTGACCATCTTCGAACTTCTTACCCAAACCGCTGTCAAATGAAGCGTAACGAGCAGCCTTCATAGCCTTATATGGAGACTCTTCCAGCAACTTAGCAGCTGATTCAAGAGCGCGAGCCATTGCATCCATACCAGCAATGTGAGCGATGAAGATATCTTCAAGATCTGTTGAGTTACGACGTGTCTTAGCATCGAAGTTTGTACCACCTGTGCCTAAGCCACCACCACGGATGATTTCCATCCATGCCTGTACCAATTCGTACTGGTCAATTGGGAACTGGTCTGTATCCCAACCGTTCTGGTAGTCACCACGGTTAGCATCGATAGAACCAAGCATACCAGCGTCAACTGCACATGCAAGTTCGTGTTCGAATGTGTGACCTGCCAATGTAGCGTGGTTAACCTCAATGTTAATCTTGAAATCCTTATCAAGGTTGTGAGCCTTCAAGAAACCGATTACAGTTTCTGTATCAACATCATACTGATGCTTTGAAGGTTCCATTGGTTTTGGTTCAATCAGGAATGTACCCTTGAAGCCCTTAGCGCGAGCGTAGTCACGAGCCATTGTCAACATAGTTGCCATGTGCTCTTTTTCTCTCTTCTGATCTGTGTTCAAAAGGCTCATGTAACCCTCACGACCACCCCAGAATACATAGTTTTCAGCACCAAGTTCGATACCAGCATCGATAGCGTTCTTAATCTGAACGATAGCGCGAGCTACTACATCAAAATCAGGGTTTGTTGAAGCACCGTTCATATAACGTGCATTACCAAATACGTTAGCTGTTGACCACAACAGTTTGATACCTGTTTCAGCCTGCTTCTCCTTAAGGTAAGCAACAACTGCCTTCAGGTTTGCTTCGTACTCAGCTACACCACTACCTTCTGATACCAGGTCAACATCGTGGAAGCAGTAGTAAGGAATACCAAGCTTCTGCATGATTTCGAAACCTGCATCAACTTTCTGCTTTGCAATCTCAACTGCATCAGCACCGCTGTTCCATGGAAAAGTCTTTGTACCACCACCGAACTGGTCAGCACCTTCTGCACACAGTGTGTGCCACCATGCCATTGCGAAACGCAACCAGTCTTTCATTGTTTTACCCATGATAACTTTGTTCTCATCGTAGTAACGGAAAGCCATTGGATTCATGCTCTCCTTACCTTCGAACTGGATTTTACCTATTCCAGGAAAATACTCTTTAGCCATAATTTGCTTATTATTAATTTATTAAACAATATTTATATACTCTTCTCCGAAGTAACTATGCAAATATACATTAATTTCGAAAAAATCTCAAATAAAATTCTTAAATATCAATAATAGAACGTATTTATTTTGCATTAATTATTAAAAATACCATTGTTTTCACAAATTATCATACAAAAAAGGTGGGCGCACCTACCGATACGCCCACCTTAACAATCTATTTTCAGATTACTTGTTCAAAAGTTTGTTGTCTGAACCAAGAACGTTAACAATCTTGTGGATATACATCTTCTTCATGTTGTCACGAGCTGGTTTCAGGTACTGACGTGGATCAAAGTGACCTGGATTCTCTGCCAAGTGCTGACGGATAGCAGCAGTCATAGCCAAACGAGAGTCAGAGTCGATATTAATCTTACATACAGCGCTCTTTGAAGCCTGGCTGAGCTGATCTTCTGGAATACCGATTGCAGCTTCCAGAGCACCACCGAACTTATTGATTGTAGCAACTTCGTCCTGAGGAACTGAAGATGAACCGTGCAATACAATTGGGAATCCAGGAATCTTAACCTCAATCTCCTTAAGGATGTCAAATGCCAATGGAGGTGGAACCAATACACCGTTTACCAATGTGCACTGTGCTGGAGTAAATTTGTGAGCACCGTGTGATGTACCTATAGAGATAGCCAAGCTATCTACACCAGTCTTGCTTACGAAATCCTGAACCTCTTCTGGTTTTGTGTAATGTGACTCAGCTGCAACAACTTCGTCTTCAACACCAGCCAAAACACCTAATTCACCCTCTACAGTTACGTCGAACTGTTGAGCATATTCTACAACTTTCTTTGTAAGAGCAACGTTCTCTTCGTATGGAAGATGTGAACCATCAATCATAACTGATGAGAAGCCCATATCGATACAATCCTTACAGATTTCAAAGCTATCACCATGATCCAGGTGAAGAACGATTTCAGGATTAGCGCAACCCAACTCTTTTGCATATTCTACAGCACCCTGAGCCATATAACGCAGGATAGTAGCATTAGCATAGTTACGTGCACCTTTAGAAACCTGCATGATAACAGGAGATTTTGTCTCTACTGCAGCCTGTACGATAGCCTGCATCTGTTCCATTGTGTTGAAGTTAAAAGCAGGAATAGCATATCCGCCCTTAACAGCAGCTGCGAACATTTCACGGGTGTTCACCAAACCCAACTCTTTGTAGCTAATCATTTGTTTAATATTAATTGTTTATAAACGTTTTTCTTAAACCCGTTGCAAAGTTACACACTTTCAGTCTTATTATAAAATGTAGAAAGAGAAAGTTTTTAACCGGGTTACATTTTATCGTCTGCATTATTATTGTCCCTGGTAGTAAGATAGAGCGAAACAGCACCCACTACTGCTGCAGTTACCGATGTCAACAGTATAACTGCCTTTCCTAAATTGACATAATAGTAAATCTGCTCTTCCGGCAAACCTGAAGGCAGGAAAGCCAATCCATCCACAAATATAGCCATTGTAAAGCCAATACCTGCTATAAATCCCAACGATATAAACTGTTTCCAGTTACATCCTTCCGGTAGTGCTGCCACCTTCAGTTTTGTTGCCAGCCAGCAAGATAAAGCAATACCTAATGGTTTACCAATCAGCAGACCAAAGAAGATACCAGGTACTATTGGCGGCAACGGCCAACTGAACAGAGAAGCATCAAACACAACACCTGCATTGAAGAATGCAAACATCGGCATTATGAAGTAATCTGAAATGGAATGCAGATGAAATTCAAACCTGTGCAGCATAGGGTTCATCTTGGATGACATTTCATCCATGCCATTGATAACTATCTGCTGTTCCGAATTGGTAAGAACTGAGGTACTATCTTTTGACACATCATTGAAATGGTTAACAAGCAATGACATATTCTTACTGAATTCCAGTTCGTTTACAAAGCTTCTGGCCGGTATGGTAATAGCCATTATAACTCCTGCCACTGTAGCATGTACGCCCGATTTGAACATCAGGAACCAGAGGATAATGCCAGGGATGATATAATACAATGACTTATTGACACGTAACCTGTTCATTACAACCATAAAGATAGTTGTCAAACCGGCTAACGAAAGATACATAAAATCTATTGCATGACTTGGATAAAAGAATGCTATTACAAATATTGAGCCCAGGTCATCAGCTATTGCCAGAGCCATCAGAAAGACCTTCAATCCGGTTGGTACACGTTTTCCCAACAATGAAAGCACGCCTATTGCAAAAGCTATATCAGTAGCCATTGGAATACCCCAGCCATTCGCAGTATCTGTACCGGCATTAAACAGAGCATAAATAATTGCAGGAAAAACCATTCCACCCAAAGCACCAATAATAGGCAGTGCCGCATGCTTGATTGAAGAGAGCTGACCTACTATCATTTCACGTTTTATTTCCAGACCCACGGTCAGGAAAAATATCGCCATCAAACCATCGTTAACCCAGGTTTGCAGAGGAAATATCAAATCTTCACTTCCTACTTTTATACCAACCTCCAGATTTAACAGA
Organism: Bacteroidaceae bacterium; assembly: GCA_045660365.1. Lineage (GTDB taxonomy): Bacteria > Bacteroidota > Bacteroidia > Bacteroidales > Bacteroidaceae > Colenecus. The sequence goes on from JAZRDQ010000017.1 coordinate 98,062, forward strand.
TTATTATAATACAACTGGAGATTTGAACTATTGGCGCAAACTATTGCTGCAACAGCAAAAAACAGCAACAGGCATCCACAAAACGCCTGGCTATTAAAGAAATTCTCGGAAGGATATTTTAAAAGGCCCTCCAGACTATCATATTTTTTTGGACTTTTACCCATTTTTAATTGATTTTAGATTGCAAAGTTAGTTAAAATAACAGTCTGCTATTCTTCTATAGCCATTTTTTGTGACTTTATACTCATTTTCAGTATTTACCCAGCGCCAAATTCCCAATATTATTAAGAAAAAGCCTGTAAAATACTTTGCCATTACAATAATTTAGTGTAATTTTGCGGTCCGAAACCCCCGTTGTAGTTTTGCCTAGAAAAAACGGCAAATGTTAATAGATACGGAGTATAATTAAATTTTAAAGATATGAAACAAGGTATTCATCCAGAAAACTATCGTCCTGTAGTATTCAAGGACATGTCAAATGGTGATTGCTTCCTTTCACGTTCAACATGTGCAACAAAGGAAACAATCGAGTTCGAAGGTCAGACTTATCCTCTGATCAAGCTTGAAATCTCTAGTAGCTCACACCCATTCTTCACAGGTAAGTCAAAGCTTGTGGATACAGCTGGTCGCGTAGACAAGTTCATGAGCCGCTACGCAAAGAGCCGCGGAAAATAAATATCTTGTTCAAGATATTGAAAAACAAAAGGAGTAGCTTTAACAGTTACTCCTTTTTACTTTTATAAATATATTACTTTTTTGATAATACAAAACGTTTTCCGTTCCACCTGTACACTATCACATCTTTTTCAAAAGCTCTGGAATCAACCTCTTCATCCATCATTTCAGAAGTAGTAATTTTAATTTGCAGGCCATTTTCGCCCGGCTTTGCAACTATTGTATAAAACCTGTAGATAAATTCACCCAGTTTATCCTTTATCTGATCATCTTTCAATGCTCTCTTGCTTAGATAATCTTCCAGTACAGGCAGCTCTATCAGGTCTGTTGCATCAAGTTCTTCCCACTTATCATTGTAAAAACTCATATAGGAATCGCACTTCTCACCACAAACTGTCTCTATAATTGCAATAACCGCACTTGAATCTTTTCTGTAAAAAAGCTTCATATCAAACTTCGAAGCCGGAGTCATCTGAACAGAGAGCATATCGTCTGCAACAAAAAGCATTTCGCTCTTTCCCTGCAGATTATTTGCTGTTTTCGCCTCCATACCAATTTCCATATAATCAAAAAAATCAAGTTTTGCAGACCTGGACAGCAATGGTGTCAATTCATTCGGCATATTCAGAAACAGCTCCTTTATATCTGCAGAAAATGCATTTACTGACATCAGCAACAAAAAAGCAATATGTAAAACTCTTTTCATACCTTATATATTATTATCTAAAAAAAGCGCAGAAGGATATTTTACCTTTTCCAAAAACAACCCGCGAGCCGGAGCCGAATCACCTGCAGCACATCTATCTCTCTTTTCTATTATTTCCGCAAAGTCCTGTTTGGATATTTGTCCTTTTCCGACCATCAGCAGTGTACCTACAACTGCTCTCACCATATTTCTAAGAAAACGATCGGCAGTGATTGTAAACACCCATCTGTCATCTCCCAATTCCTGCCAATATGCTTCTATTACCTTACATATATTCGTTTTGGTATCAGTATGCAACTTACTGAAACTTGTAAAATCACTTGTATCCAGCAACAACTTTGCGACATCGTTCATCAGTTCGAAATCCAATGGCCCAATCTGACGCAGAGAAAAATCTCTTTCAAATGGTGATTTAGTTAGATGGATGTAATACTTATATGTTCTTGAAACAGCATCAAATCTGGCATGCGCCTCAGGTATAACCTGCACTATTTTCTTAACCGCTATATCTGAAGGCAATATTCCATTCAGCTTGTTTTTCATCCAGTCGCAGTCTTTTGGTTCGGGCAGATCAAAATGAGCAACCATCTCAGCAGCATGAACACCGGCATCCGTACGACCTGCACCTGTAACCTCTATTTTCTGTCGCAGAAATGTAAAAAGAGCCTCCTGCAAAGTTTGCTGTACTGACGGAGCATCTGGTTGTATCTGCCAACCACAATATGCAGTTCCGTTAAATGCTAAATAGACAAAATACCTCATCAATCTATTTGATTTACCAGATTCATAATATGAACTGCAGCAAGTGCTGCTGTCTCAGTTCTCAGCCTGGATGGGCCCAGAGAAACGCCCTTATATCCAGCCTTTAACGCCATATCTATCTCGGAAGAAGAGAAATCGCCCTCCGGTCCTATCAGCACGAGACTACGATTGCCACGCACCACGCTGTTCTTGAGTTCCAGTTTCTTATCTTCCTCGCAATGTGCTATAAAACAATCACCATCTTTATGTGCAGAAATAAAATCGGAGAACTTAACCATGGGGTTAATTTTTGGCAACACTGCCTTTTTTGACTGCTTCATTGCAGAAATGGCTATTTTTTCTATTCGCTCCATCTTAATTACATCGCGTTCTGAATGGGCTGTCTTTATAAAAGATATTTCGTCCACACCTATCTCTACTGCTTTTTCCACAAACCATTCATTTCTATCCATCAGTTTGGTTGGAGCCAGTGCCAAATGGATATACCCACTCCACAAAGAGTCCTGTGGATACTCTTTTTCTATATGAAGTAAACATCTTTTTCCGGTTATAGTACTTATCGTTGCATCATAAAAAGTTCCCTTACCATCAGCCAAACGGACCATTTCACCCTCTTTTAGCCTAAGAACTTTTATACAATGCTGCGCCTCATCATGAGGCAACTCCATATCTACTGATATTTCCGGCGAATAGAACAACCACATATATTATCACAAATTATTACCTGCTCCATTACGTCTGTTAATCTCGTCACGTAATTTTGCAGCCAGTTCATAATTTTCACTCTCAACAGCTTGATCCATAGCCTCTTGCAGCACCTGAACACTTGCAATTGTTATAGGCATGGAAAAAGCACCATTACCCTCTTTATGAGCACAATGATTCTCAAACAGTTCGTCATCTATGTATATAGCAACTCCACTTCTTACTGCCAACGCCACAGCATCGGACGTGCGTGAATCTATATAATATCTGTTTCCATCCTTGCTGTAGTAAATATGTGAATGAAACACTCCATTCTCCAGTTTATATATAAAAACCTCCTCCAATGAAGCATCCATCTGGTCTAATGTATTTATATAAAGATCATATATATTCGGTCGGGGCATCTTCATCTTAAGTATATTGATCGCTATAGACTGCGCTTCGAGCAGACCTACCAGCAGTGGCAGAGAACGTTCTCCACCCTTTTCGTGCAACATCACAACCAGATTTAAATCGGATGGCACCCTATTCAGAATCTCACCAACTTCCAGTTCTATTTTATTATCCATCTATACTTCACTTTTTCTTCTCTCTGAATGTCAGACCAAACAAAAGAGCTATCAACAGAGCAAATATAGCAAAAATCATCCATACCATGCCCCAATCTCCAATGGTATAATATCTATTTTCTACAAATTCAGAGAAAGTAAACAGATTGACCACCTTTTGAGCCAGCGCCATTCCTATAAAGGTTCCAAAACCATTTGTCATCATCATAAACAGTCCTTGAGCAGAAGATCTCATTTCAGGATCAGTTTCTGAATCGACAAACATAGAACCTGCAATATTAAAGAAATTAAATGCCACGCCATACACAATCATTGAAAGGATCAGCCATATCACACCATCAGCCGGATTTCCTAAACCTAGCAATAAATAGCGTAAAGACCAGGCCAGCGCCGACACTGTAATAACCCGCTTAATGCCCATTTTCTTTATACATACCGGTAACAACAATATTAAAAAGGCTTCAGATGTTTGCGACAGAGAAGTCATGAATAGTGAATTCCGCACAACAAAAAGCTGTGAATACTCCGGATTAATTGCAAAACTATCCAGATAGGGAGTAACATAACCACTTGTTATCTGAACACATGTACCGAAAGCCATTGCAAAGAGAAAAAAGAGAGCCAATTTTCTGTTTTTAAACAGATTGAATGCAGTAAAGCCCATTCTTGACATTACAGAATCACTGTTCCTATCTGTTTTCAACTCTGCCATAGGAAGAGAGAGGGCATAAACAGATAGCACTACTCCCAAAAACGAACGCATCAGGAACTGCATTGAAGAAAGCTGGAATTGCGCAAAATTAACCACCCACATAGCTGCTATAAATCCTATTGTACCCCACATCCTGATTTTAGGAAATACGGAAACCGTATCCACTCCATTACTCTGTAATATAGAAAAGCAGACAGAATTAGAGAGCGCTATTGTTGGCATAAAGAAAACAGTACTTATACAATAAGGCAGAAACAGAGAATTGAACGAAGGCCTTGTATTTAAACCATTCACAGCCACAATCAGCATACAAATTGCAGAAATTATATGACAAAGAGCGTATACTCTTTTTGGTTTCATCCATTTGTCTGCTACAATTCCAACAAATGCCGGCATAAAGAGTGAAACCACGCCTTGAGCTGCAAAAAACCAGCCTATCCTATTACCAAAGCCTATACTGGAGAGATATGCACCAAGCGACAACAAATAAGAACCCCAAACTGCATACTGCAGGAACATCATTAAAGACAACCTCATTTTCAGCTTTTGCATAGTCATAGAATTTAATATTTTTTAATTAAACCAACTTTACATTTGTTAAAAAAGCGAAACAGAGTTATCGTCGCGACAACTCCGTTTCAAATAAAATCTAATACCATGAAAAACACGGAGCAAAGATATTATTTTAATTTTCATACAAAGAATATTCATCGATAAAAGGAGAAAAATTAACATTTTTTCACACATTCACTCCACATAAAGAACCAACCCCTTAAGATACTCACCTTCCGGATGAAATATATTAATCGGATGATCTGCCGGCTGATGCAACTGGTACAAAATTCTTACACTTCGTTTTGCCTGCGCAGCAGCTGTAAACACAGCCATTCTGAATTGTTCCTTTGTCACCACCTGTGAACAGGAGAATGTGAAAAGAATACCACCTGGTTCTATCTTTTCAAGTGCTTTCTCATTTAACCTTCTGTAACCTATTAAAGCACGCTTCAGAGCATCTCTGTGTTTTGCAAATGCAGGAGGATCAAGGATAATCAGATCATAACTGTTTTTCATATTATCCAGAAACCTGAATGCATCCTCTGCAAAAGCCTGATGTCTGTTATCACCAGGAAAATTATCCTTTACTCCCTTATTTGTAAGCTCTGTAGCCTTTGCAGAACTATCAACTGAGTGAACCAGCTTTGCGCCACCTCTTAACGCAGCTAACGAAAATCCACCAGTATAACAGAACATATTTAAAACGGAACGTCCTTTTGAATACTTTTCCAGAAGTGCACGATTTTCTCTCTGATCAATAAACAAACCTGTCTTCTGACCATTAATCCAATCGACCGGCAGTTTTAATCCATACTCCAATGGCACATCATTTAGATGTCCTCCTATTATATATCCGGTAGAATTATCTGCCTGAGCCTTATATGGCAATGTTGTTTCCGACTTATAATATACACTTACTATCTTGTCTCTCAACACTTCCGTTATTGCTTCTGCAATTTCCTGTCTGCAACAGTGCATTCCAACAGAATGAGCCTGTACAACAGCTGTTCTGCCATATACATCTACTACCAATCCCGGCAAATTATCGCCTTCACCATGTATAAGTCTGTAGATATTGTGATCTTCTCTGTCTGTCAGCCCCAGAGAGGAGCGCAGATTATACGCAACCGACACACGTTTTTTCCAAAACTCTTTATCTATAGGTTCTTTTTCAAAGGTAAGCACACGAACTGCTATACTGCCAACCTGAATATGTCCTGCAGCTACCCACTCACCACTATTAGTATATACATCTACCACATCGCCCTCTTCGGGAGCACCCTCGATAGTAGCAATAGCACCGGAAAAAATCCAAGGATGAAAACGCAGCAACGATTCCTCCTTACCCCTCTTTAGCAATACTCTCTTCTGCATCTTTTTGTATTACTTTGTATTGTTTATTTTCTATCAAATTTGTAAGATAATTATATATTTTCAGCGCAGCCCATGCATCTATTGCAGCATATTGCATCTGAGATTCTGAATACTCTTCTATCTCCCAATTGCTTAAACGCTGACTCTTTGATATGCGTTCTCCAAACAAGAGTGCATAAATTTTCTGAAGGCTACGATCCTTTATGCCAATTACAGATACCAGATCCTGCAAATCCACAAAACCTGCCGGATTCAATTCTCTTCTGCGTTGCAATGAGTGAAAATCGTCTTTTATAGAGATTCCTATTTTTAGGATTGAACTATCCTCAAGAAAAGATACTATGCTATCAGTCAATCCTATAATATGCAGTCTGAACAGATATGCTACATCTGCTGTGGATAGTTGTAAAAGCGATACTTTATTTGTTGTCCCACGCTTAAAATTGGGTCTTGTCTCTGTATCAAATCCTACAATGCTATATTTTGATAGTTCTGTAATGGCCTGATCAGCTTTTTCCACTGTATCAACTACAACAACTGTTCCTGTAAATTCCACACGGGACAATTCTGCAACCTGCGCTTTTTCGATTGTGTTAAAAATCTCTACCATAGTTCATTATCAACACAACCATATTCATCTGAATCTGACTCCATAGTATCCTGATAGACAACACTATGTACAGCACGCAAAGTGTTCACCAATGTCTGTCCCCAATAGGTTTTAAATACATCAGCACAAACAGCCACTGATTCAGCCATCACGTCATTAAGCCCACTCTGATATGAGTGTACAAAATTTTTCAAAGCCTGATATATATCGGCCAGATCCTCTGAAATGGTCTTTAATACAGGAGTATCACTATACTTCATATCCTCCACAAAGACCTCCAGATAGTCGTCTGCACTACCCAATTTTGACGCTGTGATAGCACGTAATGCGTTGTAGTCCTGCTCTGTAACCCACTCTTCAAGATTCATTGCATAATCTGCTTCCACATCAGGCAGCATCAACGCCTTCAGATAGAGCAATGACAGAAGCCTTGGCAACACATACACAAACTCTTTGCGTCCCTTCTGTTCAGCCTGTTCCATAAACGAACAATACTCTGCTGCGACAGTTACAAATTCCACAACATTCTTGTCAAAAACAACCGATTTCTTCATCTTTTCAACTTTGAGTAGCAAAGGTAGCTATTTTTAGCGCAAAAAAACATAATCAAAAAATATTTTGTCCTCAGCATAGTTTATAGTATCTTTACAATCCTAAAAGCTACAACGATATATGAAACTAAAAACCAAAAAGGAAGCCAAGAGCGGAGTACAGGTGCCAGAAAAGTTATCTCTGGTTAAAAGAATGATGAATGCTGTTCATAATGAGACAGTTCCATTTATTTTAGGAGCTGTGTTGATAATGCTGGCAATATACACTACCATATCATACATATCATTTCTGACCACCGGTGGCATTGACCAGAGCACAATGGAGTCAATCGCTGCACCTGCTGCCGACTACGCCAATAGTTCAGGTAAATTAGGTGCAAATCTGGCACAGCTACTTATAAACAAGTGGTTTGGACTGGCAAGCCTGGCAATTCCTCTGTTTCTAGCCATAGCCGGCATCAAGTTGCTGAAAATTGCAGAATTCCGCATTGTAAGATGGTTTATCTGCTGTTCATTTCTTATGATCTGGTGTTCAATATTCCTGCAATGGATGCTGGCCGGAATAATGAAAAATTCGTTTATTATCCCCGGCGGTATGCATGGCAAAGCTATTCTGGAGTGGTTACATGGAAACGTAGGTGCACCCGGAATCATACTTATCCTAATGTTGTCAATGCTTTTATTCTGCATATATCTTACCAGACAAACAATTGAATGGATTCGCAACAGACTTACATTTTTCAGAAACAGGAAAGAGACAACATCAGAAGTTGATGATACACCAGATAATTCAGAAAGCAACATCAACAGCAGTGAACAGTTTGTCAATACACAAACTTCCAGCACAAATCCTGTAGAGCAGACTGTTACAGATGATTTCAATGTTGACAACAACATCGATGATGAAGATGACGAAAACGATGATTACAAAGAGATAAAACCTGAAAAGATCAGCAAAAAGACAAAATCAGAGGAACCTGTTCAGGAGGAGAAAGATATTCCTATGGAGGTTATACAGGCCCAGGAGGAAGAGAAAGCCACAGGCAGAATACAGGAACCATACGATCCAAGACTGGATTTGTCACACTACAAATTCCCGAAACTGGATCTGCTCAAGCATTACGAAAACAATGCGCCATCTGTAGATGAGAGCGAACAGGAGGCCAACAAGAACAGAATCATCCAGACATTAAGGAACTTTGGTATTGAGATAACATCTATCACAGCAACTGTAGGCCCAACTATTACACTGTTTGAAATAACCCCTGCAGCAGGTATCAAAATAAACAGAATCAAACATCTTGAAGATGATATTGCATTAAGTCTTGCAGCATTGGGTATCAGAATCATTGCACCTATCCCGGGCAAAGGCACCATAGGTATTGAAGTACCTAATGCAAAGCCTATCATTGTATCGATGGAATCCATTATCGGCAGCAAAAAGTTTGCAGAAAGCAAGTTTGAGCTACCTGTTGCAGTTGGCAAAACCATTACCAACGAAGTCTATATGTTCGACCTGGCAAAAGCGCCTCACCTGCTGGTTGCCGGTGCTACCGGACAGGGAAAATCGGTAGGACTAAACGCCATCATAACATCACTGCTTTACAAAAAGCACCCTGCAGAATTAAAGCTTGTAATGGTTGACCCAAAGATGGTTGAGTTCAGTATCTATTCACCCATTCTGAAACATTTCCTTGCAAAACTGCCTGATGAAGAGGAGGCAATCATCACAGATACAAGCAAGGTTATCCAGACACTGAAATCGCTCTGCATAGAGATGGATGACCGTTATATGTTACTTAAGGAGGCTGGTGTACGTACCGTAATAGAGTACAATGAGAAGTTCAAGAACAGGGAACTGTTACCTACAGCAGGTCATAGATACATGCCTTACATAGTTGTAATAATTGACGAATACGGTGACCTGATTATGACAGCCGGTAAGGAAGTTGAAATGCCTATTGCCAGAATTGCACAGAAAGCAAGAGCAGTAGGTATGCACATGATTATTGCAACCCAGCGTCCTACTACAAACATTGTAACAGGTACCATCAAGGCCAACTTCCCTGCAAGAATGTCATTCAAGACCACCTCTATGATTGACTCAAAGACCATTCTTGACCGCACAGGCGCAAACCAGCTTATAGGCCGAGGCGATATGCTATACCTGCAGGGCAGTGATTGTGTACGTGTACAGTGCGCCTTTGTTGACACTCCGGAAGTTACAAATATCTGCAACTACATCAAGAATCAGCAGGGTTATACAGACGCATATCTACTTCCAGAGGTAGCAGAAGAGAGTGATAGCGCATCAACACAGGCAGATAGCTTTGATTCATCAAAACTGGATTCTCTGTTTGAAGAGGCTGCCCGATTAATTGTAATTCACCAGCAGGGTTCTACATCACTGATACAACGTAAGTTTGCCATAGGTTACAACCGTGCAGGCAGATTGATGGACCAACTTGAAAAGGCCGGAATTGTAGGAAAAGCAGACGGCAGCAAGCCAAGACAGGTGCTCTGTGCTGACGAAATGGATTTAGACAGAATTTTGGAGAACCTCAGATAAACGGACTACGATGAAAGGATTTATAGCATCTATATTGATTTCACTATTTGTTGTTAGCACTATTACTGCACAAACAGATGCATCAGCAAATTTAAGAAACATAACTAACAGATTAGAGAAGGATTCAGGCATAACTGCCACATTGGAATTTACAGACAACACTCAATTAAATATCTTTGAAGATGGTTCAAAGGGATCATTCAAACTATGGCAGGAGTGCTTTGAGATAGATATTATCAAGTTCAGAATCTGGTTTGATGGAACCACACTATGGACTATGAACAGCATGAATGGTTACGAAGAGATCTATATCACATCGCCAGACCAGGATGAATTATCAACAATTAACCCCCTATTATTTTTAAAACAGCCCGGATTAGCAGTAAAAAATGGTATTGATACGGGAAACAGCAAATCAGTTATAGTTCCACTTCAAAACCTGAATATTGGCGAATACAATTTACAGATTGAAGTAGTTTATAATTCAGAAAATTACAGAATCAGCCAGTTACACTTTAGCGATATAAACAATCCTAACGAAAAGGTTGAGATAAAGGTTACCAACTACAAGAGTGGCCACAATTTCAACAAAACTGAATTCCGATGCCCTGCTTCAAACTATCCTGATGCAGAAATTGTAGATATGAGATAAAACAAAAACAAAATATATGGAAAGAGTAAAATGTTTAATTATTGGTTCTGGTCCTGCCGGATACACAGCAGCCATTTATGCTTCAAGAGCAAATCTTGCTCCAGTTCTTTATGAAGGGAATCTCTCCGGAGGTCAGTTAACCACAACTTCAGAGGTGGAGAACTTTCCCGGTTACCCTGAAGGTATCAATGGATTTGACATGATGGATGACATCCGTCGCCAGGCAGAAAGATTCGGTGCAGAGATCAGAATGGGTTGCGTAACAAAGGCCGATTTAAGTTCATCACCTTATAATATATATATAGATGACAACACACAGATAGAGGCAGAGACAGTCATTATCTGTACCGGTGCCTCTGCCAAATACCTTGGCCTGGAGGACGAAAAGAAGTATGCAGGACGCGGTGTAAGCGCATGCGCTACATGTGATGGTTTCTTTTACAGAAAGAAGACTGTTGCAGTTGTAGGTGGTGGCGACACAGCCTGTGAAGAGGCATCTTACCTATCCACATTGGCAGAAAAGGTCTATCTGGTTGTTAGAAAAGATTATCTGCGTGCCAGCGATATTATGCAAAAACGTGTGCTGGAAAACCCTAAAATTGAGGTACTTTTCAACCACAATGTAGAAGGATTGCTTGGAGAGGGTAAAGTTCAGGGAATGAAACTTGTAAAGAACCTTGGCAAGGATGATGAATCACATTACGAAAAAGAGATTGATGGATTCTTCCTGGCAATAGGACACAACCCAAATTCAGAACTCTTCAAAGAGTATCTGGAGACAGACGAAACAGGATACATAAAGACAATCGGCAACACTCCTTGTACAGCCATACCGGGTGTATATGCAGCAGGCGACGTTGCAGATTCACGTTATCGCCAGGCAATTATTGCTGCGGGCAGCGGTGCCAAGGCAGCTATGGAAGCCGAACGCTATTTGCAGGAAAAAGGATTGTAACAGATCACTTATAACATAGTTACAAAGACCGGGTATTCAACCTTTTTATGGTTATATGCCCGGTTTTTCGTATAAAATCACTACCTTTGCAGTTGACCAGAAACATATATGCATTTTACTTTGTTTAACCATACGCCAAAAGTGGCACATAATTATATTTATAGATGAAAATTTCTGAAATTCTGGCACAGAAGAAGACATTGTCTTTCGAAATCTTCCCACCTAAAAGAGAAGACGAGAAATTCACCCTGATTGAGAAAACCATAGCTGCTATGGATGCGCTCAATCCGGATTTCATAAGTGTAACATACGGAGCATTAGGCAACACACTAAGCAACACTGTTGCCATTGCCAGTCATATAAAGAAGAATACTAAGGCAGAACCTTTGGCACATTTCACCTGCGTAGCATCTACAAAGGAGAAGGTTGATTCCATTTGCAATGAACTGTCAGAAGCCGGCATAGAGAACATTCTGACTCTTCGTGGTGATATCCCCAAAGATAACACACAGCCTATTTTCACAGACTTCAAACACGCTTCCGATCTTGCAGAATACATCCATTCAAGCCGTCCCGGCAGTTTTCTCACTGCAGGAGCATGTTACCCGGAAAAACATCCGGAGGCATTCAGTATGCGTGAAGATATTCTCAATCTAAAGAAGAAGCAGGATGCAGGAATGTCATTCTTCACCACTCAGCTGTTCTTTGACAACGAAGCATTCTATCAGTTCCTGTTAGCAGCCAGAACTGCAGGCATAACTGTTCCTATCATACCAGGTATAATGCCGGTAACAAACTACAATCAGCTGGACAGACTGATACAGATTACAGGTTGCAACGTTCCGTTAAAGCTTCGCAACTATTTTGACAAGTACAAGGACGACAAAACAGCTCTGGAAGAGATAGGACTAATCTTTACAAGTTATCAGATTCTGGATTTGATAGCACACGATGTTGATGGAATACACATCTATTCAATGAACAAGAGTAATTTCATTACAAAGCTGATAGACAACATAAAATATGTTGCCACTGAATATTTCAAATAATACAAGAACAAATACTTTATGACTACAGATAAAGAGCTGATTAGGATATTCGATGGTGCAACGGGCACCGAGCTCTCAAATACAGCACAGCAGAACAGCTGTTCCATAGATGAACTGAATATAGTTGCTCCTGATGCTGTTTACAATTTGCAAACAGCCTATATCAAGGCAGGTACAGATTTTATAACAACAAACACCTTTGGCACAAACCCGGCCAAATGGAACTCTTCAAAATACAGCTGGCAGCAGGTAGCCAATGCAGCAATTGCAATATCCAAAAAAGCTACATGCAACACAGGTGTCGCTGTTATGTTTGATGTAGCGCCAACAGGAAAACTAATGGAACCTATTGGTGACTACACATTTCAGGAAGCATACAACAACTATCGTCAGATAGCAGAAGAGACATCGTCAAAGGTTGATGGCTACATATTGGAGACATTCTCCGATCTTTATGAACTGAAAGCAGCGATTTTGGCATTTAAGGAGAACACCTCCCTGCCGGTATTCGCCACCATGACCTTTGACAACACATATCACACACTATCCGGATCTACTCCGGAAATTGTTGCTCTGACATTATCATCTTTGGGAGTAAATGCCTTAGGTATAAACTGTTCCGAATCACCCGATATAGTATTGGAAGTAGTAAGACGAATGAAACCATTTGCCACTGCTCCTATTATTGCTCAGGCCAACAAAGGACTTCCTCAGATAGTTAACGGCAAGGTAAAATACAATTATGACGACATGATGTTTGCTGAATGGTGCAGCAAACTGATTGAAGCAGGCGCAAACATCATAGGCGGCTGCTGCGGTACATCGCCATCCACAATTGCCACAGTAGCTCAGCTACATAAGGGAAAAAGTTCAAAAGGTGTATCCAGAATAGACGGAACATACATCTGTTCATCAACAAAACTTTTAAAATTAGAAAAGGGAATCATTTGCGGAGAACGCCTGAATCCTACAGGAAAGAAAAAATTAAAGCAGGCACTTGCTGAGGAGAACTACTCATATCTGCAGCAGGAAGCTTTGGCTCAGAAAGAGAGTGGAGCCGATTTTCTTGATTTAAACGTAGGTATTCCTAACTGTAATGAAACTGCCCTGCTATGCAATGCTGTAAAAAAAATCCAGGAGATATGCGATCTGCCATTACAGCTGGATAGTTCAAACCCTAATGCACTTAAAGAGGCCATCAGATTATATAATGGTGTTCCAATGATAAACTCAATAAATGGCGACAAAGCAAGTCTTGATGCATTGTTGCCTCTTGTTGCATCATTCAGAACACCAGTTGTAGCACTTCCTTTAAACGAAAGCGGTATTCCGGAAAATGCCGAAGGAAGAGTTGCCATAGCAGAACATATCATAGCCAAAGCCACCGAATATGGTATTGACAAACAACTATTGGTCTTTGACGGACTTGTTATGGCGGTATCATCTAACCAGCAATATGGAAGAGTTACCTTAAATACCATTTCGGCTTTACATAACATGGGATTCCTTACAACCATCGGATTATCCAACGTATCATTTGGACTACCGGAAAGAGCATATCTAAACCGCACTTTCCTGGCGCTGGCATTAGAGAACGGTCTGGATTTCCCTATAATGAACCCACTTGACAAAGACACTACTGAAGTGGTAAAATCATACATGGCGCTTACCGGCAATGACATAAATTGTCAGTCATATATAGATTTCAACACCTCAAAGACCGTAGAAACAAATGAGAATAAATCTCTTTTTGATATCATTGTTAGCGGTCTGAAAGACGAAGTTCCAGAATGCATCAGCAAAGAACTTACTACATTCAGTGGCGATCACATCACAAACAACATACTGATTCCGGCGCTTAAGGAGGTTGGCGATAAATTTGAGAAGAATCAGATTTTTATGCCTCAGCTTATTCGTTCAGCAGAAACCGCCAAACGTGCATTCGATATTCTTGCAGCTGAAAAGGAGAACAATGGTAAGGAGGAGACTAAGATTATTGCTCCGGTTATACTTGCCACAGTTAAAGGCGATGTTCATGACATAGGCAAAAACATTGTTAAAGTAGTTCTTGAAAGTTATGGATATCCTGTAGCAGATTTAGGCAAGAATATATCGAAAGAGGATATCTACAATACATATCTGGAGAAAGGAGCAACAGCAATAGGACTCAGCGCATTAATGACCACAACTGTAGATTCAATGCGAGAGACCATTGAATATCTGCACCAGAAAGGTGTTCAATGCCCTGTCATGGTAGGCGGAGCGGTGCTTACCCAGGAAATAGCTACAGACATTAAGGCTGACTATTATGCAAAAGATGCCCTGACCGCTGCTACCATACTGAACAACTTATAGCATCATTCAATTCTATTATAAAAAAGTACGATAATAATTTTGCTGTTTGGATGCAAAGCAGTAATTTTGCATCCGATTTAGTCCGAAGGGGTTAAAAAAGAGTTGGCAACGTTAGCTAACCACCTCACGGAGAAACGAATAAAGCGAAATAAAAAATGTACGTAATCGCAGAGATTCAGGGACAGCAGTTCAAAATTGAACAGGGTAAGAAGCTGTTCGTGCACCACATCCAGAATGCAGAAGCTGGTGCAACTTTAGAGTTTGGTAAAATCCTTCTTGCAGACAAAGATGGTCAGATTGTTATTGGCACTCCAACCATTGAAGGCGCAAAGGTAGTTTGTGAAGTTAAGAATGCTCTTGTTAAGGGCGACAAGGTTCTTGTATTCCACAAAAGACGTAGAAAAGGCTATCGTAAATTGAACGGTCACCGTCAGCAGTTTACAGAGTTGTTTGTTAAAGAAGTAATAGCATAACCCTAAAAAACTAAGAAGATATGGCACATAAAAAAGGTGTAGGTAGTTCTAAGAACGGACGTGAGTCAGCTAGTAAGAGACTTGGCGTTAAGATTTGGGGCGGACAGTTTGCTAAAGCAGGCAACATCATAGTACGTCAGCGTGGTACATCACATCATCCAGGTGAAAACATCGGTATGGGTAAAGATCACACTTTGTTCGCACTTGTTGATGGAACAGTACAGTTCAAGAAAGGACGCAACGACAAGAGTTATGTTTCAGTAATTCCATTGGAAAAAGCTGAAGCCTAAACAACGAGAATACAGAAGGGCTCACTATTATTGTGAGCCTTTTTTATCTTTCAATATATAGTAATCACAACAATGCTCACACTTAAACAGATTACAGAACAGACCGACATTGTATTAGCCGGTCTAAAAAAGAAGCATTTCTCAAATGCAGAAGAGGTTATCAGCAAGATAATTGAGCTTAACAACATTCGTAAGAAATCACAGGCCCAGTTAGATAACAACCTTGCTGAGAGCAAAAAACTTGCAGCAAGCATTGGTCAACTGATGAAAGCTGGCAATGCAGCAGAAGCAGAAGGCGTAAAGGCACAGGTTGCTGTACTTAAAGAGAGCAATAAAGAGCTGGAAACTGCAATGACAAATGCAGAAAACGACATCCAGACATTGCTATATACAATACCAAACATTCCTTACGACGATGTTCCTGAAGGAGCTTCAGCCGAAGACAATGTTATTACAAAACAGGTTGAAAACATCCCTACTCTTCCAGAAGACGTTCTTCCACACTGGGATTTGGCAAAAAAGTACAATTTGATAGACTGGGAACTTGGTGTTAAAATTACTGGTGCCGGTTTCCCTGTATATATTGGAAAAGGTGCTCGTCTGCAGCGCGCTTTGATTGACTTCTTCCTTGACGAAGCAACAAAAGCCGGCTACATTGAAATAATGCCTCCAACTGTTGTCAACCAGGATTCAGGATATGGTACAGGTCAGTTACCTGACAAAGAGGGCCAGATGTATCACTGTCAATTAGATGATTTATACCTGATCCCTACAGCCGAGGTTCCTGTAACCAACATATACAGAGACGTTATTCTTGACGAAAAGCAACTTCCTATCAAGAACTGTGCATACACTCAGTGTTTCCGCAGAGAGGCTGGTTCTTATGGCAAGGATGTTCGCGGTCTGAACAGACTACACGAATTCTCAAAAGTAGAATTGGTACGCATAGACACTCCTAAACACAGCAAGGAGAGCCACAAAGAGATGCTGGAACATGTAGAAGGACTGCTTCAGAAACTGGAACTTCCTTACAGAATTCTGCACTTGTGTGGTGGCGATATGAGTTTTACAGCAGCTACCTGTTATGATTTTGAAGTATATTCAGAGGCTCAGAAGCGCTGGTTGGAAGTATCATCTGTATCAAACTTTGACACATACCAGGCTAACCGTCTGAAATGTCGCTATCGTAAGGCAGAAGATAAAAAGACTGAACTTTGTCACACATTGAATGGTTCAGCATTAGCTCTGCCACGTATAGTTGCTGCACTATTGGAGAACAACCAGACACCAGAAGGTATTCGCATACCAAAGGCTTTGGTTCCATACTGCGGTTTCGACATAATTGACTGATTTATTAGATCAGGATGCATCGAATTATCACTATTGTATTGATGCTAATCACGTTTCTTAACGTGAATGCACAAACCAAGGAGATAGAAAAGCGTGTAAACGATATCTACAATCATGTTTTTACAGAAATGGTAGAACATTGGAGTGATTCTAATAATAGGCCAACGAGTTGCTATTTCGATTCGCTCTATTTTTCTAAAGAATTACTTCTTCTTGACAATATGATAGGAGATTTAGAAAATTTGTTGCAAGAACCCATTATTCACGATTCAGATCATTGGATCTGCGCTCAAGATTGGTGCAAAGACCTTTCTGGTAAGGTTATAAGCGTAGAAATGATTAACGAGAAAAAGGCTACAGTAGTTGTCAATATTCATAATTGTGAAAATGACTATAAACAAATTCTAACAGTAGTCTATGAACGGAATAATTGGTTTATTGATGATATGTACAACAATAAAATGCGCAAGGATATACTTTATTGGTTGGATTATTACAAAGAAGAATCCATATTAAATTAGGTAAAAGCTTCACAAAATAGAAGATTAATTGGCGCGAAGCGCGCTTCCGGAGGAAGCTAGAGTAAAAAAGGTAAAAGCTTCACAAAACAAAGGATGACATTTTTGTCATCCTTTGTTTTGTGGAGCTGGAGGGAGTCGAACCCTCGTCCAAACGAGGAAATAATGCGCTTTCTACAGGCTTAGCTTCGTTTTGATTTTCGTGGCCCAATATGACCGAAGCTACCGGATTGAACCCTTATTTCCTAAAAACTTCATCTGTAGTACGGAACTACCACAAACTATCTCCGATTTGACTGCACCACCATATCGACGAGCTTCAGAGCATTAGCTTTCGGGTGATGTCTTGTCTCAGTACCTTGTACCGAGATTAAGCAGATCTACTGTTCTTCGATCAAGCAGCAAGAGCATAATTGTTGTTGCCAGATAATTTTTTACCATCGTTTTATAATGCTGATAGAGAGCGCACTGCCTGCTTACGAACCATTCCTGCCCGCTGTCAAAACCAAACAGCCCCAATGGAATAGAATGTTTTCTGTTGCAAAAGTACAAATTACTTTGATATTTGGTAATAAGATAAATAAAAAACTCGCCATTTGGCGAGTTTTCTATCTGTATGTAAGACATTTAGATGTTATCTTGCATAGTTTACTGCTCTGGTTTCACGAATTACTGTAATCTTAACCTGACCTGGGTAAGTCATTTCATTCTGAATCTTCTGAGCTATTTCTGCAGAAAGCTGTTCTGTCTGTTTGTCATCAATCTTGTCTGCACCAACAATTACACGAAGTTCACGTCCTGCCTGTATTGCGTATGTTTTGGTAACGCCAGGATAAGATAACGCAATATTTTCCAAATCTTTGAGACGTTTGATGTAAGCCTCTACAATCTCTCTGCGAGCACCTGGGCGTGCACCCGATATAGCGTCGCAAATCTGAACAATAGGAGCAATTAGGCTCTGCATCTCTATCTCTTCATGGTGTGCACCAATAGCATTGCAAATGTCTGGTTTCTCCTTATATTTTTCTGCAAGATGCATACCATATTCTGCGTGTGCCATTTCAGTCTCTTCATCTGGTACTTTGCCGATATCATGCAACAGACCAGCGCGTTTAGCCTTCTTAGGGTTTAAGCCGAGTTCTGCAGCCATGACAGCACATAAGTTTGCTGTTTCTCTGGCGTGCTGAAGCAGATTTTGTCCGTAAGATGAACGGTATTTCATTTTACCGATCATTCTGATAAGTTCCGGATGCAGACCATGGATGCCCAAATCAATGGTGGTGCGTTTACCTGTTTCAATAATCTCTTCCTCTACCTGATGCTGTACTTTGGCAACAACCTCTTCAATACGTGCCGGATGTATTCTTCCGTCAGTTACAAGCTGATGCAGTGCCAGGCGTGCAATTTCACGTCTTACAGGGTCAAAAGCGGAAATAACAATAGCTTCCGGTGTGTCATCTACAACTATTTCAACACCGCATGCAGCTTCAATAGCTCTGATGTTTCTTCCTTCTCTACCAATGATTCTACCCTTCATTTCATCATTTTCAATATGGAAGACGGTAGTGGAGTTTTCAATTGCTGTTTCAGTGCCAATTCTCTGAATTGTCTGTATTACAATCTTCTTAGCCTCCTTGCTTGCTGTCATCTTTGCATCGTCGATAATATCATTGATGTATGATGCTGCCTCAGTTTTAGCCTCTTCTTTCAAAGACTCTATTAATCTCTCTTTAGCTTCTTCTGCAGAAAGACCACTTATGTACTCAAGTTTTTCGCGTTCCTGTGCCTGCAGTCTGTCAAGTTCTTCTTTCTTTTCATCAATGAAGGTCATTTGTGCTTCAAGATTCTCTTTTACAGAGTCTATTTCACGATGCTTTCTTTGAAGATCTTCATGACGCTGGTTCAACTGCATCTCCTTCTGGCGCAGACGATTCTCATTCTGCTGCATTTTCTGCTCGCGCTGCTGTACCTCCTTCTCCAGTTCTGCCTTTTTGTTCAGGAACTTTTCCTTGACTTCAAGAAGTTTGTCTCGTTTAATGGCTTCTGCCTGTGATTCGGCATCTTCGAGTCTCTGCTGTACTCTCTTATTGAGTTTGCTGTTGGAAAGTATGTATGCGCATACTGCGCCAATAACCAAACCAAGTAATCCTAAAATAATACTCATATTTTCTCCTTTTTTATAATAATAACAAACACGTCGGAAAACCTGTAAGTTTGCCTAAGTGTATAATAATTGTCTATTATGGAACGGAGATTAGTTCTTAATCAGGAAGTTCTGATGCTGTGTTGTCCACTAAGAATGATTCAAGTTCGTCTGTCAACTTCTGAATCTTATCTACGTATGGCAATGTATCGTTGAAATTTTCCCACATTATATTAGCCATAGCAATATGTATGGTAACCATAGTGTAATATTTCTCATTGCTCAGTTGCGGAAATTTACCCCTGTATCTGCTGAGCATGTTATTGATACGTCTGGCAGCTTCTCTGTACATGTACTCTTCACTCCTTTTTATTCTAATAGGATAGTACGTGCCACCAACCTGTAGTTTTATCTCCAATTCCTCTTCCATTGCGTTTATTTTATACATTCAACAAGTCAATGCAATGGTCTATCTCTCTCACCAATCGATTAATTCGCTGTTTTGTATCGTCAATATCCTTACCTGATACCTCCAGCACTTTCGATTGTTTCAGGGTCTGATATGATTCGTTTAAGTTGGCAAGGTCGGCCCTGAGCTGTTCATTTTCCCTCTTTTCCTTTTCTAATAGGGCAGACAGCTCGTTATACTTTTCCTTTGTGTTTACGTAGAGATCCATCAATTTTCTGATTTTACTCTCGAAACTTTCTACCAATTTTGAATCTTCATCAGTCATTGTTCTGACTATCTTCTCCTGTTGTCGTTACAAAAGTAACAAATATTCACATTAAAGCAAACCGGATTATCTGTTTTTTAGCATTTCTCTGGCTGCTGCTATATCTTCTTTCTTTTTTGGTTCCTTTTTGGCCAACTTAATCATCTGAAATGCATATTCTGTCATCCAGGGCTCTGAAAAGCCAAGATGTTGCTGGTACTGACGAATGTTGAACACTGTTTTATAGCTTGCTTCGTCTTTCCAGCTGTTGTTGGTCATGATTTTATGTACAGAATCTTCTGTAAGAGTGTATAAAGCCTTCTTCAAAAAATTAGGTACGCGGAACTTCCACTTCATTATGGTTCCAATCTGCATCATCAGATCGCTGCTGAAGCCCTGGAACTGAAACATATATGCCTGTACGTGGTTTACATTTTTACAGTTCTTGCGGATAGATGCATCAATCTCCTTGAAAAAGTTGTCGCTCATTCCGTATAGTTGAGAAAGCATCTTTCTGCAACGTGATTTCTCTGCAATTCCAAGTTTGTTGTTTTGTGTAGGAATCTTCAAACTTCTTTTGAAGGCTGCTAAATCCGGCAGAGCGTTGATGTTGGTTATACCCGACTTGCCGGCAATTTCTGCCTGGAAATAGACTCTGATCAGTGTCATGAAGTCCTCCATGCCTCCTATGTTCTCTAATTTTTCCTCTTTTTTCTTACCGAAAATGTTATTTAAAAAACCCATTATGTTAATCTTAATTTGTTTTAACTTTATATTGTTTTGTAATTTGTCGCGAAAGTAAAAAGAATTTCTTAATTTTGCACCGTTTTAACAGACAAAGTGGATTTTAATATATTACGTTTTAATTAAAACAAACAAAATGATTAAACTAGGTATTAATGGTTTCGGTCGTATCGGACGTATGGTTTTCCGTGCAGCCGTTGAGAATTTCGGAAACGACATTCAAGTTGTAGGTATCAATGACCTTTTGGAAGCTGATTATTTGGCTTACATGCTGAAGTATGATTCAGTTCACGGTCAGTTCAAGGGTGAAGTATCTGTAGAAGATGGCGCTCTTATCGTAAATGGTAACAAAATCCGTTTGACAGCAGAAATGGATCCAGCTAACCTTAAGTGGGATGAAGTTGGTGCAGAGGTAGTTGTTGAGTCAACAGGTCTGTTCCTTGAGGATGAGAAAGCTCGCAAGCACATCCAGGCTGGTGCAAAGAAGGTTATCATGTCAGCTCCTTCAAAGGATGCTACTCCAATGTTCGTTTATGGTGTTAACCACGAAACATACGCTGGTCAGGACATCATTTCTAACGCTTCATGTACTACTAACTGTCTTGCTCCTATCGCTAAGGTTCTTAACGACAAGTTCGGTATTGTAAAGGGTCTTATGACTACAGTTCACGCTGCAACAGCTACTCAGAAGACTGTTGACGGTCCTTCACGTAAGGACTGGAGAGGTGGTCGTGGTATCCTGGAAAACATCATCCCTTCATCAACAGGTGCTGCTAAGGCAGTAGGTAAGGTTCTTCCTGTTTTGAACGGTAAGCTTACTGGTATGGCATTCCGCGTTCCAACTTCAGACGTATCAGTTGTTGATTTGACAGTTGTTCTTGAAAAGGAAGCTACAATGGCAGAGATTTGCGCTGCAATGAAGGAAGCTTCAGAAGGCGAATTGAAGGGTATTCTTGGTTACACAGAGGATGCAGTTGTTTCAACTGATTTCCGTGGCTGTGCTAACACTTCAATCTTCGATGCTAACGCAGGTATCAGCTTGGATGCTAACTTTGCTAAGGTTGTTTCATGGTATGACAACGAGTGGGGTTACAGCAACAAGGTTTGCGAAATGGCTCGCGTAATCATGAAGTAATAAATGATTATATAAAAGAAAAAAGGTCTTCACTCTGTGGAGACCTTTTTTTTGTTGATATACTTTGCCGTTTCGGTGGTTTGTATTAACTTTACCTCTATCTATCTGATGAAGAGTATGAAATACGATTTGATTACAGTTTTGGGTCCTACTGCTTCGGGAAAGACTGCATTTGCAGCATCGTTGGCTGCAGCTATTGATGGCGAAATCCTGAGCGCTGACAGCAGACAGGTTTATCGAGGCATGGATGTTGGTACAGGCAAGGATCTGAAGGATTATGAAATAGATGGCAAGCATATTCCTTATCATCTTATAGATATAGTTGATGCAGGATATAAATATAATGTATTTGAATTTCAGAGTGATTTTCTGAAAGCATACAATGATGTTCAGAGCAGGCATAAAATGCCAATTATGTGTGGTGGAACAGGACTCTATCTGGAATCTATTCTTAAGGGATACAGACTGATACCTGTGCCGGAAAATCTTGAATTGCGTGAATCGCTTCAAGGCAGAACATTAACTGAACTGACTGAGATTCTGAAAGGATATAAAACCCTGCATAATACAACCGATGTAGATACCACTAAACGTGCTATAAGAGCAATAGAGATAGAAGAGTATTACAGACAGCACGAAGTTGAGGCAAACTCTTTTCCTGAAATAAAGAGTTTGATTGTTGGCATAGATATTTCACGTGAATTACGTAGAGAGAAAATTACAAATAGATTAAAGGCAAGATTGGAAGAGGGAATGATTGCAGAGGTTGAACGTTTGCTGCAGTCGGGAATACCTGCTGAAGATTTAATCTATTATGGTCTTGAATATAAATATGTTACACTTTATCTGACTGGGCAATTAGAGTATAGATATATGGTTCAGGAATTGGAAGTGGCTATTCATCAGTTTGCAAAACGTCAAATGACCTGGTTCAGGGGGATGGAAAGACGTGGGCTTAATATTGAATGGTTGCCATATACAGACACTATGCAGCAGAAGGTGGAGAGAGTAATGGAAATATTGAATAGTTGATATGGCAGTTGAACCAGGAAGATGGGGTATAATATATACTCCCCGCGCAGGTGTTAGAAACAAGATGAAGCGCTGGTATCAGATTAGAGAATATTTGAATCTGAGAGGTGTTAAGTATGATTCGTTTCAATCGGACGGTGAAGGATCTACTGAGGTTTTAACCAAAATGTTGATAAACAATGGTTATAAAACAATTGTTGTAGTAGGTGGTGATGAAGCTCTGAATGATGCAGTAAATGCATTGATGTTTACCCCGCGTGAAATTCGTTCTGAGATAGTAGTTGGTGTTATTCCTAATGGAATAGGTAATGACTTTGCAAGTTTCTGGGGATTGGATGTAGAGAATTACAAACAGGCTGTACATTGGATAATAGAGCGTAGAATCAAGAAGATAGATGTAGGTTATTGTTCATACAAGGAGGGTGATGAAGAGAAAGTCCGTTACTTCCTTATGTCTGTAAATATAGGATTGGGTGCCCAGGCTATCAGGCTATCTGATATCTGTAAACGCTTTGGAAAGAAAAATCCGTCATATCTGCTGGCTCTGTTTGCTTTATTCAAGGAGAGAAAGCAGTATAAGATGCGTATCAAGGTGAACAATGAGGATATAAACGATAAGATCATGACCTTGTGTGTAGGTAATACTCGCGGATATGGTCTTACTCCAAGTGCAGTACCGTATAGTGGCTGGCTTGATGTGTCGGTTGTATATCGCCCTAAATTTATGGAGATGATTCGTGGACTTTATATGTTGCTGCACAATCAGTTGCTGAATCATGAACAGGTAAAGCCTTATCGTTCCAAACAGATAGTCGTATCTGAATCGGATGGAACAATAACATGTCTTGATGGACATACTTTGGTCCATACCTATCCTTTGACAATATCCTTGGAACCTTCTGTAATGAACTTTATTATTCCCGGTTAAAATATATACTATGCAGATATTCAATACATCAGATAATTTTTTCCTGTTGGCAGGCCCCTGTGTAATAGAGGGTGAAGAGATGGCGATGGAAATTGCTGAGAAGATTAAGGTAATGACAGACAGACTGAAAATTCCATTTGCTTTTAAAGGATCTTACAGAAAGGCCAATCGTTCAAGAATAGACTCTTTCACAGGAATAGGCGATGAAAAAGCGCTTAAAATTCTTGCAAAGGTGTCGAAAGAGTTTGGCGTGCCTGTAGTAACTGATATTCATCAGGCATCGGAAGCTGCAATGGCTGCTGAATATGTTGATATATTGCAGATACCTGCATTTTTGTGCAGACAATCAGATCTGTTGGAGGCTGCTGCTAAGACAGGAAAAGTGGTGAATATTAAAAAGGGACAGTTCCTTTCGCCCGAAGCAATGAAATTTGCTGCACAGAAGGTGGTGGATTCGGGAAACAGCAATGTGATGCTAACTGAACGTGGTACAACATTTGGATATCAGGATTTGATTGTTGATTATAGGGGAATACCTGAAATGCAGAAGTTTGGTTTTCCTGTAGTGGTGGATTGTACTCACTCTTTGCAAAGACCAAATCAGTCTGCCGGTGTTACAGGTGGACAGCCGGAGATGATAGAAACAATAGCAAAAGCGGCGGTGGCTGTAGGTGCTGATGGCTTGTTTATGGAGACTCATCCAAATCCTGCTGTAGCAAAAAGCGATGGTGCAAACATGATTGCGCTGCACTTGCTTGAACCATTGTTGGAGAAGTTGGTAAGAATCCGTAAAGCACTGTAATTATTCCACCAATTAAAGAAAAGTATTAACGCAACAGACATAGTCCCAGAAAGCAATCAACTTTCTGGGACTAATAGTATATATACAAAAAAATGGGACATCGTTTCCCAACGATGTCCCAAAAACAACTCTATTATAAAAACACATTAAAAGCCACCGCCCATCATCATGTTCATATCCATATCCTGAATAGTAATACCTTCAGGTACAGTAAACATTGATGCAGGTACAGTGACATTCTCTTCGAACTTTGTAGCTGCCTGACCCATTGCGCCAAACTCAGACTCACTTGCAGTCTTGAATACGATTCCTTTGTAAACCCATACGGTCTGCTGCATTGACTGTCCCATCATTTCTGTTGTTACTGAGTACTTCTTACAAGTTTTGCCTGCAATTGTCTCTTCGCCAAGTTCTTTTATCTGATTATCCTTGATTACCTGCTCTGTAAGATTGTTATAGTTGATAGTAGCTCTACCACCGCCGAAGCCCATAGCTGGCATACGAGTTGCTGTCTTCTCAGCCTCGTTAATCATTACATTCTGGCCATCAAGAACAATTGTTCTCATCTTGTTACCACCGAATTCAGAAACAGTTGCCTGTTTTGCACCGAAATCATCAAAATAAATCTGCTGTACGATTGCCTGGCCCATCATATCCATTTCCATTGTGATGATACCTGACTTAACACCATAAATAGCATCTTTCTTCGCTTCCTGAGCGTTTACGCCCATAACTACTGCCATAAGAGCAGCAACAAAAAATAGTTTCTTCATTGTTTTAATTATTTATTGATTAATAAAAAAGTTTCTTAACATTTCCTCTCAACATATACTATAAGAGAGACAGCAAAAAGTTAAAACAACTTTTTAATCAAATCTCAAATAAAATTATAAATGCCAGAGAATTTACAAGAATTTACACAATATATTTACCTACGAATATCTACACAAAATCTCTTAGCAATTGACTTTCACAACGCAAAGATAGAATAATTATGCAGCATTGGTATATTTAGTTTGTTAAATTCTGTTAACAACAATCAATCAAATTCAATATCTTCTGATTCAAAATCATCAAAGTCCACTTCTTCTATGTCAATATCTTCAAAAACATAATCAAAGCCATCGTCTATAACTTTCAGTTCATCTTTGAGTATATTCAGATCTTTTGACCTGTGCACAATGCTCTCTGTATTCTTTGAAGAGTTAATCATATTACTCTCTTTATTAAGTTCCAACCAAAGCAGATCTTTTAGCGCTGTCAATCCAAGACCACTTACACCAGATATAAAGACATGAGGAATGTCTGGAAGATTTTCTTCCAGCATCTCCATTAATTCCTCGTCTATAAGATCACATTTTGTAATAGCCAGTACACGCTGCTTATCCAGCATTTCAGGATTAAACTGAGCCAGCTCATTTAACAGGACTTCGTACTCTTTTCGAATATCTTCAGTATCGGAAGGGACCATAAACAACAACAAAGAGTTACGCTCAATATGACGCAAAAATCTCAATCCCAGTCCCTTGCCTTCACTTGCTCCCTCAATAATACCCGGAATATCGGCCATTACAAACGATTTACCTTCTCTATATGAGACAATTCCAAGGTTTGGTTCCAATGTAGTAAATGGATAGTTTGCTATCTTGGGTTTTGCAGCAGATATAGCAGACAACAATGTAGATTTTCCGGCATTTGGAAAGCCCACCAGTCCAACATCTGCCAAAACCTTCAGTTCCAATATCACCATCTGTTCCTGAGCTGGTTCACCCGGCTGAGCAAATCGCGGAGCCTGTCTTGTTGCAGTTCTGAAATGCCAGTTACCCAATCCGCCTCTACCACCTTTTAGCAGAACAACCTCCTGTTCATGTTCCGTTATATCACAAAGATACTTTCCAGTCTCGGCATCGTAAGCAACAGTACCACAAGGTACTTCTATAATTACATCCTTGCCATCCTTGCCAAAGCACTTATTGCTTCCTCCATTTTCTCCATTTTCTGCAAAAGCATGACGTTCATAGCGTAAATGCAATAGTGTCCAGTAATTTCTATTACCTTTTAGTATAACGCTGCCACCATGGCCACCATCACCGCCATCCGGTCCACCATTAGGAATATATTTATCTCTACGTAAATGCGCAGATCCTCTACCACCCTTTCCGGAGCGACAGAAGATTTTTACATAATCTATAAAATTTGATTCCGCCATAACCTGCTTCTTAACTGTATGAATAGCTCTTTGTTATTGAGCTGCAAAGATAAGCATTCTTTCCGAGACTTCTTTTCAGAGACCACTTCATTATTTCCTGCTAAGATTGTTTATTGGTATTTAATTCATTGATTAAATAAAATAAATTCATACCTTCGCATCGTCTAAATTTTATCTATATGAACAAGGTATCGGAAAACCCTTTCAAAAACCGAACAGGCGAGATGTCGCCCTATGTCATCGTTACGGTTCTGTTTATAATGTGTTATGTAGTCTCCAATCTGATGGCCGTCAAGGTTATTGGTTTTTTTGGACTTTTCTATTTTGATGCCGGCACATTAACCTTTCCGTTGGCATATATGCTTGGAGATGTTATTACCGAAGTATGGGGATATCGTTGCGCTAAAAAAACAATCATTCTTGCTTTTTTATGCAATCTGTTTGTAGTAATATGCACGCAGATTGGAGTCTGGTTACCATCAGTAGATTATCTGGATGCATCATCGGCTGCATACAATACTATTTTTTCATACGTACCCAGAATAGTCATAGCATCACTAACGGGTTTTTTATTGGGCGAACTCTCAAACGCCTGGTTAATGGACAGAATCAAGAACAGAACAAAATGCAGATACCTATGGGTAAGAACCATTGGCAGCTCTATTGTAGGCTACCTGTTTGACACTGTACCATTTGTACTCATAGCTTTTGCAGGAACTCTTACTGTCAGGGATCTATTACTGATGATTGCATCCCAATACATCATGAAACTTGTTATTGAATGTATATTTGGTACACCTATGGCGTATGCCACAATAAGATTACTACTATTTCACCAAAATTCACAAAAGAAACAGGAATAACAAAAGCCATAACGCCCCGAGTGCTCTGTTTTGACACCCGGGGCGTTATTGTTTAGTCTCTCAAATATATCAGAGTGATTCCACCTTATTAATAATATTGGAAATCATCTCTTCCTTAGAGCCGCCATAAGTAAATTCAGCTAAAACACCCTCGTTTCTGAACCACTCAATCAATGGACTAGTCTGATTACGATATACTTCAAATCTCTTTTTGATAGTCTCTTCGTTATCATCTGAACGACCTTCAATCTCAGCTCTCAAAAGCAAGCGTCTCATCAGTTCCTCTTCACTTACAATCAAGTTCAAAGTAACAGTCATCTTTTCACCACGCTTTGTAAGCATCTCCTTTAAAGCCTCAGCCTGAGCAATTGTACGTGGAAAACCATCAAATATAACACCCTTACTTCCTTTCTTTGAATCATATACGTTTGCCAACATATCGATTATCAAATCATCTGGAATAAGTTGCCCCTGTTCCATGTAGCCCTTAGCTATTCTGCCTAACTCGGTATCAGCTTTAATTTCACCGCGAAGAACATCACCGGTAGAAATGTGAGCATAACCAAAATGTTCCACTAAAGCTGCACTATATGTACCCTTGCCTGAACCTGGTGCTCCGAAAATAACAATATTATCCATTTGTTTATCTATTAATTATTTTATAAATATCACGTAAATTCCTGCCATATCCATCATAATCAAGTCCATATCCAACAATAAAATCATCTGGAATAGACATTGCCACATACCTTACATCCAATTCCACTTCCAGTTTATTTGGTTTATACAACATGGAACAGACAGATACTGAAGCCGGACCTTTAAAATTAAGTATTTCAAGCAGATTTTTCATAGTATAACCCGTATCAACAATATCTTCTATTACTATCACATCTCTGCCGGCTATATCCTCATTTAAACCTATCAAATGTTTCATTGTAGATGTAGATTCCGTACCCACATAAGATGACATCTTAACGAAAGATATTGTTGAAGGTATTGAAACCTCTTTCATTAGATCGGATGCAAACATAAACGAGCCATTCAAAACAGCCAGAAACAATGGTTCTTTTCCCTGAAAATCACGATTAATTTCAGCGGCTACTCTGCTTATTTCATTCTGCATCTGCTGCTCAGAAATAAACAGTTCAAACTCTTTATCTTTAACTTTTACACTCCGCATAAATAACCAGATTAAAAAAATCCAATTTGGTACAAAGTTACACAAAATTGTTCATAATCCTCACTTTTTAGCACACAAATAACAACATAATAGTACAACATGATGATTTTTTTGCAAAATATCAATACTTTTGTATGAAAGTTCAACATTTAACATTACTCCAGAATAATATGAAGAGATTTTTATCAATTATATCGGTTGCTCTGATTTCAATAATTGCAGCAGCTCAGACAAATAGTTCAATATACACCCCCGGAATATCTTCTGAAGGTTTGAACTACTATCTGCCTAAAACAAAAATCACCTTAACTGTTACTGTCAGCAAAACAGTTAATACACCCGGTGAATTCAGCAGATATGCCGAAAGATACCTTCGCCTTAACAATGTCATTGAAGAGGAGAGTCAAAAATGGGAGATAACAGATATCACATTGAAAACATCAGGCGTACCGGATAAGGACAAACTCTATACATTGTCATTTGCAGGACAAACCCAGACACCATATTTTGAACTTACGGAAGATGGTATATTATCGGCAGTAAACACCCATAAAAGCAAAGAGCAGGAGACAACAAAGGAGCAGGCAATAATTGTTCAAAAGACTGATCCGTACGATTTTCTTACTGAAGAGATTTTAATGTCAGGCTCTACAGCCAAAATGGCCGAACTTACAGCCAAAGAGATATATGCAACCAGAGAGAGCCGCAACTATCTGACACGCGGTCAAGCAGAAAATATGCCAAAGGATGGAGAATCTCTTCAACTCTTTCTGGACGAGTTGGAAAAACAGGAAAAAGCCTTAACACAACTCTTTACCGGGACCACGGAAACAGAAGAAAAAATATTTACTATAGATATTACTCCTTCGGCATCGGTTTCAAAACAGATTGCATTCAGATTCTCCAGTAAATTGGGCGTGCTTTCAACCGATAATTTAGCAGGCGAACCTGTTTACATAGACGTTGAAGATCTTAAATATCTTCCAAAAACAATTGTAGACGAAAAGAAAGATCCAAAATTTTTAGAGAAACACTCAAATTCATTTTTATTTTACGTTACTCCTGGCAGAGCTGCTATCAAAGTTTACGACAATAGAACAACCTTCCTGAGTACCGAAAAATCCATAGCTCAGTTTGGTAACATAGAGATTCTCACACATACACTAATAAAAAAGAGACCGGGAATAAAAATAACATTCAACACATCGACCGGTAACATTGAAAGCATTGAAGACTGATTATGCAGATACACTTTCAGATTGAATACTTTACCAGTTGGGGTGAAGAACTGATTTTATGTTTAAATCAGAATAATGGCAGTAAAAAAGAGTTACAAATGACCAATGATGGCCACGGCAACTGGTATCTTGATTTTACATTTGACAATACAGATATTCTATCGGATTTATCATACAGATATGCTTTGAAATTTGATGGAAGAATTGTCAGATATGAAGAGGGAGCACCACATATCATTCCAGGTTTCAATACCCAGAATCTTGTACTGGCTGATAGATGGAGAGAAAAAGACGGCGAAACAATAGAACAACGAACAATTTCACTCCCTTACGTTCATCACAACCGAAAGCCACTCTGGCGTGGAGCCGGCAGTGCAATTCCGGTTTTTTCACTACGTTCAGAGAAGAGCTGGGGTATCGGAGATTTCTCCGACCTGAAATTATACATTGAATGGGCTGCCGCCACAGGCCAGTGCATAGTACAGACACTACCGATCAACGACACCACTATAACCAGAACATGGCGTGATTCATATCCTTACAGCGCAAATTCATCGTTTGCCCTGAATCCAATGTACCTGGATTTGTCGTTAATTGGCACCCCTGCCGATAGTTCTGTCGTTACCAGTTTTGAACGCGAAAGAAGTGAGTTAAACAGACTTGACGAAATTGACTACGAAAGAGTTCTTGACCTTAAAAATCGCTATATAGACATAATATACAGAGAGACCGGAAGTAACTGTCTGAAAAGCAGCGGATACAAAGAATTCATCACCAACAATGAAGAATGGCTCATACCATACGCTATATATTGCTACTATCGCGATAAATACGGCAACTGCAATTTTTCAGAATGGGAAAATCAACAATATTCACCAGAATTAGTTGAAAAGCTACTTAAACGCAACAGCAAATCTTCAAGAGAGATACGGAAACACCTGTTTGTGCAATACCATTTACACAAACAACTGATAAAAGTAAAGCGATATGCCAACAGTTTAGGTGTTTTGTTAAAAGGTGATTTACCTATAGGCGTTAACAGATGCAGTTCCGATGTATGGATACACCCAGAACTTTTCAACATGGATTGTCAGGCGGGTGCCCCACCCGATGATTTTGCCCGTGATGGACAGAAATGGGGAATGCCCACATACAATTGGGATAAAATGGCAGAAGATGGATATAGCTGGTTTATAGAACGTTTCCAAAAGATGGCAGACTATTTTGATGCATATCGTATAGACCACCTATTGGGATTCTTCAGAATATGGGAGGTACCATTGTGTTACAACAGTGGTCTGATGGGACGCTTCAACCCAGCCCTGACCTATACTGCAGAAGAGATAAGATCATACGGTTTTAACTTTACACCTGAAAGAGATGCCGTATGCGGAGAATCAGAAACCGACATTCTCTTTTTGGAAGATACCCGCAAAAAGGATACCTACCACCCCAGAATACTTGGATTTGAAACCGTTAAATTCAGCCGTCTCTCCAATAGTGACCAACAGGCATACAGAACTTTGCATGACGATTTCTACTATAATCGCAACAACCATTTCTGGTATAATGTTGCCATGTCAAAACTCCCGTCAATGATAGAGGCTACCGATATGCTGGTTTGCGGTGAAGATTTGGGAATGATACCTGAATGTGTACCTGCAGTAATGGATAAACTCCGTATTTTAGGATTGGAAGTACAGCGCATGCCTAAAACTATGGGTTACATAGTAGGAAATCCATCCAGATATCCACACCTGTCTGTATGCACCACCTCTACTCATGACATGAGTGTATTACGCCAGTGGTTAGCAGAAGAGATGCCTGCTAACACTATTATAGACAGCAATTCGACATCTGTAGAAAATTGCAGAAAGATCTTATCACAACATCTTGAATCAGACTCTATGCTGGCAATATTCCCATTGCAGGATTGGCTATCCATAGATGAGGAGCTACGACACAACAACCCTGCTACAGAGCGCATCAATGTACCTGCCAATTCTGACAACTATTGGAGATACAGAATGCATATAACCATAGAAGAGTTACTTTCATCAACTAAATTCAACAACGAAGTGATAGCACTTATTCATTTATTTGGTAGATGATTGGCTAATTTGTAATTTTGCGCAAAATTTCAAACCATACAGACAATGTTCGAAAATTTATCAGAAAGACTTGAAAGGTCATTTAAGATACTGAAAGGTGAAGGAAAAATCACCGAAGTAAACGTAGCGGAAACCCTTAAAGATGTCAGAAAGGCTCTTTTGGATGCCGACGTTAACTACAAGGTTGCAAAGCAGTTCACAGACACTGTAAAAGAGAAAGCTCTTGGAATGAACGTATTAGCATCAGTTCGTCCGGGTCAGCTTATGGTTAAAGTGGTACACGATGAACTTGCAGCCCTTATGGGTGGCGAATCTGTTGATATCGACATCAAAGGACACCCTGCGGTAATTCTTATGGCAGGTCTTCAAGGTTCTGGTAAAACAACATTCAGTGCAAAACTTGCCAATCTTTTAAAGACAAAACGCGCCAAGAAACCTCTTTTGGTAGCCTGTGACATTTACAGACCTGCAGCTATAGATCAGTTGAAGGTACTGGGAGAACAGATTGGTGTTACCGTATATAGCGAACCAGAAAACAAAGAACCTGTAAAGATTGCTTTGAATGCTATTCATGAAGCAAAAGCCAAAGGTTACGATGTAGTAATTATAGATACAGCAGGTCGTCTGGCTATAGACGAAATGATGATGCAGGAGATTACAGCCATCAAAGAGGCTGTCAATCCAAACGAAATTCTGTTCGTTGTTGACTCAATGACAGGTCAGGACGCTGTAAACACAGCCAAAGAGTTTAATGACAGACTGGACTTCACCGGTGTTATCCTAACAAAACTGGATGGCGATACTCGCGGTGGTGCTGCATTGAGTATCAGAACTGTAGTAACCAAGCCAATCAAGTTTGTTGGTACAGGCGAAAAGATGGATGCATTCGATGTATTCCATCCATCACGTATGGCAGACAGAATTCTTGGAATGGGCGACATAGTATCATTTGTAGAACGCGCTCAGGAACAGTTCGATGTAGAAGAGGCTAAACGTCTGCAGAAGAAGATGGCCAAGAACAAGTTCGACTACAATGATTTCCTGGAACAGATTGGCCAAATTAAGAAAATGGGTAATCTAAAAGATATTGTAGGTATGATTCCTGGCCTTAACAAAGCCACAAAAGATCTCGATATAAACGACGATGCATTTAAGGGAAT
The DNA here is from genome assembly GCA_045660365.1 of Bacteroidaceae bacterium. Lineage (GTDB taxonomy): Bacteria > Bacteroidota > Bacteroidia > Bacteroidales > Bacteroidaceae > Colenecus. Next base: position 131,753 of record JAZRDQ010000017.1, read on the forward strand.
TGAAGCAATGATCTACTCAATGACTCCGAAAGAGCGTCTGAATCCAGATTTGGTGAACAATAGCCAGTCACGCAGAAACCGTATTGCCAAAGGTAGCGGACAGCCTGTTCAGGAGATCAACCGAATGATTAAGCAGTTTGAACAGACCCGTAAAATGATGAAGACCATGGCAGGTGCAAAAATGCCGAATCTGATGGGTATGGGCAATATGATGAAAAGAAGATAAAATATAATTATATGCAACTTATAGACGGAAAAGCAATAGCCGAACAGGTTAAGCAGGAGATAGCTGCACAGGTAGAAGAAATGGTTGCCAACGGACAGAAACGTCCTCATCTGGCAGCAATATTGGTAGGACACGACGGTGGTAGCGAAACATACGTAGCCAACAAGGTAAAGGCATGCGAAGTTTGCGGTTTCAAATCATCCCTGATTCGTTTTGAATCAGACATCACAGAAGAAGAGCTACTGAATAAGGTAAAGGAGCTTAACGAAGATGACGATGTTGATGGTTTTATTGTACAGTTGCCACTTCCAAAACATATCAACGAACAGCATGTAATTGAAGCTATAGACTACCGCAAGGATGTTGATGGTTTCCACCCAATCAACGTAGGTCGTATGAACATTGGCCTTCCATGCTTTGTTTCGGCAACACCAAATGGCATTCTGGAACTTTTGAAAAGATACAATATTGAAACAAAAGGAAAGAAATGCGTTGTGCTTGGACGCAGCAACATTGTAGGTAAACCTATGGCTGCACTGCTTATGCAGAAAGCTTATCCGGGCGATTGCACTGTAACCGTATGCCACAGCCATACCGCAAATATAAAAGAGGAGTGTCAGGCAGCCGATATTATAGTAGCTGCATTGGGACAGCCTGAATTTGTTACAGCCGATATGGTAAAACCGGGTGCTGTAATTATAGACGTAGGTACTACCAGAGTACCTGACGCAACACGCAAGAGCGGTTTCAAACTGACAGGTGACGTGAAATTTGACGAAGTTGCTCCAAAGTGCAGTTTCATCACTCCTGTTCCGGGTGGCGTAGGTCCTATGACTATCTGTTCTCTTATGAAGAACACCTTACTGGCAGGACAGAAAGTCATTTACAAATGACACTATTAGCAACATTAGCAATAACATTATTACAGATATGGGGGAATTGGGTATCGCCAATTCCCTCTACTGCTTCCTTATACTTTGCAGGCGATGCAATGCAGCACATTGCGCAGATAGAGAGTGCAGAAAAAGAAGATGGTACGTACAGTTACGAAAATTGCTTTACCCATGTAAAGGAACAGGTATCGGAAGCCAATTTAGCTATCTGTAATTTAGAAGTTACACTTGGTGGTACACCATACAGAGGCTATCCGCAATTTTCTGCTCCTGATGAATTTGCATCGGCTCTGAAAGATGCAGGTTTCGATATACTTTTGACAGCCAACAACCACTGTTTAGATAGGAGAAATAAAGGGTTGATACGTACTCTCGATGTACTGGATTCACTTGGCATTGCTCACGTTGGCACATACAGAAACCAAGCCGAACGCGATTCTCTATACCCTTATTTAGCCACTGTAAACAACATAACATTTGCCATACTGAATTACACTTACGGCACAAATGGCATACCGGTTAACCCACCTTGCATAGTCAATCTTATAGACACCGCACAGATACTGATTGATATAAACAAAGCCAGAAGTAAAAAAGCCGATGTAATAATAGCGTGTATGCATTGGGGCGATGAATACAAACTAAAACAGAATTCCGAACAGGAACAACTTACAGACTGGCTAATATCCAACGGAGTAGATCACATAATAGGCAATCATCCGCATGTAATACAGCCTACAGAGATTCGTAGGGAACAGGAAAGCAGCAAAACACATTTTATAGCCTACTCTTTGGGCAACTACATATCAAACATGAGTGCCAGACATACCGATATAGGATTAACAGCTACACTCCGTTTTTCAAAATTAGCCTTTACCACATTATTGACAGATATCAGCACCGATTCTGTCCGCACAGACAGAAATGGGTTTATTATCCGCCCTTTTGAATAAATTTCTGCTCAAGCTATTTGCATTTTCAAATAATAAGCGTATCTTTGCACCGCTTTTAGCAAAAACAGCTATAGATGGTGCCTATAGTTCAGTTGGTTAGAGCGTCAGATTGTGGTTCTGAATGTCGTCGGTTCGAGTCCGACTAGGCACCCCAAGTAAAAAGTTCAAGCGGATTTAGGTCCGCTTGAACTTTTTTATGTAAGTTTGTAAACAAAACCAATAACTAAACTATATGAAGAGAAAATTGATAGCTGTAGTTTTTGCTATTATGGCAACAACAATAGTTAGTGCACAAAGCAACAAAGAGATAGTTAAAACAGGTATAAATTTGGGACCTCTCCCGGTAGTTGCTTTCGATGCTGACCGTGGATTCCAGTATGGAGCGTTACTAAACATCTACAACTTTGATGATGGCAGCACCTACCCTAACCCAAAATCGACCTGGATGCTGGAAGCATCGGCTTACACTAAAGGCAGTTACAAGTTTGTAGCCAACTATGACAAACGTGAACTTACAGACAAGATACGTCTTTCAGTCTGCACAGGTTATTACAATGATCGCGCATTAGATTTCTACGGATTCAACGGCTATCAGAGTAATTACGACATGAGCTTTATAGAGCCATTGATGTCATATTCAGAAGGCAGTAGTTTTAAGAAAACACCAAAAGGTTTCTACCGTTACAGCCGTCAGATGGTCAAGATTAAGGCAGATTTAACCGGAGAGATTGCCGACAATCTCTACTGGGAAGCCGGCTATAATTTCAACTGGTTGGACATATCCTCTTTCACTCCGGAAGGCTACACCGTTTTAGGAGATAGAATACCGGGCGGAACAACACTGTTTGACCTTTACAAGACCTGGGGTATAGTGCCATTAGATCAGGCAGATGGCGGTATAGTATCTTCTATCAGATTAGGATTGATGTACGACACCCGCAACGTAGAAAACAACCCAACAAAGGGTATATGGGCAGAAGCACATCTTGATATTGCTCCAAAGTTTTTGGGCACAACACATCAGCACTTCACACTCTCTGCTAATATGCGCCAGTATCTGCCAATAGCCGATAATTTGACATTTGCATACCGTGTAGCATATCAGGGACTTTTGAATGACGATGCGCCTTGGTATATGATGCCATTCTATACAAGCATGGGACCAAAACAGGATTTTGACGGTGTAGGCGGTTACAGAACTGCACGTGGATTGATGCTGAACAGAGTTGTAGGTAAACACACAGCTTTCTACAATGCAGAAATGAGATGGCGTTTTGTTAACTTCCAGAAGTGGAATCAGAACATTGCTTTTGCTCTTACCGGTTTCTGCGATGGTGCATACACTATTAAAGGTTATGATATAGAGGCTAAGACTCCGCTTAATGCAGATCTTTACAGCCAGTTTATTGATACAAGTAAAAAAGATGGCATACATGCCGCTGCCGGTGCAGGACTGCGTTTCATTATGAATCAGAACTTTATTGTGGCATTTGAATATGCAAAATGTTTTAACCCACAGGACGGTAACGGGGCATTCTACATAAACACCGGATTTCTATTCTAACAGACATCCTCATAACATAATAATGCCCGTAATCACTTAATGGTTACGGGCATTGTAATTATGAACTAAACATGACCTTATCAGTATCTGCTTAGCATATTTTTTGGCATGGGTTTAACCTCCAGATTTTTAAAATTTTTTATTGGACCTGCATTGCTCAGACGAATCTCCTGCGGAATGCTACCATAAACATAATCCACTTTCCTTACATTTTCAGGGAGGGGCGGAAATACTTGTACTCTGCAAACCTTTTTGCCAACCTGGTTATGTATCCAATAATATGTATCTAACGGCAAGTGTTCCGCACTGCTTATATAGAAATGGGTAGTCTTAGTTCCTTTTTTTGAGACCAACGCTGTCTCTGAAGATGTATAGAACCAGTGGTCATAAAAGTTTATATCATTAAAAAGTAATACGTATGTACAAGCATCACCTCTATATACTTCAGGTAGTCTGCGGCCTTCATTGTAATATTCATAATCACTGATAGTCTCAAAATCTGTGTACATAGGCCAGGTCTGTTCATTGAACGCACTATAGTTTGGCGATTTATCGCGCAACATAGTAGGAGCTTGAGACTGAGCATTATTTTGATAAGTAATGAATTGCGGAATCATAGTGTGTTTGTCGTCCTCAATAACAATTGTACCGTCAGGCAGACGATAAGCGCCTTTTTCCAGCATCTTTATTCCTGCATTTTGGAATAGCTTCTCTATAGCTTTATTTATGTTTGCATCTATATCTGAATAAAGAGCTATCTTTGATTTTTTAAATGCATTTTCAAACTCTTTGTTACGCAATTGTTTTGCCGCTTGCATAGTATTTACAAGCAATGTATATTGTTTTGCCGCATTCTTATCTGTTTTGGTCAATTCTTCGTATTCAGTCAGGCGTATATAGCCTTCCGGACACTTAAACCCCCACTGAGGAGATACAAATTCTTTATAAGGATCATCCTCTTCTTCTTTTGTCTCCATAGTGTCTATATCTCTTGCCAGCTCATTCAGTTGTTGCTCTATAGTTTTCACATTTATATCAGTTACATTTTTTGCTACATCTGCAACAGCAGAAAATGTTTCTACTACACTTCCAAAGAATAACTTAAATATACCACTTATATCAGTAGGAGATAAAGTAGTATCTACAGAGGAATTACCATTTTGTATAGTTATAGAGACATAATTAGTGTCATTGCTTACTATTGGTTCTTCCGGCAGTGTTGGTTCTTCCGGCAGTGTTGGTTCTTCCAGCTGTACAGGTTCTTCCAGCTGTACAGGTTCTTCTGAAGCTACTACAAGATTTTCTGCTGTTGCACTAATCTCTTGTAAAGATGGAGTAGCTTCTGCTAATGTTGCACTCACTTCTGACGGTTCGTAAACGTAAATGGTTTCTGCCTTCGCAACGTTGCAACAGAGCAAAGCTATTACAACCATCAGATATGCTGTAGCGCCAATTTTTGCCTTTATTGACATACGTTTATTACTACTCTGTAACATCTCTATAAAACGTCTGCGAATAAAAGAATGGTTAAATCCATTGGCTATAACAACATCACCATTCAACACCTCTTCTATAAGTATGGTTTGGTATTTATAAACATCTTCACCATTGCTTAGCACATCGCTATCGGCTTCAAATTCATGAACATTACGCAGTTCAGCACGAGCCCACCATATAAACGGATTCCAAAACAGAATTCGCGTTATAGTTTCAGCAATCCATACATCTATATAATGACGATGCTTAATATGAGCCTTTTCGTGAATCAGTATCATTCGTGCCTGAATCTCTGTAAGACTGTTTGGCATATAAATGCTTCTATAGAAAGAGAATGGGGCATCTATAGATTCATCTGTATAGATAGTGACATTATTTGGTTCTTCTTTTGCTACTGAAGCACTTTTGCGTATCTTCCGCATCTTTACTATGTTAACAACCAATGGAATTGAAAGCACCAATAGTGCAACAATATAGGCAAAAGGCAAAAACTTCCATATATCAAAATCAGCTAATCTGCTTTCTGATACAGAATTTTGTGCAGTAGTTGCTGCAGTCGTTTCTGTTACTGCAGCAGTATTTGTTGTTGAACTTTCATATACACCAGCCTCTGTTTGTACAGCAACAGGTGTATCTACCTTTACAACAATAGGTTCCGGTGTGTATGTAAATCTTAAACAAGCTATAATTAGCGCCACAAAAGGCATTGTAAGCAAGTAGATACGCATTGCTTTATATGTAGCTTGTTTGCGCCATACTATCCAATACAGTAGCATTAATAGCCCTGTGACCAATATGAAACGGCAAACTAATTCTAATAATGGAGAAAAAATCGCTGTCATAATATATATTGATTTCAAGTTGTTTTACTTTTTGCTTTTGTTTAGTAGAGATATTATCTCATCTATCTCTGAATTTGATAACCTCTCTTTTTGAGCAAAGAACGATAAGAAAGATTTGAACGAACCTTTAAACAGGGTATTTCTGGTCTCCTCCATAAAACCCTGTGTATAATCTTCACGGGACATAATAGGAATATACACATGCGATTTGCCTTGCGTCTCTGTCTTCACTACACATTTCTGCACTAATACCCTTAATACTGTCTGTACGGTTGTATATGCAGGTTTTGGTTCCTGCATATTTTCCATAACTTCTGCAACTGTAGCCTTACCCATATCCCAAAGGATATTCATTACATGAAGTTCAGATTTGGTCAGACTACGATATTTTGTATCTATATCCATATTATTACTTTTTTATTATCATTACTGCGGCAAAAGTATTGTAACAGTTTTCCGCACGCAACTATTTTAATAGTAGATAGAGATATATTAACATTTTTAATCCTTATTAACTTTTCCCCACAAATTCAACAATAACAAAAACAGCAAGAAAAAACAACAGAGTATTCGTTATTTTACTATATTTGCACACAAAACAAACTAAATACCATGAGTTACAAAACAGTTAGAGATGTTATAACCATGTTACTGAAGAATGGATATATCATTAAAAGCCAAAAAGGAAGCCACATAAAGCTTGAAAAGAATGGCAGAATTGTTATAGTCCCAAACCATAGTAACAAAGGAATAGAGAAGGGAACTTATTATAGTATAATGAGACAAGCAGGACTTAAATAAGTAAGTTTCAAGTTTATAACCAATTTAGTAAGACGATAGTATGAAGAAGGTGACAGTTATTATAGAGTATGCAGATAAAAATTTGAGTGCATACATAGAGAATGCTCCAATCATTACTGTAGGTAAAAACTTACAGGAGATTGAAGATAATATCAAATCAGCTATAGATTTATATTTGGAAGACAACAATTCTCCATGTGAATTATTAAAAGGAGAATATGAATTAATATACAAAATAGATACAGCCACATTTATAAGCTACTATAGCAATATATTCACAAAAGCAGCATTAAGTAGAATAACCGGAATAAATGAGCGACAATTGTGGCACTACGCTGCAGGCATACATAAACCTAGAAGAGCTCAACGAGACAAGATACAAAAAGGATTGAACAAATTGACAAAAGAGCTTAGTTCTATCAGTTTGTTGTAACAGTAATACCCGTAACTTAATGAAGCTACGGGTATATTCCTAATCCCGACTACAAAAGTGAAATAGATGACTTCAGCGAGCATGAAAAGATATGGATAGAATTTTGAAAATAGAGTAAAGTGTTTTAAAAGCACAAACAGCCCATTTTCACTTTTATAAGGTGGAGACAAGCTGTTTGCTTTATTAACTATTAACTAACTATATTTTCACTCAATCAATTGTAGGAATTGAACCTATAAAATTCTTTTCACTTTTAATTTTTTGTAATGACTAGTAGGGCCGGCATTTCCTAAACGAATCTCCTGCGGAATACCACCACTAATATAATCTACCTTCTTTACTTTTTCAGGGAGTAGTGGAAATACAAAGACACGTAAAACTATTTTACCGGATTGGTCATGAACCCAATAGTATGTATCTAAAGGCATATGTTCTGCATAGCTTACCAAATACTTTTCTCCTGTCTTTCTATCTACTAAAGCAGAATTAGAAGAGTTATAGAACCAATGATCGTAATACCCCACTGCATTAGGTATTACTACGTATGTGCAATTTTTATCGCAATAAATAGTTGGTTCTTCAATCATATTAACTTTTATTCTGCCTTTTTTATGAACACGCTTACTTTTTGTCTTGATTATATCTTCTATATCTATATTCTTCAGATTAGTGTACATAGGCCAGGTCTGTTCATTGAATGCACTATAGTTAGGCGATTTATCTCGCAACATAGTAGGAGCAACTATATGAGCATTCTTTTGATAGGTTATTGACTGAGGATTCATAGTATGTCTATCATCCTCTATTACTATTGCTCCGTCCGGCAAACGATACGCACCTTTTTCCAACATCTCTATACCGGCACGCTTAAATAACGCTTCAACATCCTTAGCAATTCTATTCTCAACATCTGCATACTTCTGTTTGCTCCAATCTTTCGCTAAATAATCCGCTCTTAATTTTGAAGCTTGTCTCTTGCAATCCATTAATAGGTTATAGTTCTTTGCAATCTCAGAATATTCTTTTGCCAACTTGGCATAATCAGTTAAACGAATATAACCTTCTGGAGATTCAAAACCCCACTGAGGAGAAACAAAGTGTTTGTATTCATCCGGATCTGCATTGTATTCATCAATCAAACGATTCTTTATTGCATCATCCACTACTATATTACCCACTTTAAGACTCTTGTTTTTGTAGTCGTTTATTGTTTCTGCCTGGATTGTGGAACACAATGTACCGCCAAGCAACAATACCCATACTGTACTAAATATCTTTTTCATAAAATCCTTTAATAATAAAATTAAACAATACTTTTTGTTCGAACGCCGACAAAGGTATTTTGAACCAAAAATCAGCACAACTATTTTAATAGTAGGAGAATATTTATTAACAATTTTAACATACATAAATAGTAGGTAGTATTGTTTATCCCGGCTAATCTAGAGATCCTACAGAGCAATGAGATGAGATCAGTTGGGGATGAATATAGGTGACTGTCTAAATAAAGCGAAGAAATATACCGAAATAAATATAAAATATAATTTTTATCCGGGTGAGGTGAAGCAAATCCTAAAAAGTATTAGTACATTCGCAGTAGGAAATAAGGAAACAAAAAAAAACCCGGATTCATCACCTGCATCTATTATCAGGGAGAGGAACTACCGGGACTGCAATGCAAAGATAATAATAACATGAATTATAACAAACAATATTTCGAAAAAATTTTCTCTACCAAACGGATGGAGAGATATTTTAAATTACATGAAGACGAAAATCGTGCTATATTACACTATTGTTGTAACATTGAATTAGCAGAATCATTTTATCCATGTCTTTCTGTTTTTGAAGTTGCATTACGTAATGCTTTGAGTCGTGAATTAGAAGCTATGGCTGGTAGAGAAGATTGGTATGTAGTTTTCTCTAAGATACCAGAATTAACAAACTTGAACCGTTACATTACACAAGCGCGCAAGCAAATCACTGGAAGACACGAAACAGTTACTTCTCCCAAGATTGTAGCTGAACTGACATTAGGTTTTTGGGTATCGTTACTTAATAGTGAATACGAAATGATTCTTTGGAAACATTTACGTAGGGCATTCCCTTATATGCCAAAAAATTTGCGACAACGAAAAAATTTGTCTGCTCCATTGAATTCCATTCGTGCATTCAGAAACAGAGTATTTCATAACGAGTCTATTTGCTGGAACTTGAATAGAGTGATAGGTATTCACAAAGAGTTGTTACTCGTAATGGGATGGATAAATAAAGATCTCCCAAAATGGATGACAGCCATTGACCGTTTTGATGATGTAACTAAATGTATCAGGCATCGTATGAATTGGTTATAATTAGTCAATTTTCTTCCCGGTAAATCTGGAGATTCGATGGGAGAACAAAGACTCACTAAAGTTCGTTTTTGTGGATTAAGGATTTGCTCACTGACGTTCGCGCATCCTTAAAGGGGGGGGGGGGTGCTCAAAAAGTAGATTTTGTAGATTTTTTCCAAAACGGCTTGACAATTATAACTAATTAGTTATATTTACAGCCAAAAACATTAAAGGATTTAGAATTATGATAGAGATAAATGAAAGTAAGTTAGCGAAACTTAGTACAACGAACCAAATGCTTGACGAAAAGTACGGCATTCATGGCACAACTACTCGCAATGAATTTGACGAACAATCATTGGCATGGTATTATGGTAATCTGTTTAAAGAACGACGCAAAGAATTAAAATTAACCCAACGCGATGTAGCAGAGAAGATAGGACGAGAACAAAGCTATATAGCCAGGGTTGAACGAGGTAAAGTTGATATTCAGTTATCTAGTTTTTTTAGAATTGCTTCTATTTTAGGGATTCAGTTCACACCTTCGTTTGTATTTTGACAAAAAAAAGGCGAAAGGATTCGCTCACTGCGTTCGCGCATCCTTAAGGGGGGACAAACACGCACTAAAGTTCGTTTTGTGGTTTAAGGATTCGCTCGCATACGCTCGCGCATCCGTTTAAATTGCTCACTAAAGTTCGAAATTGAATTTTAAGGATTCGCTCACTGCGTTCGCGCATCCTTAAGGGGGGAAGATGCTCAAACAATCAAGAAGGGGACGCGAATTTCATTCGCTGAGTTTTTAATATAGTAACAGGGACTTTGCAAGCAAGCTTGCGGTCCCTGTTACTATATTAAAAGGGCGTTGATTTCTCAACGCCCCCTTCTTGATTGTTTGTCGGGATGAAAGGATTCGAACCTTCGACCCCCTGGTCCCAAACCAGGTATTCTAACCGGACTGAACTACATCCCGAATGCTCTCTTTTGAAAAGCAGTGCAAAAGTAGTGCGTTTTATTATAACTTCCAAACAAAAGATGAAAAATATAACTGCAGAGATCAAAAATAATAAAAAAAAGCAGCCAAATTCTCAATTTATGAGAGAATTTGGCCACCTATAATCAAAAGAGATTTAAAGTAAATCTACTGCTTTAAAACACTTCACCAACTTTTCTGTGGCAATATCTATCTGCTCTTTGGTATGAGTTGCCATCAGAGAGAATCTTATCAGTGTATCTTCTGGAGCGCAAGCAGGTGGAATAACAGGATTTACAAATACACCTTCATCAAACAACATACGGGTTATAATGAATGTTTTGTCAAAATCTCTTATATAAAGAGGTATGATAGGTGTAGATGTATTACCTATCTCAAAACCTAACTGTCGGAAATTATTCAGGGCGTAATTTGTTATCTCCCATAAATTATCTATACGTTCCGGCTCTGACTTTATAATCTGTAATGCCTGACGTGCTGCAGCTGTTGCAGCTGGGGTATTACTTGCACTAAATATATAAGAACGCGCGTGATGACGTATCCAGTTTGTTATCTCCTTATCGGCCGCAACAAAACCTCCGATAGCGGCAAGAGATTTACTGAATGTACCCACTATCATTTCAACCTGATCAGTCAGACCAAAATGGCTGCAGACACCACGTCCGCCCGGTCCCATTACACCAAGACCATGAGCATCGTCAACCATAACGCAACAGTTATACTTCTCCTTGAACTTCACTATTTCAGGCAGATTAGCCAAATCGCCCTCCATACTGAAAACGCCATCTACTATTATCAGTTTCAGTGCTTCAGGATCACAACGCTTAAGGGTCTTCTCCAGAGAAGCCATATCGTTGTGCTTATACTTCATAGGCTTTGCAAAAGACAATCTGCGTCCTTCCACTATGGAAGCATGATCTAATTCATCACAAACTATATAGTCTTCTCTGCCCATTATGCAGGATATTACACCCAGATTAGCCTGAAAGCCTGTAGAGAAGATAATTGCATCCTCTTTGCCTACAAATTCTGCAAGTTCCTGTTCAAACTCCTTATGTATATCCAAAGTTCCATTCAGATATCGTGAACCTGCACATCCGGAACCATATTTTCTGGTAGCTTCTGCAGCAGCTTCAATAACTTTTGGATGGCTGGTAAGCCCCATATATGAATTGGAACCAAACATCAACACCTTTCTTCCCTCCATAATCACCTCTGTATCCTGCTGTGAAGAGATACATCTGTGATATGGATATATTCCTTTTGCCATACCTTCCTGAGGCAATGTATAGGCGGCACACCTTTCACTTAACTTATTCATAGTGCACAAATTTATAGATTATTTAGATGCGACAACATCTTTACACGCTATTATTTTCTAATTTTGCACCATCATTGATGACAAATGGAAACGAAAAGAAAAATTAAATTTATTATAAATCCAACATCTGGAGGTATCCACGTATTACCTATTAAATCCACATTAGAATACTTTATTGATGACGATTCAATAGAGTACGATTTTGCTACAACTACACACAAGGGACATGCATACGAACTGACAAAAGAGATTGCCCAAAAAGGCGACACAGACATTGTGGTTGCTGTTGGAGGCGATGGAACTGTAAACGAAGTAGGCAGAGGATTAATTGGAACTGATACAGCCTTGGGTATTATTCCATTCGGATCCGGAAACGGATTAGCCAGACACTTAGGAATACCGATGGACCCAATCAACTGCATCAAGTGGATTAATAAATGCAGAATAGCAGAGATTGATTATGGAATTATAAACGAGCATCCGTTTTTCTGCACATGCGGTTTAGGGTTCGATGCCGATGTAAGCAAACGCTTTGCCGATTCAAAAATCAGAGGCGCTATTACATACATTGAAAAAATATTACAGGAAGCCTTAACTCACAAAGATGAATCACTTATTATAAAGTCCGACATAGAGCAAATAGACACCGAAGCTTTTATTGTGACATGCGCAAATGCCGGTCAATGGGGAAACAACGCATATATTGCTCCATTAGCTTCTGTTACCGATGGATTACTGGACATAACAATAGTCACCCCATTTACACCATTAGACATTCCTACCCTTGCTTATCAACTATTTAATAAACATTTAGATAAGAACAAGAAGATCAGAACACTCAAAACCACACAGCTTACCATTAACAGGAAGAAAAATGGAGTAGTTCACATAGATGGGGATCCAGTTATGCTGGATAAAGAGATAAAGATTAAAATAGTGACAAACGGATTAAAAGTTGCCATTCCCTTAAAGAAGAGAAAAATTTAATACACCCTAATATCTGAGATAAAAATCCTTTACAAGAGACACATAATATTCACTCTCATTTCCTTCTGCACCTGTCATTATCAGTTTTTCTGATATTGCAGGCTTTATCGTCCTGCAGAACTGCATCAGTTCACGTTTTGGCGGATTGCCCTCCTTGGTAATTACGCTACATCTTCTGCACAGATAAAGACCATTTTTAGCAGATATCAACACAAACTCATCAGCTAAATCTGAAGGCAAAATCACAGAAAAAGAGCCATTTTCTGTAAGTAATTTTGAAACCGACAATGCCAGAGCTTCATAACTGAGCGTATCGTTATGCCTGGCCACCGAACGTACAGAATCCGGAGAGCGCAAAGAGTCTCTGAAAAAAGGAGGATTACATACAATCACATCAAATAATTCACCAGTTTCTGCAAAGCTAAGTATATCAGCATTTATTACCTGAACAGAATTCGACCACGGAGACTGCATAACATTTTCTGAAGCCTGCTTTGCCGCATCCCTGTCAATCTCCACAGCTGTTACACTCCCAGCACCGCGTTGCGCTGTCATAAGAGCTACCAACCCGGTACCCGTACCGATATCAAGGAGTTTCGCAGATGGTTGCAATGGTGCCCAGGCGCCTAAAAGAACGCCATCAGTGCCTACCTTCATAGCACAATTCTCCTGATTAATAACAAATTGCTTGAACTGAAAAAACGAATTACCTGCCATAACTATCTTTTAACCGGTCACAAAAGTACTTTTTTTTATCTATTTATCGCTTTTGATTACATATTTGAGTAACCTTTGGCTACAATTCACTAACTTCGCAGTTTGAAACTGTACTTTAAACAGTAACTAAAAATGGCAAAGAAAAGAATAAATAAAGAACCCATAGAAGGAGAATTCAACGAACAGAATCCGGCATTCTCAATGATTGCCGATTACGATGGTAACGAGGAGGGTCTTTTCAATATAGAGATTGAAGAAAACGCAGCAATACTACCACTCAGGAATATGGTACTGTTCCCCAGCGTGGTACTTCCTGTATCTGTAGGAAGACAATCATCCCTGCAACTTGTACAGGATGCTGTTGCACAGGGTAAAAATATTGCTGTATTCTGTCAGAAGGAGCCTAACACCGAATTTCCCGGACAGAAGGATCTGTTTCAGATAGGTACTCTGGCAAAGGTTGTACGTGTATTTGAAATGCCGGACCACGGTACAACTATCGTTCTGCAAGGATTACAAAGAATCAGACTTACTGAAATTGTTTCTACTACCCCATATCTTAACGGTCGTATTGAACCATTCCCTGAAATCATCCCTTCCAATAAGGACAATGAATTTGATGCTATCATAGACACCTGTAAGGAGATGACCATCAAATTTATCAAAAGTTCGGATTCCATGCAGCCGGATGCAGCTTTTGCCTTAAAGAACATAAGCAACGGAGTATTTCTGATAAACTTTATCTGTTCAAATATTCCATTCGCCATAAAGGACAAAATCAGATTACTCAAAGAGAAGAGTATCGTTGACAGAGCTCTGCGACTATTATCAATCCTAAACAGAGAACTTCAACTAGCAGAGCTCAAAATGAGCATCCAGAAACGTACCCACGAAGATATTGACAAGCAGCAGAAAGAGTACTTTTTGCAACAACAGATCAAGAACATACAGGATGAACTTGGTGGAAGCGTGCAGGACCAGGACATAGAAGAGATGAGACAAAAGGCTCAGAAAAAACTATGGAATGACGATATCAAGCAGATATTTGAGAAAGAGCTGGCAAAACTGGAACGCACCAATGCCCAGACTCCTGACTACAATATTCAGCTAACATACCTGCAGACATTTCTAAACCTGCCATGGAATGAATATACTCAGGACAACCTCGATATGAAGAATGCCCAGAAGTCACTGGACAAAGAGCATTATGGATTGGAAAAGGTAAAAGAGCGTATCCTGGAACATCTTGCAGTGATGAAGCTGCGTGGAGATTTCAAATCACCAATCATCTGTCTGTATGGCCCTCCGGGAGTTGGCAAGACATCACTTGGTCAGTCAATAGCAAATGCTCTGAAGCGTAAATATGTACGCATTTCACTTGGCGGTCTGCACGATGAATCAGAAATTCGCGGACATCGTAAAACATATATAGGCGCAATGCCGGGACGAATCATCAAGGGCATAATCAAAGCCGGTTCTTCCAATCCGGTATTTATCCTGGATGAAATTGACAAGATAAGCCAGATGACTCATCAGGGCGATCCGGCAGCTGCACTTCTGGAAGTACTGGACCCAGAACAGAACAGCGCATTCCACGATAATTTCCTGGATGTGGATTACGATTTGTCAAAAGTTATGTTCATAGCAACAGCTAACAACCTGAACACCATCCCTACCCCACTTCTGGACCGTATGGAACTTATAGAGGTTAGCGGCTACATAACTGAAGAGAAGAAAGAGATTGCTAAACGTCATCTCATCCCTAAAGAGATTGAAGCCAATGGCATTCCAAAGAAGACAATAAACATCAGCAGCAAGGCTATTGAAGCAATTATTGAGGATTACACAAGAGAATCAGGTGTAAGATCTCTGGAAAAGAAGATAGGCAAAATTTGCCGTCGAATTGCATACAAATATGCATCGGAAGGTGAATTTGAAAAGAAGACCATTCAGCCATCCGATTTGAAAGAGTTGCTTGGAACAAAACCATATTCCCGCGACAAATATCAGGGCAATGATTATGCAGGTGTTGTAACAGGACTGGCATGGACAGCTGTAGGCGGCGAAATTCTCTTTGTAGAGACCAGCCTGAGCCGTGGCAAAGAGGGCAAACTGGTACTGACAGGTAATCTGGGCGATGTAATGAAGGAATCAGCAATGCTTGCTTTGGAATTTATCAAAGCCCACGCAGGATTACTGAATATTGATTCATCTGTATTCAATTCCTGGAATGTACACATTCACGTTCCGGAAGGTGCCATACCAAAAGATGGCCCATCGGCAGGTATAACAATGGCCACATCCATAGCATCGGCATTTACTCAAAGGAAGATAAAGGCCAATCTGGCAATGACAGGCGAAATCACCCTTCGTGGCAAGGTATTACCTGTAGGTGGCATCAGAGAAAAAATTCTGGCTGCCAAACGTGCCGGAATCAAAGAGATAATACTCTGTTCAGAAAACAGACGTGATATAGAAGAAATTCCTGCAGAGTACCTAAAAGGACTGATTTTCCATTATGTAGATAACATACTGGATGTATGGAACATAGCCTTACTAAACGAAAAAGTAAAGGATGCACTCGAGATAACCGTATAAGTTTATAACTATAAATATTGACTGCTTTGGCAAAGTTATCATTTCAACTACAGCATACCGATTCAGCGACAGAAGCTCGTGCAGGAATCATCACTACTGACCACGGACAGATAGAGACACCTATCTTCATGCCAGTTGGTACTGTTGGTAGTGTAAAGGCTGTACATGTAAACGAACTTAAAGACGACATCAAGGCACAGATTATTCTGGGCAACACATATCATCTTTACCTGAGACCTGGTCTGGATGTTCTGGAACAAGCCGGTGGTTTGCATAAATTCAACGGTTTTGACAGACCTATGCTCACTGACAGCGGTGGCTTTCAGGTATTCTCATTAACAGGATTACGTAAGATGACAGAAGAGGGTGTTACTTTCCAGTCACATATTGATGGTTCCAGACATCTGTTCACACCTGAGAGAGTAATGGATATAGAGCGTTCCATTGGTGCTGATATAATTATGGCATTCGATGAATGTACCCCTGGCACAGCCGACTACAACTACGCAAAAAAATCCATGGAGCGCACCCACAGATGGCTGGACCGATGCATAACCCGTTTCAACGAAACAGAGCCCAAATACGGTTATCACCAGTCACTCTTCCCTATAGTACAGGGTTGTGTTTACAAAGATCTGCGTACACGTTCAGCAGAATTTGTAGCATCAAAAGAGTGTGAAGGAAACGCCATAGGCGGTCTTGCAGTAGGCGAGCCTGCCGAAGTGATGTATGAGATGATTGAGGTAGTAAACGGCATACTTCCAAAAGACAAGCCCAGATACCTGATGGGTGTAGGAACACCAGCAAACATCCTGGAAGGCATAGAGCGCGGTATCGATATGTTTGATTGTGTAATGCCTACCAGAAACGGACGCAATGCAATGCTCTTTACCAAAGACGGCATTATAAACATACGCAACAAAAAGTGGGAAAATGATTTTTCACCTATTGAAGCAAACGGAGCATCGTATGTTGATACACTATACACTAAAGCCTACCTGCACCACCTGTTCAAAGCAAAAGAGTATCTGGCACTGCAGATAGCATCCATACACAATCTGGCATTCTATCTATGGATGGTAGGCGAAGCCAGAAAACAGATTATGGCAGACAATTTCAGAAGCTGGAAACAGATTATGGTAAAACAATTTATGCAACGCATTTAATTTTAAGACAATGGGTAAACCTTTCAAAATAAGATTACTTACCAAGTTGGACTGGTATATCATCAAGAAGTTTCTTGGTACCTATTTCTTCTCTATAGCACTCATCATTGCCATTTGTGTAGTATTTGACTTCAATGAGCATATAGACAAGCTGAAAGGAGCACCAACAAGCGAAGTTATATTCGATTACTACCTTAACTTTATTCCATATTTTGCAAACCTGTTCAGCCCGTTGTTTGTATTTGTGGCTGTTATTTTCTTTACATCGAAACTTGCTGAAAATTCAGAAATCATTGCTATGTTCTCCACCGGTCTTAGTTTTAAAAGAATGATGGTGCCATATATGGTTTCTGCAGCACTTATTGCTACACTCACACTCGCTCTGGGTTCTTATGTAATTCCCAAGGGAAATGTTACTATGAATGAGTTCAGGTACAAATATATGACCAAAAACAAAAGTTCGTCAACTTCGGCACGTAATATACAACTTGAAGTAGATGAAGGTGTTATTGCATATATGGAGCGTTTTGAAACATATAACCAGATGGGATACCGCTTTACCCTGGACAAATTTGTAGATAAGAAACTGGTATCTCACATGACTGCCCGCAGCATAGAATATGACACACTATCTACAGACAAACATCGCTGGATAGCCAAGAACTATATGATAAGAGATTTGTCAGGTGATGTTGAAGTAATACGTCAGGGTTCCACATTAGATACCATTATACCTATGGAGCCTAATGATTTCCTTATAAAACAGGGACAGCAGGAGACCATGACAAATCCAGAACTGAAAGAGTACATAACCAGGCAGAAAGAGAGAGGATTTGGCAACATACAGCTATTTGAGATTGAATATCACAAACGCTACGCAATGGCATTTGCATCATTCATTCTTACCATAATTGGTGTATCATTATCAAGCCGAAAAGTTAAGGGTGGTATGGGACTCTACTTAGGTATAGGACTAGGATTGAGTTTTGGATATATACTATTCCAGTCTGTTTCATCAACCTTTGCAGTCGCTGGAACCATGTCAGCATTCTGGGCTGAATGGTTGCCTAACATCATCTATCTGTTTATAGCAATATTCCTATACTACAAAGCGCCCAAATAACCATTTGGACGCTTTGTTTATCATTTCATTCTGTTCAGTAATCAATACTGCTCTTTGTCATTTGGAAAATCGCAGCTCTTTACATCTTCTACGTAGTTACCTACAGCCTGGGTAATTACAGAATAGAGGTCTGCATATCTTCTAAGGAATCTTGGACTGAAATCATTATTCATGCCAAGCATATCAGAAACCACAAGAACCTGACCATCAACACCACCGCCGGCTCCTATGCCTATTACAGGAATAGTGAGTTCAGATGCTACACGCTGTGCCAGCGCTGCAGGAATCTTTTCCAGAACAATAGCAAAACAGCCAGCCTCTTCCAAAAGATGAGCATCAGCAATAAGCTTTTCTGCTTCTGCCTCCTCTTTGGCACGTACTGCGTATGTACCGAACTTATTTATGGACTGTGGAGTAAGTCCTAAATGTCCCATTACAGGGATACCTGCATCAAGAATTCTGCGTACTGATGGCAAAATCTCTGCACCACCCTCCAGTTTCAGAGCATCTGCATGGGTAACCTTCATTATCTTAATGGCGTTTGTAACAGCCTCCACATCACTTATCTGATATGTACCAAAAGGCATGTCAACCACCACAAGAGCTCTTGACACTGCGCGTACCACGGATTTGCCATGGTAGATCATCTGATCGAGAGTAATTGGCAATGTTGTCATATTACCTGCCATAACATTCGATGCAGAATCGCCTACCAGAATAATATCTATTCCTGCTGCATCCACTATCTTTGCCATGGTGTAATCGTATGATGTCAGCATAGCTATTTTCTCACCACGTTGTTTCATCTCTCGCAACCTCTGGGTTGTTACCTTTCGCTTATCATCAGAAGAAATATATCCCATCTTTATTTAATTTTTCGTTTTTTTCAGATAGGCAAAGGTAATAATAAAAACAATCACTAAATTTGTATGATGGCAAAAATATAGTGTCAATGGCAAAACAGACCCAATCCCTTCTTACTCTTTACAAAGCATCAGCCGGTTCAGGAAAGACCTTCACACTGGCTGTCAGATATATTGCAATGGTGGTTAGAGAGCCATCAGACTATCGTCATATACTGGCTGTAACCTTTACAAACAAGGCCACTGCCGAAATGAAACAGCGTATTCTGTCACAGCTATACGGCATTGGGAACGGACTGGAAGAATCGGCATCTTATCTGGAAAAGGTGAAAGAGTTCCTGCCAGAAAAATTCACAGAGAGCACAATCAGGGAGAATGCCAGAAGAGCCTTAGACCTTATACTGAATGATTACAGCCATTTCCGCATAGAGACCATAGACAGCTTTTTCCAGAGAGTTTTGCGCGGACTGGCACGCGAACTGCAACTTGGCTCCGGTTTAACACTGGAACTGGATACAGACGCAGTAATATCTGATGCTGTCGATACATTTCTGGCAGAGCTTAAGCCAGGAACAAGAGAAAACAACGATGTAGTCCAGTACGTAATAGAAAATATAGAAAACGATTCCAATTGGCACATTGACAGCAAGATAAAAACGTTCAGTCATCAACTGTTTCAGGAGACCTTTCTTGAAAAAGGCGATGATTTAAGAACATATCTGCAACAAACTGACAGCATAGCAAATTATCGCAAAGAGCTGGACAAGTGCAAAGAACAGATGGAAGCAGTAGCCGAAAAGCACTGTGACTGCGGAAAACAGATACAAAAACTTATTAATGACAACCCCGATTACGGCAGTTACGTAGCAAGTAACCCCCTAAAGCTATTTGCCCAGATAGCAGCAGGAGAAATTTTAGACAAAAAAGGAGGATTTACCAAAACCGCCTATACCTGTATAGAAAAAGGTGCTGAAGGTATTCTAAAAAAGGCAGGGCTGACTCGTGTCGGGAATGCCTGTACTCTGTCTGATATAATTGTAGATTTATTACAGCAATCAATAGACACTTATACTGAATATATCTACATAAAGAACTCATATTCAGCCGCAAAACGATACCTGAACGAACTAAGTCTGTTACTGGCAATCCGCAAAGAGATTACCGCCCAGAACAGGGAACAGGACCGTTTTGTACTTGCCGACACTACACATCTGCTAAGCCAGCTGGAAGAGGGCGATACATCGTTTGTATTTGAAAATACAGGCAGTTTTACCAAACATATAATGATAGATGAATTCCAGGACACATCACGTCTGCAATGGAAGAATCTGCGTCTGTTGCTTATAGAGTGCTTATCGCAGAATAAGGAGTGTCTGGTGGTAGGCGATGTAAAACAGTCCATCTATCGCTGGCGAAATGGAGACTGGAACATTCTGAACACAGGTATAGAGCATGAGCTGTCTATTTACAACCCCAAAACAGTTACTCTGAATACCAATTTCAGAAGTCATAGCAGAGTGATTGATTTCAACAACCTGTTTTTCCCTGTAGCACAATCATATCTATCGGAAGTATATAAAGGTACATTCTCTACAGAACACCCCAGTCTCTCCGGAGCATATTCTGATGTATGCCAGCTGAGCAATAAGAATGAGAATAGCGGTTACATCTGTCTGGAACTTCATGACAACAAGAATATTGACGACGAATCCGCACTTATGCCCGGCATAATTGCAGAACATCTGGACAGGCTTACTGCAGCAGGAGTTAATCAGGGCGATATTACCATTCTTACACGTAGCAACAAAAGTATTGCGCAGATATGCAGCTGGTTTGCCGAAAACAGGCCTGAATACAGAATGGTATCAGACGAAGCGTTCTATATGGAGACATCGCCTGCATTGAGAATCATCATCAGTGCAATGCGTTATATAAGCAATCCTGCAGATAACATATCGCTTGCAGCACTTGCCATAGAGTGGAATAACTATGTAAAGAGGGAACCCATATCATTTGAAGGCATATTGCAGGAAAACATCACAGGTAATATACCATCCGCTTTTTTTGAATCGGTTGAAAAATTCAGCCACCTGCCACTATACGAAATGGCAGAAGAGCTATACCGCATATTAGAAATAGGCTGTATTGAAAATCAGGATGCATACATCTTCTCATTCTTTGACAGATTGCGTCTGTTTACACAGAAAAAAAGCAATACATTATCTCTATTCATTGAAGAGTGGGACAACACACTGCACAAAAAGCCAATAGCAATGGGCAATACAGAGAGTATAAGACTGATGACCATACACAAATCAAAAGGACTTGAATTCCATACCGTTATACTGCCATATTGTAACTGGCAGATAGACAACGGCAGTAAATTGTGGGTAGAGCCAGAGAAAGATCCATTCAACAAACTGCCACTGCTTCCCATAGAGTGTACATCATCACTTAAGGAATCTGTTTTTTCAAATGACTATCAGAAGGAGTACATCGACACATTGGTAGATAATTTGAACATACTCTATGTAGCTTTCACCAGAGCTGCAGCAAATTTAATAGTATTGGGACAGACCAAGGGCAAGAAAAATGGTTTCAATACCTACGACATCCTTTCATATTTTGCAGAAGGTCAAACAGAGACCGAACATAATGAGCATATTACATCATATATCTCCGGTGAAATAATTTCAAGCAGCAGAGAGAGTAAAAGGGAATCACAGAACCCACTTACTGCAGAAAAGGATATTCAAACCATAAATATGTGCCACTATCCGATAAGCACCCAGTTCAAGCAATCTACTGAATCCATGCGATATATGGCAGATATCACAACGGAAAACTGCAAAACCGAATCATATATAGAACAGGGCAAACTACTGCACAGACTATTCTCTACAATCAACACCGCTAAAGATATAGACAGAGAGACAGACCGTATGCTTGCCGAAGGACTTATAGAGAGCAGAAAAAGTGCAGATTCCATTAAACAGTTTATACATAAAGCCATAGACAAACCGGAAATAAGAGGCTGGTTTGATGGCAATTACAGACTTCTGAACGAAACATCCATTCTATTCAGAGAGAATGGAACCACACAGAAACGTATTCCTGACAGAGTTATGATAAACGGCAACAAAGCCACAGTGGTGGATTTCAAGTTTGGAAAGGAATATGAAGGGTATCTGCATCAGGTAGAGGAGTACATTTCACTGCTGAAACAGATGGGATTCACAGAAGTGGAGGGATATATCTGGTATGTTTACAACAACAAAACAATTAAATGCTGACTATGGAACAGTTTCTTAAAATAACAGCCCGAAATCTATATGACAACTACTGTTCCGCAGTAACAGGACTATCAGGAATCACAGTAGTATTCCCAAACAGACGTGCCCGTCTCTTCTTTGACGACTATCTGGCACAATGTTCAGATCAGCCTTTCTGGTCGCCGAACTATTTAACCATCGAAGAGTTATTCCAATCACAGACAGATATAGAGTTAGCAGACCCCATAGAGTTAGTCTGCAAGTTACACACCACTTACAAAGAGGTTACAAACAGCAGTGAAACATTGGATTCATTCTGGTCATGGGGTGAAATAATGGTTGCCGATTTTGATGATATAGACAAGAATTTAGCAAGCACCCAGCAACTGTTTGCAGTTCTCAAAGAGCAGAATATTATATCGAAAGATCTCTCTTTCCTATCGGCTGAACAACAGGAGTCCCTTAAATATTTCTTCGATGAAATGGGCAATAAGAGAGAGACGAACCTTAAAGAAAAGTTCTACGGCATTTGGGGTTCCCTGGAAGCTATTTACACAAAATTCCACGCATCATTACAGGCAGAAAACAAAGCATACAGCGGAATGTTGCAACGCTCTGTCATTGACAACCTGGAGATTTCGCAATTCAAATCGGACAAATACGCCATTGTTGGTTTCAATAGTCTGACAAAAGCAGAAGAAGAGCTGTTCAAATTTCTGCAGGCCAACGGCAAAGCAGTTTTCTATTGGGATTACGACAAATCGTACGTAAGCAATCCTGCACACGAAGCCGGAATGTTTATGCGCCACAACCTAAAATTTTTCCCAAACACACTTACAGACAGTAACCTGTTCAACAATATGGATAAGCCTAAGGAGATAAACATAATTGAGGCAACCACCAATAATGAACAGGCACGCTATATACCAGACTGGCTGAAAACTTTAGATAATAAGACAGACAAGGAGTGTGCAATTGTGCTTTGCGATGAAACATTGCTGCAGCCCACCCTGCACTCTATTCCGGACAGCATGGTTAATGCCATAAACGTAACTATGGGTTATGCAATGACAGAGACCGCCCTCTTTAATCTGATAAGTCTGTTGCTGGATATGCAGAAAGCTTTCCTGCACAATCAGGAAAAATGCAGTATTGAAGAGTGCGCACAAATATTGAGCAATCCGTTTGTAAAACAGCTATCATCTGATACGGACAAACTGATAGCCGGCTTAACCAAACTCAAGCAGAGAGTGGTATCAACCGATTTCCTGAATACTGACACTGCACTGAGTACCATATTCCGCAGCACAAAGAGCAATTCGGAACTGACAAAGTACCTTTTGGATATACTCACGCTCTTATCGCCTGTTATAGCAAATCAGGACAACAAGGATCTGTTTAAGCCACTTAACCAGGAGGCATTATACAGAATCTATACAACCATAAACAGAATACATTCGCTGATAGAGGCAGGATTATTGGATATAAAGCAGGAGACACTATGCCGCTTATTAAGAAATATAATAGGTCACATAACAATACCATTTCATGGAGAGCCTGTCATAGGAATGCAGATAATGGGACTTATTGAAACCAGAAACCTGGACTTCAAACATATATTGCTTATATCGGCAAACGAAGGCAATCTGCCAAAAACAGCATCGGAATCTTCATTCATACCATACAGTGTAAGAAATGCGTTCGGGCTGACTACCATGAAGCTGAAAAGTGCCGTTTCATCGTATAATTTTTACCACCTGATGCAACGTGCAGAGAGTATTACAATGCTCTACAACAACTGCACAAGCGATTCCGGTACAGGCAACGGAGAAATTTCACGCTATCTGCTACAGTTACTTACTGAACGCAAAGATATAACGGTAAAATCGCTGAATTCCAACAGAGAGAATCATCAGCTGCATGAATATTCCGTAAACAAGAGCAAACGAATACTGGACATTCTGCTGCACAACAGACGTGGAGAAGAGGTACTGACACTTTCACCATCGGCTATAAATCAATATATAGATTGTCCGCTACGCTTTTACTTTCAACGTATAGCAGGACTTAAAGAGCCCGAAAAACCAAACGGAGAGATAGACAGTGCTCTGTTCGGAACACTGTTTCACAAATGCGCAGAGGATATTTACAACTACATGGCATCGCAAAACAGTGAAAACAGTATCACCAGAGAGACCCTGAAATCACTTCTTGAAAACAGAGAGGAGATAGAGAAATATGTCACCAAGGCATTTAACGAACTTATTTTTGACGGAAACACTGTATCACCGGCAGATTATAACGGAACGCAATCCATCAACTACTCTGTAATATGCAAATATCTGGAGAACCTGCTTAAGTTCGACATGAACCACTATGCGCCATTCACATATTTAGGCAGTGAATCGGAAGGTTACATACGCATAGTAAAGATACCCCACCCTACAGAAGCCGGCAAGGAGCTAAAGGTTAAGCTGATAGGTATTATAGACAGAATGGATGCCAAAGATGGTGTAATACGAATAGTGGATTACAAGACAGGAAGCAGGAAGAACGAACCGAAAGAGATTTCCGAACTGTTCACACCTGGCAAAAACCGCAATTCACAGGTGCTACAGATATTTTATTATGCATATACGCTATGTTGCAAGGCGGAATTTGCAGATAAAAAGATTGCACCGGTACTTTTGCATACACGCCACTCTTCAGGAGCCGATGAAAATTCAGTTTATATGAACATGAACAATGAGAGTGTTACAGATTTTTCAAACAGCCATAGTGAAAGTTTTGGCAAAGAACTTGAAGCGTTGTTTAGTGAAATTGTAAACCCTGATATACCGTTCTCTCAGTGCGAGGAAGCTGACACATGCAAATATTGTCCGTTCAAATCAACCATCTGCAACAGATAACTATGGAAATATCCAATATAACACAACAATTCATAGAACAGCATCTGAATGACGATGTACGTTCACTGGCCCTTAAAAAGGCGCCTGGAGATGTTGATTTACAGTTTGCACTGACACAAATTTCGGGACACCGCTATGCTTTAAACAAAATTCCAGAATGGGCATCTGCCAGAGGAATTATCTATCCCAAACATCTCTCGCTTGAACAGTGCACCAACCAGCACATAGCGCTATACAAACGCAACTACATAAAAAACGCCATAGGAAAGGAGCAGTGGAGTATGGCCGATTTTACCGGTGGAATGGGCATAGATTGCTACTATCTTTCATGCAAAGACAGGCAGACTCTCTATAATGAGATGGATGAAATGCTATGCAACATAACAGAGCACAACTACAAAATATTAGGCAGAACAGATATCAGCATAAGTAATTCATGTGCAGAAGAATTTATAGAAAATAACAGCAATCTGCAGTTTGATTTGGCCTATCTGGATCCGGCAAGACGATCGGCAGGTGGACAAAAGTTAGTCTCTCTATCTGACTGCATGCCCGATATTACACAACTGCAGGATAAACTGTTGCTATTGGCAGAACATGTTGCTGTAAAAGTCTCTCCTATGCTGGATCTGAGCAAAGGACTAAATGAATTGAAGTGTGTAAAACAGGTACTGGTCATTTCACTTGATGGCGAATGTAAAGAGATGCTTTATATTTTGGAAAGAGGCTATACTGACGCCCCTGCAATAGAAGCTGTAAACATCAGCAGTAGTGGAATTGTTAGTGACATAACATCTGCAACACCACAAAAGGAGAAGAACACTCTGGCAAATTATGCCGATGAAATGGAGATTTCTGAAGGTTGCTACCTTTATGAACCTTTTGCAGCGCAGATGAAGAGCGGCTTGTATAACACACTGGCAGATAACTACAATGCAAAGATCATATCTCCGGTTTCACATCTTTATATATCTGAAAAAAGAATAGAGAGATTTCCGGGACGCAGATTCCGCATTTCAGAATCTGTTCCGTTTAACAAGCGTTCGGCAAAGGAGTTTTTCATAAAATATCCTCAGGCAAATATTGCCGTAAGAAACTTTCCTCTAAAAGCCGAGGAACTGCGAATGAAATTCAAAATAAAAGATGGCGGTAACACCTATATATTTGGAACTAACACCAATCAAAACAACAACATTCTAATAGCCTGTACAAAAGACAATTAAAAAAAATATGGCTCGCTGTTTAGCGAGCCACACCTTTCACTGATATATATATTATTTCTTGAAGTAGCGGTTATAAAGAGCTTCAAAACCTTTGCCGTGACGAGCTTCGTCTTTTGCCATTTCATGAACTGTGTCGTGAATTGCATCAAGATTCTGAGCCTTTGCATTCAGAGCAATACGTAATTTGTCTGAACATGCGCCTGATTCAGCATTCATTCTCTTTTCCAGATTAGTTTTGGTATCCCAAACCACTTCGCCTAACAATTCTGCAAACTTTGCTGCGTGTTCAGCCTCTTCCCATGCGTAGCGCTTGAATGCTTCAGCAATTTCAGGATAACCGTCTCTATCTGCCTGACGGCTCATTGCAAGATACATACCAACTTCTGTACATTCACCGTTAAAGTGCATTGTCAAATCCTTAATCATCTCTGCATCACATCCTTTTGCTACACCAATTTCGTGTTCGCAAGCAAACTGCAATGCCTCATTATTCTGTGGCAGCTCATTGAACTTTGACTGTGGAGCCTTACATAGTGGGCACTTTTCTGGAGCTGTTTCACCTTCGTGTACATAACCGCAAACTGAGCAAATAAATTTCTTTGTCATAATTGTATAATTTAAATGGTTAATAATATTCTAAAATCATTTTTCTGTGCAACAACTGCAAATTCCTTTAAAGAATTGGTAAACCTCTTTTATGGTATGACCATCTATCTTTTCAGGCAGTGTGTATGCAAAATCAACAAACTGCAAATCATACACTTTTCCGCATTCAGTACACAAGAAATGAGCGTGTGGAGAAACGTCGGCATCATACCTGCTATTCTGCTCATCTATTGTGAGCATCTGTGTAACTCCATTTTCAACGAACAATTTCAACGTGTTATAAACTGTAGTTTTAGAAAGCGTAGGTATAGATGGAGCGAGCGCACTATATATTTCATCCACTGTCGGATGAGTTTTGTGGGTAGCCAGATAATCCATGACAGCCAATCGCTGAACACTTGGTCTTATACCTGCACCTTCTAAAATTTGTTTCGCGTTCATTTTTGTAATCATTTCAATTTTGTTTTCATTGCAAAGATATAACCATTTTTTTAACCTGCAAACTTTTTCGCAAAAATTTTTCATTTTTTTTGCTCCATCACTAAAAAAACTCGCATCCTTGCATATTATATAAGGTAAAAACAACCTCCGAAACAATCTTTAGATTAAATCGGAGGTTGAAAAGCTATTTGCAAAGTACTATTAGTTGCTAAAATGGATTGAATCGTCTTTAGCAGAAATTACAATTGGTTTTTTACGGTCTATACTGTCGGAAAGCAATTTGGTTGAAAGTTCATTCAGAAGCAAAGATTGAATGGCACGTTTTACCGGACGGGCTCCAAATTCCGGATCATAGCCGGTCTTTGCTATGTAATTAACTGCACTATCATCTACCTGCAGCACAATTCCATTAGCCGCCAGCATAGATACAACATTATCAACCTGCAGCCTTACAATCTGCTCTATTTCATTTTCGCGCAATGGCAGGAACACCACAGTCTCATCTATTCTGTTGATGAATTCCGGACGGATAACCTGTTTCAACATTCGTGTCAAATCCTGTCTAACCTGTTTGGTCCACTCCTCGGAATTTGCCGATGTCAAATCTTTGGATCTCTCCTGAATATAATCACTTCCCAAATTACTAGTCATGATGATTATGGTATTCTTAAAGTTCACTACACGGCCTTTATTATCGGTCAGACGGCCATCGTCAAGCACCTGCAACAGAACATTAAACACATCAGGATGAGCTTTTTCAATTTCATCAAACAACACTACTGAATAGGGTTTGCGTCTTACTGCTTCAGTAAGCTGACCACCTTCATCGTATCCGATATATCCCGGAGGAGCTCCTATCAGCCTGGTTACTGAGAACTTCTCCTGATATTCACTCATATCAATACGAGTCATCAGCTTTTCATCATTAAACAGATAGTCGGCCAACGCTTTTGCAAGTTCTGTTTTACCCACGCCGGTAGTTCCCATAAAGATAAATGAACCAATAGGGCGCTTGGGATCCTGAAGACCTGCCCTACTGCGGCGAACTGCATTTGCCACAGCCGAAATTGCCTCCTGCTGACCAATAACACGCTTATGCAGTTCCTCTTCCAAATGCAAAAGCTTTTCTCTTTCACTCTGCAGCATCTTGCCAACAGGAATACCTGTCCATTTGGAAACCACTTCTGCTATATCATCGGCTGTCACCTCTTCACGTATCAATGCGTTGCCATCTCTATGGCTGATGAGCTGCTGGTGTGTTGCTGCAATTTTCTCTTCCAGCTGCTTTATCTTACCATACCTGATTTCTGCCACCTTACCATAATCACCTTCACGTTCAGCATTATCGGCTTCTACTTTCAACTGCTCTATATACTGCTTATCCTGTTGCATACTTGCAAGAAGATTCTTTTCTGCCTCCCATTTGGAACGCAATTCAGTTTCCTGCTTATGAAGCTGTTCTATCTGCAGACTAAGATCCTTAAGCTTAACATCATCCTTTTCACGTTTTATTGCAGCACGTTCTATCTCCAGCTGACGCAAACGGCGCGTGGTTTCATCAAGCTCTTCAGGCACAGAATCTCGCTCCATGCGCAACTTTGCAGCCGCTTCATCCATCAGGTCTATGGCCTTATCCGGCAGAAAACGCTCCGTTATATATCTGGACGATAATTCCACTGCAGCAATTATTGCTTCATCCATAATACGAACCTTATGATGACTTTCATAACGCTCCTTGATACCACGCAAAATTGATATTGAACTCATCTCATCCGGTTCATCTACCATTACCATCTGAAAACGACGTTCAAGCGCTTTATCTCTTTCAAAATACTTCTGATATTCATTGAGTGTAGTAGCACCTACAGCACGCAGTTCGCCACGGGCTAAAGCAGGTTTCAGAATATTGGCTGCATCCATAGCACCCTCGCCTGCACCTGCGCCAACCAATGTATGGATTTCATCTATAAAGAGAATGAAATCACCGTCTGACTGTATCACCTCATTTATTACACCCTTCAGACGCTCTTCAAATTCTCCCTTATATTTGGCACCCGCCACAAGTGCACCCATATCGAGTGAATAAAGAGTTTTTCTCTTCAGGTTTTCCGGTACATCACCACGCTGAATACGTTGTGCCAACCCCTCTACAATAGCAGTTTTACCTGTTCCGGGTTCACCTATTAGTATAGGATTGTTCTTTGTTCTGCGGCTTAATATCTGTAACACACGGCGTATCTCGTCATCGCGTCCTATAACAGGGTCCAATTTTGCCTGTTTAGCTCTCTCGTTCAGATTTATTGCAAATCTGTCAAGAAATTCTCTGTTTCCATTTTTGTTGTTCATAGCTTCTCCATATTTAAAAATCCTCTGAATAGTTCAATCAAAATGGGAACCAACTATAAAATTACGTCATATTGTCATGTATATCAGATATTTATCTGTCATTTTGTCTTACTATATCTATTGATATTTATTCATAATAGGCTATATTTGCATCAAACAAACATAACTACAATGAAGAAAAAACATCTGTTGCTAGGAGCAGCACTAACAATTGGACTTTGCGCCTGTAACACCAACAAGCAGGAGAGTAACAAATCACTACACCAGGCGTATGCCGATGCATTTAAGGTGGGTTGTGCAATAAACCAACGCATAGCAAGTGGCAGAGACAGTATAGCAAATGCGCTGTTGCTACACCATTTCAATGCAATTTCGCCCGAAAACGAACTAAAAGCAGAAACCATACATCCACGTCCGGGAGTCTGGAACTTTGGACCGGCAGACAGATATGTTCAGTTTGGTCTGGATAACAATATGCACATTTTAGGACATACACTTGTATGGCACAACCAGACTCCGTCATTCTTCTTTAACAACGAAGACGGCACTGCAAAAACCAAAGAGCAGATGATAGAGACCATGCGCGAATATATAGAGAAGGTAGTAACCCGCTATAATGGCAAGATTGATGCATGGGATGTAGTAAATGAAATTATAGACAATGATGGTTCATACCGTCCAACCACCTGGGTAAACAGTTTTGGTGGTGATGGCGATGCAGTTGTTCTGAATGCCTTCAGATTTGCAGAGCAATACGCTCCAGGCACAGAACTTTACTACAACGACTTTAACGCATGGCGTCCGGAAAAACGTGACGGAATAGCACGAATGGTAAGAATGTTGCAAAAGAATGGAGTACGCATAGATGGTATAGGTATTCAGGCACACTGGGGACTGAATTTCCCAAAGAACGAATACATAACAGCTGCAATCGATACTTTTGCCGCACTTGGAGTTAAGGTGATGATTACAGAAATGGATATGGATGTACTGCCACTTACCAAAGAGGGACAGATTATTGGAAAATCCATGCAGGAATCACAATTCCAGTTAGAGGAGTTTGAAATATTCTTTGACCCATATAAAGATGGATTGCCAGACGATGTTCAGGCACAACTTACCGCCAGATACAAAGAACTACTGCAGATATTCTACGACAAACGCGACAAGATAGACAGAGTAACATTCTGGGGACTGCACGACAGTATGTCATGGAAGAATGACTACCCTATTCCAAACAGAACAAACTACCCACTGTTGTTCAACAGGGATTATTCTGCAAAACCTGCTCTTGAAGCCATCCTGTCTATACCTGATTAAGTTCTTCTGCTATAAATTCAGAGGTAAAGCCCACTCCGGAAGCAGCCACCTGCTCCGGGGTGCCTTGTATAAGCAACTGACCTCCGCCGCGACCACCTTCAGGGCCCATATCTATTACCCAGTCTGCCTGTTTTATAACATCCAGATTATGTTCAATCACAACCACAGTATTGCCCTTATCCACCAGCCTGTTCAGAACATTCATCAGAACACGGATATCTTCAAAATGCAAACCTGTAGTTGGTTCGTCCAGTATATACAAAGTATTTCCTGTATCGCGCTTTGCAAGTTCAGTAGCAAGTTTAACACGCTGACTTTCTCCACCTGATATGGTGGTAGATGGCTGTCCCAGCTTCAAATAACCCAGACCAACGTCCTGCAGAACCTTTATTTTGTTCAATATAACCGGAACATTTTCAAAGAAATCCACTGCCATATTGATAGTCATATCAAGTATATCTGCAATAGATTTACCCTTATAGCGCACCTCCAGAGTTTCACGATTGTAACGCTTACCATGACACACTTCGCAGGGCACCATAACATCCGGCAAAAAATTCATTTCTATGGTTTTATATCCATTACCTGAACATGTTTCGCATCTACCGCCTTTTACATTGAATGAAAAACGGCCGGCCTTGTATGCTCTGATCTTTGCCTCAGGCAACTCCACAAACAGATTTCTTATATCACTGAAGAGACCTGTATATGTAGCAGGATTTGAACGCGGAGTTCTTCCCAAAGGCGACTGATCCACATCTATTATCTTATCAATCAGTTCAATACCCTCTATCTTCTGATATGGTAACGGCTCTTTTAGAGAACGATAAAAATGCTTTGACAATATAGGTTGCAGAGTCTCTTTTATCAAAGATGATTTTCCACTGCCTGACACACCTGTAACACATATAAGTTTACCAAGCGGCAGTTCCAGATCTACATTCTTTAAGTTATTGCCTGTACAACCTGACAGTTTTATTGACTTGCCTGTACCTGCACGGCGAATCATCTCCTTTGGTGCTGTATTCAGTTTACCATTCAGATATTTTGCTGTCAGCGTATCACCATTCAGCATCTCCTGCGGAGTACCGGAGAAGACCACTTCACCACCCTTTCGTCCTGCAAACGGTCCTAAATCTATAACCCAGTCGGCTGCCAGCATCATATCCTTGTCGTGTTCAACCACAACAACAGTATTGCCTACATCCCTAAGAGACTTTAATGAATCTATCAACCTTCTGTTATCACGCTGATGCAGACCGATACTTGGCTCATCCAGGATATAGAGAACATTAACCAGTTTGGAGCCTATCTGAGTAGCCAAACGAATACGTTGCTCTTCGCCACCGGAAAGCGTTTCTGAAGGTCTGTTAAGAGAGAGATAATCCAATCCCACATCCAACATAAACTTTAACCTGATACGTATCTCCTTCAGAATCTCCACAGCTATGGCACGTTGTTTTTCAGAAAGTTTTTCATCTACATTCAACGTCCAATCGTAGAGTTCGGCTATATCCATTGTAGCCAACTGATAAATATTCTTATCGGCTATCCTAAAGTGAAGCGCCTCCTTATTCAATCTTGCACCGTTGCACTCTGGACACACCCTGGTAACGGCAAACTGATCTACCCACTTCTGTTCTGCAGCAGAAATATCCTTCTGCTGTTGAAGAGAGCGGATATACTTGGCTATGCCTTCATAATCCATAAAGACAGCATCCTCTTCACTGTTAATGCCGGTAATCTGCACCTTTATACGTTCGTCAGAACCATTTAAAAGTTCATCTACAACATCTTCGGTAAGTTCATTAAATGGAGTATCAAGAGTAAAATCATACTTCTGCAGCAATGCCGCTATCTGTCTGAATATAAGCGTATTCTTATATGGGCCCAATGGAGCTATAGCCCCTTTTCTGACAGAGATTGTTCTATCAGGGAATACCTTATCGGCATCTACCTGGGAAACATACCCCAGACCTTTACATTTATGACAAAATCCATGAGGCGAGTTAAAGGAGAAGTTGTGCGGAGCCGGCTCTTTGTATGAAAGACCTGTTTCAGGACACATCAGCTGCTTGCTGTAGTACTTTACTACACCCTGAACAGGAAGTCCCGGAATCTGATTTGCATCACTGGGGAAAGAGAGTATAGACATCAGCCCATCACCCTGTTTCATTGCCAGGCGAACACTCTCCACCAGACGCTGATGGTAACGCTCATTCACCACAAGCTTTTCAATCACCACCTCTATAGTGTGATTCTTGTAACGGTCAAGTTTCATGCCGACCTTTACTTCACGCAATTCACCATCTATGCGAACATTCAGATACCCCTTTCTGCGGATACTCTCAAAAAGTTCAGCATAATGTCCCTTACGGTTGCGCACCAATGGTGCCAAAATATAGATTTTCTGCCCGTTATATTCATTCACAATAAGATCCAGCACCTGATCTTCTGTAAACTTTATCATCTTCCTGCCAGACAGATATGAATAGGCTTCGCCCGCACGTGCAAACAACAGACGCAGATAGTCATAAACCTCTGTGGTTGTTCCTACTGTGGAACGCGGATTTTTATTGGTTGTCTTTTGTTCTATAGATATTACAGGGCTCAATCCACTTATCTTATCCACATCGGGACGTTGCAGATTACCCATAAAATTTCTGGCGTAAGCAGAGAATGTCTCCAGATATCTGCGCTGACCTTCAGCAAATATAGTATCGAATGCCAGCGACGATTTTCCGCTGCCACTCAAACCTGTTATTACTGTCAGGGATTTTGATGGAATATCTACCGATATATTCTTCAGGTTATTAGACCTGGCCCCTATAACGCTTATCTTGTCCGATTCCATACTATTCCCTTCCTAAGCCCAACATAACATTAATATCAGAACGACGGGTATATCTCTTTCCGCCTGCGCCAACCGCATCAATACGGATATAATAGACACCATTTGATACTGTCTCTCCATTATGTGTGCCATCCCAACAGATATAGTATCCGCCATCCACATCGCCTTCGTATTCCAGACTCTTTTCATCGCCGGAAACAATCAACTGTCCCCAACGATTAAAGATAGACATTTTGAAACTTACTATGGAGTGAACCTCCACCTTAAACAGATCATTCACGCCATCACCATTGGGAGAAAAAGCATTAGGAACTGTCATTTCAGAATCATCTATAGAAAAGGTAATTGGCTGTATATCTTCACCCTGAACAGTATTTGTACTATCCTTATGGCGATATGAATATGCAAAATGAACGGTAAATGTACCATAATCATTAAATGTATATTCAGTCTCTAAATTCTGACGTTTCAGATAGACTTCTGTCTTCTGCTTTCCGTCCTGCATAAAGCTTCTGTCCACACGCCATTCTGCAAAAACCACAATATCGTCTGACACACTGTTTACACCCGCATTGAAGAGCGCCTGTAATGGAGCTTCATACGATTCCGAAGCCGCATCGCCCGAATAGATAGTATATACCTCTGCATCCACATCCTGCAACACTGCAAATGGTCTTACCAATGGCATTTGAGCCACGGAGTGCATAGACAAAAGACAAAAAACAAGTATATATACTACCCTCATTGTTCCTAATTTACATTCTATGGCAAATATAGACTTTTTTCGTCACATAAATATCAAGGATTCCACAAAGATAACCATAACACCGGCTAAATAACCTAAAAAGGCGTTGAGTGTAACATTCTTCATATACCACATAAAATCCAGCTTTTCCAACCCCATAGCTACTACACCTGCAGCAGATCCTATTATCAGCAAACTTCCTCCTACCCCTGCACAATATGCCAGCAGAATCCAAAACAGTCCATCAACCGTAAAGAACTGCAAATACTGCGGATCTACAGCTGTTGCCAGTTCAGCCACATCTACAATTGGATACATTCCCATACATGCTGCAACCAAAGGAACATTATCCACAATAGAAGACAACATACCTATTACGGTAGTTATGGAAAAGACTTCGTGAACATTTGTATCAAGGAAATTTGCTACAGATTTCAATACGCCCATCGACTGTAATCCCGCCACCGACATCAATATTCCCAAAAAGAATAGTATTGTAGCCATATCTATACGTCTCAAAATCTGCACAACTCTGAATTTTGATTCTTCAAAAAAGTTCTTTTTATAATCACAGACTATCTCCGTAAAGACCCATAATATTCCCAACGAAAACATAACGCCCAGATATGGAGGCAATCCGGTAAGACTCTTGAATATAGGCACCGAAACCAGACACAAAACACCTACTACCAAAACCATAGTGCTCAATCTGCTACTCACGCCAACTACAGAGTTATTCTTTTCTACTGAAGATAGCACAAGCTGTGTACTGTTTTTAAATTTTCTCGACATCAAGAATACAGGAATCAAAAGCGATACCATACTTGGCAATATCAGATATGACATAAGCCCCATAGCTGTTGCATTACCACGCATCCAAAGCATAATGGTTGTAACATCACCAATCGGAGACCAAGCACCACCACTATTGGCAGCAATTACAACTACCGAAGCAAAAAGCATTCGGTCTTTAGGTTCATCAACAATCTTATGCAACATCATAATCATAATGATAGTAGTGGTCATGTTATCCAATACTGCCGATATAAAGAAGGTCATTATAGCAACAATCCATAGCAACTTGAACTTATTTTTGGTTGTTACATATCTGGTAATAACATTAAAACCACCATAAATATCAATAATTTCAACTATGGTCATTGCACCTATTAAAAAGACCAGAGTCTCACAAGTAGAACCCAGATGCACCATCAGGCTTGAAGTTACATCACCCGAATGCAATGCATATATAGTCCATATCAATCCAAACATAACAAGAGCTGTAGCAGCCTTGTTTACCTTTAATTTGTGTTCCAAAGCTATACATGTATAACCTAAAACAAATATTGTGACAATTACAGGAATCATATAAATAATCTTTTAGCCGTTAATACTATTGTTGGTGCCTAACTTAAAAGAGTTAAGCACAATAACACTTTCGTCTTCCTCTAAAAACAGGAAAACATCCCCCAAAAAACGAGATGTATAAAAACGCTAAATGATTATTCTGTGTATGGCATACACATATTTGTCTGTTGACCTGAAAAAACCATGCAACGCGGAATTATGCGACAATACGTAGGAGATATTCGACTTTCCAGTCAGAAATTTTGCATTGTATTGATAACATTCCGAACGTGTATGATTCAATTTTGAAGGTTGATGAAGTATAGTTATTGTATTATTCTCAAATGTCAGTACTGCCACCATATCTGAATGTTGCACCACTTCGCACTTAATTTGATGATTCAAATCAAGTGAAACTGTTGCAGTTTCAACTTCAGTATTATTGTTCATTGAGAACAAACAACACAATATTGGCAGAATTATCATCAACATATACCTCATAACAATGCAAAGTTATGAAAATTGCATTACGAACTACTATTTTTTACTTACTTTTGCACTATAGAAGCAAAACAACAATGAAAATGATAAAAAGGTTAGTCAAACAATTAGTCTTTGCGTGCACACTATGTATTGTATCAACAGTTTTTGCACAAGATTCCAGATATTTTCTACATACCGTAACCAAGGGACAAGGTCTGTATTCCATCTCCAGAATGTACAATGTTACTGAAGATGAAATTATAAAATTAAACCCTGGCAGTGAAAAGGTTATAAAGATTGGCCAGGAGCTTAAAATTCCTCATAAGCAGGAGAGCAACAACGAACAGAAGTTTCACACCATAAAGCCGGGCGAAACACTTTACAGACTTTCCATAGAGAATAGAGTCTCTGTAAAAAACATTTGCGATGCCAACCCCGGACTTTCAGTAGAACAGTTCAAGGTTGGTCAGGTTATTGTAATTCCTGCCCCTACTGACGAAGATCCACTTGAATCAACACTGCAAAATGCGCCGGCAGAACTGGTAACAGAGGTAGTTACCCCTGAAACTACAGAAAACGCAGAGGTTGCACAGTTCAAGAAAGAGCATGTTGTAAAACGCAAGGAGACCATCTACAGAATAAGCAAGCTTTACAACATTTCCCAAGCAGAACTTATAGAGGCAAATCCACAGTTAAAGCACTCCAAATTACGCACTGGCGATGTTATAAACATCCCATTCACCAAAGAGGAACAGCAGGAACAGAAAGAGGAACTGCTGGAGACTACAAAACAGATAGAAGATATCAGCGATGAAGCACTTTTCACTCTTAACGAAGAACAGACCAGACATCTGGAGAGGATTAAGGCTGCGCTGATTCTCCCGTTTGAACTGGACGATTCCATCACCACAGAACAGAAAAAGATGATTGAGTTCTATCAGGGCGTGCTTATGGCATTGGACAAACTCAAACAGGAAAATGTATCTGTAGAACTGGTAGTACTGGATTCTGAAGGAGAAGACAAATCCATCAAACCACTTCTTGAAAGCGACAAGATGGATAGTGTCAATATTATCTTTGGCCCAAAATTCAGCAATCACATAAAAGAGGCTTCTGAATATTCAGCAAAGAATGGAATACCACTGGTTCTGCCTATAAACGCAAATGCAGACGATGTTTATAGCAATCCATACGTATATCAGCTAAACACTCCTCAGAGCTACTTTATGCAGGAGATATATGACCATTTCCTGAAACAATTCCCTAATTCAAATGTCATCATACTTGACGATGGTGAATACAAAAAGAACGATTTCATAGATGGCCTAAAATTGAGTCTGAACGATGCAGGCATTCCACATATCACAATGCCTATTGATACAGCTGCACAGCCATACATTGATACACTCCATCTGGAACGCCAGAACATCTTTATATTGAATTCAAGTTCCAGTGCTCCATTGACAGATATGATTCCGGTTCTGCAACTGGTTAACAGGAATAAGCCTGAAGGCGTAGAGACACACCTGTTTGGCTATCCTGAATATCAGATTTATGCAGCTAACCATCTGGAAGAGTTCTATGAGATAGACACATGGTTCTATAGCTGGTTCTACACCAACAACACACTGCCTGAAGCAGAACAGTTTAATTCACAATTCAGGAAAGCATTCAGCAGACAGATGATGATCAGTTATCCAAGCTTCGCATCCTATGGATACGATATGGCATACTACTTTTTAAAAGGTCTTGCTACATTTGGTACAGAATTCAGCAACCATCTTGATGAAATTGAGACCACACCGGTACAGATGGGCTTCAAGTTTGAGCGAGTTAACAACTGGGGAGGTTTCATAAATCGCAAGGTATTCTTTGTACATCTGTCCAACGACTACAAGGTATCAAAAATTGACTTCGAGAAATGAAAAGAATAAAAATTGCACTTACTATAGCATTATTACTGGCCATATTACCGGCAAAAGCCCAGATAGGAGATTTAAGAAATGAGTTTTCCATGGGTTTTGGAGGAGGTATGGGAACCAGCAGTGTTTCGTTTGTACCAACCATTAAACAGACCCTTAGCCCGGGTATTACAGGCGGTCTGATAATGAGATATACATCTGAAAAGTATTTTTGGATGGTGAGCGCCGCACAACTGGAGATAAACTTCTCACAACGTGGCTGGACAGAACTTATAGACGATGGTTCAGGCAACGAATACACACGTGTTATAAACTACGTAGAGATTCCATTTTTCACCCATCTGGGAGTAGGACGTGAATACCGCGGATTTCAGGGCTACCTGAATGTAGGCCCACAGATAGGCTTTTCATTAGGCGATAAAGAATATTATGGAGGCAAGCTGCCATGGGATGTAACCAATCGTCCAAACAGTGTTACAGAACAATATGGCAAAAAGCTTGACAACAAGTTTGAATATGGTATTGCAGGAGGTGTAGGAGTAGAATTAAAAACCGGAATAGGAGCATTTGCAATAGAAGGCAGATACTATTTTGGTTTATCTGATATATTCAACAATTCAAAGAAAGACTATTTTGCGCGTTCTGCAAACAGCACAATTTCGCTGCGTGCAGCATATCTGTTTTCACTTACCAGATAAAAAAAAAATTGAGAGACCTATCAGTCTCTCAATCTAAATCCACTTGCTCTGGCTATTATATCGGCTTCAGCTTTCTGAACGCCGTGGAATGTCATATAGCAAAGTATCAGTGATATCAATGGGAAGGAAGCAGCCCATAAAGGTACAAATGATGCATCACCCTTTGCAAGCAGCACATATACACCATATACTATATAGTAGCCTACAAGTAGCAGAGCTACAAACACTATCAATCTTTTCTGTAGTACAAAATTTCTGAAGCCAGAGAGCAACAATTCAAATATTGACACTCCCAGAGCCACAATCTGTATTATAGCCAATGCCCACATTCCACTTCCGTGTGTACCCTCTATATAATTCATGCGGAAGTTGGTAAGCAAAGCAGTTGCACCCTCTTCATTTGAGAACTGGCCCACAGGCATAAAGAGCCCCATCAAAAGCAATATGCAAATTGCTGCCAGCCAAATCTGATGTACATATTTCTCTATATTCATAATCAGTAAAATAAAGGCCTCTCTACATTTTAATACAGAGAAGCCCAATAAGCTTAATATCTAACCTTAGAAATTGTCTTTCTCTTTAGCAGGATTACGGAAATATACCTTTCCATCAATAAATTCCTGAGCTGCAATAAGAGTTGGTTTTGGAAGACGCTCATAATAACGAGAGATATCAATCTGCTCTCTGTTTTCGAACATCTCCTCCAGGTTATCGGTAGAACTGCTGAACTCATCTAACTTCTGCTTCAGTTCTTCCTTCATCTCTACAGCAATCTGATTTGAGCGTTTACCTATAATTGCAACGCTTTCATAGATATTGTCAGTCTCTTTTACATAATCAACCAAGTCACGTGTAACGGTGTTGGTTGGAGCATTGGTCTTTTTAAAATCCATATCGTTGTTATTAATCGTTTACATTTTTAGTTGCTGTCTGGAACATCTTTTCCACCTCCTTGGCATATTTGGTCTCCGGGAACTCATTCTTGAATGCATAATATTCATCTATTGCATCCCTGTAGCGTTCTTCCTTCTTTTCCAGCACACTCTCTTCTGCCATCTGGAACTTTGCCTTATATATCAGGAACGACAAATCTTCCCTGTACTTTGAAGATGGGAAATCCAACAATGCATTTTGCGCCACAATAACACAGGCCTGGTAATTGTTACCCAGATAGTTACCCATATTGTAATACAGTGTTGCTGTTTTGTACTCTTTCTCTACCAGACGATCATACATTGCGTATATCATCTCTTCTGCTTCAGCACGATACACACTGCCAGGATATCCTTCTACAAAATACTGCAACTCTTCAATAGCAGCATAGGTACTTGTAGGATCCAGACGAGGATCAGGGGTATCAAAGTAGAGACTCTTACCACTGTAAAATCTGCTCTGTTCAGCATACACTCCATTCGGATATGTTGTATAGCAATTTCTGAAGTACTGAGCAGCAGAAATATAGTCAGTCAGATTATAATAGCAGCTTGCCAGCATATAAACCACCTCTTCTGCCTGTGAAGTACCTCTGAGCATTATGACACACTCTTCAAGTATGGAACTGCAGTTTGTATATTTACCCTCCACAAAAAGAGTCTTTGCCAGATTATATTTTGCCTGATAGTCAGAAGCTTTCACTATCTTGTTATAACCTGAACATCCGCCCATTATAACTGTGCAGAGAAGCAGAAATAATATGTTTAACTTTAATCCTTTCATTTCAATCGGCAAAGTTACTCATAAAGTACGAAAAAACAACAATCAAAATGCAATTAAATGTTACGTTTTGTTATAGAAGCCAGGCTTTATGGCTATAACGGAAAATATAAGTAATTTTGCAGCCTATGGATTTTAAACTTGTTTCACCATACAAACCTACCGGAGATCAGCCGGAAGCCATCAAGCAACTGACCGAAGGAATTAAGAGCGGAGCAGCTGCTCAGACCCTGCTTGGCGTTACCGGTTCAGGAAAAACATTTACCATTGCCAATGTAATAAAAAACATAGGCAAACCTACTCTGGTATTAAGCCACAATAAGACATTGGCAGCTCAGTTGTATAGTGAATTCAAGAGTTTCTTTCCTGAAAATGCCGTTGAATACTACGTTTCTTACTACGATTATTATCAACCGGAAGCCTATATTCCATCTACCGATACATATATAGAGAAGGATCTTGCCATCAATGACGAGATAGACAAACTACGTCTATCTGCTACATCGTCCCTGCTTTCCGGCAGAAAAGATGTAATTGTGGTATCATCCGTATCGTGTATCTACGGAATGGGAAACCCTGCAGATTTCTACAACAATGTAATTCAGGTAAAGCGTGGCGACAGGATTGACCGCAACCGTTTTCTGATGAAACTGGTTGATAGTCTGTACACCAGAAACGACATAGAGCTTTCACGCGGTTGTTTTCGTGTAAAGGGCGATAATGTAGATATAAACCTGGCCTATAACGATACAGCACTACGCGTACAGTTCTGGGACGATGAAATAGATTCAATAGAGGAATTCGATGTACTTACCGGCGAACGCCTGGAGATGTATGAAGAGTACAACATCTATCCTGCCAATCTGTTTATGACCACCAAAGAGAGCCAGATGAATGCAATCAGGCAGATACAGGACGATCTGGTAAAGCAGGTAGATTATCTAAAAGAGATAGGTAAAAATCTGGAAGCCAAACGATTGCAAGAACGTGTTGAGTACGACATGGAGATGATCAAAGAGTTAGGTCACTGTTCCGGAATAGAGAACTACTCTCGCTATTTTGATGGCAGAGAAGCCGGGACACGCCCTTATTGTCTGCTTGATTTCTTTCCAAAAGATTTCCTTATGGTAATTGACGAAAGTCACGTCAGTGTACCACAGATTCACGCAATGTATGGTGGCGATAAAGCCAGAAAGACAAATCTGGTAGAGTATGGGTTCCGCCTGCCTGCAGCATTAGACAACAGGCCACTTAAATTTGAAGAGTTCAAAGAACTTACAAACCAGACCATATACGTAAGTGCCACCCCTGCCGATTACGAACTGAAAGAGAGCAATGGAATTATAGTGGACCAGGTAATTCGTCCTACAGGTCTTTTGGACCCCGAAATTGTAGTACGTCCCAGCAAAAATCAGATAGACGATTTAATGGAAGAGATTGCTGTTCGTATAGAACGGGACGAGCGCATTCTGGTAACCACACTTACCAAACGTATGGCGGAAGAGTTGACAGATTATCTGCTGAAAAATGGTGTACGTTGTAACTACATTCACAGCGATGTAGAGACGATGGAACGCATTCAGATAATATCCGACCTGCGTGCAGGACTATACGATGTGATGGTGGGTGTTAATCTGTTGCGTGAGGGTTTGGATCTGCCGGAAGTATCGCTTGTAGCCATAATAGATGCAGACAAAGAGGGATTCTTACGCGACCATCGTTCTCTTACCCAGACTGCCGGACGTGCAGCGCGTAATGTAAACGGCAAGGTAATTCTCTATGCCGATAAGATTACAGAGAGCATGCGCCTTACGATGAACGAAACAAAGCGCAGAAGAGAAAAACAGATGGCATACAACAGAGAGCACGGCATTACTCCTCAACAGATTGAAAAGGCCATCAACACATCACCATTGGCAGAACTGAGCAAAAAGGATAACGCTACAACTAAAGAGAGGAAAGAGTATTCTATTCCATCTGTTCAACAGAGTGTGGCAGATCCTGTTACAAAATATATGACTCCGCAGCAACTTGAAAAGGCTATTGCAAACACCAAACGCTTGATGCAAGCAGCGGCTGCCAAGATGGATTTCCTGGAAGCCGCCCAATATCGTGATGAGATGTTCAAATTAGAAACTCTTAAAGCGGAGCTTGTTAAGTAGTATAATACTTTTGTGATGCGCTAGTAATTATTCCTGATTCTGGATGCTTCTAATTCAACACCATAGTAATTGAATTTATGCAAAATAGACATAGTGTGATCAAACAAAGAGACAGATGAAATATTGCAAGGTCCCACTACGTGGCAAAGCCCGTATATACCCTCTTTGTCCGTACATATAGTAAATTCTCCGGTTTCGTTAAAACTCATGAAGAATGGATTCAGTTTAAGAAATTCATTATTTGAATCTATATATACAGGAAACTTTAATTGTTCTCTTTTTAATTTATAAATAAGTGCCTCCAGTTCCGATTCTTTGGGAGATAATACGGCCATAGTTTGAATACTATCCGATATACTGTTTTTAAGAATCCTGTCCATCTCTTCATAATTATGCAACATATCAACCTTGCACGGCATACAGTGAACAGAATCAATACAAACCAAAAGGGTGGTCCTATCTATTTTTAAGTTGTTTACAACGGTAGTACTATCAAAACCTACGGAAATAAGCTGATTAGGCAGTTTTACTTCCACTTTAGGCAGCGGTATTGACATAGGCTTATTCCAATTCTTTAATGTTTCAATAGGATTACCTATCAACACTTTTACGGCTATCAATAGCAACACGACTATTGATATAATAATAATTGCTACTTTCTTCTTTTTTTGCATAACCATATCTTCTTATTTTAATTTT
Organism: Bacteroidaceae bacterium; assembly: GCA_045660365.1. GTDB lineage: Bacteria > Bacteroidota > Bacteroidia > Bacteroidales > Bacteroidaceae > Colenecus. Next base: position 175,801 of record JAZRDQ010000017.1, read on the forward strand.
ATTTTTATCAACAAACGAGTATCTGCATCTGTTATAAGATTACTATTCTTTTCTATGTAACTACCCAGTGAATGAGAATAAGATTCAAGTCTTGAATCAAGATCATGTACTGATTTCAGTACTTCATACTGAGTGGGAGCAACATATCCATACAGATAATCGTTATCGGCATAGATAATCGTTGTAGTAGCTAATACGTATCGCCAAATATTCACAAGTGAGACCTTATCGTATTTAGGATTTGTAGTCATTGCATTTATGGATATTTTGCCTGTACGTTTATCTATAAACGCCATATAGCTTTTCTGACCTTCTAAGTAAGAGAATATCTGATGGCTATCTGTTTCAAAAATATTATGAAAATGCCATACATATTCGTTCTTCGTAATGTTTCCTATACTTACCATCATATCATCAGATTCCTTAAAGAAACCGGCAGGTATTGCTCTGTCTGTTTCAAAGAAATATGTACTTTCCAACCGGTCTAGGGTTGAAGAAAACAGATGATACGTAAAAGGCATTATGAATCTTAGTGTATCATTATACATAAAACAGGTTTGTCCGTCGCCTGCATAAACACCACATTCATAAACATCATTAGGAATCTTAAGTTGTCTGTCCAACAAAGAACCATCTTGTTTGTAGTAAGATACGTAATCTCTGTTGTACAAACTACCACCATCCTGCGATACTGCAACAAGATTTCCCTTAACAGGATATACATAATCGGCACAAATCTCTTCACTATTATTCAGAAAATCTATAAATCCACCATCTTTGCCATACATACATATTCGTCCGGTACCTGAATCGAAAACACATACAGTATCACGGCCTAAAATGAACGAATTGGCAGGGGATAAAATTTCTCCTCTACCGCGTCCTTTAATATCCTTAGAAAACAGCAGAGTTAAATCTTTTCTGTCAAATAGCATCAGACGGTAAAAATGCGCATCTAACACCGCAAACAGATTTTCGGATGCCGAGATTGACGGATAAACTATATACTTCCAGTCATTGGTTATTTCCAAAGGGACTACAGAAATAGAATCTATAAAATCAGATAGTTCTACTTCTTCTGTCACATTCAAAGAAAGATTATATTTAGCTTTGTAACCGCTCAAATCATTATTCTTGCCACAGGAAGTGACAAAAAGAATGATAAGTAAAAACAATATACGCTTCATTAAATTGATTATTTGAAACAGGTTAATTACAGCGACAAATATACAACTAAAAACTATAGTAACCAATCAAATCATAAAAAAAAACACTAAAATTCTAGAAACGATATTTTAAAGAATAATTTAGTTGCATCATCTAAGGTATATTCTTCTCTATACTTTTGAATTTGCATTATAAGAGAATCCTTTAAACTATCAGATGCCATACTACAATTATCTTCTATACTACAAAACGATTTATAATCACAATACATATACACATCATTGTTGTAAGATCCTATAGGTCTTATGGTCATGAACAATTGATTTATGAACGAATCATTCTTTTTCCTACCATGTGAAGTATCAAAAGCATAGCTTTGATTCTGTTTTTTATCAATCAACACTTTATATCTAGTCCTTTCGTATATTGTAGAAAAGCTATAATATCTATTTGTTTCATAAAAATCCGTCAAGTTCCCTGATGCACCCGATGATAAAACCTCAGCAAATAGATTTGAAGAGTTCAACTTATTTCTCACTAATGATTTTTCTAATTTTTCATTAAAATCTAAGTAGTACTTCTGAAAAACATCATTACAGGTAGAATCCATTTCAAAAATAACATAGCCATAAGGGATATAAAAACTTATTTTTCCATTATGTGTAGATACAGGATAAGGATGACTAACAATTTCAGAATGTAATCGGCTTAAAAAGAGTTCCGAATGAATAATCTTACCACTTGTGTTATTGTAAACATTAAAAAAATCATCGCCATTTCCAAACTCACGACTAATATTAAAGCCTACGGAGTAATCGTTTGATTTTTGATAAAATTCATCGCAATATCTATCTTCTAATACAATCTGTTTAACGTAGTCTCCATCTGTATTATAGTAAAGACATCTTGCCGTTGAACAATCATAGATACCAATTAAATCATTGTAAACAAAAGCATTTCCAAATTCAATAAATTCACCACGGCCCCTACCTATATAACGTCTGCCAAAACTATTTTTACAATTCACATATCCTAACATCATACCATTGCTTTTATCAATTAGTACTATTGTACTATCGTTAGGATTTAGCATTACAGGATTATTCAAATAGATTGATTTTTCATTCACTTCCAATGGAATAAAAGTGATGTCAGTTATACAATTAAAATAAGCTGAATCATTATTGGTATTTATGGAAACGACATTACAAGTATCGTCTATAACGGGAGAAAAGAATTCGTTGCCTTTACACGACACTATAAATATTAACAACAAAAATGTTTTAATAATCCTTTCCATTTATTTCAATTAAAGTTTTTAGCTCAAATCTTTACATATTATTAAAACCTTCTCCAAACCTTTATTTAGATTCTGATATAGTCCAACTAAAGACTGTGCCGTCTTTACGGTTTGGTTTGGGACCTGCCCAATCTGCGCCGTAAGGTTCACCGGTATCAGGTGCAATACCTACATAGCGCTGAGTTTTCATAGAGAGCAGCATACATTCTCCACGTAGCATATCTTGCCACATAAATAGAGATGCATCTGTCTCTTCTTTCAACATTCTAACGTCAGAAGAGAGCCCAATGCCTGTTACTGTTAAGAAACCGGTGCCATTCATAGCTTCAAGCGCTACAAGTCCGTTACCACGGTCGTGAACGCGGAATTTACATCCTGCACCATTATAGTCTCTACTGCCACGATTTGCTTTGTGTAACATTCCGTGAGGGTTTGCCCAAGCCCGACTATTATCGGCAAGATTTGTCAGTGTAATTATTTTGCCTAATGGTATATTGTTTGAACGGTCTGCCAAAGGTTCATCTACTGTAAAATTATCAAATAGCGCATACCCTCCGTTTTTGCCTACAACATTGAATGCATAGAGTGCTGTACGCATTCCCTGGAACGTTTTTAGTTGGTATGGCAACAGTACTGTGTCACCAATAGTAGTGTAGTTTTCACCGTCTAAACTATAACTGAACTGTGCTATATCTCTATCGTATTCACCCTCTACACGCAGGTAGAATTTGGAATCAGACATCATTATCTCTATCCACTTATCTTGTTGTTGGTTATAGTGTTGCAGCACCAATTCATCGTTTTGTTTCATTACTCCCAATATTGCATACGGCATATTCAGTATTCCCAATCCTGCCATATCACCCTCTTTTAAGTGCGATGCATCTAGTTCTACTGTGGTTATAGAAACAGGTCCTATAGCACGTTGGGTTAGTGTATTTTTGGCCCACAAGAAGTTTTCTGCAGGCATAGTCTTTAAACGCAACTTGCCTTTGCTGAGTGCCCACATTTTATCATTGGGATTGTGGTTCCACTGCCATATTGGTTGCAGGGTTTTACCATCAAAATTATCGTTACGATTGTATGGTGCTGATGGTTCTACTTGAGCCTCTACATTTGGTTTATACCAAGTTCTGGGGGTTCTGCCTAAATTTCCCTGAAGTCCGAAATATGGCCATCCATCTACCCAGGTAACAGGCGAAAGACAGGTGGTTCTGCCTACTGAATGGAAGTCAATCATAGAGAAGCCCCACCATTCACCGTTTGGCAAATCTACCAAACCGCCCTGATGCAGAGGTACTGCGCTGAAATGGTTACCTGTTGGGTAGTTTATTTGGAATTTTGTTCCGTGTTCAGGAACGGGTCTGTCCAGACCCACATTATTTATAGTATGCTGTGCCATTTCACCAAATGTTTCACGCATGCTGATGGTTACTGTCTGGTATGGTCCTTCGGGTTTATCAGCACGCGCACACTGCATTCTGCCGACAGGTGAATAGTTTGCACTGATTATGTAGTATTTGCCATCTATCTTATAGAAGTGGTGACCTTCACCCATAGCGTTTCCGGCCTCAATAATTACTTTTTCACTTCCCTCCACAAAACCGCTGAAATCGGGTTTGATTTCTATCAGGTGAACTTCATCATACTTATATACTGCATATATTTTTCCATCATCATCGAATAGTACCGATAGGTCGTAAATATCGCCTTCCATATTGATGTGTTCCCATGGTCCTGCCGGATTTTCTGCTATAAAGACCTGCATTCCTACGCCATTTATGTTTGTAAAGACATAGAATTTGCCGTTATGGTATCTGATACATGGCGCCCATATTCCCTGTCCATACTCTTCCTGTCCATTTTTCAGTTCAAATGATTCTCCAAAAGTGAAACGATCAAAGCAATAGCTCAGGAACTTCCAGTTCACCAAATCTTTTGAATGCATTATTACTACCCCGGGCACTGTGTGCATGGTTGTTCCGGCCATATAGAAATCTTCTCCTACTCTTATTATATCAGGGTCTGAGAATTCGTCATAAAAGAGTGGATTGGTGAAGGTTCCGTTGCCGTTGTCGGCTGTCCATGATGCGGTTTGTGCGGATACAAGAAGGGGAACAGATAGTATAAATGCAGAAAGGAGAATTTTCTTTATCATAGTTCTTCGTTTATAATTTCATTATGCGAAAATAGTAAAATATTTCTTCTATTCACTTTTTCTCTGTTTCAAAGTAATTTCGGTTGGGATTCCGCTAAAGCTATACTTCGGTTGGAATTCCGCCTAACGGCGGCATCCCTGCCCTCCGGGGGCCATCTAACAATCTACAGAAAACGTTCCTCCCTACTACGTAGGGGATATTGTTTGTAAGTATGTGCAGTTTGTAAGCAAGCTTACAACTGCTTTACTTACAAACAAAAAAAAACGCTCCGCTTGGAACGTTTTCTTTCGATTGTGATTCGGTTGGGATTCGAACCCAAGACCCACAGCTTAGAAGGCTGTTGCTCTATCCAGCTGAGCTACCGAACCAACCTCTTTGGTTTTCGGGTGCAAAATTAGGTTATTTATTCTTATTTTCAAACTATATCTGATTTTTTTCTATAAAAGATGAGTAATATTGGCAGTGGAAGCCAGTATAGTATTCTGGAAAACAGATATATTTCTGTTATTTCTACACCTAAAAGTATATCTATGCGGCTATAAGTTATAACAGACATCAGGAATGAGGCCATGCACAATGTTAGCAGATACGATGGTATCACCCTGATTACAGAGACTAACGCATCTATACCGTCATCTACTGCGTTAAAGCTATCGGTAGCTATCCCGTAAATTAGACAGGGTAGTAATACCAAAAGCATAAGTATTGCATAAAAGCCATCTACCAACGGGCTGTTTTTAAGTGTTCCTGAAATACTCAGCAATATGTGTCCGGGACCAAAAATGCCATAAAGCAACAACACAAACAGCAACGCAAAGACTATGCACGACAGTAAAAGCGATGCATACTGTTTGTAAGAAAGTGGTTTATGATGTATAAAGTGCGATACTGTTTTGAATAAGGAGCTTCTGTTTGCGACACCAATTGTAAAGAGAAGCATCAAAATATTTGCAATGGGTGCATCATCAAACAGAGAGACAGAATTGTGCAACAAAAAACGCACTCCGTCTATTGTCAGTAAACTACGCAATACAAGTTCGGAATTGACATCAACATTGCGTAATTCCCAAAAACCACCTATCCAAGCTACCAGTATCACTGCAACAGACAGTAACAGATACAGCATAGCAGGGTGCCATATTCCCAGACTTTTTCTATTCATCAGGCTCTAATTTGTATGGATCTATAATGTGCAGTTCTATTGCTCTTACCACCAATCGGGTTACATTTACACCACGTTCTGCCGACGGGAACAGTTTGCTGATAAGCTCTGCCTGTCTCTTCTCTAATGATTTGCTGCTGAACGGCATTGTACGCAATTCGCTTATCATATCTTTTGTATAACCCAACGCCAGATGGCGTAACAGTCGTTCGTCGTATTCATCTATATCGTAGGTTATAAAAGCCGAACGCTGTAACTTTTCGGTCAGCACTGACTGACGAAATCTTTCGGTGATCTTTTCCAGGATTGGCTGATTAAAGACATAATGATTACCTGACATAACATCAAGTACCACGCTGCGGGTAAGTAATTCTCCGGTTTTCAGTATTATTCCTTCTGCACCGGCTTCAAGTACATCTACCCAGAGTTTCTCATTTAACAGTTCACCTGTAAAGACCAGCACCTTTATTGCAGAGTGTTCCTGCTTAATCTTTCTGCATATATCTACACCTATAGTTGTGGAACCACCCAGACCCAAATCCAGCAACACCATATCAGGAATTAAACCGGATTTTATCAACGTCCAGAATTCCCGTTCTGTCTGAGCTGTTCCTATTACCTCTGCTTCCGGTATGTCATTACGGATAATGGAAAGTGTTCCTTTCAATTCCAGCGACACATCTTCTACTACTATTAATTTGAATTTATCCATAGTTGTTACTCCATTACTGCAGGCAGAGTAAACCAGATTAAGGCTCCATCCGGAACTGTCTCTGCATTTATTCTGCAACCTATATGGTTAAACATATCATCGTGTTCTCTAATTATCTGTCGGCAAAGGACGTATGCCATATTGTCTTTGTTGTTTAACGGATGGAACAGTGTATCCAACGTCTTCTGATCTGAATTCATTGATGTAAGCATTGAAAACTTTACAAAGCCATACTCTTCCCTGGCTGTTACCGAAAGCAGTTCCGAATGTTCTGTAATTCTGTCTATAAGTAGTCTTACAAGATATTTCAGCAGTGTTTCATCGGCCATTACCAGGCGTGCAGTATTACTGAACAGAGTCTCCGTTTTTGTTATTTTCCCGGCATACTCCATTATACTATTAACCTCTATATTCTTTCTGTTTACAATATTATCGCCTGTTTGTGATATTACATTGTGACTAAGTATTGCGTAAATATCACGATAGTAAGAGACCAGTTCCTGCATCTCGTTTATATCGGCCTCTCTGTTTTCCGATGATTGCTCCTGCGAAAGCAGATGCTTTATTCTGTTAGGATAATATACTGTTTCATGTTTAAGCGTGGACAGAGAATTATCCAGTATCAAATTTCTTACATGTAGCTGATTATCTTCGTACCTGATACGTTCCGATTCTTCCTGTATCTGCTCTATATTGCGCGCTACCAACTCAAAGCGTAATATAGTACTGTGCAGTGTTGCGGCAAGGTACTGCACTATAAGCACCATCTGTTCCTGCCAGCCTGTGGTATTCTTTTTAACGCTTATACCCAGCACTCCCAATACTTCCAGTCCATTGATTGTATTGACGGTCAGCGGAAAGATATAATTGGTATCTTCATTAAACTGTTCTGTCTGCCCCGATTTCAGAACACCCTCCATCTGTTTGTCAAAGATGATATTTTCATTACCGTAGCCGGCACCTATCTCATCGCCATTGGTTGCTTTTATAATTACTGACAGATTGCTGACCGGCACCAGTTGGTCTATATCGTAAACAACATTATTCACAACTTTCTGAAGCACCTCTCTAACATTAAACTCCTGCTGACTCTGTACGGTTGCCGATTCCGATATTTTATCCATTACAGAGAGTACCTGCTGCATATCACTTCTATAACGAATCAGATACTTAACATGCAACAGGAATCCAAAGAGCAGAAGCACCACAAACAGCAGTACAATTAACACTAATAGTATGGAGAGTGTACTGTTGTTGCGCTGCAAACGCAAACTGTCTTGTTCTATATTATGTTCGGCATAATAGAGTTTAAACTGTTTCAGATAGAGATCATTATTGTAATCATAAAGTTCCCAATCGCCCAATGCCAATGCCGATATTGCAACCTCGTTACGAATCCACAACAGGGTTTCATAATCGGTTGCAAAGCCGTTTTCAAGCCACTCTGCTTCGTCGGCATAATTTTTACCATACAGATATATCTCTCCCAATGAATCACCTGTATTGGCTATATAGTCCATATTCAAACAGGCTAAAGCCGAATCGGCATACGCAAGTGCCTCTTCATAACAGGATTCCACATTCAGCAGATAGGCCTGCTCTGCATATAGATAAGCCTTATTCAAAAGTGAATCTGTTGATGCAGAAAAAACAGCACAGCATGGCAACAGCATAAGCAGCACTGAAAGCATACGTTTCACATCCTTTGGCAGTCTGAAAAAGAAGCGGCTACCCTTGCCCAGAGTACTTTCCACATCAAAACTACACACTTCAAACAGTTTATCGGTCTTCCTGTACTTGTCTATTATTCCCTTGCAGTTTATCAGACCAAAACCATTGTTTCTGCTGTTATTGTAGATTTTTGTTTCACGTATAGTATGTACATCTTCTTCTGTCAATCCTATACCGGTATCGGAAACAGATATTTCAACATATTCATCCTGTTGTTGTGCCGACACAGTTACCTCACCACCTGACTGAGTGAATTTGCGGGCATTTTCGGCCAGAGTATTTATCATAAACAGAGTCAATGATTTATCTGCCCTAACCACCGCATCGGTATGTGGCACAATCAGTTTTATTCCCTTATTTCTGAAACTTGCCGAACTGCCGGATACAATATCAAACAGATCCTGCAATGCAAAACTCTCTATGCTGAGCGTCACCATTCCCTGACGCATCTGCACCCAGTTTGTCAGCAGATTATTATATCCGTTTATACGCTCTACCAGTTCCGATATGTAACGAATACGCTCATCATCTGTCGATTCACCTGAAAGACGCATAATCTCAGCTTTCATTCTGTCTATGTAAGGTAACGATTCCGCCACTACTGAGCAGTATGTTTTACGTTTCAGATTCTCACATTTATTATTATCGGCCTTTTTGGTATAGACATTATGCTGTTCTACTATCTCATTATAGTATTCCTGTTGCCATTCGTATTCGCCCAGATTGACCAACACCGATGTTATATACGGCGCAATTATGTTCAGCAATAATTTCTGCTCCTTTTGCAGATGTTCATTATCGGCCACCATATATGCAACAATCTTGTCAGTACCTGATACTATAAGCGGCATAACATAGGCCGATGTATCTGTCCTGTTTTCAGAGATTACAGAGAGTCCCTTTGTTCCTATCAGCTCTTCGGCCTGAGGAATTATTTCACTATTAAGACTCTCTATGATGTCTTTGTTAGCAGATGATATATTCAGTATTTCTGTACAGAGATTGTATATCTTAATAAGTCTCTCTGCATACTCCTTATTCTTTAATTTAAATTTGGCGCTGATTCTTCTATAAACATAAATTATTGTCAGGAACAGAGCTATAAGTATTGATATAACTAACAACAACTGGCTATTTGAACGTTTCAGCAGTTCATTTCTTGCTTCAAAACGACGATCCAGACGGATTGTTTTCTGCAATTCTATATATACGTTGCGATTATAATCGGAGGCTACCTTATCGGCCAGACCTGAATATGCCAGACTTATCTGTTCACGTATGGAGGACATACTTTCCGGCACTGTTGCATACGGTGTTTCATCTATCCAGGCCTCTTCCACGTTCAGATAATCGTCTCTGTACAGTTCCAACTGCAATGAATCATTTTTTGTTTCTGGATAGTTTGCTGTACGCACATCATTGAAAAGAGATAATGACTGTTCCAGATTTTTCAAAGCATCCTCATATTTATCCTGACGTATATAGGCTGATGCCAATATTCTGTGGCACTCTATCATATCGTAAATACATCCATTGGCAGCAAATATCTGCATTGCCTTTGACAATAGCTGAACAGGCAGCAGTTCTATCTGTATCTGAGAACTGTTTACACTCTCCAGTATATCGCCTGCATCTATCAAGGCATTCAGCTCTTCGGCATCAGCTTCAATAAGCAGCGCAGCGGTAGCGCGTAATGACATAGCCTGCAGACGCTGATTTCCAATTCTTTCAGCATAACGCAAACAGTCATTTAAACTTCTGGCACGTTCTACCAACTGTTCTGCAGGATTTGCCGTCCTGACCACACCTATTCCCACTCCCTTTAGATAGAGAGACATAAGAAAAGCAGGCACATCGTATCTTAATTCAGGATCGGCCATCAGTTTTTCATATTCCCTGTCAGATTGGTTAATCTGCTCCAATTCAAAAAAATAGAGGGCCGACACAGAACTGAAATCGCGTAATATTGTTTGAAATGCTTCAAAATCCTCTTCATCCATTTTATCGGATTCATCCTGTATGGATTGCATTCGTTTTAATGCGCTGTTTCTATACTGATAAAATGAGAGATTATCTGATGTACGCTGATAGACCTTCATCAACCCCACTTCTGCTTCCAGCACGTCCAGCTGATTTCTGCTGTTCTCCAGAACATCCAGATACTGTTCCGCAGCATGACGATAATGCATTCGGCTGAATTCCACCCTGGCCTTTATGTTTCTTGCCCTGGAATACTGATTTGATACCGGACGGGTTAAACCGCACACCATATCAGCATAGTATTCTGCCGAATCTATGTTTACCGATATATATGCCGATGCCTGTTGCAAAAGATAATCCGCCCGGAGGGTCATATTTTTTGCTATAGTCTTAACCGGTATAGCAACTGACAGCATCAATACTATCAGCCTGCCAATTACAGCTATTTTGATATTTTTTTTAGCGTACAACATACAAATAGCAAATATAATCAATAATTTTTGGTACTTTCGCCATATATGGACGAAATAAAGATAATTGCCAGAATCAGAAGCGCTTTTCCAACCAAGTTCGGAATTCCAAGACAGAGCGGATTAGCAAAATCATTATTGGCTGACATAGTGTTTGAACCAGAGTACAGAGATCCGGAAGCACTGCGCGGCTTGGAAGAGACAAGCCACATCTGGTTACTCTGGGAGTTTTCTCAGGCTAAATGCGACAGGTTTATGCCTACAGTTCGTCCGCCAAGATTAGGAGGCAACAAACGTCTGGGTGTTTTTGCCACACGTTCACCATTCCGCCCCAACCCTATCGGGTTATCGTGCGTAGAGATAGTCAGGATAGAACTTGACACACCAGAAGGCCCTGTCATAACAGTCAGCGGAGCCGATCTTATGAATGACACCCCTATCTTCGACATCAAGCCATACATTCCATACGCCGATTCCTACCCTGATGCAAAATGCGGCTTGATTGAACAGAATGAAATGAAAAAACTGGATGTAATTATTCCGGAGAATATAGCAAACCGCTTTCCATCTGACAAAATCAAAGCCCTGACAGAAATCTTATCGGAAGATCCCCGTCCAAGATACCAAAACGATCCTGACAGACGATACGGCTTTGGATTTGCAGGTTATGAAATTGGATTTACAGTTTGCGACAGCACCCTGCAGGTAACTGACATTACAAAGAGTAGATAAGGTATCATTCAACCGGTTTTGCAGGCATCTTTTCCACCATTTCACCTGTAATATACAGATAGGCTGTATTTACCTTTGCGTTTGTTTTAAGGGTAATAACCTTTCTGAATACACCCGGTCTGCGTGTAGTGCCATCGTAAGTTACCCTGATGGTATCCTGTGCTCCCGGAGCTATCAACACCTTTGGGTACTCAGGTTCTGTACATCCACATGATGCTGTCGCACTTAAGATTACCAGATCCTTGGCGCCTGTATTTTTAAATACAAATTCACACTTCTGCAAACCGTTCTCTATATCGAATATACCAAAATTGTGAGTAGTCTTTTCGAATGTGATTTCCGGTTCCTTTGAATTAGAACTGCCCTGTGAATACACACTGTATGATGCTGTCATTAAGAGGGCAATGGCTGATAGAATTATTCTTTTCATCTCGTTAATTTATTATTTCATCGGCTAAAGTAGATAAAAAAAATGGTTTATACCTATAAAAATGGATATTCTTTGATTATTTCACAAACTTGTACTATTTTTATCACAATTATTAACTATTAGTGTTATGTTTAACAGCGAAGACCTTAAATTACTGGAAAGAAAGGGAATAACTCCCGAACAAGTTGAAAAACAGCTGCAATCATTCAAAGATGGTTTTCCGTTCCTGGAACTTGACGCAGCTGCATCTGTTGGCAATGGTGTCTTGCTACCAACAGAAGATGAGATTAGCGAATATATCAGGATTTGGGAAAACTACTGCAACAGCGGACATACTATAACCAAGTTTGTACCTGCATCGGGTGCAGCCAGCCGTATGTTTAAAGATCTGTTTGGTTTCCTTGACGCAGACTACAGTACTCCTGCTTCTGATTTTGAGAAGAAATTCTTTGAAAGCATTGAAAACTTTGCTTTCTACAATGACCTTAATGCAGCCTGCCTGAAAAATGAAGGCAAAGATATTGCTGCATTGATAGCAGACGGAAACTACAAAGCTGTTGTTGCCAACCTGCTTCAGAAAAAGGGACTGAACTATGGTGCAAAACCTAAAGGCGTACTCAAATTCCACAAATATGATAATGGAAATGCACGTACCCCATTGGAAGAACACATGGCAGAGGGTGCTTTATATGCCAGCAGTTCAGACAGCATTGTCAATATACACTTCACTGTATCGCCGGAACACAGAAAACTGTTTACAACACTGGCAGATGGAAGTAAAGAGATGTTTTCACAACAATATGGCGTGAAATACAACATCTCATTCTCTGAACAGAAAGCAAGTACAGATACTATTGCTGCCGACAAAGACAACAATCCCTTCCGCGAAAGCGATGGTTCACTGTTATTCCGTCCGGGCGGTCACGGTGCATTAATCGAAAACTTAAACGACCTGACTTCCGATATAGTATTCATCAAGAATATTGACAACGTTGTTCCTGATCACATTAAAGGTGACACTGTTATCTACAAAAAGGTACTGGCTGGTATTCTGGTATCTGTTGAAGAGAAAATATTCAACTATCTGAACATATTGGATTCCAAAAACTATGACAGAGAGCTGTTGAACGAAATTGCTGCATTCCTGCAGGATAAGATCTGTTGCAGAATAAACGGCCTGAACTCTATGAGCGATGAAGAGCTTGCCAAGACACTTTACGGCAAACTAAACCGTCCTGTTCGTGTATGCGGTATGGTAAAAAATGTAGGCGAACCTGGTGGTGGCCCATTCCTTGCATATAACAGCGATGGATCCATCTCTCTGCAGATTCTGGAAAGTTCACAGATAGATATGAACGATTCCGCTAAAAAGGAGATGTTCACAAAAGGTACTCACTTTAATCCGGTTGATCTGGTTTGTGGATTACGCGGATACAAAGGCGACAAATTCAACCTGCCTGATTTTGTAGATCAATCTACAGGATTTATATCAAGCAAATCAAAGAGTGGACGTGAATTGAAGGCATTGGAGCTTCCGGGTCTTTGGAATGGTGCAATGAGCAACTGGAATACCCTGTTTGTTGAAGTTCCACTATCAACCTTTAATCCGGTCAAGACTGTTAATGACCTGTTAAGAGAGCAACATCAGCCATCATAATTTGGTTGACGTTACAAAATAATGATTACCTTTGCATCAACCTGCAAAGGTAATCTTATTTATTGCGGTAATAGCTCAGTTGGTAGAGCATTGGCTTCCCAAGCCGAGGGTCGCGAGTTCGAGTCTCGTTTACCGCTCAAATCTTTAACGCCATACCGGCGTTGTTTTTTTTCACTTAGTTTATATACCAATATCAAACTCGCGACCCATCAATAAATAAGGTTTACGCGGGAATACCCGTGCGAACGCACGGGTTCGAGCCCCGCTTACCGCTCCACCCTCCATCTTACGCGCCAAACGCCATCATTGAAGCTATGAGTGAGAATCTTAAAGGCGCCAATTTCTGACGTATTCTCTACGTGCGCACCAATACATGCACATGCATCATAATCTCCCACCCTTACTATACGCAAAGTCTCCGACACATCATCGGGCAATTTACTCATATCCACTATTTCGGCCGCCTGCTGATGTGTTACATATTCTATAGTAACATCCAGATTCTGTGAAATAACTTCATTCACTTTTGCCTCCAGTGTGGCTATCTGCGCCTCTGTTGGCTCCGATTCAAGAATGTAATCACACTTTGATTTTTTACGTTCAATATGCGCATTCCTTGAACGTGGACATCCGAACATCTTAACCATTGTTGCATTTAAAATATGCTCTGCAGTATGCATTGGAGGATATTCAGCCTTATTATGTTCATTCAGTTGCGGAGTTTCATTCATAACCAGTATATAAAAATCATTTTAAAAACAGACCTCAACAGATTAACTCCATTGAGGTCTATATCATTTATATCCTTACTTTCTATCAGATAATTTCAAGAGTTACAACGCTCAATGCAGGCATGTTTACAGTTACTGCACCGGTCTTCTTGTCAATCTTAAAGTCTGTAAACTCAACCAGCTGAACATTATCAGGATTTTCGAATGTATTGTGATCATCCTTATTCTCTGATGTCAGAATTGTAGCCTTAATGCTCTTAGCCTTCATACCCTTCAGATCAATAACAACAGTCTCTTCTTCGTCAATCTTTACGTTTGACATTGAGATATGAAGTTTACCATCGTTATCCTTTGAAGCTGTAGCACTCATCAATGGCAATGGTCTGTTTGCACCCTCTGATGGATTTGCTTCATAACGTTCGTTACGAACCAGCTTAACATCTATACCCTCCATTTCAAGTGGAATATACTTTGCATCCATGTGAGGCTTGTACATCTTGAAGATATAGTATGTTGGAGTAAGAACCATCTGATCCTCCTTTGTAAGAATCATAGCCTGCAGTACGTTAGCAACCTGAGCAATGTTACACATCTTGATTCTGTCTGCATACTTGTGGAATACGTCCAATGACAAAGATGCTACAAAAGCATCGCGCATTGTATTCTGCTGGAACAGCTGTGTACCTGGTTCTGGTTCCCACCATGTACCCCATTCGTCAACGAACAATGGAATCTTATTTTCCGGGTCATATTCTGACATAATAGCAAGGTGTTTCTCAATTACAGGCTCAATACCAAGACACTTACCAAGACACCAGTAATATTCCTCTTCTGAGAAACCTACTGCAGGAGCCTTGCTGCCTACCCAACCTGATACTGTATAGTAGTGCAATGATACTGCGTTCATCATTGAACCCACCTTATCCATAAGAACCTCTGTCCACTTATAATCATAGTCAGATGCACCGCTGGCAATCTTGAAGATTCTGGTACCACTATAGTCGCGGCAATAGGTCTGGTATCTGCGGAAAATATCTGAATAGTATTCAGGTGTCATATTTCCACCACAGCCCCATGCTTCGTTACCAATACCGATATACTTTACCTTCCATGGCTCTTCACGACCATTCTGCTTACGCAATCTTGCCATTGGGCCATCAGCAGCATTCATATATTCAATCCACTGAGCAGCTTCCTGAACAGAACCGCTACCTACGTTAAGGCTGATATAAGGTTCGCAACCAAGAATTTCACAAAGATTCAGGAATTCATGAGTACCGAAGCTGTTATCTTCTACTATGCCACCCCAGTTGTTATTCACCATACGAGGACGATTCTCCTTTGGACCAATACCATCCATCCAGTGATATTCATCTGCAAAGCAACCACCCGGCCAGCGCATTACAGGTACTTCAAGTTCCTTCAATGCTTCAAGAACGTCATTACGATATCCCTGTGTGTTTGGAATATCAGAATCTTCACCTACCCAAAGGCCACCATAGATACATGTACCTAAATGTTCTGAGAACTGACCGTAGATGTTTTTGTCAATAACACTACCTGGTTTGTCTGCATGAACCGTAATTGTTATCGCATCTTTTGCACTAACTGACATTGTCAATGCCAAAGCCAATAATGTTGTAATTTTTTTCATAAATAGTTATATTAAATTTGTTTATCTCATTAATCAGTTACCTGCAATATTTTACAAAGTTAAAAAAAGCATTCTGTTTTCACAATTATTTCATTCATTATCTCATCATTCTTATTTTGGGTTATGCAATTAAAAGGATAACTTTGCCGGATAAACCATAAAATTATGAGTAAGACAAAGACAATATCTATCTGGATTGCAAATATAGTTGCAATAGCATTGATCAGCTTCACATTTCGCTGTTTCAAGCTAATAGTATCCCCTCAAATACAATCAACCGATTTCAGTATCTACATAACCCCTGACAATAATTCAGAAGAGATTATTGAAATGATACAATCAAATGATACTGAGGCAAATCTGATTGGTTTGAAATGGATACTGAAGTTAAAGAAATATGATGACAACAGACATTCAGGACATTACATTATCAGAAGAGGATTCAGTTCAAAAAACATAGCCGACATTTTAAGTGCAGGAATGCAAACCCCTGTAAAAGTTGTCATCAACAGCGCCAGAACCATTAATCAGATTGCATCTGCTGTTTCCGGACAACTAATGATAGACTCCACTACAATTGCGAACAGACTTAGCGACATTGAATATCTGAAGAGTAAGGGGTTCGACAAGGACAATGTATTTTACCTGATCATACCAAATACGTACGAATTTTACTGGAATATCTCTGTCGATGGATTTATTGAGAGAATGATAAAAGAGAGAAATAGTTTCTGGAACAATGAGAGAATAGAAAAGGCGGAAAGCATAGGTTTAACACCAGAACAGGTAATGACATTAGCATCAATCGTAGAAGAGGAGACTGCCAAAAACGAAGAACTGCCTGTTGTTGCCGGTTTATATATTAACAGATTAAACAGAGGAATGTTACTACAGGCCGACCCTACAGTTATATATGCTCTGGGAGGTGAACGTCCAAAACGCGTGTTGAACAAGCATTTAGAGGTAGATTCACCATACAACACCTACAAATATGCAGGTTTACCACCGGCACCTATACGTTTTGTAAATATAAAATCAATAAATGCTGTATTAAACTACACCAAGCACAAATACTTGTACATGTGCGCAAAAGAGGATTTTTCAGGTTATCATAATTTTGCCACTACGCTATCACAACACAACGCAAACGCAAGTAGATATCAACGCGCACTATCCAGAAAATAATAAAAACCGCGGCGGTGATGTGATGAGAACTCCTAAGTACAAGATTTGAGTGCCCTGTTCCTTTGTAATCCACCGACTCAAGGTTACTCCTTACGGAGCGTGGCCCGCCATTGGAAGCAGAAGCTATACCTCGGTTCTCTAAATTATTTGATGAGTCTCCCGATCTAGCCCGACGCGGTATTACAAAGATACAAGAAATCTATTCAACAACAAAACAGATTTCAAAAAAAATATGTGCAGACACCAAGTATCTGCACATATTAACCTATCCGAATTTCAGATTACTTTACCTTAGCAACGATAGCCTTGAATGCTTCTGGGTTGTTCATTGCAAGGTCAGCCAACACCTTACGGTTAATCTCTATACCAGCCTTGTGGATAGCACCCATTAGCTGTGAATAGTTCATACCCTCTAAGCGAGCAGCTGCATTGATACGCTGAATCCACAATGCACGGAATTCTCTTTTCTTAGCCTTGCGGTCGCGATAAGCGTATGTAAGACCCTTTTCCCAAGTATTCTTAGCAACGGTCCAAACATTCTTTCTTGCACCAAAATAACCTCTTGTAAGGCCTAAAATTCTTTTTCTCTTTGCTCTTGAAGCAACGTGATTTACTGATCTTGGCATAATTGTTTGTTTTTTGAATGCCAGCGCCTTTCAAATGGACTTGAAGCTGACAGTTCGATTAATTAATTTGTTACTAATCTCTTTACGGGTTATCTCATACAAAGCAGATCCTTAACGTGTTTCTCGTTAGCTGGATCAAGTGTTGTGAAACGAACCAGATTTCTCTTACGTTTTGTACTCTTCTTTGTGAGGATGTGGCTATGATAAGCGTGCTTCCTCTTGATTTTGCCCGATCCGGTAAGAGCGAATCTTTTTTTAGAACCGGAATTAGTCTTTGCTTTAAACATTGTTATAAACTTTTATTTAGTTATTTAATATGTATCAAACGATACACCTTATTTATATCTTATTGTTCCTGTGCCTTCTCTGTTTTCTCCTTCTTGGAGATTCCCTTCTTAGGAGAAACAAAGATCATCATCTTTTTTCCTTCAAGCATTGGGGCCTGATCCAGTTTGCCATACTCTTCCAGATCTTCTACGAATCTGGCCAATAGCTTTTCGCCCTGTTCCTTGAATAGTATAGAACGACCTTTAAAGAAGACATAAGCCTTTACTTTGTCACCATTCTGCAAAAAGCTGATTGCATGCTTCAATTTGAAGTTATAATCATGGTCATCGGTTTGTGGTCCGAATCTGATCTCCTTAACCTCTATCTTAACCTGCTTAGCTTTCTGTTCTTTCTGCTTTTTCTTCAATTGGTACAAGAACTTAGAAAAATCTACTATTCTACATACCGGAGGAGCGGCATTTGGCGATATCATTACCAAATCCAGTTCCTTTTCGTCGGCTATACTTAAAGCTTCGCGCAGTGAAACTACTCTTGATTCAATGTCGTCACCGACAATTCGAACCTCTCTGGCACGTATCTGGTCATTTACCAGGAACTGATCACTCAAGCTGTCTTTCTTCATTCAGCAGTAAATTATTAGTAAATTTTATCCTTGTTCTTTAAAATTTCTTTCCAATCAAACTTTAAGCGGGCGCAAATTTACCATTTATTTATCATATTATTAACTTCTTGAGCAATTTTTTCTCCAAATTCCTCAATTTTCATATTACCAAGGTTCTCAGCACCCTGTTTACGAACGTTAACTTCACCCTTTTCAGCCTCCTGTTCACCAACAACAAGCATATAAGGAACATGATTTACCTCATTGTCGCGGATCTTTCTGCCAATCTTCTCGTTTCTGTCATCAACGAAAGCACGAACATCATAACGTTCCAGAATATCCTTCACTTTATATGCATATTCGTTAGCCTTTTCTGAAATAGGAAGAATAGCTGCCTGATCCGGCATCAACCACAATGGGAACTTACCGGCTGTATGTTCAATGAGCACAGCCACGAAACGTTCCATAGAACCGAATGGTGCACGATGAATCATTACAGGACGGAACTTCTGGTTGTCTGTACCTATATATTCCAGATCGAAACGTTCAGGCAGGTTGTAGTCAACCTGAATTGTTCCTAACTGCCAACGGCGACCAAGTGCATCCTTAACCATGAAATCCAGTTTAGGACCATAGAAAGCTGCTTCACCATATTCAATCTTAGCTGGCAATCCCTTCTCCTGACAAGCCTCAACAATAGCCTGTTCAGCCTTTTCCCAAACTTCGTCACTACCAACATATTTTTCATGATCGTTAGGGTCTCTCAAAGAGATCTGAGCCTCAAAGTTTTCAAATTCAAGAGCCTTGAAGATTATCTCAATAATCTCCATTACTCTGATAAATTCCTCTTTTACCTGATCCGGACGGCAGAAGATATGAGCATCGTCCTGAGTAAAGCTGCGTACACGTGTCAATCCGTGAAGCTCACCGCTCTGCTCATAACGATATACTGTACCGAATTCTGCAATACGCAAAGGCAGCTCCTTGTATGAATGAGGCTGAGCCTTGTAAATCATACAGTGGTGAGGACAGTTCATTGGCTTCAACAGGTATGTTTCGCCCTCCTCCGGAGTATTGATAGGCTGGAAACTGTCTTTACCATAATGATCCCAGTGACCTGAAGTGATATACAACTGTTTGGAACCAATATGTGGAGTGATTACCTGCTGATAACCATATCTCTTCTGAATACGTGACAGGAAATCCTGCAGGCGCAGACGCAATGCTGTACCTTTTGGCAACCAGATAGGAAGACCCTTACCAACTGTATCGCTGAACATAAAGAGTTCCATCTCCTTACCAATCTTTCTGTGGTCACGTTTCTTTGCCTCTTCAAGCAGTGTCAGATATTCATCAAGCATCTTCTTCTTTGGGAAGCTGATACCGTAGATACGTGTCATCTGCGGACGCTTTTCATCGCCACGCCAGTAAGCTGCCGATGTAGCAGTTATCTTAATAGCCTTGATAGCTGATGTATCAACCAAATGCGGGCCACGACACAAATCGGTGTAGTTACCCTGTGTATATGTTGTTATTGTACCATCTTCCAAATCGGCAATGAGTTCATTCTTATAGTGCTGACCCATTGATTCAAATAGCTTGATAGCATCTTCTTTGGAGATCTCCTGACGTACCAACTGTTCTTTCTTCTGAACAAGTTCAGCCATCTTCTTTTCAATTGCAGGGAAATCACTCTCCTTGATGGTTACGCCCTGAGGAGGCATAATATCATAGTAGAAGCCTTTCTCTATTGCAGGGCCTATACCAAACTGTGTACCAGGATATAGTTCCTGAAGTGCTTCTGCCATAAGGTGTGCACTTGTATGCCAGTATGCATGCTTAGCCTCTTCGTCTTCCCACTTGTGAAGCTTAATAGAAGCGTCTGCAAGTATTGGTCTGTTCAGTTCAACAATTTCATCGTTTACGCTGCAAGCCAATACATCCTGAGCTAATCTTTCACTAATGCTTTTAGCAATTTCATATCCGGTTATGCCCTCTGCATATTCACGGACAGATCCGTCTGGAAACGATATTTTTATCATAATTTCTATATTATTATCTTTTTGGAGTTGCAAAAGTATTAAAATCTTTTGTTCCTGTCTAATCTGTATGGGAAAATCTTTTGATTATATTGTATGCCTGATACAGACCCAGTTCACCAGCCTTACTCAAATCCTTAATTGCCTCATCTATTCTGTCTTGGAACACATATACCAGTGCTCTGTTGTAATATGCTTCGGCCATTTTGTCATTAAGTTCTATTGCCTTTGTAAAATCCACAACAGCCGCATGATAATCATTGGTTCTTGCATATACTGTTCCACGATTGTAATATGCATATGCCATATCAGGTTTTAATTCTATAGCTTTTGATAGATCACTTAATATCTGTCTGTTACTCATACCATCTGCTATATTTATGACAGCTTTATTCTCTGCAGCCGATTCACTACTGTTCAACCTGTGAATTTTATCCAGTATTGAGGCTCTGAAGAAATAAGATGCCCAAAATGATTCATCAATGCTTATTGCATTATTACAATCTGATTCGGCAGATACATAGTCCTGAAGCATGCTGTAACTCAGGGCACGCGCCAAAAGATTCAGAGCATTATCCGGTTCAGACTGCATTTTTCTTGTCAATCTCTCAACATCTTTAAACAACAACTCTATCTGCGCCTCTGTCAAAGGAATATCATCGCTATTTACATACAGCATTCCCGCAAAGGCACTATCCTTACCCAGTTCCTCTATTTCTGCACTAAAATAATTAACCCTGTCAACCATCCCTGCAGAATAGAAATAGGATATATGGAACGGGGGCAGATACTGTACATCTATATTTCTGTTTTGGACCTTACCTCGGTATTCACTTGAGAATCCTGTACCATTTTCAAGATTGTCAGCCACTACCAGTTTCTTGTAATTCTTGACATTACGATCAGATTCCTTTCTTGTTTTTGAATCGTCTTCCGGTTCTGGATTTTCAGTTGTATTATTACCATTCAACGCATTAAAGCGCCTGTTCTGATCTCTTAATACCAACAGGTTATCCTGTTCTGCTCCTTTGTAATCCCCCAGTTTTTCTCTTACTGAAGCTCGCAACTGATAGCCCTGAATAAACTGAGGATATTCAAGCAACACTGCAGAATAGTCTTTCTCTGCACCCAACAGGTCGCCGGTAGCTTCACGCAGCAAACCACGATTGAATACAGCAAGCAGATTGTCCGGTTCACGCTCTATTACAAAATCAAAATCTGTTATAGCATTATTATCGTCACCTATCTGCGCTCTCAATATACCACGATTATAATATCCTATAACGGAATTTGGATCTATCTGCAATGCTACATCATAGTCTGACAATGCACCACGCAGGTTATTAATACAATATCTGACCATTGCACGATTCAGATAATACGATGAATTATTTGGCTCCAGATAGATAGCCATATCGGCCTCCTTTTCAGCTTCCTTATAGTTTTCCAGACGAGCCAGATGCATTGCCATGGAGTTACGCAATGACGCATCATACTCATCTATTTCATTTGCTTTCACTATCCACTCTGTAGCCTTTACCGTATCACCCAGTTCGAAACAGATTTCAGACATCATTGCCATTGCAGGAGTATATTTAGGCGAATAATGCAATAGTGTATCGGCTGCATTACGGGCCTGTTCAACCTGATCATTATGCAAAAGACACAGAATCAGATTATGCCTGAGAGTCTTGTTTTCAGGATCCATTGACAACCCCTTGTAGTAATCCTTGATAGCCTGATTATACTTTCCCTGATAAATCAAAGACAATCCGCGTATCTGATAGCTATCTACAACAAACGGGTTTCTCTCTATTGATCTATTACAATCCTGTTCTGCCCCAACATAATCTTCCAGAGACAACTTTGCAATCGCCCTGTAGAAGTAGGGCTCATACATATAAGGTTTTGCAGTAGCTATCTGATTGAAATACTGAATTGAAAGCACGTAATCTTCAAAGTAGAGGGCATTTCTGCCCACCACCATCATTCTGTCTGTATTTATCTGTGCAGACACACTACAGGCCGATGCTATTAAACACAACAACATCATCACCTTTCTTATTATGCGTCTGCTGTCCACCAAATTACTTTTTATTCAGTTTTACCTTGTAGCCGCAGTTCACCCTGCCGGAAGCGATTGAAATGAGCGCTTTTTTATTCATCTGTCTTCTTAAAGGAGACATCCTGTCTATAAAGCATTTTCCATCCAGATGGTCTATTTCGTGCTGGAACACCCTTGCTTCAAATCCTTCGAACCATTCATCATGCTCCTGAAAATTTTCATCAAGATAGCTCACCCTTACCTTTGAAGGACGATTAATCTTTTCATGAATTCCCGGAAAACTGAGACAGCCCTCTTCATAAGGAACCAATTCACCATCAGTTTCCTCTATGTATGGGTTGATAATTGCCTTAAGATAACCTTTATATTCAGGTTGATCATCAGATATTATATCCAGGTCAATTACAGCAAGACGAATAGGTAAACCTACCTGAGGTGCTGCCAGACCTACGCCTTCAGCACTTCTAACTGTTTCAAACATATCTTTAATCAACTGTTCCAGACCTTCATAGTTTTCATCTATTTCATCTGTCTCTTTTTTCAACACGGCCTGACCGTGAGTATAAATAGGTAATATCATCTTTTTATCCTGTTTAAGTATGATTCCAAAATTATTGTTGCACTTACTTCATCCACCAATGCCTTATTTTGTCTGGCCTTCTTGTGAATACCTGCTTCCAGAATAGTACGCTGAGCAAGAACTGAAGTAAATCTTTCGTCCTGCATTACAATCTGTTTCTCCGGATAAAGCTTTTTTAGTTTCTGAACAAAAGGACGAATATGTCTCATATTTTCTGATTCCGTTCCATCCATATTTGTTGGATAGCCTACTACTATGGTCTCTACCGGCTCCCTGCTGAAATAGCCAGCAAGATAGGCCAGCAATTCATGTGTAGCTACAGTTGTCAATCCTCCGGGGATTATCTGAAGCACATCCGTAACAGCCAGTCCGGTTCTCTTGGTTCCGTAATCTATTGCAAGTATTCTACTCATACAGTAACGCACAACAATGTCCTATACCCTTCAGAAAGAAGGATGCAGGACACCATTTCTATTGTTTTTATCTATCACTTGCTGTATAAAATCCACGCAGCCTGGAAGTCTGCATTGTTTGGATAGTTAGCCTTGAATTTAGCACGCGCAGCAACTGCATCCTGCTTATTGTCAAAACTTTCGCAAACTACGCGATATGTTCTTCCTTCCTGATTTACCACAACCACTGCTGGATAGCCATCCTTCAGCAATCTTTCTCTTAGCGCATCAGCATTTGTCTTCAAAGAGAAACTGCCACACACTATACCGTATGCCTTTATAGTCTGAGTACCGGTTACTACAGATACCTTCTCTTCTCGTACAGCAACATCTTCTGCTTTTTCTGCCTTCTGTGATTCTACAACCTGCACAGGTGTTACATCTGTTGGAGTTGAGACCTCAGCTGCAACATCTTCCTGCACTGCTTTTTCATACGCTTTCTTATAAGCGTTCTCAGTAGATTTACAAGATGATAACGACATAACTACACCCGCAATCACCAAGCATAATAGACCTTTTTTCATATCTTCAATTATTAATTTCAACTTACAAAGTTACTTAAAAATATCGCCCTGATAGGATTTTAATTATAATTAACAAGGCTCCACTCACCGTTTCTCACAGGCTCTACCTGCTTACCTTTATCATATTTTATGGCATGATTTATCATCATATTGAACCTAACATCTGAATTTTTGGAAAGCATAACCCTCTCCTTCAACAGATCTCTGTTATTGTTAAACGACGTAATAAACGGAGAATCAAGAGCATACGCCAGATATGAGTCCATTGTAACTCTGTACATTTTCTCAACATCAAACTTCTGGCCATCAGCCAATGACGATATCAGCACCCTTTCACCTTCGGGTTTTGACATATCTATCGTATAATTCAAACCGCCCGCAGTAACCACCTTGGTAGGATTTCTTCTAATATTTTTAGCACCCTCCTCCAAAGCTGCCTTAATTTCTCCACCCGTTAGCATCATTGAGATTAATGTATTTTCATGAGGATAGAGCAACATCGCATCACGTGGAGTAAAGTTTCCAGCTTTTACAGCCTTTCCGGAAACAGGCAATACCATGGTTATTTCTGCCGATACTATCTCCTGTAATATGTTATGTACATAATCCATACCTGTTGATGGTTCATACGCCCTTCTGGAATACTGCAGATCTACAGCTGTCACACCCATAACTGAATCAAGATACCCCATAAACAGTTCTCTTTTCCCGGCTGTTTTATCCATCAGTTCCTGATTTGGTTCCTTATCTCTGAGCTGCACCAGCTCTGCTGAAACCGATTTGGAAACAACCTTTCTTTTATCAAACTGCAGAGTAAGTTTTGTTACTCCTGCCATTCTTGCATTATTTGCAGGATTCAGCAAAAGTACGCTATCACCGGTACATGATACAACTTTTCTATTATTCATTCTGTGATCATGACCATAGAAAATCATATCTATTCCCGGTACCTGTTCTGCCAGAGCCAATGCCTCATTTTCCGATATTCTATCATCGTTATAACCACCATTGTAACCGGAATGAACCAGACACACAATCACATCAGGTTTTTCATTTTTCTGAATGTACGGTATCCAGTATTTGGCACTTTCCACAGCACTTACAACCTCCATGCCTTCCATAAATTGTGTTGGTATCTTATAGTTGATGGACATTGTAGTCAATCCCAAAACAGCAATACGCACTTTGTTCTTCACCACTACAGTATATGGCTGATAAAAACTATTGGCTATATCCAGTCCCTGGAATGTCATATTTGCACAAAGCACCGGAAATTTACCACTTCTTATAAACCTGTCTATTGTTGGCATTCCAAAATCAAACTCGTGATTTCCGGGAACAAAAGCATTACACTCCATTTCATCCAACATCATAGCCATCAGTGACTGATTTGCTATATCAACAGTCAAATCATAGTATGATTCGCCACCACCCATAATCACGTCGCCGGTATCAAAATAGAGGACATTCTCGTTTGTAGCACGCAACTCTTCCAAAAGTGTTGCCGCAGCCATCATAGAGCCACCCCTGTCGTTACCGGTAACATAATCCACAGGGTATATCTTGCCATGAATGTCTGATGTTGTAAAGATTGTAAATTCCACCTCACCCCGGCGCTTACTACACCCACACATCAGCGCAACACACAGCGCAACAAAAAATACATTTAAGCACTTTTGCTTCATAATTACATATTTATCAGATACCCAAATCTTTACGTATTGCTTCAATCTTAGCTACGGCTGCTTCCTTAACTGCATAATACTCTTCGCGGCTATTTAAATCAAGTTTAGCCTCCATATAGAACTTAATCTTAGGCTCTGTTCCTGAAGGACGTACAGAAATCTTATCGCCCTTTGCTGTAAAGTACTGTAGTACATTCGATGGTTCTGGCATATCCAGATCAGACACATTACCTTCTGCATCAGTCTGTTTCATCAGTTTGAAGTCTTTTACAAGCACTACAGGTTCACCAGCCAGTGACTTAGGAGGATTTGAACGGAACTGCTCCATCATAGCCTTAATTTCATCGGCACCGCTCTTTCCTGGTTTAACTACGCTTACTGCGCACTCTTCGGAGAAGCCATACTCCATATATGCATCAAGCAGCAAATCGAACAGAGTCTTACCGTTTTCCTTAGCCCAGGCTGCAATCTCTGCCATCAGGCTACAAGCTGAAACGGCATCCTTATCGCGTACAAAGTCTTCTGCAAGGAAGCCAAAGCTCTCTTCACCACCACCAATGTACTTCTTGCCTTTTGCATTTTCATCTGCAATAACCTTTGCAATCCATTTGAATCCTGTATAGCAATCGAACAATTCCAGATTATTCTTCTTCGCTATTTCGTTGATTACTTCAGTGGTTACAATAGTTTTTACTACATACTCCTTACCAGTCATCTTACCCAGTTTTGTATATTGAGTGATGATGTAGTAAAGGAATATCATTGCAGTCTGGTTACCATTCAACAGAATAAGTTCACCCTTATCGTTTTTACATGCAACACCCAGACGGTCTGCATCAGGGTCTGAAGCCATTACAACATCAGCATCTATCTGACGTGCCAGATTCAAAGCCATTGTCAAAGCTTCCGGATATTCCGGGTTTGGTGATACAACTGTCGGGAAGTTTCCGTCCGGAATCATCTGTTCAGGTACTGTATGAACATTTGTAAAGCCCCACTCTGCCAATGATCTTGGAATCAGGACTCTGCCGCAACCATGCAATGGAGTGTAAACAATACCCAGATTGCTGTTACGTTTTACCAGTTCAGGATCTATACAGATACCCTTGATTTCATCCAGATATGCTTTATCTATATTTTCACCAACAATCTCTATCAATTCAGGATTTCCCTGGAATTTCACATCCTGAATACGAACTTTAGCCACTTCGTCTATAATACCCTTATCGTGTGGAGCAAGCACCTGAGCACCATCTTCCCAATAAGCCTTATAGCCATTATATTCCTTTGGATTGTGGCTTGCAGTAACATTCACACCACTCTGACAGCCCAGCAAACGAACTGCGTATGATACTTCAGGTGTTGGTCTCAGATCATCAAAAAGATATACCTTAATGCCGTTGGCTGAGAAAATATTTGCAACTGTTTCAGCATACAGGCGTCCATTGTTTCTGCAGTCATGACCTACAACCACAGATATCTGTTCCTTATCTTTAAAGTTGATATTCAAGTAATTAGCCAAACCTTGTGTAGCCATACCAACTGTATAGACATTCATTCTGTTTGAACCTGCGCCCATAGTACCACGCAAACCACCGGTGCCAAACTCCAGATCCTTGTAGAACGCATCTATCAGATTAGATTTATCTTCGTTATCCAACATCGCTTTAACCTCTGCACGTGTATCAGCATCAAAAGATTCGCTTAGCCATTCTGTAGCCTTGGCTGTGACCATTTTCAATAGTTCGTCCATATTATCAATATTTTTGGTTATACTTTCAATTTTGCACAAAAATAAAACTTTCTCCTTATTAAAAAAAATAATAACGAATAATCTAAGTGTTTTTCTCGCAATTAATTGTTACTTTTGTAGATAGATATGCATTTATCAGTTATAATCCCCGTTTACAACTGCGCCGGATATATAGACCGTTGTATTGAAAGCGTCCTTGCTCAGTCTTTCAGAGAGATTGAAGTGATACTTGTGGACGATGGTTCCACTGACAACAGCGGAGATATTTGCGAAGAATGGGCAAAGAAAGACAACAGAATAAGACTTATACATCAGGTAAACGGAGGATTGAGCGCAGCACGCAATAAAGGTATAGACCACGCTACATCACCATACATAACATTCATTGATGCTGATGATGAAGTAGCAAATGACACTTTTGCACCCAATATGAACATTCTGTTAAAAAATTCCAACATAGATTTACTGGAATACCCTATAGATGTACACTTTGGAGCGCCAGATGCCCACACCATTAAATTTAGTGGTGCATTAATAGAAAACGACATATTCCGCAAGTGGATTGCACTAAAAGGATATCAACACTGCTATGCATGCAACAAGATTTACAAAACAGAACTTTTCAACTCGTTACGTTTCCCTGTTGGAGAGAGTTTTGAAGATGCAGCAATATGTCCGGAAATAATCAAAAAAACAAGCGTAATATATCTATCTGAATACGGCAGATATATATACCATTCCAACGGAAATGGTATAACTCACAAATACACCTTCAACAACCAGGAGCCACTATTCAGACACAATTACAGACTACTCAAGGAGGCAATTGACCGCAACTACAAGGAGTCTGTTGCGCAGTTATGGTTAGTTTCACTGAATCTGCTTACTGATCTGAGGCGATGCCAGGATACCGACCACCGCTATATCACAGCAGCTTCTGCGTATATTGAATCAAACAGGCCACCTCTTGATGTAATCTGCCGTTCAGGATTCACATTTAAAGAATGTATAAAAATCCTGACAACGGTCATTATAGGAGCTACAAATCTCACTAAAATACTTTCAACAAACAGAAGCCTATGATATCGGTAATTATTCCATATTATTGTAAAAGCAATCCGGTTCAAACAGAGCGACTGTTGCACAGAGCCATATTATCTGCATCAAAAGAGATAAGAGAATATGACAGCTATGAGATTATTATTGTAGATGACGGATCTGTCTATCCACCACAAAATATACGGACCGAATTCGGCAATCTGCCTGTCAAACTATTCAAGCAACCGCATGGATGTTTGGGAGCAGCAAGAAACTACGGTATCAGGATAGCCAAAGGAGACTATCTGTTGTTCCTGGATGCAGACGATTACTATTTTCCCGGCACTCTTCATCACTGCATTCAAAAAATCAAAGAGTGTAAGACAGAGTTGCTTATGTATGGAATGAAACAGGTACACAGCAATTCCATTCAGGTTTCGAAACACCACAAAACCAAATTCAGTGATATCATATCCGGTAATCAATATATGGCTACTCACAACCTTCCGGGAAGCAGTTGCAGTTTTATCATCAGCAGCAACCTCATAACCAGAAACGAACTCAGATTCAGAGAAAACAGTTATCTTGAAGATGAAGATTTCACACCAAGATTGCTACATCTTTGTAAAACTCTGATTTTCACAAACTATCCTGTGTACGCATACTACACCCGGGATAACTCCATAATTGGAAATCTTAAAAAGGAGACAAACAAACGCATCGATATTGCGATAGAAGTAATTAATCGTCTGATTAGTTTTCGCGACGATCACAAAGACGATCCTCATAACGGATTAGATAGAAAAATCAGCACTTTAGCTCTGGATTGTATTCGTTTAGCTGCAAGAGACAATAACTGGAAGCAAACATTGGAGTATGCATTAAATGGTCTGAAAATGGCGGGAATATACCCATTGGCAAATAACAACACTTCTTACAGATACTCTCTGTACAGATTTTTGCTTAATAGTAAATATGGAAAACTCATAATACATCACATAGAAAAACTATAACTATGAAAATCTTACTATTAGGCGAATACAGCAACGTTCACTGGACATTGGCCGAGGGGCTGAGACTGCTCGGACACGATGTTACTGTGGCCAGCAATGGTGATTTCTGGAAAGGTTACAAAAACGATATTCCGCTAATACGGAAAAGTACAGGCCTGAAAGATACCATACAATACATCTTCAATGTTAATCGCCATTTCAGAACATTCAGAAATTACGATATTGTTCAGATTATCAACCCTATGTTTCTGGAGTTCAAGGCAGAGAGAATACTCCCATATTACAGAGAGCTAAGAAAACATAATAAAAAAGTCTTTTTAGCTGCATACGGAATGGATCACTATTACGTAAAAGCCTGCACACAAAGCAACATTTTTGAATATTCAGAGCTGATGGTAAACGGTCAGTTCAGATCCGTAAAAGACAATATAGATGCTGTAAACGACTGGTTACATAGCTACAAGGCAGAATTAAATCAGATAATTGCCAGTGATTGCAACGGAATTGCCGCTGGTCTTTGGGAATACTATATGAGCTACAAAGACCATTTCCCCGAAAAGACTGAGCTGATACCTTTTCCCATAAACCCTGCAGAACCCGCCGAAAGGTTCATTCAGAAACCGGACGGAATCACCAGATTCTTTATAGGAGTTCAGAAAAGCAGAAGCGAATTCAAGGGGACTGATATTCTTTTGGATATTCTTTTAAGAATAGAAAAAGAGTTTCCGGATTTATGTCAGGTAACAAAAGTAGAGAATGTACCTTTTGAAACATATCGTAAACTGATGCGCGAAAGCGATATACTAATAGACCAACTCTATTCACCCACCCCAAACATGAACTCTCTGTTAGCTATGTCACAGGGACTTGTTGTAGCGGGAGGAGGCGAAGAAGAGCCCTACATCGCCATAGGAGAAGAGAGATTGCGTCCTATCATAAATCTACCTTGCAACAAGGAGGAAATATACAACACACTTAAAGATATAGCGCTGAATAACAGCAGATTGCAAGAGCTAAAGAAGCAGAGCATTGAGTATGTGGGAAAGCATCATACTCCTGCAAAAGTTGCCGAACAGTATCTAAAATTCTGGGAGAATCATTAAAATTTCATTTCGTACGCATCATAAACTACTGAACGCGCACCAAACCCTTCTTTCTGGAATATAAGCCCCTCATTTAAATAAACTCCACCACTCTCTGTTGATATTCCAAAATCAAAATATGGTTTGTCGGCATAAATATCATTTATCAATGTATTGAAGAGCAAATCCAGGGCTCCACATTTCTTACCCTCTTCCGATGCTGCTATATATTGGGAATGAGCCACTTGCTCCATGATATACATAACACTACCTGCCACTACAGCACCATCTTTTTTTACCACATAAAGTTTAATCCTATCGGGGAATCTGGAATGCAACAGTTTAATCTCATCGACTGTATGAACGGGATTCTTTTTATGTTTAACAGAAAGCACTTCAGAGAGCACCTGCCAAAAACCTTCTATTTCGGCATTAAAATCTGCTTCAACACAACACAGTCCTTCTTTAACAGCCTTTGATATGCCTCGTTGCCTTAATTTTCTCATAGGAAGCCTGTTCGAAGAATCTACTACCGACGAAACTGATCTGGCCTTTAAAACACCTCCCGAACGGAACAGTGCATAAAGATCCTCTTCAGCAGGCAGTTTGGAATATATATAAGGTATAGGTTTGTATATCCATCTATGTGCGCCCAGTTTGTGTTTCATCCAGTCTATAGCACAACTAAACACTTCAAGAGCCTCTACTGCAGTTATCTTATCGGACAGTATCAAGCCTCCGTATGTCAGCCCACCATGAGATTGTACAGTACCTTCATCCGTACTGTAGTTGGCCGGCAACAATGCTATCAGTTCTCCTTTTTTATAGAACATCAGGGAAGCGTCATTAAATCTGTCCGAGTGATAATCCATGTATCCGCGTTCTATCAGGAATGTGCCATTCTTTGATGCACGTACAAAGGCATCCCATTCTGCAGATCTTTCTGAATCATACTTGACTACCGATAGCTGTTCACTGCAATATTGCGAATAGTCATGGGTATATCCCTCTGCATTGTACGGATGCGATGCAAACACTACGCACACTGTACCCGGGGCAAACGAACGGAGTTCACACCATACACCGGTTGGTATAAGAATACCCTTTGTTGGAGAATCCAGATGAACAGTTTTCCTGCAATTTCCATCATCAACCACCATATCGAAACTACCGGTAACAGGCACAACCACTTCTGATGATTCATTATGGGAATGGTTACCTCTGCTTTTCCCTTCTGGCACTCCATATATCCAGAACACCCTCTCAATCTGAAATGGGATATGAACAGAAGCCTCTGCAAATGAAAGTGCGCCTCTGTCATCTGCTGATTCAGGGAAATCAATTAATCTGCAACCTCTTGGCAGTTCTTTATTGATATCTGACATTTTTTGTTTTTTGTTCCGGCTGTAAAGATAATATTTATATCTATTCAGACCGCACCATTTTACATAATCATAAAACAACAAAACAGACTATTTGTTGTTTTTCCGAAAAAAACATCTTAAAACTTGCAAAGTTCAATTATGGTTATTACCTTTGTGCCCGCTAAAGAACCGCACCTATAGCGATTCCGTAAGGAAGTTTGGGTGAGTGGCTGAAACCAGCAGTTTGCTAAACTGCCGTGCGGGTAACCGTACCGGGGGTTCGAATCCCCCAGCTTCCGCGACTTTGGCAAACAAACAAAAAACAGATCACTTTTCAGTGGTCTGTTTTTTTATCCCTACATTCGTAGTAATAGGGCTAAGAATAAACAGTTTGTCCCGAAGTTCCACTACGAACCAACTTGAAGTTTTGCATTAAAAAAAGCGCCGATTATTGTTGCATTACAAAAAAAAGCAGTACCTTTGCATCACCAGAACCCGCCAAGCCTCTCAACGATGCTCAAATGTGCGGGTCGTTTTATTTAATACAATGAGCAACAGAATTCCATTCCAGAAAGCACATACCAGTACACAGGACCTGGTTAAATTGCTACAATTACGCGGTCTTACAATAGTAGATTGCGCCAAAGCTGAGAGATATATTGATTTTATAGGCTATTATCGTTTATCAGCCTATATGTATCCACTTTTACAGATGCCCAAAGAACAACATCGTTTCAAGCCAAACACCACGTTCGACCAAGTATTAATGATTTATCGTTTCGACAAGAAACTGCGACTACTCATCTTCAACGAAATCGAAAAAATTGAAATTGCGATACGCAGTTCTATCGTCAATATTGTCAGCAGTATGACAGGAAATCCTTTTTGGATGACCAATCCTAGCTATTTCGTTGACACTACTAAGTTCCGTCACACTATAACATTGATAAATACAGAACTTCATCGTTCACGCGAAGACTTCATTATACACTTCAAACAAACTTATTCTGACACTTACCCTCCTGCATGGATATTAGCAGAAGTATTGCCATTCGGTGTAATAACAAACATTTTTAGTAACATCAAAGATGCACGTATAAAAAAAAGAATCGCTCACAAGTTCGGTCTGCAAATCCCTCCTTTTGAGTCGTGGCTAACCATTATTTCACTAACGCGCAATTATTGTTGTCATCATGCCCGTATATGGAATAAGCAGAACACTATTCGCCCAATGCTTCCCAATCTCATTATGGGCAGTTGGATTACACTTCCCACTGACACACTCCGAATATACTTCGACCTTTGTATAATAAAATATTTTTTAAATATCATTTCACCCAATAACGACATGAAGGCCAAAATAAATACACTTCTATCCAGTTTTCCCAATATTGATATAACCGCCATGGGATTCCCCCAAGGATGGGAGAATGAACAACTGTGGAACTAACTTGAAGTTTTGCATTAAAAAAAGCGCCGATTATTATTGCGTTATAAAAAAAAAGCAGTACCTTTGCGCAGCAAAATAGGAAAGATGGTGCCTTCATCTAACGGTTAGGATACAAGATTCTCAATCTTGGCATACGGGTTCGATTCCCGTAGGCACTACACAGACAGCATAACAGCTGTCTTTTTTTTTCTATATGTTTTGACAATAAAAACATTATTTGTTTCTTTGCATATTATTAATATAGATGTACAAAGAGAGTACTAACTAAAACTTACATAAAAATGAAACGATTAGGCTTATTCACATTGGCACTTGCCGTAGCAATGCCAAACTTTGCAAAAAAGGAGATTCCTTTGGTTTACGATGTTGAATTTACAGGTGCAGAATATGAAGCACCATACTTTCCAACATTAGAAGAGGCACCGGTAGTCAAAACTCTTCCTAACCCATTCGAATTTTCAAACAGCACTAAACAGGTAAAGAAATTCAAGGACTGGGAAAAGCGCAGAGCAGAAATCATCAGAGAACTGGAGCATTATGAATTAGGCACCAAACCTCTTACATCCAAAGAGAACATCAAAGCTAAGATGGAAGGCAACAAGCTTACTGTTGACATCACCGTTAACGGCAACACACTGACCATTGTAGCAAATATCAAGTATCCGGAAGGCGATGGTCCATTCCCTGCAATCATCGGCATGGGTGGCGGTGGCACAGGTTCACTTCCTGCAAAAATTTTTGACGATCGTAAAATTGCACAGATTTCATGGCAGTTTGGTCAGGTTATGTCACACACACAGAAGCGTGGCAACGAACCTTTCAACAAAATTTATCCGGAGCTTGTAGATAATGGTTCATACAGCGTATGGCCATGGGGTCTGAGCCGTATTATTGACGGTTTGGAAATAGTAGGTACAGAGGTTAGCAAGATTGACCTTAAGCACATTGCAGTATCAGGTTGTTCATACGCCGGAAAGATGGCACTTTATTGCGGTGCACTTGACGAACGCATAGCATTGACTATTGCTCAGGAACCAGGTGGTGGCGGCGTTGACGCATGGCGCGTATCAGAGACTCTGGGCAACGTAGAGACATTGGGTAACACCAACCACTCATGGTTTATGGAGAGCATGTTCCAGTATGCCGGCGAAAACGTAAACCGTCTTCCAATGGACCATCACGAATTGGCAGCTCTTGTATGCCCACGTGCACTTTTGGTATTGGGTAATACAGACTACGAATGGATGGCAGAAGAATCAAACTATGTTTCAAGTGCTGCTGCACGTAAGGTTTGGGAAAAGTTCGGTATTGAAGACAGAATGGGTTACTCAATCCAGGGTGGCCACATGCACTGCGCACTACCTCAGAGCCAGTATCCTGAAGTAGAAGCTTTCGTTGATAAGTTCCTGTTGGGTAAGGAAGCTAACACAATCGTTACCTATGTGGACGAAACATTGAAGGATGTTGACTACAAGAAATGGATGCCTTGGGCTGAATAATACCCCATAACAATCAAATAAAAAAATGTGGCTGAATCATCAGTCACATTTTTTATTTGGTATCGCTGCTGGATTACAGCTTCGGTGCTCTTTTACCTTTAATCATCCATCTCCAGTCGGAAATACATTTGCGCAGATATTCGCTAAACTCTATAAAGTAAGAGTGAGCAGGAACTACTGCAAGCAGAGCCACAATTGCCATCCATGGAGTTGTGAACAGATTAAAGAAGATTATAGCCCAAATTATCAAAGTAAGAAGATACGTACCCAACTTTACACAGAAACGGGCTGAATTGTAGAAGGCATCATCCTTAATTTTACTGATGATAAGCAGAGATGGCAACCATGTCAACAGACTTGCTACCATTGAGAAGAGATAGTAAGGCATACCTATTAGTACAAGCAATGTTTTTACCACTACATCTCTTTTGATGTTGTCACTTGCAACAGAATATACCGAAACGCCATTCTGAAGACGCCACAATCTTAATGCATCTATTTTCTGGAATAGCTTCTGCGCCTCTTCCGGATTTTCATCCTTTAATCTCAAAGCCTCTTTAATGGCATATCTGTTAACTGCCTGTCTCTTTAACAATCCTCTTAAAGGCTTGCCGTTCTCTTTCTCAACTACTTCCAGAGCATTATTATAATAACCTTCGTTATTTGATTTCAGTTTTGCATATTCCCAGATAGCATCGTAATCTTCATTGTCAGGAACAAAAGCTATCAGTTCAGACATCCTTTCAGTCAGAACTTCCCTTAACATCTGCATCTGAACCGGCTGTGTCAGTTCACTATTCTTATCCAGGAACTCTGTTACATTTACAGGTTTACCAAACCTTATCAGTACCGAAGAACGGAAACGGAAATAATCTCCATAATCCACACCTATCGGCTGAATATATACGGGTTTGCTTCTGTCGCCCTTCTCATAAAGTGAAAATGGTATATGAAATATTCCCTTACCTAATTTAAGCAAAGAGTGTTTTGTTCTGTGTGTAGCCTCTGGAAAGATAATCAGTGGCACTCCACTACCCATTATTTCGGCTGCACGCTTTATTGTTTCATCATTCTTCTTCAATGAATCAAAACCATCGCGAATCCTGTATATCGGAATCATCTTCAGGAATGTCAGGATTTTGACGATAGTTTTTTTCTTAAATATATCTGCACGGGCAATAAAAGCCTTAGGTGCCCTGGTTGTCGCTAATAGGACCAATGGATCCATCAGGGCATTGGTATGGTTTGAACCCCATATCACGCAACCATCCTTTGGCAGATTTTCCTTTCCTTCTACCTGATATTTTCTGTATGAACTTCTCAAAATAGGATCAACACAAAACTCCTTGAGAAAATAATAAAACCATCCTGTATCTTGTATCTTTTTACCCATAGTTAATAGTTAACAATCACTTTTGATTTCTGTTACCGGAACGTCTGAAGCAAGTTGATAAAATCAATCCTGAAATAATGTGCCATACACCCCACCATGCTACAACAAAAGCCATACCTCCATTTGCCAATTCTGGAGGAAAAACATTGGGATTAGAGAGTAGCAAAAGGCCTAATGCTGAGTTCTGGATTCCTGTCTCCAGAGTTACAGAACGTCTGTCTTTAACGGATATCTTTCCAGCTGTTGAAGCTACATATCCTATTAAAAGAGCTATCAGGTTATGGAACAGCACTATTATAAACACATACTTGATATACTTTGTAAACAACTGCAGATTGTCTGCTACCAATATTGAAACAATAGCCACAAAACATGCAATTGAAAGATATCTCATCAACACTTTCAGCTTAGTAGAGAGTACCGGAGCATACCTTGTAGTCAGAAGTCCAAGCAACACCGGAATTCCAATTATTCCCACCACTGCTATAAACAGCTGTTCTGTTGGGATTGCCAGCGTACGCAATACTGAACTTGCTGATGATGCAAAATACTTAACATACAAACCGCCCCATATAGCAAAATTAAGAGGAGTAAATATCGGTGCCGCCAATGTAGTTATTGTTGTCATCGTTACGGACAATTCCGGATTTCCTTTTGCATGCGAAGCCATAAAATTTGAAACTGCGCCACCAGGGCATGATGCTACCATCAAGAGACCCATGGCAACCATCGGGGTCAGAATATTTCTGGTCAGCAGAACAAGCAGGAAAGTAGCTACCGGCAATATCAACCATTGACAAAGTAGTCCGATAAATAGTGAACGGGGTTTGTAAAAAATGGTTTTGAAAAAGTGAGGTTTCATACCCAATGCAACGCCATACATAACCAGAGCAAGGAAGAGTCCGATTAACTTTGCGCCGAATTGGTTGAAATTCATATTCAACGTATCTAACTGAAGTAGATGTTCGTACATATTTAATAAAAAAAAACTGCGCAAAATTAATCAATATTGGCTAAAACGGCAACTATTCAACATATTTATATCCGCTTGTCTTAAAAACAACTATCCATATTTTGTTCTCAGCCAGCCATTCATTATCTTCGCAGTTATGAAGGAAAAAGAGAATTCCTACGACAGAATTATCAAGTACACAGGGCTATTTGGAGGCGTACAGGGTATTATAACACTGATTACTGTAATCAGGACCAAACTTGTCTCCATCTTTCTGGGCCCTACCGGATTTGGTATCAATGAAACATATAACAGAACCTTAAACTTTGTAAAAAGCACTACAGATCTGGGTCTCTCATTCAGCGCCGTAAAAAAGATATCAGAATACTATGACGCAGAAGACAAATCAGAGGTAGAAAGGACCATCTGTATGACCAGAAGCTGGGGATTGCTGACTGCCATTTTTGGTTTTTTTGTCTGCTTTGTATTCTCCAAACTTCTAAGTCTTTGGTCTTTTGATGGAGACAAAGGATATACATTGGCATTTATCCTGTTATCGCCAACCATAGCCTTTTCTGCAATTAACGGCTGCGAGACAGCTATATTAAAGGGGACAAGAAAACTTAAGCAGATTGCCTTAATACAGCTTATTACCATAGTGGCCACATTCTGTATATCAGTACCACTATTCTGGAGATACAAACTTATGGGACTTGTTCCATCACTCTTTCTGGTCTCTTTCACATCAACTTTGGTAACATGTATATATTCATTCAAAGCATTCCCATACAGAATAACACTAAAGAAAAGCATTCTCAGCGATGGTTTTGAAACCATCAGGCTTGGAATCTATTTCACATTGGCTTCATTCTTTGGAGCAGGTGCTTTTTCTATAATTGCAAACTATCTGATGAACTATGGAAATGCGGAAATCACAGGTATATACAGCACCGGATATATGCTTGTAACATATCTTGGCATGTTCGTATTTTCTGCAATGGAAGCAGAATACTTCCCAAGACTTTCTACTGTCAATTCATGTAAAGAGAAGATTAACAGCCTGGCGAACAGTCAGATTCAGGTAACATCCCTGTTGTTGTCACCAATGGTTGTTGCATTTATTCTCTTTCTACCTGTTGTTGTCATTATACTTACTACATCAAAGTTTTCAGATTCTGTGCCGATGGCAAAGTTTGCAGTTTTAAGCCTCGCCACTAAAGCTATGACACAACCGGTTGCATATATTTCACTTGCAAAAGGAGATTCCAAAACATTCCTTTTACAGGAGTTTTTATACGATGTTGTTCTGGTACTTTCCGTAATCATAGGATTCAGAATTGGTGGGTTACAGTTCACAGGCATTGCCCTGGCTATAGCCGGACTGCTTGACTGGATTATAGTATGGACCATCACATATTTAAGATATGGATTTACCGCATCAACACTTACGTTCAAAGTATTCTTTGTTCAGGCTCCACTTATTGTATCCACTCTATTGATTACCATCTTTACAGAGGGACTGGTCTATTGGATTGCCGGAGGAATACTTCTGCTGATATCTACAGCCATATCAATCTATTATCTTCAGAAGCACACCACGTTTTTACATACAATCATTGAAAAAATCAAGAAAAAATTAAGGTTATGAATACAGTTTCAGTGCTGATGGCAGCCTATAACTCAGAGAAATATATTGTCAGGGCTTTAGATTCATTATTATCGCAAACATATACTGATTTACAGATAATCTGCATAGACGATGTATCAACTGATAATACTCTCTCCATCTTAAAAGAGTATGCCGCAAAGGATAAACGTATTCGTATATTGCAGATGGAGCGTAATTCAGGACAGGCAAAAGCCAGAAATCATGGTCTTGCTGTAGCTACCGGTAAATACATAACCATGCTCGACAGCGATGACTGGCTTTCTGAAGATGCCATAGAGAGTGCAGTCAATGTAATTGAGAGCAATGGAACTATTGATTCCGTCCTCTTTTCCTTGATGTATTCAAATGATACAGATAATAAGCAGACTCCCTATCCTATGCGCTCTGACCAGGAGTTATGGAGTGGTGAAGAGGCCTTTAAATTATCATTGGACTGGTCCATACATGGATTGTATCTCTGCAAATCAGAGCTATACAGAAGTTATCCGTTCGATGATTGCTGCAGATTATACAGCGATGACAACACCACAAGATTACACTATCTCCATTCACAGAACGTAGGCAGATGTGACGGCATCTATTATTACAGGCAGCATCAGAACGAGATGACTCACAAAGTTTCTATCAGAAGATTCGACCTTTTAGAGGCAAACATCAGCATGAAGAACAGCCTGATAAAGGAGAAACAGAACGGCGATATAATTGCGCTCTTTGAACGTGAACGATGGATTAACTTTGTAGGTACTTACGGATTATACATTAACAACAAGAAGCTGTTCAATAAAAGTGATGACCGCACCATAAAATACATTATCAGGAACAGTTATGATAGTATTGAAGCCGCACTGCTTCCTAAAAAGTTAAGACGCAAGTTCGGCTACATATACTTTAAATGCTTTTCATTATTTAAGTTACAGGCTTCAATCTACTTTAGCCTGAGAAAACTCTTCTCTAAAGAATAAAGTTTGCCAAAGCTACCACTACTATAGTTACAGGAGCCACAAACTTTACCAGATAATATATTGTGGAGAGCAGCCAAAGCGGCACATTATTGGTATGTCCGTTGCTTAGTTCGTCTATATAATCCTCTTTCTTCATAGACCAGCCCACAAACAGAACCAGTAGCAGTCCACCGCCGGTCATCAATACATTTGCCGATAACTTATCAAAGAAATCAAATATATTCTGGCCAAAAAGTTTCACTCCGGAAAGTACTCCTTGTGACAAAGAGCAGAATATTCCCAGCACTGAACAGATAGCAAAGGCTATCCAGACCGCTTTTTTGCGTGACACCTTCCACTCCTCAATTTCGTATGTCACAAATGTCTCCATCAACGATATGGCTGATGTTATGGCAGCAATCAACAAGGTTGCAAAGAAGAGAACTGCAACAAAGCCTCCCATAGGCATCGCATTAAAGACCGAAGGAAGTGTTATAAATACCAATCCCGGACCTGCTCCAATTTCAGGAGTTGCTCCATGCATATAGGCAATTGCAAATACTGCAGGTATTATTGCAACACCTGCTATCATCGCGAATGCGGTATCAAACATTGCGACCTTTAATGATGATGCAATTATATTTTCATTTTTATTAACATACGATCCGTAGGTCAATACAGTTCCGCAACCTATGCTCAGTGAGAAGAACGACTGTCCCAAAGCCTCCAGTACCGCCTTACCGTCCAGGGCATTCAAATCAGGTACAAACAGATACTTGATACCCTCTGATGAACCTGGCAGAGTGACAGAACGAACTGCTATCAATACAATTAATACGCATAGTACCAGCATCATCACTTTTGAGAAACGCTCTATACCATTCTGAATACCAAGTACCAGAACTCCACCCGTCATACCAAGAAAAATCAAAGTATAAATTACAGGAGAGATACTTGACGATATAAAACCATTGAAATAGGAAGAATCAAGCTGTGGCATATTAAATTTCAGCGATTCAACCAGATACTTTACAGACCATCCACCAACCACACAGTAGAAAGACAACACACATACAGCTGCAAGCACGGCAAAGACACCTATCAGACTCCAGTTCTTATTTTTGGAGAGAGCTCTGAATGCTCCAAAAGCATTTTTTTGTGTCCGTCGTCCTATAGCATATTCCGATATTAATATAGGCAGACACAGAAAAACCACAAAAATAAGATAGACCAGTATGAATGCAGCGCCACCATTCTTTCCCACCAGATATGGGAAACGCCACATATTACCTAATCCAATAGCTCCACCCGCCATTGCCAGAAGTACTCCTAGAT
The DNA here is from genome assembly GCA_045660365.1 of Bacteroidaceae bacterium. Lineage (GTDB taxonomy): Bacteria > Bacteroidota > Bacteroidia > Bacteroidales > Bacteroidaceae > Colenecus. Next base: position 217,220 of record JAZRDQ010000017.1, read on the forward strand.
GACTTCCAAAGTGCTCTCTTTTTGTATTGTCCATACAAATCTGTTATTTTTCGTATAAAAATCTCTTAATCTTATGTGTTGCAGTCTTGATAAACGGCTCTTTCTGAATCTCAACAGAATTAATTTTTGAGAACTTGCTTACTCTTGAATTAACCATCTCAAGTATAGCCTTTTTTCTCTGCTCCATATCTGCGATAAACTTATCCTGCCCTTCAAGATTCCAGTCTATAACATTTTCGTTATATCTTACAAGAGCCACCAGATTACCCGATCTCTGAACCACTAACGATTCTGTAACATTCTCAATATTGTTAATTACGCTCTCAATCTCTTCCGGATAGATATTTTCACCTGATGAACCTATTATTACAGTTCCCATGCGTCCCTTAATGTAGTATCTTCCCTTCTTATCTACAGAAGCCAGGTCGCCGGTATGGAACCAGCCATCCTTTGAAAGGACCTCTCTGGTTCTATTGAAATCCTTATAATAGCCCAGCATCACATTGTCGCCCTTAACAACCAGTTCGCCAACTCCTGTTACTGAATTAACATTCTCCAGTCTTATCTGCACACCGTATGCAGCAATACCGGTACTACCTACTGCAGTTTTGAATGGGCTTGCATTACAAATCAAAGGTGCAGTTTCAGTAAGTCCGTAACCTATAGCGTATGGGAAATGAATCTTTCCAAGGAACTCTTCCACTACCGGATCCAGTTTAGCTCCGCCTATTCCAAAGAACTTGATTCTGCCACCAAAGGTCTTCTTAAGTTTCATTCCAACTAACAGATGCAGCAACCAGGGAATACTCTTCTGAAGATACTGCAGGAACTTACTCGATTCTATGGTTGGCACAATACTTGTTTTATACATCTTTTCAATGATAAGAGGTACAGAAAGCATAGCTGTTGGTCTTACCCTTTTCAGAGCATTCACCAGAACTGTTGGTGTTGGCATCTTCTGAAGATAATAGACCTTTGCACCTGTGGCGAACGGATATATCATACCTATACTCATTTCGTAAGTATGAGCTATAGGCAGTATTGACATAAATACATCTCTCTTCCTGATTTTCTGAGCTTTCCATGCCTCCAGAACATTCGCGCAGAAGTTCTTGTGGCACAACATAACACCTTTGGCATTTCCTGTTGTTCCTGATGTATAGATAATTGCCGCAGTATCCAGAGGAGTCGGTATTGTTACTCTTCCATCGCAGGTATATGATGTATCCTTAACCTTGATAAATTCAAAGGTTTCAATATCTATAACCAGATTAAGCTTATCCATAACATCTTCTTCCAGTTTATGAAGCTGTTTCTGAGATATAAAGATGGCTTTTGATTCTGAATGCTGGATGATATTTCTAACCTCGTTGGATGATATTTCCTGAAGCATAGGAACAGCTATACGACCGTAAGCTGTAAGTGAGAAGAAAGCAACAGCCCAGTTAGGCATGTTTTCCGATAAAATAGCCACCTTGTCATAGGCACCTATGCCAAATGTTGAAAGAATACGGGATATATTGTCACATCTGTCCTTAAACTGACTGAATGTATATTGTTGTCCACCCTCTACAAATGATGAAACCTCACATTTTGCATAAGTGGATGTAGAATACTCAAACAGATCTGCTAATGTTTTAAATCGATGTCTTTTAAATAGCATATTAATAAGATTAACGGGTTTTGTATTGTTCTGGATGTTTAGCGCCTAGATTCATCTCTTCATACATCTGCTGGATACGCTTTAAATCGGCAGCGGCATCGTCAGTAAGTTCTATCTTCTGACCACGTCCCACAACCTTCCTGTTCCAGTCAAAATAACCCATATATACAGGAATATCTGCATGTCTTGCGATGGTATGAAAACCAGTTTTCCATCTTCTTACCGCCTTGCGTGTTCCCTCCGGAGCAATAGCCAGATGGAAATCATCCATCTCCTTACAGTTATTGATAACGCTTCTTATAAGATTTGTAGAATTCTTTCTATCTACAGGAATGCCACCCATAGCCTTCAATATCCATCCTAACGGAGGAAAGAACAACTCTTTTTTAATCATACAGCGTGCATTACCCCCCACTGATGTATAATAAAAGTAGGAAACAATAAAATCCCAAAATGATGTATGAGGAACTCCCAATATGATACACTTAGGTTCTGGTACTTTGGGTTCACCGGCCTTCCATCCCAACAATTTCAGCATTAAGCCACAAAATTTTCTCCACATAAATAATTCACATATTTTAAAATACAGAAACTTCTCCGCATTTTAAATGCAAAAATACTAAAAGCAAAGCGCAGATAATGCAAGTTTCCCGTTTTTTTAATATAAATGCATCTACTTTTAACAAAGAAGCAATAACATCAGCATATTATCGTTATCTTTACAAAACATTAGCAATGTTCTGATATTTGCAGGATATATATGAAGCATCTTAGATTTTTTCTTATAACACTGATTACCACAGTCATTCTGATTTTTACAGGATGTACTGACGATTATCGCACCACTACCAGTCCACATTACAGGTTGAATTTTTCTGAGGATACCATTTCATTTGATACTGTTTTCACATCCATTGCCACTCCAACCAGTCAATTGAAACTATACAACCGACACAAATTTGGTCTGAGGTTTGATGCATATCTTGCCGGAGGAGACAAGAGCCCGTTTAAGATAAACATAGACGGAAACAGCGGTCATAGCTTTCACGACATGGAGATAAGGAATAATGACAGCCTGTATTGTTTTGTATCTGCTAATCTGAACAAGCTAAACCACGCATCACCCCAACCGGTGTGTGATTCCATTATCTTTATGTTAGAAAGCGGAACACAGCAACAGGTTATTCTTATGGCATACGGTCAGGATGTGATTATTTACAAAGGTAAAACAATCATTTCTGACACCATACTTTCTGCTGAATATCCTTACTACGTATATGACAGCCTGGTTGTAACGGAAAATGCAGAATTAACTCTACAACCTGGTGTGCAGTTATATTTCCACAACAATGCAAAGCTTGTAATAGATGGAAAGATAACAGCTGCTGGAACAGTTGACAGCCTGATACACTTTCGGGGAGGAAGAACAGACAAACTTTTTGACGATCTGCCGTACGACCTTCTGTCAGATCAATGGCAGGGCATTCATATCACATCATCCAGCTATGGTAACAGTTTTGAATATTGTGATATCAGAAATGGAAACTTTGGCATAAAGGCAGACAGTTCGGATACTGAACTTCTAAAACTGTCTATACTCTCTTCAAAGATACACAACACTACCGGCAATGCGCTCCAGTTAACGAATTGCTATACCGAAACAGCCAATTCACTGATTGCAAATGCAGGAGGAAACTGTATAAACATAAACGGAGGCATACACAGATTCACATTCTGCACCATTGCCAACTTTTATCTCTGGGGTATGCGCAGCGAATCGGTATTCATTACCGACAAAGGCAACGAAATCCCATACCCACTACAAAATGCTGAATTCACAAACTGCATTATAACAGGAACATCAAGTAACGAATTTGCAACATCATTATCAGATACCATCAACGGAGATACCATTGCAGTGGCCCAATACAAGATTTCCCACTCTCTGGTATTAACATCCGACACAACAAACAATGCATTTGAAAAATGCGTTTTTGACAATCCTGACGCCTCTATTTCAGGCATTAAGCAGTTCAAACACATAGCCGATGGAGATTACTGCTTTGATTTCAGGTTAGATTCTCTTTCATCTGCACGAAACATAGCTGATAAAGCGCAGGTGGTGTATTACCCCAAAGACATTGACAACATTGCACGGCCCACAGACACAAGTCCTGACGCCGGATGCTACCAATACAGATAACAAACATCAATCAACATTATAAAAACAACAGAATCGTGAAAAAACAGTTATTACTTCTCTCATTATCAATCATCCTGTCTGCCAACATTTCCGGACAGGAGAAAATGACAGTTGCATTCTACAACGTAGAGAACCTTTTTGACACAGTTGATAACCCGGCAACAAATGACGATGAATTTACTCCCGAAGGTGACAGGCGCTGGAACAGCTCAAAGTACTGGAACAAATTAGAGCATATTTCCCAGACTTTGGTAGCTATAGACCAGGAGAATTCTCCGGAGATAATAGGTCTTTGTGAAATAGAGAATGAAACGGTAATCAAAGATTTAACGGAACGTTCACCCTTACGACATATCGGTTACAGTTTTGTTGTTACCGAATCGAAAGACGCACGTGGCATTGACGTCGCCCTGATTTTCAAGAAGAGCTATTTCCGTCTGATTAAATCGGAAGAGCTTGAAGTAAACATCAGGCCTATCAACGGTAAAACAACAAGAAATATTCTGCACGTTACTGGCAGAGTAGCTACCGGCGATACGGTCGATATATATGTATGCCACTGGCCAAGCCGCCTGGGAGGTATTAATGAGAGTGACCCTCTGAGAGCGGAAGCAGCCAAAGTTCTCAACAGTTCTGTAAATCAGGTTACTGAATCCCGCAGAAAGCCATACATTATTGTTATGGGCGATATGAACGATGGTTGTGAATCTGCATCAATAAGAGATATTCTTAGAGCCAAATCATCTGACAGAGCTTATTACTTAAAGGACGATGAACTGGTTACACTACTTGACAATTGTCCTGATGGCAGTTACAGATACAACGGAGAATGGGATACCTATGACCAGTTGATTGTTTCCGGCAGTTTTACAAATGAACTGGGATGTCTTTCGGCAAAAAATGCAAGAATCTGCAATTTCGACTTTTTACTTGAAGATGATACAAAGTACGGAGGCAAAAAGCCATTCAGAAACTTTAATGGTTACAGATATCAGAATGGCTACAGTGACCATCTTCCCATAGCCTTTGACATAGAGTATTAAATATGGTGATAAGGAATACCTTTTATAATAGTATATGCCCTATATAGCTGTTCTACAAATATCAGCCTCACCATCTGGTGCGAAAAGGTCATTTTAGATAGCGATAACTTTTCATTTGCTTTGGCATATACCTCTTTTGAAAATCCATACGGGCCACCTATAACAAATACCACTCTTTTGTTTGATTGCATGGTTCGCTTATCTACCCAAGTTGCAAGTTCTTCGGAAGTGTAATGCGCACCTTTATCGTCTAACAGAACTATATGGTCTCCTGCCTGAAATGATTTAAGTATCAGTTCACCCTCTTTCTGCTTCTGCGTGAGAGTATCCATACTTTTTGTATTCTTCAATTCCGGAATAACCTGCATTTCAAAAGGAACAAAATGACCTAAACGGGATACATAATCATCTATTCCGTTTTTCAGCCAAGCTTCCACCGTTCTACCTACAACCAATAATACAATTTTCATAATGCTATTATTTTCTATGCAAAGCTAACAAAACGTAAGCAAACAACAATCAACATTATATATTTTTACAATAATTCTATTTAAAAAGTTACAGTTTTAAAATAAAGCATTAACTTTGCACCCGGAAACAGACAAGAAAAGAAGAATCAATTGTTAAACCTTAAATTTAAATGATTATGAAAAAGATTTTCTTGGCAGCAATAGTTGCTTTGTTTGCAATCAGTGCAAATGCTCAGTTCTGGGCTGGTGGTGCTATCGGTTTTGAAAGCATCAAAGACAAAGAACTTGACACTAAAATTAAAACTTCTGCATTTAACTTTGCTCCTGAGTTTGGTTACAATTTTGCAGACAATATGGGTGTTGGTATCGCATTGAGTATGGACAACAAAAAAGTTGTAGTAGGCGACAACAAAACTAAGGAAAACCTATATTTAGTTGCTCCTTACTTCCGTTATGTATTCTTGTCATTTGGCAACGTATCTCTCTTTGCAGATGCAGGTGCTGAATTTAACTTAAATGACGACAACAACAATTTCTTTTTAGGTGTTCAGCCGGGTATTGCATTCCAGTGCAACGAAAAGATTACTCTTGCTACTCGTTTGGGTAAAATAGGTTATTCAAACGTTGGCGATGGCATCTTCACTGCAAAAGCAGGTGCTTACATTGGTCAGATAGGCATTTACTACAACTTCTAATTAATTACGAATAGAAATTAAACGATTCTTCAACATTTTCAGTTTCTAAATTACTTAGAAGTAATAAAACACAGGACTGCGTTCTATTTGGAGCGCAGTCTTATTTTATTGCTGATTATTAGGAAATAACTATAAGTTTACATAAATTCGCACATTCATTTACAGTAATTCTTTGCATAAATAATTCTAACACTTTAATAATATGAAGAAGTTATTTTATCTATTTCTTAGTTCAATCATTGTACTTGTATCTGCATGCGATGACAAGCCAACAGATGTTGAAACCCCATTAAACAATGATTTGGCTTTTACATTAGAAACAGTAGAAATTGACACCACATCGGCAATCATTAGAGTTTCTCACAATGGAACATCAACCGACACCTGGTATGGTTTTCTTTCTAACGATACTGTATCTCAACTTTCATCGCTTATCAGTGCAGAAGTAGAAGGATTAAAGAGTTTTTCCACACAAAGCAATAACCAAACTCTAATTACATTAAATAACTTAGCCACCCAAACCAAATACAGATTCATTGTGTTTGGCTTAACCGCTCAGGGCATTGTTTATGGCAAAGCAAATGAAATATCCTTTACCACTTTAACACCTCCGGTTAATGAGGACGATTCTGTAAACACCACAGAAGATGAAGGTGAATTAAATTATGGAGAAGAGGGCGCTGCCGGCGACAACATAGCGAACAGTGATATTATTAATGGAGGAACATTCTAACACAAGGCCGATTATGAAAAAAACAGTTCTTTTCAGTTTGATTACCGTTGCAGCAATGGTTATCAGCAGTTGCGACAAAGAAAATTCTCTTGTAGGTACTGATGGAGAAAACAGAACTCATCAGGTAATATTGAATGCATTTAATTCAGATACAAAAACAACTATAATTCCAGTGTCCGGAGGTTATTTAAGTGCATGGGAAGAACAGGATTATATAACTTTACATGAGCACAATACATCAATAGAAGATAGCGATGTTGAGGATTATTATTCAGAAGAGTTAACAGCCTCTGATATTGTAGATGGAAAAGCATCTTTTAAAGTAGAACTTTATACCGATGAACAATCGGAAGATAAATATGCTTATGTAGCTACCTACAGCCCATGGTCATACGCATATATCAATCGTTGGGAAAATGCAGAAAGCAGTGAATATCAGAGTTGGTCTGAAATGTTTGATTATACAGGTGAATATCTTAATCCTCATTTCTTGATAGAATTAGGATTTAATGATTACCAGTCGCCAACATCTGCCATGTTTGATTCAGAAGCAGATCTGTTGGTGTCAAAACCTGTTATAACAACCGGACAGATGGAGGGCGAAGTGGCTCTTCAGTTTGCACGTTTGGGAACCATTGTTAAAATAACTGTTGCAGGTTTGGATGACTTCAAAGGTAAGGCTATTAATCAGGCAATATTCAAGCCAGGAATGAGCTTCAGCAAAAGTATGAATATTGTATATGATTACGTACTGGAGAAATATGTTCACATGGAGGCTATGGTACCTTCAGGAGATTTTGAAGATATGCCAAGAAATGCGGAATTTACAATTATTCCGGAAGAGATTTGCGTAAAAGATGATGGCACAGCAGATCTTTGGATAAGAACCTATTCAGGCGAACTTACCGATGAATTCAGTATCGACCTCTTTATTGAAAGCGAAGATGGCGAAATCAATTTGAGAAGGAAGGTAAATCTGGCAGCAGAAAATAAGAGTATCATATTCAACGAAGGAGGTATGACCGAATTCTCAGTTGGAGATTGGGGTATTGCCGATGTAGAACCAGTTTATTGCAAAACTGTAGTTAATGAATCCAGAGATGGTTTCACTGCTACTTGGGAAGCTGTAGCAAATGCTATAGGATACGATTGTTACCTAACAGGTTATGCCGGCGAATGGGATGAAAATGGTAATCCTGAAATTGAATACCCGGCTACATCTTTTGCAGCTATAGACAATGGAGATGGAACATGGAGCATAACAGTAGAGAGTGGACTTGAACCTATGAACTACGCTCTGCACATCAAGCCAATTCCGGCAGAAGGACACTATTTAGTATTTGATGAATATACCACTTTTGACATGAAGATTGGTCTCCCGGAAGTATGGTGGTTTGCTCACGACTGTTTTGGTAGCAGCGAAAGTGAATACATAGAGGGTACCGACAATGAATTTATAATAGATTTCAGTCCGGGTAAGGTTAGATTCACAAATCTTGAAAGTGATTACGATTATTCTTGGCAAGTATTGAAATCAACCGGCCCTTGGTATATGTACTCAACAGAACCTCTTAAGCAGATACATTCTATAGAGATTTGGTCAAAGAATGATAGCCATCTTGATTTCAAGGTTTATGCTTCAAATTCTCCTAACGAGTTAAGCGAAGAGCTGGAAGGAGTGGTAGTAGAAGTTTCTGAAATCGATGCAGGAAGCGGTAACTTTCATTATCAGGCTGTTCACAAAAAGGTTAGATACACATTCCCTACAGACGCAACATACCAGTATTATACAATATGTGGTGATAATGCAGGAATTGTAATGACAAGTCAATATACTTACGTTTACTACTTTGAATAGATTTCGTTAAATAGAAAAAAAAAAAAAATCACTACAAGAAACGAGGATAACCTCATACAGAGTTATCCTCGTTTATATTTTCATATATTACCAATAGAAATCTATCAAAAAAAAATCTCCACACTCTGTACAAGAATGTGGAGACTCTATTTAATCTAATTGTAAGATTACTTGTTCAAAGCCTGAGCTACGTCAACAGCGCATGCTACTGAGCAACCTACCATTGGGTTGTTACCAATACCAAGGAAGCCCATCATTTCTACGTGAGCAGGAACTGATGAAGAACCAGCAAACTGAGCATCTGAGTGCATACGACCCATAGTGTCAGTCATACCGTATGAAGCAGGACCTGCTGCCATGTTATCTGGGTGCAATGTTCTACCTGTACCACCACCTGAAGCTACTGAGAAATAAGGTTTGCCTGCCAATACACGCTCTTTCTTATATGTACCTGCAACTGGATGCTGGAAACGTGTTGGGTTTGTTGAGTTACCTGTGATAGATACGTCAACACCCTCCTTCCACATTACTGCAACACCTTCGCGTACATCGTCTGCACCATAACAGTTAACCTTTGCACGAGGACCATCGCTATAAGCAATTCTCTGTACCTCTTTCAGTTCACCTGAATAGTAATCAAACTCTGTCTGAACGTATGTAAAGCCATTGATACGGCTGATAATCTGAGCAGCATCCTTTCCAAGACCGTTCAGGATAACGCGCAATGGAACCTGACGAACTTTGTCAGCCTTTGCAGCAATCTTGATTGCACCTTCAGCAGCAGCAAATGATTCGTGACCAGCCAGGAAAGCAAAGCACTGAGTCTCTTCGCTTAACAGACGAGCTGCAAGGTTACCATGACCAAGACCTACCTTACGATCATCAGCAACTGAACCTGGGATACAGAAAGCCTGCAAACCAATACCAATGTTTTCAGCAGCCTTGACAGCGCTCTTATCGCCAGTCTTTTCACCCTCTACAAGAGCAATTGCACAACCTACTACGTAAGCCCATTTTGCATTCTCAAAACAGATTGGCTGAGTCTCTTCGCAAGCCTTATATGGATCGATACCATACTTTTCGCAAATCTCGTTAGCCTCTTCAATTGAGGAGATACCATGTTCGTTCAAAGCAGCAAGAATCTGCTTGATACGACGGTCTTGTGATTCGAATTTAACTTCTCTAATCATAGTTATACCTCCTTATTCGTTACGTGGGTCAATAAATTTAACTGCGCCAGCCTCTTCTGTGAAACGACCGTATGTAGATGTCACCTTCTTAAGAGCTTCGTTAGCGTCAGTACCTTTCTTAATCTCATCCATAAATCTGCCAAGGTTGATAAACTCGTAACCGCAAACCTGATCGTCCTTATCCAGAGCGATACGGTTTACATAACCTTCTGCCATTTCAAGATAACGAACACCCTTAGCCTTGGTACCGTACATTGTACCAACCTGGCTACGGAGACCCTTACCTAAGTCTTCCAAACCTGCGCCGATTACAAGACCACCCTCTGAGAATGCACTCTGAGTACGTCCGTAAACAATCTGCAGGAATAGTTCACGCATTGCAGTGTTGATTGCGTCACAAACAAGGTCAGTGTTAAGAGCCTCTAAAAGAGTCTTGCCCTGAAGGATTTCAGCTGCCATAGCTGCTGAATGAGTCATACCTGAACAACCGATAGTCTCAATAAGAGCCTCTTCGATGATTCCGTCTTTTACATTCAAAGACAACTTGCAGGCACCCTGCTGAGGAGCACACCAACCAATACCGTGAGTCATACCAGAGATATCCTTAATCTCTTTAGCCTTAACCCACTTACCTTCCTCCGGAATTGGAGCAGGTCCGTGCTTTGGTCCTTTCTGAACCACGCACATGTGTTCAACTTCGTGAGAATAAATCATAGAACTAATTATGTTTATAAAAAACTATTTCTGTTATCGTTTGCAAAGATACTTATTTTTCCCGCTAATTGTATTACCTTTGCACCATAAATTGAAATAAATAAGAATATGAAAAGAGATTTTTTTAAAACATTGATGGGTTTTTGTCTGTTATTTGCAACTATGGTATCCTGCGAACCACTGGAGCCATCAACATATACTGAGAATTTTTACAGATTGGGAACTGTTATTTCAAATGGCGAAAAAGCAACATTCTCAATAGATTACACAGGTGAAGTTTTAACTTTCAAAAATTTCAGATACGATAGTGATCTGGCTAATTACAATGTTAAAAATGGCGACAGAGTTATTGCCAAGATGACTTTGAGTGCCATTGATAATATAGCAACATTTTCCATGAACTCAATGTCACCAATCAACATAACAGGAATAGATACTGTAGCACCATCCGACACATTAAATCATTATTTCAGATTTAGCAAGTGGAGCATAGATTCCAGATTTACATATCCAAATATTTGGTCCAATGGTCATTTTATCAACGTAGTTCCTGCAAGTAATCCATTGATGAGTGAAATTGACAAGATGAAATATCATCTGTACCCTATTCACTTTATGTCTGATACACTTGTTATGCGATTGTCTGCAAACGTACCAGGCAACAACAGACAATACAATATCGAGCAGGCAACACTGATAAGTTGCGATATGTCAACATTGAGAAACAGTGTCCCATCCCATTCAGAACAAGAATGGAGAGACTCTATACTTAACCACTTTGATAATGCCGCAATAGACTCTATGTACGTAGTTGTAACCACACACGATTCAGTATGGTATCATTTTAGAGACACCATTACCTGGATACAGGGTGGAGCTGTTGCAACACGTATACCATTCGATTTTTAACCAATAGCTAAAATGGCAATACGCAAACAAGCAAACATAAACATTAAGAATAAGAAAGCGACATTTGATTATGAGCTTTTGGAGACTTTCAGTGCCGGTATAGTTTTAACTGGCACTGAGATTAAATCCATACGAGAATCAAAGGTCAGTTTAGTTGACACCTATTGTTATTTCGTCGGAAAAGAACTATGGGTTAAAAACATGCATATTGCTGAGTACTTCTATGGTTCCTACAATAACCATACAGCCAAAAGAGACCGTAAACTTCTTCTCACAAAAAAAGAGTTGAGAAAACTGGCTTCAGAAACAAAGACACCAGGTTTCACTATTGTTCCGACACGTCTTTTCATCAATGAAAAAGGATTGGCAAAACTGGTAATAGCATTAGCTAAAGGTAAACATCAGTATGACAAGCGTCAATCCATAAAAGAGAATGAAGACAAACGAGAAATGGCCAGACTTTTTAAAAGGTAACTACATACTGTAAAAAGGTATTAGTCCTGATTTTCCATAAGCCTTCTGGCTGCTCTGTATAACAAATCCTTGCTGTTATATTCCTTATACTTTCTTTGCACCTTATCTACATACATCAATGTTTCGGTTGCATCAAAGTAACCAAATTTACATACACTGTCTGTATAAAAATCCTCTTCGTTCATCCTTTCCAACACAGAAGAAAGCGAATTCCAGTTATATCTGTTAATACCTCTTTTACGTGCTAAACGCATAGCGTCAAATATATGATTGGAACCACCATTATAGCTTCCAAGAATATAGTTAAGACGTTCCTTCTCATTTATAAAATCAAATCTGTCGCTTAAGCGATGCATATAAAAGACAGCCGCTTTTACATTCAGTTCTGTACTGAAATGCAGGGTATCAACCAGAAGAGAATCATATTCACCCATCTTTTCCAACATAGATCTGTATGTAGATGGCATAATCTGCATAAGTCCAACCGCACCTCTGTAAGAGACTGATGCTGTATCGAATTTGGATTCAACGTATGCTATTGCAGCCAATAATTTCCAGTCAAAAAGTGAATCAGCACACTCTCTGAACAACGAATCGTATGGGGAGATATAGAAATAATCCTCTAACTGCTCTACAACCGCTACTGGTGGTTCTGGCGTACTCCTGTTGTCAGAGCTTTTTATAAAAAACAGAAGCAGTATTAATGCTGCTACCAATAGCAACGTCAGAACCTTTTTTACCGTCAATTCCGAATCAGAAAACTTAGAATTTTCCATAATGGCAACAAATTTCTAATGTAAAAGTAGTGTTATTTTCTTCTATTTGCATAATTATTTACAAAATATTTCAAAAGCAGCCCTTATTATGCATAAAATTGAAAAAACAGCCTAAATATCTTGCATCTGTAAAAATATGATAATAACTTTGCAGTGAAATAATTCAGCAAAATGAATTCTATAGTAGCAAAATATCACCATCATCATACCTGCGGATAAAATCGGTAGGCTGATGTTTGTGTATGTATATATAAAGGCTTGCCGATATTATGGTGAGCCTTTTTTATTGAATAATAAGAATAAATAAAATATAAAATGTTAAGAATTGCAGTACAGTCCAAAGGACGTTTATATGAAGAGACAATGTCTCTGCTACAGGAATCAGGAATTAAGCTCAGTTTGTCCAAAAGAACACTTCTGGCACAATCGGCCAATTTTCCTATTGAAGTACTCTTTTTAAGAGATGATGATATTCCTCAGACAGTTGCACGCGGTGTTGCTGACATAGGTATTGTAGGAGAAAATGAATTTGTAGAGAGAGGAGAAAATGCTGACATCATAAAGAGATTGGGATTCAGCAAATGTCGCCTTTCACTAGCAATACCTAATGCAAACAATTACCAGGGTATAGAATGGTTTAAAGGAAAGAAAATTGCAACATCATATCCAAATATCCTGAAATCATTCTTTACAGAAAAAGGTATCAATGCAGAAGCACACGTGATTGCTGGCTCAGTAGAAATTGCCCCTGGAATTGGTCTTGCAGATGCAATATTTGACATTGTCAGCTCCGGTTCCACTCTTATAAGCAACAACCTGCGCGAAGTAGAAGTTGTAATGCAATCAGAAGCTCTGCTTATTGGAAATCCAGAGATGACTCAGGAGAAAAAAGATATTCTGGACGAACTACTTTTCCGCTTTGATGCTGTAAAAGCAGCTGAAAACAAAAAGTACGTAATGATGAATGTACCAAATACTCAGTTAAACGATGTACTCAGTGTTTTGCCTGGTATTAACAGTCCTACTGTTATGCCACTTGCACAGGGTGACTGGAGTTCCGTACACACAGTACTGGACGAAAAACGATTCTGGGAAATAATTGGTAAACTCAAAGCATTTGGAGCTGAAGGAATCCTGGTTCTACCTATTGAAAAAATGATATTATGATTATCGACAGATATCCTAGAGAGAACGAATGGAAAACTATTTTGCAACGCCCGGCACTTAGCGTATCGGGATTGTATGATAGTGTTCAGTCTGTTCTGGACAGAGTTAAAGCAGATGGAGACAAAGCTCTGTATGAATATGAAAAGATGTTCGACAAAGTAGAATTAACATCTCTTTCTGTTTCTTCCAGCGAACTTGAGAATGCCGGTAATCTTCTCCCTGTGGAGTTAAAACAGGCTATTCAGACAGCAGCTTCCAATATCAGTAAATTCCATTCCTCGCAAAAACAGGAATTCAAAAAAGTAGAGACAACTACCGGAGTTTGTTGCTGGCAAAAAGCAGTACCAATTGAAAGTGTGGGTCTATATATACCGGGTGGTAGTGCCCCACTATTTTCCACTGTTTTGATGCTTGCTATACCTGCAAAAATAGCAGGATGCTCAAACATTGTTCTGTGTACACCACCAAACAGCAAAGGTGAAATCAATCCGGCCATTCTATATGCTGCACAGGTAGCAGGAGTAAACAGATTTTTCAAGTTAGGAGGCTCACAGGCTATAGCAGCAATGGCATACGGTACAGAAAGTGTACCAAAAGTTTCAAAGATCTTTGGCCCCGGCAATCCATATGTAACTGCAGCAAAACAGATAGTTTCACTAAAGGATGTGGCAATTGACATGCCTGCAGGACCATCAGAAGTAGAGGTTATTGCTGATGCTAATGCCAACCCGGCTTATATTGCTGCCGATCTGTTATCTCAGGCCGAACATGGAACAGACAGTCAATCAATACTTTTAACAACATCAGAAGAATTAATACAAAAGGTAGAAGCTGAAGTAAATAGACAACTGGATTTATTGCCTCGCAAGGACATTACAGAAAAATCTCTTCAACATAGCCATCTTATACTCCTGCGGGATGAAGAAGAGATTATAAGAATGACAAACGAATACGCTCCAGAGCACCTTATCATTCAAACAGACAATTATATGAATATTGCTGATAAGGTTACTAACGCAGGATCTGTATTCCTTGGTCCATATTCACCTGAAAGTGCAGGCGATTATGCATCCGGAACAAACCACACGCTACCAACCAGCGGTTATGCTAAGGCCTATTCCGGTGTCAATCTGGATAGTTTCCTTAGAAAAATAACTTTCCAGGAGCTTACACAGGACGGATTAGCAACACTTGGTCCTGTAATAGAGACAATGGCAGAGGGCGAAAGCCTTGATGCTCATAAAAATGCAGTAACTATCAGAATCAAACCCTGATTAATATGAAACAATTAGAAGAGTTGGTCAGACCCAATATTTTAAAGCTCAAACCCTACTCATCAGCAAGAGATGAATACAAGGGAAAGGCTGCAAGCGTATTTCTCGATGCAAACGAGAATCCGTTCAACAATCAGTATGGCAGATACCCTGATCCGTTGCAGTGGGAACTAAAAGAGCGCATTGCAGACATAAAAGGAGTTGATAAGGAACAGATATTTCTTGGCAACGGCAGTGACGAAGCCATTGATGTTCTGTTCAGAATATTCTGTACTCCCGGTACAGACAATGTAGTAGCAATTGAACCTACTTACGGGATGTATTCAGTCTGCGCTGATACAAACGACATTGAATACAGACCAGTTCTTCTTAATGAAGATTTTCAACCGGATTCAGAGAGCCTGTTCAAAGCTATCGATCATAACACAAAGATGATCTTTCTTTGTTCACCTAACAATCCTACAGGAAATGACCTTAACAGAGATGTTGTAGAAGAGATCATTACAAGTTTTGATGGAATAGTAATTGTAGATGAAGCTTACATAGATTTTTCAAACAATGAATCTATGCTTAAGAGTCTGAATCGTTACCCGAATCTTGTAGTTCTACAAACATTCTCCAAAGCCTGGGGAATGGCAGGAATCAGACTGGGAATGGCGTTTGCATCAACAGAGATTATATCGTTTATGAACAAAGTAAAGTATCCATACAATGTCAATCTTCTTACACAATCTTTGGCTTTAGAACATCTTGAAGATTATGACAAGATAAACGGATGGGTAAATGCTATATTGTCTGAACGAGTAACTCTTATAGAGCGTTTTTCAAAATTAGCTATCTGCGAAAAGATCTACCCTTCCAATGCAAACTTTTTCCTTGCTAAGGTGAAAGATGCTGCAAAAATTTACAACTACTTAGTTGATAATGGCATCATCGTAAGAAACAGAAGCCACATATCACTTTGCGGTAATTCACTAAGAATAACCATAGGCACTCCTGAAGAAAACAACATACTACTGGATAGCCTTAAAAATATGCCTCAACTATGAAAAAAAGAGTATTATTTATAGACAGAGACGGAACTATTGTTGTTGAACCACCTGTTGACTATCAGTTGGATTCACTTGACAAGTTGCAATTTATACCAAAGGTTATCAAGAGCCTCTCCTTCATTAAGGAACATACAAATTTTGAATTTGTAATGGCAACAAATCAGGATGGACTTGGCACCGATAGCTTTCCGGAAGAGACTTTCTGGCCATCTCACAACCTTATACTCAAAACATTGGAAGGCGAAGGCATTACTTTCGACAACATTCTTATTGACAGAAGTTTTCCGGAAGACAATGCTCCTACACGCAAACCACGCACAGGAATGTTTCCGCAATACCTTACAGATGAATACAATATAGAGGAAAGCTTTGTTATTGGAGACAGAGCAACCGATGTGGAATTAGCCAAGAATTTAGGATGCAAAGCCATCTATCTGTCAGATAACAGCAACACCCTTCCAACAGAGTTACAACAGGTGTGCGTATTGGCTACAACCGACTGGTGGAAAATAGCAGAATTCCTCTTTGCCGGTGAACGCAGCGCTACAGCAGAACGCTCTACAAAGGAGACTGCAATATCAGTATCGCTCAATCTTGACGGAAAAGGAGAGTGCAATATCTCTACAGGCATTGGATTCTTTGACCACATGCTTGAACAGATAGGCAGACATGGCGGAATAGATCTTAATATAAAGGTAAAAGGAGACCTTAATGTTGATGAACATCACACTATAGAAGATACCGGTATAGTTATAGGTGAATGTCTTAAAAAGGCTATAGGCGATAAAAGAGGAATAGAACGATATGGTTATGCCTTACCAATGGATGATTGCTTTAGTCAGGTAGTTCTTGACTTTGGCGGCCGCCCATGGTTAGTTTGGGATGCAGAGTTTAAACGTGAAATGATTGGAGATATGCCTACAGAGATGTTCCTGCATTTCTTCAAATCACTAAGTGATGCTGCCCAGATGAATCTGAACATCAAAGCAGAGGGTGACAATGAACATCATAAAATAGAATGTATCTTTAAGGCCTTTGCGAGAGCATTAAAGATGGCAATTAAACGAGATATCTGGAACTACACCCTGCCATCTTCCAAAGGTGTACTATAAATGAACAAAGAGCAATAAAAAAGCCCGAATACCTGATTATTAAGTATTCGGGCTTCTATACTTCAAGACATCATTAGTTATTTGGTTTGTAGCCTTTGTTCAAACCTTCAATAACTTCTGCAGTAATATCCATGCTTTCGTCTGCCAGCATAATGCTTGCCTTGCTAAAGATAAGATTGAATCCCTTCTCCTTATTATACTCCTTCAGGAAAGCATTAACAGCTTCACTCACCTTCTCAGCATTCTTATTGCTCTCAAGAACAAGCTCATTACTCAACTTGGCACTTAGTTCATCAAGTTCCTGTTGTTTTCCAATCAGACGATTCTGTTCCTGATTCACTCTTTCCTGAGATGAATATACATTATTCTGTAATTTATTATTAAAATCATCTACATCTTTCTGGAACTTAGCTGCCTCTTCATTCAACAACAGACGGCTGTTTTCCTCCTTTCTTAACATCTCTTCAGCTAAATCCTGATAGAAAAGATAGCTTGAAAGCATTGAATCGACATCAATGTATGCAATCTTTAAACCCTGAGAAAAAGTTGGGGTCTGAGAACCCTCACTAACTGTATTTGCGGCAGGTTGTTTAGCACACTGAGTAAATGTAATCAGTGAAAACGCTGCCACTAATGCTACAAAAATCTTATTACACTTCATATCTTTATTATTTATTACTTTTCTCCCTAACTGCCATTCTATTAGGCCTACGTGCCGCTTTATCCTGCGCTTCTACACAACCTATCTTGCGTTTACGCATTGCAGGATTCTTGCCAACATGAATATTCGGAAACTTTCCGTTCGGTTTTATCCATATACTTACTGATAGAAGTGCAACTCCTACCAACAACATAGATACCACTATTAACAACACTTTCCACATTGCGGACGCGAAGTTAAGCAACTTTACCGAATAATTATTCGATTATTCCATCAAATAACTTAATTTTGGGAATTAATTGACAATTATTAGCATTATGAGCAACAAAAACTGGACAAATAGTATTTTAAACATCTTTCAGGAAATATGTAACATACCCCACCCATCCGGTCACGAAGAAGCCATGGGTAAATATCTGTTAGACTTTGCAAAAGCAAATGGATTGGAAGCTAAACAGGACAATGTAGGCAATGTACTGATTAAGAAGGCAGCAAGTGCCGGCTTTGAAACAAAAAGCAGAGTAATACTTCAATCTCATCAGGATATGGTCTGTGAAAAAGATGCCAATCTTGATCACGATTTCATGACACAACCTATTGAAACCTACATTGAAGATGGTTGGTTGAAAGCAAAAGGAACTACACTTGGTGCTGACGATGGTATAGGTATGGCAATGGCTTTAGCCATACTAGCCGACAAAAATTTAAAGCATGGACCAATAGAGGCACTATTCACTGTTTCAGAAGAGACAGGACTTAATGGTGCTTCAAACCTTGGTAAAGATATGATTAATGGCAATATGCTCATTAACTTGGATTCTGAAGACGAAGGAGAAATCTTTATAGGATGTGCCGGAGGTATAAAATCAGAGATGGAATTTACATTCTGTAAAGAAGAACTTCCTGAGAATAGTTTCTTTATAAAGTTGTCAGTTGACAGATTACACGGTGGACATTCCGGTGATGATATAGACAAAGGATATGCAAATGCCAACAAATTATTGGCACGTTTCCTGTACAACACATTAGATAAATATGAAATCAGATTATGCAGCTTTAATGGAGGTAATCTGCATAACGCCATACCACGTGATGCAACAGCTGTAATAGCTTTACCAAACAGATATAAAGAAGATATCCGGGTAGAATACAACATATATGCATCTGAGGTACAGGCCGAATATCATATAACAGAACCAGAGATGGAATTCTTTATGGAATCTACAGATGCAGTTAAAGAGTGTATAGACAGAACAACTGCCCGTAACTTTATATATGCTATGCATTCTGCAGTTAATGGTGTATATGCAATGAGTATGGATATGCCGGGACTGGTTGAAACATCCAGTAATCTTGCATCTGTGAGAACTACTGACAATACAATAAAAATAGTAGCCAGCCACAGAAGCTCAGTTATGTCAGCACTGACAGCAGTACGTGATGCAGTTGCAGCTACATTCCTGCTTGCTGGAGCAAAAGTAAACCATAACGAAGGTTATCCGGGATGGAAGCCAAACCCACAATCACCACTGTTAAAGATTACAGTCGATACATATAAAGAACTGTTTGGCAAAGATCCAAAAGTACGTGCCATACACGCTGGACTGGAATGTGGTCTATTCCTTGCAGATCATCCAAACTTAGATATGATTTCTGTAGGTCCAACACTACGTGGTGTACATTCTCCTTCTGAAAGATTACTGATTGAAACAGTTAACCCTGTTTTCATTCATCTATTAAGCATTTTGGAGAGAATATCTTAATAAATAAAAAAATGAATAAGAGTTCCTGCGATTTTTGCACAAACTATTTCATAAATCAAAGAAATATTTGTTCCTTTGCAGTTACAACAAGAAGTATAACCAATTACATCATATAGTTATGAACGAATTCAAAAAATATCTTGGAGCAATATTGATTATCATTGCTGCCATCGTTTTGATTTGTAGCTATTTCTACGGATGGAATAACTACAACTGGGTACAATTTTCAGCAATGGGTCTTATGATCGTTGGCTTGATAGTGTACATCATAATGAACAAGAGGGATTAACATCAACAAAACAGTTGATAAGAAACGGAGAGAAGCAACCCTTCCCTCCGTTTTCTTTTACATGTGCCTCGCGCGCGTACCTTATCTTATAAAAGCAATAAGAACATATTATCAACTAATAATAAAAGTTAAAATTTGGTTAAACAGATTCAATTCTTAAAAGTTTAGTTGCAAATTCATCTATTAAACTATTTCTTTGTACAAGAATCAACTAAAACTTTAAGAGATATGAAAAAGAGTAGCGAACTGACTCGTGCAGAACTACAAATAATGAATATTCTGTGGGATTTAAAAAAGGGAACTGTCAACGTAGTATTGGAACAACTCCCTAATCCAAAACCCGCATACAACACAGTACTTACATTCTTACGAATACTTAAGGCTAAAGGATACGTTCAGAGCGAGCCTATAGGCAGACAACATTGCTTCTACCCTCTCGTACAACGTAATGAATATGTCAGCCAATCTTTGAAAAATGTAAAGAACAATATTTTCAGAGGTTCTGTATCAAGTTTAGTAAACTTCTTTGTAAAAGAGGAAAAACTATCAGCATCAGAAATTGAAGATCTTATCACTCTAATCAGACAAGAATCAAACATCAACAATAAATAATGGTATGAATGAATTTTTATTATACACCTTTAAGATGTCTATATGTGTAACAGTATTCTATATCTGTTACAAACTTATTGATAGCAAAGATACACTCCATAAAAAGAATCGTATCACACTACTTTCTATACTTGGTTTGTCCGGTATAATTCCATCTATACATATCACAACCGGTATAATTACCGAATATTCAGATAGTATTTTGCACTATCTACCTGCGTTTGATATTGCACAGACCAACACGAACAACTCAAACATCATAAACTGGAAAGAATTTATTCCGATTATCTATTTGGTAGGTGTAGCAATTCTATTAATAAAACTGATGAAAGATTTACTATTCATTAAACGTCTGATTAAAGAGAGTAAAAAAATAGAAAGAGAAGACGATATCATCATTGCAGTTCACAGACAAAATATATCACCTTTTTCGTGGAAAAATTATATTGTAATATCTGAAACAGATTATAAAAAAGGATCCGATATTGTTATTGTACACGAAGAATCGCATATCAAGATGAAACATTCTCTTGATTTAGTATTAGTCCAATTGTATTCAATTATTACCTGGTACAACCCATTTATATGGTTACTTAAACGAGAACTATCAATCACTCACGAATATGAAGCAGATAGTTTAGTTTTGGATAGAGGCTACAACCTACACGAATACCAAGAAAGAATAGTAGAAGAAGCTATAGGATTTAAGATAAATACTTTAACTAATAATTTCAATATATGTTCTACTAAAAAACGCCTTAAAATGATGAAGAAAAAAAGAACAAGCAAATGGACAATCTTAAAAGATTTGTACCTGATCCTTACATTAGCATTAATGAGCATTGTATTTTGTGAATGTTCAACACTTAAGAAAATGGCAAAGGAAAATCAAGAGGTTTTAATGGTAGTAGATGATATGCCTGAATTTCCTGGTGGTACTGTAGAATTGATGCAATTTTTATCACGCACCATAGTATATCCAAGTACAGCAAAAGAGAACAAGATTCAGGATAGAGTAATGGTAACTTTTATTGTACGCAAAGATGGAAGTATAAGCGATGTAAAAGCAAAAGGGGAATATCCTATACTTAATGAAGAAGCTGAACGAGTTTTTAAAAGTATGCCAAAATGGATTCCAGGAAAACATGAGGGAAAAGCAGTAAATGTACAATCTACTCTTCCAATCAATTTCCGTTTAGACGACTAAACTACATCATCAGATTCTGATACATTGCTATTCGCGTTCACTTCTTTAATAATCTCACACCTAACGAGAAATTTAATTTATTATTAACTAATCAGAATTCAGGTTGCATTTGTAAGTTGAATTCACCAACTTAAATGTAGTAATTATGAGGAATAATTTACAAGTATTGGCAATTGTATTTATAATTGCATTACAATTTTCTTGCAACAAAAGGCCAAACCTTATACCCGAAGTTAGAGATATTGATTACTCAAATAAAGGTGTAGAAATAGAAGGTAAATTAGTTACAGAAATCATAGGAGCAGAAGGTATAATTCAAATAGATTCTTTTTTAATGGTTGTTACGGTAAATCCGGACGCACAATTACTGGTTTTGAACTCTAACACGCTTGATACTTTAGGGGAGTTCTGCATGAAAGGAACTGCCAGGAATGAATTTAAAAAGGTGTACTCGGCAACATATCAAGCTTATAGAAGAGATGACCATATATTTGTTCCTTTATATGATGATCCTTACTTAATGAAAGAGGTTGATATCACAGAATCTATTAAACAAAATAAAACAGTAATTTCTAACACTGCTTTTCCTATAACTATTGGTAAAGGAACTGCAGTTATTCTTAATGAAGACTTGAACCAACGTTTTGAGTATTTACGAAATAAGTATCATCCTGAAGAAGAAATGAAACAGCCTCCAATTGTCTATTCAGTTATAATGCCGAATAAGAAGGATAAGGAAATTAAAATACTTAGAAGAAAAGTTTATGTTGAGGAAGATCGGAAAAGAGAGATGCCTTATGGAGGTACAATAAAAAAACACCCTACTAAGAACATTATAGTTAATATGTTTAGAGGGTTGGATTATTTAGTATTTTTCGATTTGGAAAACAATAAGACATTTGCCGTACATCAAACAGGTTCTGCTACATTCGATGATGAACCTTATGTTGATACCGGTGAGTATTATTTTACAGGAACAGCACATGGTACAGAAGATTATGTTATATTGGGATATAATCATGGCAAAGAAGCGATGAACGAACCGGACAGGCATAAAAGAAAAACTGAAATAATAATATTTGATTGGGGAGGTAATTTTATTACCAATATAAAACTTGACAGAAGAGTTGGTCATATTGTATATGACGAATTGCAAAAGAAACTATTTGCATTAACCTTTAGAGAAGAAATTTATGAGTACGATTTGTCGGGTTTACTTCCGTAAGATATTGAACTATTCTATGCTAATTTGCGGCATTCCGTTTCTACAACAATGCAGACAGTGTAGTAATACTTTCAATTAGTGGATGCGTTAAATCAACTGATATTTAGTAAGAGAATGACTAACTATTTTTATTATTTACAAATCATAAACTATTGATTTATGAAAAAGTATTTTATTTTAACAGCTTGTATAACAGCGTTTCTTTTTTCCTGCCAATCTAAGAACCCTCTTATTTTTGAAACTCGTGAGGTTGATTTTATAAACAAAACCAGCGATGTGGTTGAAGGCGATTTTTTGGAACTAGAAGTTATGGGTGCAAAAAGTATTGCAGTCTATGATACTTTGTTGATGGTTGTAACTAATAATCCCAATGCTTTGTTGCAAGTTTATAACACAAAAACACTGGAACCATTAGCTATGTTATGCCAACAGGGGCATGCAAAAAAATGAATTTGCAGATAGTTATCTATATCAGCTATCGGATCAAGTATTTATGCGCAATGGTGATGTTATTATAGTTTTGCGTGGTGAAGGTGGGTATGTTTTAAAAGAGATAAATGTAACTGCATCTATAAGAGAAGGTAAAACAGTTGTAGAAGGAATAAATACTAAAGTTCCTTATGGTTGTCAGGAAGTATATGGAATTGATAATGAATTAACAAGTCTTTTTACCTATAACAATCATAATTATAATCTTGATATGGAGGAGTTTAATCCTCCAACTTTTAGTGTTATAGATGACAATGCTACTAAAGAAGTTAAAATTTATAGAAATCTTGTAGATTTTGAGAATAAGAAATATACTACTTTCTGGTATAACGATGGTATGTCTAAGCATCCTACAAAGAATATTTTCGTACAATGTGTGACCACTATGGATTATATTCATTTCCTTGATTTAGATAACGAAAATTATTTTTCTATTCATCAAGTGGGTGCCATGACTTATGCTGACGTACGTATCCCTAATGTAATAAAGGATAAAATCTATTATGAATATGATTATGAACATTTTCATGAAACAATAGTAGCAGAAGATTACCTATTAGTATTTTATTTGAATGGAGATTATAGAAAACAGTCTGTTAAAGAAGGCAATAATAGTGCGGCTGAATTGTTAGCATTTGATTGGAGTGGAAATTATCTTGGTGGTGTAAAAATGGATATACTCGCACAAGACTATACCTACGATTCTAAAAATAAGATATTGTATGGTTATAGAATATTTGATGAAAAAATTATAGCATACGATTTATCGGAATTTGTAAATTCATTTGCCAAATGAGAAAAGTATCTATTGTCATACAAACAAGCCATTAAAAGAAGTTATGGACAGGAAATAGACTTTTCTTGGGATAAAAGATTAATTATGATTATCCACAAACTAAATAAAAATAATTATGAGGAATAATTTACAAGTATTGGCAATTGTATTTATAATTGCATTACAATTTTCTTGCAATAACAGACCAAACCTTATACCTGAAGTTAGAGATGTTGATTTTTCTAATAAAGACTTAGAGGTAGAAGGAAAATTTGTTAAAGAAATTATTGGAGCAAAATCAATATTTGAGTATGATACTCTTTTACTGGTTCTTACTTATAATCCGGCCGCTCAATTAATGGTTTTCAACACCAATACGCTTGATACTTTAGGAGAATTCTGTATAAAAGGACGCGCAAGAAATGAATTCCAGGAACTTCATACTTCAGTTTGTCAGATGTATGAAAAAGAAGGAGATGTATTTGCAACATTATATGACGGTCCTTATTTAGTTAAAGAAGTTAATATAACAGAATCTATTAGACAAGGATCTACCGTAGTATCTAATACTGTTGATGTAATGAGTTTAGGTAAGGGGCCTACTGTTTTTTTAAACAAAGATTTAAATCAGAAATTTGAGTTGCTACATAATAAGTATAAGCCAGATGAAGAAATGAGAGAAGTTCCGTCAGTTTATACGGTAAAAATACCTGATAAAAAAGATAAGGAATTAAAGATCTTAAGAAGAGTTGTTTATGTTGAGGAAGATCAGAAAAGATTTATACCTTATGATAGTACAATTAAAAAACATCCTACTAAGAACATTATAGTTAATATGTTTAGAGGGTTGGATTATTTGGTATTTTTCGATTTGGATAACGATAAAACATTTGCCATACATCAAACAGGTTCTGCGACATTCGATGATGAACCTTATGTTGATACCGGTGAATACCATTTTTCAGGAGTTGCGCATTGTGCAGAAGACTATGTTATGTTAGTATATAATCATGGCAAAGATGCAATGAATGAGCCTGACAGAAGTAAAAGAAAAGCAGAAGTAATAATCTTTGATTGGGAGGGTAATTTTATTACCAATATAAGACTTGACAGACGAATTGCTTTTATTGGATATGATGAATCACAGGAAAAACTATTCGGCATAACCTTTAGAGAAGAAATTTATGAGTACGATTTGTCGGGTTTACTGCCATAGGATATTGAACTATTCTATGCTAATTTGCGCATTATTGTTTGTAAATAGTTGTTCTTTTTATGAGAAAGGAAAATTACGTTATATAATATAGGAGTATTTGATACGCTTTTGATGGTTGTAACAAGTAACCCGGAAGCTCTATTGCAAGTTTATGAAACAAGAACATTGGAACCATTGGCTATGTTGTGCCAACAGGGGCGTGCAATAAACGAATTTACTAATAATTCTCGTAAATTTTTATAGGTGATAGATCGTCCCAAAGTAATTAGTTGTATATTTGTACTGATTTTCTTTTTTAATCTACAAACTAATTAACACCTTATGTAATATGAGAATAGCTTTAAGAAATCTATGTGTTGTAGCAGTAACATTTTTGCTTATGTGCTGCAAGGATATGAGTAACAGTCCAATCATTCAGGTAAAAGATGTTAGGGAAGTCGATTACTTAAACAAAACTGGTGATGTTATAGAAGGAACATTCATTAGAGAAATAATGGGTGGACAACAAATAATGATTTATGATACATTATTGTTTGTTTCTACTTCTAATCCAGAAGGATTATTGGAAATTTATAGTGTAAATAATCTTCAACATAAATTAGCCTCTTTGTGTAAACGTGGTCGTGCAGAAAACGAAATGTCTATGCTGTCAATAGCGCAGGTATATAAGAAGGAGAATCATTATTATATGTTGTTAGTAGATGCTTATACACGTTTTTGCGAAATAGATATAACTGAATCATTGGAAAAAGGTTATACTGTGGTAACCCGCACAAAAATGCGACAGTTTTATCAAGCAGGACATTCCATCTTTCTTAACAATGATATAGATTATACATTGGATTATATACCTCGTTATAATCATCCAGAAATAGAGGATAATACTAAATACCCGCGCGTAAAATATACTTTAGTAAAAGGTGATAAACATACCGAATTAAAGTTCTTTAATGCTCCTACACAAGTAGCCAATAAAGGTTTTGTAGATGATCCATACTATGGGGGTGTTAAGAAACATCCGTCAAAGAATATTGTTGTGAATTATTTTTCCTATATGGATTATCTATTATTTATGGATTTTGATAAGAATCATAATTTTGTGGTTCATCAGCAAGGTTCAACAACACATGAAGATTTGTATATAAATCAAGAGCCTTGGATTAGAACCTTTACATCTTGTCTTCCAACAGAAGAATATGTGTTCATTTTTTATAGAAACGGAGATTATAGTAGTATTATGCGAGAGGAAAATGTATGGTACCCCGAACTGCTTATTTTTGATTGGGAAGGAAACTATTTAAAGGGTTTTAAAATGGATAGAAACAGCATTTCTTTAGCGTACGATGAGAAGAACAAAACCTTATACACATTTACTACACAAAAAGAACAACTTTATGCGTATGATTTATCGGAATTACTTCCATAGATAACTGTTTAAAAAACGAGATTAATAAACATATACTTATGGGAGCAAAAATTAATTTATTGTTTTATGTGGTTTGCTTATCTATTTTGATTTGTGCATGCGGTGAAAAATCATGTTACAGACATGAAGTGCGTGAAGTAAACTTCCTTACTGATAATATGCCAACCGTTAAAGGCGAAGAGATTGAATTAGATGCAATGGGGTGTGACGATATTATTGTATATGATTCCCTTATTATAGTTTTAACAAACAATCCTGCACACCATATTCAAGTTTTCAGCCTAAATAGTTATAAACCACTTGCTAATATAGCACCATCGGGTAGAGGAAGGAACGAGGTGGCTTCCGGTATCTTAACAAATACATCAAAACAGATTTATGAAAGAGATGGTCATATAATTATGCCAGTGGTTGATTATAGCATTCTTAAAGAGATAGACATAACCGCATCAATAGAGCAACAGCGAACAGTAATGATTAGTGCAGAAAACTGTTTGTCTATTGAGGAAGGTAATTTTGTGTTATTAAATAATAAAAATGTTGATAAATTTGAATATAAGTATAGTTTTCCCGGCACTATACATAAAAGTATTTTGATAGGTAGGTATTTTCTAACAGATGTTGAAGAAACTAAAGAAATATCTGTTTATAGAAAACCTATGAATGGAATGGATAGCGAGGGTACCCGTTCAAGATATGTAGATGGAATACTAAGTAAGCATCCACATAGAAATATAGTTATTCAACCATTATCATATATGGATTATGTACTTGTATTTGATTTAGACAATCAAAAGTATTATGCATTACATCAGCAAAATACAGATTCTTTTGATTCATTAGTTCCTATAGATTGGGGGTTTAAATTTTCGGATTGTACGACCACAAATAGTTTCTTTATAGTGACGTATGATATTGGCATGAAGACCGATGCAATTGTTATAATAGATTGGGATGGTAATTGTTTGGGTAGTTTTATGTTAGATAATATAGTGCAGCGCATTGCATACGATGAACGTAGTAACGTACTTTATGGCATAAACAGATTAACAGATAAAATCTACAAGTTCAATTTAAATGGAATACTTTAATGAAGCAAATTATAATTCTTTAAATCTGAAAAATTAAATTATGAAATTTATTTACTTTATACTTACAACTATTTTGTTTGTTTCTTGCAATATTGATACAAATATTCTTACTGAAATTAGAGATGTAGATTATCTAAATAAAACCGCCGACGTAATTGAAGGAAAAAACGTACTGGATGTAATGGGAGCTAAAGGTTTAGTTGTTTACGATACACTAATAATGGTTACAACAAATAATCCTAATGGGCAATTACAGGTGTATAGTGTTAATAGTTATCATCATCTGGGCTCTTTTTGTCAGAAAGGACGTGCAGGAAATGAAATAATTGATATTTCGACAGTTACGGAACAAGCTTTTAATAGAGATGGCCATATTATTCAGATAGTTTTTGATAGGCCTAATACGATGCACGAAATAGATATAACAGCTTCTATAAATAAGCAAAATACAATTGTATCTGATTCTAGGGAATGTTTACCCATCAGAGGTAATGAAGTTGTGATATTGGGTGCTGATTATTCAAATAGGTTTGAATTTGAGAGAAACATTTACAATGAGAATGTTCTTAATAAAGTTCCTAGTAGATATACCCTTTATCATAATAATAAGCCCAAAACTCTTCGTTTTTTTAGGAAACCAATGTATGTGGAAAAACCTGAAGAATATGAATTGCCATACCAAGGCAGTTTATACAAACATCCTACTAAGAATATTGTGGTACAAAGCTTTGCCAGTATGAACTACTTGTTATATATGGATTTTGATTCTAAAAAATATTTTGCAATTCATCAAGAAGAATCTTTATCTTTTAATGATAACTTTGTAAGCAATATGCCAATGCCACTTCACTTTTCAGATGGTGCAGTGTCCAATGATTATATAATGTTCCTTTACAGACAAGGTGATTACACTCAAAAGACAACTAAAGGCGAATGGATTCCGGAAGTACTGATATTTGATTGGGATGGTAAATACATAAATGGGTTTAAATTAGATCGTTTTATTCATTACATTGAGTATGATGAAAAGCATAAAGTATTGTATGGATTGAACGATTTAGAACAACTTTATGCGTATGATTTATCGGGATTACTTCCATAAAATGATGCTTCTGTTTTGTCTGTTCGCTATTACCGGATTTAGTCTATCTCATTTATAAAAGTTCATCATAATGAAGATATTTAAATATTTATATACTATAATTGCTATGTTTTATATAACATCATGCAATAATATTCCAGAACTATTAGTCGATATTCATGAAGTAGATTTTCTAAATAATACTGGTGATGTTATTAAAGGGGAGTTTGTCGGGGAAATTATTGGAGCAAAAGATTTTGTCCTTTCTGATTCATTGCTGATTTTTTCAACCGGTAATCCCGATGGACAGATTCAAGTATATAGCGTAAATTCATTAAATAATATAGGCTTGTTTTGCAAAAAAGGTAGGGCTCATAATGAGATGCTCAATGTCGATATTAGTACAGAACAAGTGTATAAGAAAAATGGTAATATAATATTAATTGTATATGAGCATCCCAACACAATATATGAACTGGATATTACTAATTCAATTAAAAGCAACCGAACAATCATTGAAAATAAATTTGAAAATAGTGCAATATCAGAAGGCGATGTAATTGTGCTAAGTAACGATTATAATTATAGATTGGAGTATAATCAAAATATTTATGATGGTGATGAAATTAAACATGTACCTTCAAAGTATATTGTTTATAAAGATGATAAAAAAACTACTTGTGATTTATTTGCTAAACAACTAATGGCAGTTCAAAATGATAATCACAAAGGATTTCCATATATGGGACGTTTACAAAAACATCCAAAGCATAATCTGGTAATAAAGAAATTCACCCATCTGGACTATCTCTTGTTTATGGATCTTGATAAAAACCATTTTTATGCCATACATCAAAAAGGGTCACTAACATTTTCCGACACATATATGGATGAAGCGCCTTGGGCATTACATTTCACCGATGGAGCAGCCTCTGAGAAGTATTTTATGGCGGTTTATAGGAATGGTGAATATGCTCATAAAACTATGGATGGAGATTATCATGTTCCGGAGGTATTAATTTTTGATTGGAGTGGTAAATATATTAACGGATTCAAATTGGATAGATTTGTTACAAATATAGAATATGACGAAACAAAAAATGTTTTATATGCATTAGATTATAAAGAACAACTTTATGCTTATGATTTATCGGGATTACTTCCATAAAATCATCATAAGTTTAATATAAAAACAATAAATATCCACTATACCACTTCCCGACGTCTTTATAAAGAGCCATAAATAGGTTTTGTAATACTAAGTAATTATTTCTTTTGTAATGATGATTTTGAAAATCTATAGTAACAATAGATTTTTGGATTTAGGACAGAAGACACAAGACGGCATTGGCTCCGAATACACCAAATAGTAGTGGAAACTGAAGGACTATCTGTGAGAAGCGGAATAGCGCAGCGTAGTGAAGACCGTATAAAAACACAGCATGTCTGAGGAACGTTAGACAGCGAAAGCTGGCTAAAAGTCCGAGTTCTGTGTTTTAGGGATGAACT
>JAZRDQ010000018.1:0-91213 GCA_045660365.1 Bacteroidaceae bacterium
AACAGGAACTAAAGAAGTATATCCACTACTACAACAATGATAGAATAAAACTGAGATTAAAAGGAAAGAGTCCGGTGCAATACCGAACTCTTTACCAATAAATTTATCTATTAATCCGTCCAACTTTTTGGGGTCAGATCAGTTAATGTCGAGCTCTTTATTTAATCTTAATACGTATATTTGAGTAAACTTCAATATACTTCTAATAAGAATGTTATTCAATATACTTCTTGGTTATAATAACACTGCCATCTTCAAGTGTCTGTTTTATATTATTCAAGCCTTTAAATGGTACATCTGAACTAATTCCCTGAACATTGTAATAAACAGTGCTTAACACATTCAGAATACCATCTGTTTCAGGAATTGCCTCTATTCCGTTTGTTCCTAAAATTGCATTTATGCTTATTGACTTCAGGCCGTCAGGAATAATGTAGGTAAGATCTTCTTCTAAATACTGCTCAGTAGTTTTAGCACCAGATGCTTTCTCTGTAATGACATTCCATCCTATAATATCGTATTGAGTATCGTTATAATCGGCTGTGAACGTATATTCTCTGTCTGTATATAGTTTACCGTTTAGTGTTCCTTTTGTTAATGGTACACCATTAATTTTAACCTTATAATATGATGGAGTTGTTACGTTATTGTTGACTGTTACTGTTACCTGTGAACCTAATTTGAAAAATTCCTGTATCTGATCATACATTGATGCTGTTCTCTTTGTTGTCCACGACTTCATATTGCTGACCTCGTTTTTCCAGCTACTACTGGATTGCTTGTTGTATAGTGCGCTGAATGAATCCCATTCTGGCTCCATCTGTTCAACAAACCAGTCTATCAGGCCACTAATGTAACCACTATTAAGGAAATCACCCATATAGACAGTAAACCTATCTATAAACAGATCCCTGTATTCCGGTATCTCTAACAGATTACGAAACAGTCTGGTGTGGTATTCTGAGTTAGAAGTTTCTCCATCTCCAATGTTTGAAGGATTTCTTGTTACCCAATTCAGATACTCTTCATCGGCAGAATGATTCCAGATGCCAAATGATCTGTCAACATCCTTAATAATAAAACGCCAGCGACCATCTTCTGTCATTGGTTTCCACATAACATTATTATTTCCCGGAAAATCGGTATTACTCTGATAGATATTGGTAATCATCCAGTTTGTAAACTCTTCAACATCCATACGCTCTTCAAACTCTTCAAGTGTATGTCCGGGTTGCGAATAGAACTCTTCAAAATCCAGGAACTCCTGATAATCGCCCTCTTTCAACGTACCATTTTCCAGAAGTGTGATATCTTCCAAACCATCATAATGTGTCCAGACATTATCTTCGTTACCGCGCTCACGGATATTCATAATTCCCTTGTATTCACCATTCAGATAGAATATTGCAGGTTGGGCTGCCATCCAGTCCAGATCTGTATTTAACCCCATTATCATCTGCGATACAGCATCGCGGAACATTGAACCGCCAAAGTCATTACCTGAGTTCCTTATTGAGAACGATTTTACTTTTTTAGCTTCAGGACGCGATGTTGACCAGAATGGAACACTAATATAGTCTGCAGTACCGAATCGTTTATCTGTATATATAATCATTGATTTCAGTGCTGCTTCTCGAGAATATGCACCTGAAATTCTCACTTCTGTTGGCAATTGCATATAGGCAGTTTTACCACCTCTGCTAAAGTAGTTGAATACAGCCGGACGACGCCAGTTATTTTTATCCTGATTTGTTGCATTATTGGAAATAATACCGTAGTCTTCTGAATAGAGATCATCATGATCCATAACTAATGAAACAACAGGAATGCCTATTTCACGATTATGGAACAGATATACTCTTGTTGTTGTTTCTGATCTTATATAACCCTCTTTATACATTGCCGCTTTAATGACTGTGTTTTCAGTTACCAGTACACCATTACTAGGCATTATTTCACTCTCTTCTGTTGGTTCACTGCCATCCAAAGTGTAGCGTACTACAGTACCATCAGGTGTCTTGGTGCCATCGGGCATCCTTCTTACCTTTACTGATTTAACGTTTTGTGGACTAATTCCCTGAGAAATCCAGCTACCAGGATTTAAGTTAGGCGCAGGCAGAACTTTACCATGACCTCCTTCGTTGGCTTCTCCTCTTGTTATCTGCAGTTCATATCCAACAGAATCGGCACCATCAGTAAGACGTCCGTAACCGACATTCATGGCCAGCATCTTTGGGAGATGCATAGAATCTACCAATTCACCTTGCGGATTGAACAGATATACACCACCCTCTTCATCAGTTGATAGTCGGAAATCTGTGTGTATCTCTCTCACAACATCCGGATTTGATGTTGAATAGGAGACCAAATCCTCCTTATCGCACAGTATCACATGGTAACTACCTGCAGGAATAGTATAGTTTGGCAATGAATAACCTTTGCTGAACTTATTTTTCTTGCTTATTCTGTAGTTTTCCAACGATATGTTGTCCGGGCCGGGATTATATATCTCCACCCAGCCATCTGGATACTCGTTAAGCCTGTCCAAAGTTCCGCCAAAGGTTGATTGCATAACCTCATTAATATACAGTTCATGTGTCAATCCCTGGGCTATAGCCTGAACAGAGAGTAACACAGATAAACAAATTGAAAATAATCTGTTGGGTCTCATATTTTATTGCATTAAGTTATCTATACATAAGTTTTAAACTACAAATATAACCAAACTCCGGGTTCCTGCAAAAATACTTACAACAAAACAGGCCTTTATCACTAAAGACCTGCTTACATAAACTACTATTTAAATACCAACCAATTATTTAATGTGCATAGTTTTTTCTTACTGGAGGAAGTGGGGCGGAACGATACCATTGCGGTCTGCTGGGGAAAGGTACAACAGAATCCGGTATCTGCCATCCCTCCTTAAAGTTACGTCTCCATTCAAATCTTCGTTCAGACATCTCTTTCCAGACCATCTGCTGATACATCTGCATATTCTGCATCTGTCGTTCCATTATTTTTTTATTTCGTTCTGCATACTGAGACCACATTTTCTGACCCAGCTCCCACTGAGCCTTTCCAACTTTTGCCCTTGTGCTCTCAGAAAGAGCTTCACTCAACTGCTCTAAATAATCATCATTAATCTCCTTCCATTTTTTTATGTATTCTCTATTGCCCGATGGCGCACCAAACATAAATGAGGAGATAGGATTCTGATTTCTGCCTTGCTGTCCTTTGTTCAGTTCAAAAAGGCGTTCGTTATACTCAATATATATCTTGGCAAACTTTTGATATTCACGTTTAGTGAGTTCTGCATTCTCCTTAATGAAACGCAACTGGGCATTAATCATCTCTTCGTTCATGCTATCCTGTGCAAAAACAGAATATGAACAAAGTACAATACCCAGACAAAGCGCTACTTTAAGAAATAATCGTTTCATAATGTAGATTCACCGTAATAGTTTGTCATCATTGAATAGATTCCAAGATCATTAGTTGACATTGTCTGAAAAACTTCATCAATGCTCTTGCACTCCGATATGGTATCATAATCGGGGATTCCCATTGTTCCCATATTAAATGGGTTCAACAGTAACAGCACCATAGCAGCCGCACTCGCTGCAGCAGCCAGGTAAAGGAATACGGGGCGTTTTTTCTTTGCAGTAGGCTTTATTTCTGCTACCACCCTCTCTGTCAGATCGTCAATAAAATGGTCGGGCATACGATATGGCATTTCACGACCAATCTTCTCTAAATCAATCATAATAACGAATGTTCAGTTATATATTCTTTAATCTTATTTACAGCATAATGATAGTTTGTTTTCAGTGTATTTATACTGTCGCCTGTTATCAGATGAATCTCTTCATAACTCTTTTCATCATAATAACGCAGGTTAAAAACCATTTTCTGTTTTATAGGAAGCAACGCAATAGCTTCCTGCAAGAGAATAAGGGTTTTATCGGCATCTGGATCCGATTCAGCACTAACACTATTTTTCAAAGAATCACCTAAATCGTCAACGGATTGCATAAAACCTGCCCTGCTCTTTAGCAATTTCAGTGCTTCGTTTGTAGCAATCTTGTAAAGCCATGAAGACAACGGAAAATCTTTTGAATAGGTACTTCTGTACTTATAGACATTCATCATTGCCTCCTGTAACGCATCTTCTGCATCGTCATGAACAACCACCATACGGCGTATATGCCAGTAAAGTGCTTCTCCATATTTTTTCATTATCAGGCGTATTGCCTGTTCAACACGGCTATCGCCACACAGCATTTCTGCTATGGTATCGTCTGTAATTGTATTTTCACCTCCTGCTTTACTCATCCTTGATAACCGTACTTACACAACTAATATATAATGAACAGAAAAAAGTTAAGAGGCCGACTGTTAAATATTTCAACATTTCGGCCTCTCAATGTTTAATTAAATTAATTTACTCTGTTACAAGAACCTGAGCACCATTAAACGGTATTGTCCAGGTAAATTCACTTTTTCTGTTAAGTTTAACGCTGCTGACACTGCCATTCAATGACTCATCGTCTGAATACTGAGTAAGCATTGTGCCTTTTTCCAGCATTGGCAGAGTAGTCTTGATGGTTAATGTCTCGTTTTGTGCATTGATACCAACTATATACCATTTTCCGCCACTTTTTCTTGCTAAAATCACATATTTGCCCGGATAGCCATCTATAAACATCATATCATCCCAGGTAGTAGGAACCTCTTTCATAAAGTCCATAGCCCATGCAGGTGCATCTGTAAGGTTGTTTGGTGCAATTGCAAAGTTCTGAATAGGGCTCTGGAATAATACTGCTGTAGCCAATGCATAAACATCGGATGTACGTCTGTAAGTACCTCTGTTATTACCTTTACTGTAACGTTTGTTCAGCGCACTACCACCAAATTCCATACCTGCTACGGTATTTCTTATGAATGGATGTATAGTTGCATTGAATGATTCGTTATCGCAGGCAGCCTGTCCGAATGATAGATTTTCGCTGGCAAGAACAGCTTCTGATGATGCAAAGTTAGGATACATGCGTTCCCAACCACGTGGCAGAGTACAACCGTGGAATACAACCATCAGACCATATTCGTTGGCATCGCAAAGAATATCTTCGTAAAGCTGCATAGTCTGCTGTTTGTCGCTACCTATAAAGTCTATCTTCATACCCTTTACACCAACTTTCTTAAGCCACTTCATCTCTTTATGGCGTGCTATGCTGGTATGCAATTTGTTACGTGGACCCTGCGGAGCATCGTTCCAATAACCATTGGAATTATACCATAGGAAAACTCCAACACCTTTTGAATCGGCATACTTAACAAGTTCTTCCATCTTTTCGTAACCTATGTTGGTATCCCAAAGAGCATCAATCAGAATATATTCGTAACCAATTTCTGCAGCAAAGTCTATGTACTCTTTCTGTTCGTCGTAGTTACAGCTTGCATCCATGCGGATAATCCAGCTCCATACGCTCTTACCATATACATACTCTTTGCTTGGTTCGTAAAGCGGTTCTACTACGTCCCACATAACAGTGGTTTCTACAATAGGTTCAAGTGTTTCGCCTACTGTAATGGTACGCCAAGGTGTTTCACCCGGAACATTGATACCAGGAGTAACGCTTCCTATTCCATTGAATTCATCTGCTAATGGGAATGCTATGGTATAAAGTGAACCATTACCACCTGCCAAACGGCTACCGCAATAAGCTGAACTTACACCGGTTTCGCAGAGTAATACCCAGCCTTTGTCCTGGTTCTTAAACAGACAGGGGAATGTATAGCCTAAACCATTTGCGTTATCGCCCATAGGAGCATCCAGAGTATAGCCTGTTTCATAGCTTGGTGCTGTACGGGCAAAACCGGTCTTAGGACGCATCTGAGGGCAGAGGAATGTGGTAGTTCCATCTACAAAACGGAAGCCTGTCTTCTCTTCATATATAACGCAGCAAAGTTTATTCTGCTTAGCCATCACATATTTAAATGCGATATCGTTGTTACTAACATTGAAAACAACATCGTAAATATCTCTACCTCTTGCATCGGCAAATGTAAAGACACCTTGATTAGCGTTGTATTCTATATTACTGAATTTCAGATTTGGTAATGAATAACTATCAGAAACCTGATTGATTTTGGTAGCTTTCAATGTAAGATCTTTTGAATAGTCGCCCAAATCTGTAACAAGTCCTAACGGAGAATCTACAAGATAGTCGTTTCCGTTATATTGAACTGAATAAGAAGGTGTACCGTCAGAATCTGATACGGTTACCACCAATTTTCCATCCGGGCTGCTTACTGTAGATTCAGCAGCAAAGGATTGATGGCAGAAAAATGCCACCAATCCTGCTATAATGAGAGTTTTCTTCATAGTTAACTCTTATTGTTCTTATTCAAATGTCAACCAGTCAACCTGAACTTTTCCTTCTGATGCCATACGAACTTTCACATGGTGTAAGCCCTTAGAAGCACCTGAAACCTTAGCTGTAGCTGTAATTACCTGACGATCTGCAGGAACATCAACTGTAGCAATCACTTTATCATCCTGAAGGATTTCCAGCTTACCTGCTGATGGAGGAACAATCTGTACCTTTACGCTCTTTGGAGCCTTGTCGAACTGTACAGTGTTGTACTGTGCCCATGCACCCTTTTCGTAGAATACAGTCTTCCAACCCTTGAAGTAGTTACCTAGGTCTAAGTAAGCAATTGAATCACCGCTTGCGCTCAGTTCTGAATAACGGTCAATGTGGATTTCGGACTTAGAATTTGTAATACCTACGCCACGTTCTGTTGGTTTTACAAGGGCAATTGTGCCGTCTTCGTTAAAGAAGAGGCTGTCTGCTCTCATTGAACGGTTCTTGTCAAAGTCTGGTGAATAGTCATTATGATGGTAGAATATGTACCACTGGCCCTTGAATTCAATTATTGAATGGTGGTTTGTCCAGCAACCATTTTCATGTTCTTCCATAATGAGACCTTTGTATTCGTATGGGCCCATAGGATTTTTACTCATTGCGTATCCGAGAACCTCTGTGTCCTCTCTAACGTATGGATATGTCAAGTAATAGTAACCATTGTGTTCGAAAGCGAATGGACCTTCAGCCTGACGACTTGGAAGACCACTAAGACAGTTTACGCCTATATTTTTCATTTCACGATTGCCCCATTTCATTGTCTCTACAGGATTATCCTCGGCAAGCTCAATCATATTGTCAGCAAGCTTTGCACAACGGCCTGCACCCCAGAAAATATAGTGGTTACCGTCTGATGCCTTAAGAACACAAGGGTCGATACCATTAATACCTTCAATAGGCTCTGGAACTACTTCATATGGTCCTTCTGGATGATCAGCAATAGCTACACCTACTGCAAAACCTCCGCTTTTAGATGAATTCGGAAAGTAGAAATAATATTTTCCATCCTTCTCGATACAGCAAGGTGCCCACATGGAATAGGCAGTTGGATTACCCCAAGGAACCTCTTTTTGATCTAAAATCATACCATGATCAACCCAATCAATCAGGTTGTCAGATGAATAAACATGATAGTCTGCCATGCAGAACCAATCCTTACGAGCATAGTCCCATGGTGCTGGAATGTCATGTGATGGGAATACATAAACACGGTCTCCCACAACAATCGCTGATGGATCCGCATTAAAATGATCTTTAATGAGCGGATTTTGTGCTACGGCCATAGTGCTGATGAAAGCCATTACAGCCAATGTCAATAAACTCTTTTTCATAATCCTTTTAGTAAAATATTTAGTAAATTAAACATTCGTGATTGTCTAATACTCAAATGTAAATCCAAAGGTATAATTATTTTTCTTAAAAACAGTGATTTTTAAATAGAAAACATATAAAAAAGAGATTCGGCAAGGAACCTGAGTTCCCTGCCGAACCATTATCTATGTAAGTTGAGAATTACTTTACAAGTACTTTCTCTACTACACGCTGTCCGTTTGCACCTGTGCTGATGCGGATGTTAACACCTGCATTAGGTTCAGTTACCTGCATACCGTCCAGGTTGTAGAACTCAACCTTTGAAGGAGTAACAATTGCATTTACACCTGTGTAAGCTTCGCCCATAGCTGCTGATGAAGCTGCTGCTGCTTCCTCATAATTGTAATCAGCAAGAGGCTCGTTAAGAGTCAACTTGATATTGTCAAATAGACCCCACTTTTCTGTTGAACATACAATTGATATTTTTGTCTTAACACCTGAAATAGCAATTAAATCAAGTGACTGGTTGTTTTCAATAACGCTATGGTTATTCCATGAGCCATTAGCTACAAATAGCAATGTATCTGATTTAATCTTGCTGTTGTCAGCATCAAACTGTTCAACTAATGTATAGCCTTTGTAAGCACCTTCAGTTACATAACACATATCGAGTGTGTACATACCTGCAGGAAGATTTGCAAGTTCCTGTGAAACAGTAACACTTGAATTCCAGTTCATTGCAATGTATGTATCCTTAACAGGATTAGCTGCATCTGCAATTACGTTACCTGCTGGGTTATACTCTGAACCTGAATATGCACCATTTACATTTGAAATGCTCCAACCTGGAAGCTGATTTGACTTATTTACCAAATCTTTTGCTGTAGCTGTTGTATAGAAACCAGCGTTCTGGATAAAGTTAGTCATATCAACTGACTGTTCCAATGAACCATCAGCATAAAGTCCTTCTATAGCACCCTTAATTGCCAACTGATAAACTCCAGCAAGTTTCTGGTTGTCTTCAGTTTCAGCTGCAAGCTGTGCTGCCAACTCTTCAGCGTCAACTGCACCCCATGATACCTGCAATGTAGTTGCTAATTGAGCAAGACCCTTAACCTGAGCTGTCAATAGAGGAATTGAGCTAACCTTACCATTGATTGCGATATATGCATTGTTTACGTTAGTAGTTGCAGTTGCCAACTCCTTGTCAGTTACAGTATATACAGCAAGATCTTTATTATCATTATATACTTCCTGAAGAGCCTTATATTCATCAAACTCAGCGTATGATGATCCTGCATTATCTTCCAAAACTGTCAATGCAGCTTCAAGAGCTTTCTGGAAGTCAGCAATAGCTGTGCAACGATCGTTGATAGCCTTAGTTTCGTTATCGAACATTGTTGTCAGTTCTTTCAACTTTTCGTTAGTTTCAGGAACAACATTCAGAGTTGCATACTCAGTGAGTGAAGCATCTGCTGCTGCAACAGCTGCAAGATCCTTGTAACCTTCGATAGCCTTTAATGAGTCAACCAATGCTTTAGTTGCATCATAAGCTACATAATAAGCATCAACAATTTCAATACGTTCCTTTACATTTGCTGTCTGCTTAGCAAATTCTTCAGTCATGCTGCTATAAGCTGATGGAGTAGTGTTCTTTTTTGTGAAATCCTGGTTGTCATTCCACAATTTCTTCAAACCATCCAATATAGCACCGGTATATTTAACATTTGCTTCAGTTTCTTCGATGAACGCAGCTGCATTTGCCAATACAGTGTTAAAGTTCAGGATAAATTCAAAACCACGCTCATAGCTTGGACGGTTACATACTTCAAGATAGTAAAGTACTCTACCACCCTTTGTACCGGCTATCCAGCCGCCCCAAGCAGAATTCTTGGTTTCTTCATCAGGCAGAGCAAATGTAATGGTGTATTCACCAGCTGCTGGGAAGTTAACCTTATCAGCTCTTGTATCGATTGTGTCAACAACTCCGCCAAGAGCAGGTTTCCTTTTTGTAGTTTCCTGAGTGTATAGATAAATTTCATTATCATTTGCATCTACGATAGTTACCTTCAATGTTGATGCACCACCATCACTAACTGCTGATGTACCATAGTTAACATACCATTCACCAGCCTTTGTTACATTGAATTTATATGAAATCTTCTGCTGTCCTTTTGATGCTGTGTAGCCTTCTTTATTGAAGCAACCGAATCTCAGACCTTTTGTATATAGACCCTGGAATACTGCAACATCTGCAAGGTTTGTCTGAGGATCATATATAATACCTGGAACAATATCACCTTCATTGTAAGCTTCAAAGTTAACTCTAGTCATGAATTCAGGTGTTGCACCAAGTTCTCCGAATGAGTAAATGCAGCTGTATTCCTCACCAAACTCACTTGTGGAAGTAGCATGTATCTGATATACTTCGAATGTATAATCACCGTTCAATGGATCT
The DNA here is from genome assembly GCA_045660365.1 of Bacteroidaceae bacterium. GTDB lineage: Bacteria > Bacteroidota > Bacteroidia > Bacteroidales > Bacteroidaceae > Colenecus. Next base: position 10,198 of record JAZRDQ010000018.1, read on the forward strand.
GTATATTTAGCCTGACGTGAGAATGTAACTGTGAATGTCTCATCGTCGTATGCTGTTGGAGTCCAGAACTCGCTTACGCCAGAACCTGTCAACTTAGCCATTACACCTTGAGCTTCAGAATCTGTAGCACCGAACTTAACGTAAGTTCCCTTGTTGAAGGTAACCTTAATTTCTCTTGAATCTGAATCGATAGCAAATGATCCAGCCTCTGGTTCTAATGACATTACTAATGCTGGCTGCATTGCCTGAGCAGTAGCAGTAATTTCAGGATTGTAGAATGCTGGCTCACTTGTGAAGTCAGGAACAATCTTACCTGCGTTAACCCAGTTTGTGTCAAGTGCCATTGGATATAGAGTTCCGTCATACTTCAACTGCAAACCACTCTCAGCTTCTGGGTTTCTGAAGTTCAGACCTACGCTGTCAAGACCATCAAAAGTATCGTCACCATCTAACCAAATGTATAGGTAACCATCATTGTGGTACTCAGCAGCAAAAATAGGAAGTTCATACTCTGTCCATTCTTCGTCACCCTCGTTCTCATAGTAGTAACCTACCAAGTCGAAATATTCGCCTGGAAGAACCTTTGATTTCAATGGGTCAGCCTCACAAATCTCAGCCATATTGGTGTCATAACCAAAGTCAACACGCATAATCTGGCCGTTGTACTCAGCACCTGCAATCCATGACTTTGTCAGTGCAATATCATCAACATAATAAGTTACACCAGGACCACGGAATGAGAAACGTACAAAGTATGTATCAGGCTGAACGATGAAGTTGTATGTTTCGCCATTGTCGAATTCTCTTGCCCAACCACTTGTCCACCAATAACCTGCTTTATACATATAACGGTTTGCAACAGAGTCATTCTGATAGTATGTCATCATTGTAACGCGTTCCCAACGATCTGTTTCAAACTCTTTCTTTGTACCAACAAAAGGACCATCCTCACCTGTCATTGAGAAAGCCTTCTCTGAGTTGTACCAACCACGCAAAACGTCAGTCTGCAAATGACCTTCCTTAGCACTTGCCTTTACGTAGTATGACAGACGATAAGATGTGTAATCATCAATAGGCAGACCGCGAACAAAGATGTTTGCTTCATAGTCTTGACAATCAGATGTTGCACCACCTACTGTGTCAGCCTTATAGGTAAGATAGTATTCGCCACCTTTACCACCCATGTTCTCAAATTCAATAGCATGCTGGCCATCTTCATCTTTTGTAACTGCAACTACGTCGCCACGAGTTGTTAATGGAGAGATACCATTAACCATGTAAAGTGGTGTATCTAGCTTTACTGGTTCATCCCAAAGCACCCAATTCTCATTCAGAGTGTACTGACCATTATCAGTCTTACCATCTGTTTCCTTGTAGTACTGTAATTGTTCAATTGAATCCACTGGAACCTTCAGTGAATCAGGACCTAACAATGAGGTTTCATCAGCCTCAAAGCCATAGAAGAACAATTGCTCCTGAGCCTGAACGCTCATGCCAAGCAATAATGCTCCCGCTAAAATTAAGTCACGTTTTTTCATAAATGTGAAAATTTAGTTAATAAATAAGGTTAAAAAAAATTCTATTAATACTTTATATGTAAAATTATTGATAGGTTGGGGGCATACCTATTGGTTACCCCAAACCTTATCAACAATTATTTTCTTATCAAAATATCAATATTCACTTACATACCAATTGTTGCTGTTCAACAATTTGGTGTAAAGTGAAGAGCTTGCTTCATCTCTTCCAGCCACCTTTGTAGCCAGGAATGCGTTATCAGATTGCTGACCAATTGCATCACCTCTGTGCATTGAAATTCTGATCAAATCGCCAAAACGATATCCTTCAAAGCAAGTTTCAAGAGCCATTTCATCAATGATCATCTCTTCTACCTTCTGAATCAGATACTGCTTTTCAACGTTTTCATCATCAATTACAGCATTTTCAAATTCAATGTATTCGTCAGATGTTACATCAACTACTGGCAAAACATATCTTTTATTTGCTGTTGCATCACCACATCCGCGAGAGTGAATACCCATAGTGTTATAACCTTCCGTAGTATACACATAAGCTGGACGGAACTTAGCTGGATCGTAGTCATACATTGCTGGATAGAACTCAATATCAAAATCAAGTACATCAGCCAAACCTATTGAAGCTGCGTATGTCTTCTCTTCATCACTTACGTACATCTCAATGTTTTCATCACACAATCCGTACTTCAATGTGCAGAATGCAGTTTCTGGCAAACCAGCGCGGTTCAATGCCTCAGCAAGCCTCAAATATACAAGATCTAATCTATATAGCCAAATTCTTTCAGGAATAATTTTAGATAATTTCTGTTCTTTGTCATTATATCTACCAATCTGAGTCTCATCCAATGTCAAATCATCCAGTTTCATAGTTGAGTATAGACGCAAGTCACCATTCAGAAGAGTATCTTCAAATTCAATACCTTCGTCAGATACAAATAGTGTATCATGCGCACCACGATCTGTAATTGAGTGATAACAGAACTCCTGAGAACCAGCTAAATAACCCAATGAATTAGAATAGGTTAATTGTGGGAAGTAATAGTTATCTTCTGTAGATGTATATACTTCTATCAAATCTGAAGTAACACCATCATAAACCTGCTTCTCCATAGGAATGTAGCACAACACCTGAGAGTTATCGTTATTCGCATTGAAGATAGTAGAATATTCGTCAGAAATCTGATCGTCTCTATAGCTGGTATTATTCCATGTGATGTTTGCTGTACCAGTTGTAAGCTGCTGTCTCAATGAAGATACATGATCATGATAATATGTTGCAGCATCTGCATAACGACCAGCCCACAAGCAAAGATCACCAAGGATTAATCTTACAGGAATAAAGAAATTTTTAGACTGATGACCATTCAATTCTCCATAGTTTGGCAATTCCTGATCTACATAAGGAACCAAATCATCAATCAACGCATCTGCAATTGCCTTGATATCGTAGATAGGATAATTGTTCACATCTGCCATATCACCACTTGTAATAGGTTCTGTTACAAATGGAACCTTACCATAAATTTCAGCCATCTGCAAGTATGTCCATGCTCTGAATCCCAAAACAGCTACATATTCTTTAATGAATACTCTTTCACCATTCTTAATATATGCTGTATCGGCATGAGCAAGATAATAGTTACAGTTGTTGATTACAGCATAATAGTCAGAAATAGAATTATACTTATTATCTTTTGAAACCTCAAAATTTGCAATCTCAATTAGATCAAGATTTGCACGATCAGTTGTCTGAACCAGATCACCACGCACTTCACCGAACAATTTTGATCTGTCGGCTATCACCTGCATCTTCTGGATAATACCCAAAACTGAATAAACAGTATCCACTGACTGGCTCAGAGTGTTCTCCGATTCAAACATCACAATCTTTGAATCGGTCTTAAGAAGACCCTCACAAGAAACTGATGTCAGTCCGATTGTTATAGCTGCTAATGCAGAAATTATAAAGCTTTTAGTTTTCATATTCAATCTAAATATTATAGGTTAATCTTGACACCCAATGAGAAGTTTGCGCTCTGCGGCAAAAGTCCTCTATCTATACCTTGTGTCAGAATATTAGTACTCATTGAGAATTCAGGATCGGCACCAAGATAGTTTGTCAAAGTGAACAGATTGTTTGCTGAACCCCAAACGGTAACACCCTGTATATATGAATTAGATACTGGCAATTTATAGCTCAATGTTACATTCTTTAAACGTAGATATGAACCATCTTCAATCCAGCGGTCTGAGAAACGAGCATTGCCCATTGGATCACCGTAAGCAACTTTTGGAACAGTTGTCTCCTGACCTTCGTATGTCCAGCGGTTAGTCATAGCCATTGTCTGGTTGTGGAAACGTGAACCGCTTTCAAGCAACATTCTGTTATAGTTATATACATCACCACCAACAGAGTAAGCCAATGTTGCACTCAATGTAAAGTTCTTTATATGAACATTGCTGAAGATACGACCATAGAAATCTGGATTTGGATCACCTATACAAACCATATCCTTTGAATTGATCTCTTTATCAGGAGTGTTATCTACGAATATTACATCACCACCCTGGAAATAAGTCTTGATGCCATTCTCAGCCTTAATGTAGTAACCATCTGCATTTGCATCTTCAGTGGTTGCATATACACCCTTTGTCTGATAGCCGTAGAATACACCTACAGGACGACCAACTTCTGATTTGATTGTTGCTCCATAAAGTTCAGTAGTAACAGATTCATTGTTTGGCAATCTTGTAATTTCATTCTTATATGAACCTAATCCAAAACCTGCTTCCCACTTAACATCCTTAGTATTCATGATTCTTACGTTTGCAGTAAGATCGAAGCCCTTGTTTTCCAACTCACCTCCATTACTCCAAGAGGTCTTCAAACCTGTCAGGAATGAGAGTGAACTCATAGACAGAAGATTATCTGTTACACTCTTGTAAACGTTTGCTGACAACGCCAAACGGTTATTGAAGAGAGAAAGATCCAAACCTGCTGAATACTTTGATACTGTTTCCCACTGCAATGAGTTGTTACCGATATTTGCCATAGACATACCGCTGTGAGCCAATATCTTTACAGGTGAGAAGTATGTACGTGAGATTGCATCATCAAATCCGTCATTACCGGTCATATCGTAAGAAACATTCAACTTCAGATAGTTGATGAAATCTACGTTAAACCATGATTCAGAAGAAGCTACCCATGCAGCTGATACTGATGGGAAGAAGCCCCAAGGCACACCGAACATTCTAACACCAGCTGATGCTGTTTTACCGAAACGTGATGATGACATAATACCCAAGCCTGCGCTCAAATAGTACTTCTCCATGTAGTTGTAGTTACCCTGTGCCCAGTATGTCAGCGAGATGTCTGTGTTATCAAGACCATCTGTATCCTTAAATTCAAGACCACTTGTCATGTTTGGAGTTTTGTCGTTACCTGAGTTGTAACCAAGCATTGAACTCTGATACAAGTGATTGTTCAAATAACGGAAACCTGCCTGAGCAGCAATATCGTGTGCACCAAAACGTCTTGCATAATCGATATAAGTGTTGCTAGAGAAACCATCCTGTCTTGAGTTAGATGCAGATACTCTGTTACGTACCATACCTACGTTCTCAATTTCAAATTCAGGAGTTCCTGACAGAGGCAGATAATAGTTCTCGTCAGCATTGACCAATGTGTAGCTGAAATGCTCGTTTACTGACAAATACTTTGAAATTTCGTACTTTGGAGTAACGGCAATGTTTACTATACGGTTTGCAAAGTAGTTCTTATTAATGCCCTCAGCATTCTGAAGAATTGCCAATGGGTTTGCCAAAGAGGACTCCTTACCTGCTACCTCCTGAAGATAATCATCAGCCTGTGCAAGATAGTTTGATACCTTACCATCATGAGTAAATGCATATGGTGACAAGAATGGAGATTTGATTGATGACAAGAAACCAGGAGCTGTAATCATGTTGTTATCAATATCATCAACAGCACCATCATCGCGCAAGTCACGTGTTACATCACTATAAGAAGCATCGAAACGGATAAGCATCTTGTCAGTCAGAACGATATCAGAGTTCAAACGAAGGTTGAAACGTGAATAGTCGTTCTCTGTCAATGTAGCATCACCCATTGCATAACCTACAGAGAGGTTATAGTTTGCTATTTCGTCACCACCCTGTACGTTCAGGCTATAGTTCTGAACAAAAGCATCCTGATAAGCAACCTTACTCCAGTCTGTATCGTTGTGATACATATTGTAATAATAGTAGTTAGGATCATCCTGCAAGAACTTAAATTCATCCAGAGTTGTACCTGTAGTCTTCAACATTTCAGAAACATAGTTACGATACTGTGATGCATTCATCATAGTTGGTGACTTTGGCATTGTCTGATAGTTACCGGCAATAGATAAGTCAATCTTTGTAGCCATGCTCTTGTTACGCTTTGTCTTGATGATGATTACACCATTTGCTGCCTTAGCACCATACACTGCATAACCATTCTTCAACACTGAAACACTTTCAATGTCTTCTACCATGATGTTTGCAAGAAGGTTGTTATAATAACCATCGTGCATTGACATTCTCTCATAACCCATATCCTGGATAACTCCATCAATAACAATCAGTGGCTGAGTATTGATGTGAAGAGAATTGATACCGTTAATCATCATTGAGTTACCAATACCAAGCTGACCGGAACGAACTGTTGCCAGAATATCTCCCATCAAATTCTGCTGAATATTGTTATCTACACTTAGATCAGCATTCATGCTGCTTACTTCGAAACTCTTTTCTTTGAAAGCAGATGTATAGTTTGAATATATCTCAGAGAACTGATCTGAATACATCATCATATCTACATCACTTGTGCGACCATTGATTGCACATACTGATGTATTACATCCGTCAAGAGTAAAGATAAGTGATGTTACATACTCAGGAACTCTGATAGTATAAGAACCATCCTCCTTTGTCATTGCAGACAAAAGTCTGTTATTATATGCCTGTACACGAACACCTGCCATTGGTGTGCCCAATGCTGCATCGGTAACAACACCAGTAATCGTTACAGTATTCTCAGGCTGATCGTTCTGAGCAAATGTTGCTGGTGAGAAAGAAAGCATAAGGCTTATCAATCCCAGGGAAACGAATCCTTTCTTAAAATTTATTCTCATAATCGCTAACTTTTCTTTATTCATTATCTTCCGAAACCGGCTCTAACAAAATACAATCAATTACTGCCATTGTTGAATACTTACCCTGTGAAAGCTCTGCTGATGTTACAGTACACTTAATATTGATTGTCAATCTGGCTTCGTCCATCAACACATCGTAATCACACTGTGGAACAGACATTATTAAAGGATCGCCTGTCTTAGGATTTGTAATCCATACTGTATCAACTGGAAGATAAGTTTCAAAACCATCTTCATCTATACCTATAATTTCATTTGTGAAACTTGCAGAGTTACGTCCATTCTTAGGATCCAAGATTGCATTTTTAACACCTACATAGTTACCGGTTATAGAGAATTTAAATGGTTTCCACTGGTCTTCCATTACACCAGAAATAAACTTGTTGTTCACAATAACAACACCCACTTTATAATCACCCTTCAAATTATCTCTAACATTGAAAGTTGCCTGCCAACCTGTGTTACCATCAACACGCATAGCTTTCTTTCCTGATACCTTAGATGACAATGTCCAGTCACGATCAAATGATAAGATTGAACTCTTTGTAGATGATGGAGTGATAACGCTCTTTTCTGTTTCAGTTTCACATCTTACAACGCGATTATAGATATAATCAGCATCAAATGCCCATTTATCAGTCAAGAGAATTAAACCATTACTACAAACAATTGTATCAATTACGTTTGCACGGAAAATACCATCTGATGCATAAGGGTTCTCATATTTATGAAGTACCTCCCAACCAGACAATTCATCCTGCTTGTCGTAAAGTGTTGAAGTTGCAAGACTCTGTTTCCTATTGATGTTCATATTGAAGAACATATCTGTCAACAAAACGTTGCTTGCCATATAAAGTTGCAATGAATCGTTGTAACGATCATCATACTTAGCATACGAATAGTCATACTTATCAACTATAGAATCGTACATCTCTTTCCATGCCTGAGCTGTAGGAAGAACTACAACATAGTTACTATCCTCTTCGCTGATAAAACCAAACTTGTTCATCAGAATGCTGTACTTGTAGGTAACAGAATCAATGTAGATAGGTTCACCATTTTCATCAATACCCGAAACAATACTGCGATCCTCGTCAATTTCGTCTACTGTGTAGGTAAGGAAGAACTGACCAAGATTATCTTTGTATGACTCCTCTTCTGTAATGTATTCGTATATAGTAGGAAGATAATCAATTTCGCCATCTAGGAAGTGAATTAGACCATTCTTAGTTGGAATATTCACTGTTTTGTATGGTACATCAGAGAATGTAGGTGTTGAACCTGCAAGAGATGTATAACGTTTTTTACTTAACATACGAATCTTTGCATCTTCATAACCAATAGAATATGAGTAACGTGCAATATGATTCTCAATGAACTTCTGACCTACCTCTTTATGCTGAGCCAGAGTCTTGTTAGGATTTGTATATTCAGCCCAATCCTGCTCTGAAATAGCAGATGTTTCTGGAATCCATACTGTATATACCTGATCTGAATTCAGATAATCATAATATGACATTATCATATCTGAATTTTTTACAACCATCGTTGTTTTCAATGCCTGTACAAACAAATCGGTCTCCTCGCCATATTTCTCAATCTCCTGAACCAGAGTTCTTGACTTGTTTTGCAGTACGGATTGATCTGTTGAGTAGTGTGCATCCCATGCGTCTGAACAGGATACTGTCAGACAGAATGGCAAAACAACCAACATTATCTTTCGTAATGATTTGAAATAATTATTCATATCGTTAATCTTTTATTATCTCATTAAATTTATCACACGTATCAATTCTTCTGGATGAATTCGTCCTCTTCGTATGCAGGGTTCTGCTTAAGTAGAGTATTAATCTTAAGTTCATCCTTTGATATTGGGAAGAAAATTGCATTCATATCTTTTAGCTGAATGCTGATAGCACTAGTATTTGAGGTATGTTTACCTATGACTAAAGAAGTAAGTCTTTCAGTAGATCCCAGACGCAAGGTCATTCTAACCAAGTCGAACCAACGCTTACCTTCATACATCAATTCACGACGACGCTCATTCATTACTAAATCAGATAGCTGTGTAGTGTTTGAAGAATAAGCTGAATATTTAAGTGCATCACTCTCAATCTCTACAAGATCATAACCTTTAGCACGGTTATTTACAACCTTAACCAGTTCAAATGCTTCAGTCATATATTCATTTCGCAATGATTTGACAGAATCTGTAACCTCTGAACTATTTATATCTATTTCAGCTGCCTTCTGAACCAATGCTTCTGCCTTCATCAACAAAGCATCGGTAAATCTATAGATAATCCATGATGATGCTGAGTTCTGACCACGAGCTGTTCTGGTGTACTGTGTTAAAGTACCAGCATTATCAATTTTGTAAGACAGGTCTGAATAAACATACTTTGTAATAGCCTTATCTGTACCATCCTTATCCATATCTTCATAGATTCTGCCATCGTATGCAGATTCAAAGACAATGTTAGTAGGAGTACCAATATTTGATGAAACTCTTGCTTCTGTCTTCAAATATCCTACACTTGTATTATTCTGAGTTCTGTTTGCATAGTAAGAGGTTATGAATGTATTCTCTATAGAACCACTACCGCCTTCAAATGCAAGCTCGAAAAGAGTCTCGAAAGAGTTACCCTTACCGAAAATTTCATTATATGCATTACCGTAGTTACCAGAACCAGGAATAATTGTAGAATAAAGCGGATACTTATTATTGAACAACACTATTGATGTAGTTGGTTCTTTCTCTAAGATTTCTTCATACTCTTCTACTCTGTTTGCAATAATTCTGTCAACAGCTGCTATACAATTATCCCAATCGCCATCCCACAAATACAGATCAGCAAGAAGAGCATCTATACCCTTACGGGTGAAACGAGCTGTATTAGCCTTCTTGTTGGTATATTTGTTAACCGCAAACTTCCTAACATCTTCCAGGTCAATAATCAAACTGTCAAGAATGTTATCAAATTTTTCTGCAGGTACAACAAATTCATGTGTATCGTCAGTAGAAGGCATTGTAACATAAGGTACATCCTTATATGCACGAATCAGATAGAAATATGACAATGCACGAATAGCCTTTGCTTCTGCAATGTTTGCATTAAGTTCTGTTGGAAGGTAGTTAGGATCCTTCTGCTGTACAGATGGAGCAAACTCAATTACTGTATTAGCACGATTGATTACATCATAGAAGCAAGCCCATGAAGCATAAGAGTTAGTCTGCATGATATTCTCTTTAGTAATATTCAGAATATCTGTTGATGGACTAGTACCTGCTACTATATTATCTGAACGCATCTCTCCCCAAATTGACATTCGGGTGATACATTCTGAATTTTCCAATGCTGCGTAAGCGCCCAAAAGTACACTCTCAACGTCAGCCTTCTCTGTCCAATAGTTTTCCAATACCACATCGTTCAATGGTAATAAAGTCAACCAGTCTGCACATGAGCTTAGTGACAGGACAGATGTCATTAATGCTGTATAAACTAATGATTTAATCTTCTTCATAATTACTGACTGAATTAATTAGAATGTAACATTTAAACTACATGTAAACTGCTTAGAACGAGGTGTCTGAGCATTATCGGTTGCCATACTTCCAGCACCGCCTGTTCCAACCTCAGGATCCAAACCAGTATACTTTGTGAACACTAATACGTTATTCAGGTTAGCACTCAAACTTATATTCTGAACGCCTAAATTCTTAACCCACTGTGGATTTAATGAGTATGAGAACTGTGTATAGTTCCAACGCAAGAAACCACCGTTTTCAACGTATCTATCACTACCTAAGAAGTTATAACCATAGTTATACAATGCACGTGGCATAATTGTCTGGTCACCTTCTACACGCCATCTCCAGTTTACAGCTGCTGAAGAGTTCTCAGTATTGTACATAGATTCTGCATTCATGCGACCCATGTTGATAATCTTGTTACCCCAACGGAAGTTGAACTGGTTGTTCCAAGAGAATCTCTTATAGTTAATTCTGAAACCGAATCCACCAGTCATCTTTGGCAGTGAACTACCAAGATAAACAATATCAAGTTCGTTGATGTTACCGTCGTAGTTGATATCTTCATAGATTGCATCACCACCTACAAAACGATATTCAGCACCAGATTCACCATAAGCGAACATCATAGGTTTGGTAAGACCCTTAGAAGTGAGGACTACATCGCCATTCTTATCTCTAACTACAGGAGCGTTAGGACCGCTTACACCCGGAACCTCAACTTCTGAATAGTCAGAGTACTGATATACACCTTTGTACTTAAAGCCATAGATAGAACCGAAAGCGTTCTTCAACTGTACGTATGTAAGATAGTTACCATTGTTATAATCAAACTCACTATTCATCTTATCAAGAATAGTTGGGTTCAAATCCAACAACTGGTTAGTATTATTTGAGAAAGCAAGGTTTGCATTCAAACTGAAGTCACCAACCTGTACCAGACGGTTAGCATTGATATTCAATTCCCAACCTTCGTTTTTCATTGTACCATCGTTGGCAACAGAAAGGCTTGAGAAACCAGATGATGTAGGAATGCTATAACCATTCTGCAACATCTTCCTTGTTGTACGTGAATACAGGTCAACATTTACACTTAACTTGTCACCAAATACACCAACGTCAAAACCTAAGTTCCATGACTGAGTTTCAGACCACTGCATATTTGAGAGTCTGATATTTGCAGGATAGATTGAAGATGTTCCTAAGTATGAATCACCCTGAGAATATTTAGCAAAGTAGAGGTCTGATCCACCTGGTGCCTGACCAGTGATACCCCATGATGGACGAACTGACAACATTGAAACCCATGGCAGAGCACTCATGAATGCTTCGTCAATAACGTTCCAACGTCCTGACAATGCCGGGAACACACCCCAACGACGCTTATCACCAAATGCTGTGCTACCATCTGCACGGATTGTCAAGTCAACGATATATTTTCCCTTGTATGCATAGTGACCAGAGAATGTACCATTTAAACTACGACCACGGCTTGCACCTGTTGAGAAGTTACTGATAACACCGTCAAGAGCTGTTGACTGGAATGAACCAGAAGGAACACCATAGATGCTCATACTTTGGCTCTTGCTGTTGTTAGTATTCATCTGATATCTAACCATTGCCATAACTGAGTGATCTCTGTTCTGGAAGGTTGGAACAAATGTCAATGTGTGAGTGGTAGAAATATTTGTACTCTTATTTGATGAAGTACTTATGCTGTTACTATTGCTACCAGCCCACTCACCTGCTGTAAGAATTGCAGGGTTATATGAATCTGATCCACTGTTCTGAATCTGGAAGGTAATACGACCATCATATGTCAATCTGTGCTGACCATCCTCAAGACCAAAGATATTGTACTTGAATGAGAACTCAGGGTTAACGCTCAAAGAAGTTGAATAATTCTTCTGCAAAGCTGCCTGAGCTACTGGGTTAGTGATGTTAGGAATTTCATCACTAGCAATTGAAGGCAGAGTAAAGTAGAAATCGTCTGTTGGATTTCCATACTGATCTTCATAGTAGATTGCCATATTAGGCATCATTCTCATAGCTGTTGAAATAGCTGCAGAATTCTGCTTGTTCTTTGTGTAGGTCATACTATAGTTAGTGGTAACTGTAATACGATCTGAAATAAAGTAGTCAAATGCAACACGAGTTGTGAAACGATTCATGTGCTGACCAATAACAGAACCCTCCTGAGTATCAAAACCTGCAGAGATACGGAAGTTAGCCTTCTCACCACCACCAGATACTGATACGTTATGTGAGTGCTGCAGACCTAACTGCTTAACTGCAGCAACCCAGTCTGTATTGTTGTTATACATTTCATACTCTGAATATGTAGGAATATAGTTGATTTCAGGAGCACTGGAACCAGTTGTTTCACTCATTTCAGGGTTAAAGAATGCTTCCTTCAAGAACATTGTATATTCATCACCAGTCATCAGACGATAACCTTCTGGCTGCCATGTGCCGTTCAGACGATATGAGTACTGAAGTCTAGTCTTACCACGTGTACCACGCTTAGTCTTAATTTCAATTACACCGTTTGAACCCTGCACACCCCAGATAGCAGTTGCAGCAGCATCCTTAAGTACTGTAATGCTTGCTATATCTTCAGGGTTGATATTCAAAAGCTCAGACATCTTCTCAGTGTTCTGAGTATTGTTCTGATAGTCAAAGTTATTTGCAACGTTCGCATCAATCTGCCAGATGTTACCATCAACAACAATAAGTGGGTTAGCATCACCAGTCATTGTTGAGACACCGCGCAACATCATTGTTGAACGTGCACCAAGGTCACCTGAGCTAAATACGATATCCAGACCCGGAATTCTACCCTGAATAGCCTGGTCAACAGATGTAATACCAAGATCTTCAAATTCTGACATATCGATTGTAACAGATGCTGAAGAGATTTCTCTTTCAGGAATAGCCAAACCTGAACCACCAGCAAATTTATCAGCTTTAATTACAACCTCCTGGATCTGAGTATTATCCTTCATCATAATCTTAAAGTAGGTTTTGTCGAATGGAAGTTCAACTGTTTCGTAACCTACATAAGTGATAGTAAGTTTATTCTTTGGGTTCTGAAGACGGAATGAGAACTCACCGTTGATATCTGTAATTGCGTGAGCTACAATACGACCTGTCTCATCCATCTCAACCACATTCGCCATCATAACCGGACCTTCACTATCCTCAACGATACCACTGATGACATCGCCGGCTTTCTGTGAAAATGCCAAAGTTGGCAGAGAAGCAAATGCTAATACAGAAGCTACTCTATATATAAATTTATTAATCTTCTTCATTTCTCGCTGATTAAAGGTTTATCTATTTGGTGAATAACAGCATACGATGAAGTGTATAACTTAGTCAACGATGCTATAGCTTCAGGTTCTACGTTATAAACATATTCACGGCACATTATGTTATATAATGCCGTTCCTGATTGGCCAACTGTTTTGTTTACAGTTGCGTTATTACCTGCAGCATCCTTAATAGAGATAGAGGTGCCATCAGTTTTAACTGACAATGTAACAAACTGATTGTCTCTGTTCAAGTATGCAGTTTCATAAGATTTTTCTGTCTTACCAGCATCAATATCATCCTGGTCCAATTTAAATTCGCCACCAATGTATATTGAATTATCCTGTATATGATACTTAACAAAGTTCATAATCTTCTCAGCCAGATAGTTACAGTGAGTATTATGGTTGTAGTCCTTAACTGGAGCACCTGTAGCTTCAGTTGAGAATATTGCCATATCTGCATCATACATAGCAAGAATCTGTTCTGCCTGATCAGGATATAGACCCAGCATCTGATCGTAACGATCTAACATTTCATCATATTTCTGTCTGAAGTTCTCAATTGAATCTGGAGAAATGATAATACCATCCTTCATTGCCTGACGGATTGATTCATTTGTTGGAACATAGATAGTATAATGATAAGTATTGAATACTGAAATATTTCTTGCACTACCAATTGCATAATCATCAATAGTAGTTTCAAAGATACGATCCTTACCATCAGCAGAGGTTGATGCCATCATCAATTTGTAGAACTCTTCGAACTCTGGATAGTTCTGAGTATCTGACAATATATCAAATACACTTCTTCTTGATGTCTGCACAGGACGATCAATGATGTAAGCAATACCATTACCATCGCTGCTTGAAATCATATCATAGCGTGCAATAACATTTGCAGGCTGTGGATTATTGCTGTCAAGATCGAAACCACCATATACATAACGAATGCTATCCATACTATCACGACCAATTTTAACAGTACCACGACCCTTAGTCTGATAGAAATCATAATCAGAATCTTCTACAAGGCCAATTACAATGTGGTAATCCAGAAGGTCTGATAATATGCTCTCAACTTCATCGTCTGAGATGCGTGATTCTAGCAACGCACCTACCTGACCTGTGTTAAAGTTATATTCGTATGTATCAGCTGTTACTGGAGTAGCCAGCTTATTGTCGTATGAGAATACTGCAACCTGACCGATTGTTTCACCTAAAGAGTTCTTTGTTGTTAAACCAAATGACAATGGATTGATATGCATCAATTTACCATTAAGCTCTGGATTAGATGAATTCTGAACTGTAGGAATAAAGAAACTATACTGTACTGACATTGACTTTAGATAATCGTCAAAATTGAATGTCTCGATAGCCCAATGAATAATTTCAAGATTATCAAGAACCAGTGCAGGATAAGATACAGCACGATAAGCAGCAGGGCTGAATACCTTATTTGTAAAGTAGATAGCACCGTTACAACACATTGCAACTCTATCTACATCGTTTGTTTCAATACCCATTGGGTCACGAGCATCATCCAATACTACGCTAAACTTTGAAGGTACTGAACCTACAAGTGAACTCAACTGGTTGTTTACCAACAACTCAATTACTACGTCATCAGGAAGACCCTGCATATCTTCAATAAGTTCATCATAATTTGCAGGAGTGCGACCCAAAAGACCGAAACTTTCGCGCATTACAGCACCACCTCCAACTGTCCACCACTCCATCATAGCTTCGTCAGAAGGAACAAGCATTACTGCCATATCCTGCTGCATAGCTATTTCGGCTGCTATTGCACCACTTGGCTTTGTGTAATATGCATTCCATGCTGGGTCAAACTTCAATTTCTTGGTCTCTCTATAGCGAATACCATCATAAGTCTCAGTAAATTCCAGTTCATCAATGTTACGTTCTGAGAAGAAACGATACTCATAAACAGAGTCCAGATTCTGATCGCCCAGCAAAGCCTGGAGTTCAGTCATAACACTCTGACCAACATATTCCAATGTACTGAATCTCTGCAACAATGAGTTATATACCTCTACACCCTCTGTCATTCTCAGATAGTCTGACATATTAGGCAAAGAGTAGATTACATCTTCTGTTACATGTACGAATCCATTGAAACATCTGTTATTTTGTTTAACCAATCTCACACCGTTAACAGTTACATCATTAGCCTGACGACTTGGTTTATCACCATAAGCACCCTGATTGAACAGGAAGTCAAAGTCATCATCAAGAATCTTGTTCATCTCCATAAATTTTGGAGTGAAGATAACCATTGGCTTCTGAGACATATCACCAGCAAATGTGGTAATTTTGTTGCCCTCTCTTCTGTACATTGACCAATAGTCTGTACCTGCCTGAGCCAGTTTCTTGATAGGCATATCTTCCGATGTCAACACAGGAAGAGTGTCATAAACTGAGTTTGAAGCCTCTCTTCTCATTGTTCTACCAATAGTTGGACCTTCGGTAGTTGACAATGAAGCTGCCTGGTACACGTTGTTCAACATTGAACCATACAGAATCATCTTTTTCTGTGCAAGGCTTAAATCCTCATAGCATGTAACCGGACTTCCATCCGCTTTCGTGAAAACACCTGACTCGTAGAAACGCTGAACAGCTTCCTCATCTGCCACAAAAAGAGTTTTACTACCAGTCTTTGCCAAAACGTCCTTATAGCCCAAATCATCAATTAACTGGACATAAGTGTCAAATCCTTCATCCTGAAGGAATTTGTAAATGCTGGAACCCAAGTTTGCCGGCATTGTTGTATCCAGATCATAATCCGGACGACAAGATGATAGTCCAAAGACTAAAACAAATGTCATGCATACAATTCCAAGAAAACTTGAATGGTTCACTTTAGAACTTTTTTGTTTCATTAGTTAGTTAATTATTTATTGTTATTATTTGCTATCTCTTATCCAAACCACCTTATATATATATTTAAGCAGTTATGGATTATCACTACATTATTTAATTGCTTTTTTGAACATTCTTACTTTCAATACTGTACTGAATAACATGTTCATGCAAGCAAACGAAAAGTCAACTTGATGCAATCATGAGTTATCTGAAACCCAGGATTAACATCATCTGAAACTTATTCGTCTAAACCTTCTATAGTTTTAATACGGCCTTCCGCATCGTATTCCAGTTCGCACACCTTGAGGCTGCGCAAGTGGTTTTTACCACCTGAAGGAACACTGTCATGATGGAAAAGGTACCATTTACCCTTATATTCTACTATTGAATGGTGAGTTGTCCAGCCTACAACAGGAGTTAGTATCACACCCTGATAGGTAAAAGGACCGTATGGGTTATCACCAGTTGCATAGCATAGCAGGTGAGAATCACCGGTAGAGTATGAGAAGTAGTATTTACCGTTATATTTATGCATCCAGCTTGCTTCAAAGAAGCGATGTGGATCATCTGCTGCAAGCGGTTTACCGTTTTCGTCAACCACCTGTATTGGTTTTGGTTCTTCAGCGAACTGAAGCATATCATCACTCATTTTTACCATACGGCTTGGAAGTGATGGTTCGCTTCCATGTGGAAGATTTGGACTATCAGGAGTATTATTCACTGCAGGATCTTCCACTGGTTTGTTATCACGATATGACTGCAACTGTCCACCCCACAGGCCACCAAAGTACATGTAGTAGTTGCCGTCTTCATCTTTGAAAACACAATTATCAATACTATAGCTACCAGGAATAGGTTCTGGCTGAGGAATAAATGGACCTGCAGGATTATCTGCGATTGCAACTCCATGGTGGAAAACATCGTTGCGATCCTTCATTGGGAAGTACATGTAATACTTACCGTCTTTCTCTGCTACATCGCAATCCCACAACTGACGACCAGCCCATGGAATATCCTGTAAATCAAGAACTTTACCATGATCAACCACTTCACCATTCATTGGATCGTCGGTAGAAAGCACATGGTAATCCTTCATGATGTACTCATCGCCACTGTCGTTGTTGACATTGTTGCATTCCCAGTCATGTGATGGGTAAATGTAAACTCTGCCATTGAACACATGCACAGATGGATCTGCCATGTAATCTGCGGGAAATAGATAACGTTTTTTCATATTATGTTTCGCTTTATATTGTTATACTCTAATTTATTCACACACGAAAGTGGTCAAAGTTAACGAATTTTTTCATTTGAAATATATATTTCTTCTTTTTTTTTAATAAAAAGAGGTGATTTTGCACATTTAGAGGAGATTTTAACATTTTCAATAGAAAAAATTAACTTCACTGGAACCATGGAGTACAAAAAAAAGAGCGCATTTGCACTCTTTTTTTGTACTCATTACCGGATCTTATCACAGACATGGCAGAGCACTTCACGAAAGTCAATTACTAACCAAATATGTATATGCATGAAAACTTACATGCGCAAAATTACAGCCCATACACATAGGTGAGATTAAGAAATGTATCATAATGATTAAGATTTGTATCCGAAATGAATTTTAACACTCTTTAACTATTAAGATTTGTTTCAAAGTTATTAAGATTTGTATCCCTAAAACGCCCTACAATACCCTATAGAGGTGTTTTTGTGATTTCATGAATGTACGCAACAAAAAAGAGTCTGACTTCTCCGTCAAACTCTTTTTTGTTGTCGTACGAGGATTCGAACCTCGACAAACAGAACCAAAACCTGTTGTGCTACCATTACACCATACGACAATCATTCATCCCTTCCGGGATTTGCGTGCAAAGATAAGAATTATTTATTCTGCAACAAGCAAATAATAGTTCTTTTTTCCTCTCTGCAATACTATATATCTGTCATCTACAAGATCAGCTTCAGTGAATGGACGTGAGTGATCGTATGTCTTCTCTTTATTGATTGAAACACCACCACCCTGCATCATCTTTCTTGCCTCGCTTTTTGAGAAGAAGACAGGACAGTTATCTGTAAGGAAATCTGAAGCCTTAATATTCTGAGAAAGCAATTCTCTCTTGAATCTAAACTGAGGAACACCTTCGAATACAGAAAGCAACATATCTTCATTAATCTGCTTTAGTCCATCAGAAGAACCTCCACCAAACAATATTGTAGATGCTTCTGCAGAAGCTTTATAGTCTTCTTCACTATGAACCATTATTGTAACATCTTTTGCAAGACGTTTCTGCAACAATCTGAGATGTGGTGCAGCATCATGTTCTGCGATGAGTGCTTCACACTCTTCACGCTCTATATTTGTAAAGATTTTTATATAGCGTTTTGCATCATCATCACTTACGTTCAACCAGAATTGGTAGAACTTATATGGCGACGTATACTCAGGATTCAGCCAGATATTACCACCTTCAGTCTTTCCAAACTTTGTTCCATCAGATTTTGTAATAAGCGGACAAGTTAATGCAAAACATTCTGCACCTGAGATTCTGCGAATCAATTCTGATCCTGTTGTTATATTACCCCACTGGTCAGCACCACCCATCTGAAGTTTACAGTTTTTATGTTTACTCAGATAAAGGAAATCATAACCCTGCAAAAGCTGATATGTAAACTCTGTGAATGAAAGTCCATCGCGTGCTTCACCGTTCAGACGTTTCTTTACTGACTCTTTTGCCATCATGTAATTCACAGTGATATGCTTACCGATATCTCTTGAAAAATCGAGGAATGAGATATCTTTCATCCAGTCGTAGTTATTTACAAGCTCAGCCCTGTTTGGAGCATCACTGTCAAAATCAAGGAATTTTGACAACTGCTTACGTATGCATTCAACATTGTGATTTAATGTTTTCTCGTTCAAAAGATTACGTTCCTGGGATTTTCCACTTGGATCGCCAATCATTCCGGTAGCACCACCAATCAATGCCAGAGGTTTATGACCGCATCTCTGAAAATGACGCAATATCATAATACTGCACAAGTGACCAATGTGCAATGAATCGGCAGTTGGATCAAAACCAACGTATGCTGTCACCTGCTCCTTAGCGAGCAATTCATCTGTACCTGGCATCATCTGATGTATCATGCCACGCCATTTGAGTTCTTCAACAAAATTTGTCATTATTTTGAGTTATTAAGTTATTTATTTCAAAAATCGGCTGGCAAAAATACAAATCAAATAGATATAGTGCAAATTAGACCGTATCTATTTTTATTTTTAAGAACGGTTACAAATGGAGAAAAGTATTGCAATTATCAAGCAAAACAGCACGCAATTCGTTTTCTGAAACACCATATAGCTTAGAGGCATAGCTTAGTAACTTAGTAAAGTTTTCAGAATCATCAGATTCTAGAAACAGCGATTTCATCGGTATAATTCGCATTGTTTCGGTATTAAAATTAGGACCAAAAGAGATATCAAATCCCAACTTTAACAACTGTTCTGCCATGGTTGGTTTTCCTCTAAAACCATGAATTAGCCAACGTTGGGAAGGAGAATACTTTTTCCTGAAAAAAATTATCTCATCGACAGTCTTTACCTGATGTATGATAAGTGGTTTGGATAGCTCTTCACTTAGCCGGATATGATATTCAAAAATTTGTTTTTGTCTTTTTATAGCTGCACCTCTCAGGGAATCTAATCCACACTCTCCTATTGCATAAATATTTTTACACATTGCCACATCGGCAAGAAGCGACAGATCTGAATCTGAAACATTATCTGAATACCACGGATGTATTCCAACAGAAAAACATCCACCTGTTAAATTCGGATATTCGGCAGGAGTAACCGAAATTAAAGAGCATTCGGATTTTATGTTATGTGTATGGATGTCTATTATATTCATATTCAAGGTACTGGATCATATCCGGATCCACCGCCGGGGCGACAACGCAACAGACGTCTGACAGTCAGATATAACCCCTTAAATGGTCCATGTTTTGACAAAGCTTCTATAGCATATTGAGAACAGGTTGGTGTAAACCTGCATGAAGGAGGTAACATAGGTGATATACACAACCTGTAAAATTTTATAGGAAGGATTAATATCTTGGCCAATATAGCGGTATTTTTTTTATACATCTACAGTATTTGTAAGTACATTCTTCAATTTATCAAAAGCTATATCAAGTCTTCTATTAAGTTTTTCAGTTGACCACAATTTGCCGTCTGTAAATATCAACGCCAGCAACATTCCCTGCCCACTATTATCAAGCAATAATTTCAGTTGACCGTTGTTTAGACGATAATACTCACGAAGCTGTCGTTTAACCCTGTTTCTGGCAACAGCTCTTTTAAAGTGCCTCTTTGAAGCAGACATCATTACATTTATACCAAAGAGTTCCTCCTTAGGAAGCAAAAGATATACCAATCTGACAGGGAATGATCCTATTTCTCTGTTTCCATCGGTAAAAAGCCGGTCTATAAGCTTTTCACTGCACAATTTTTCTTCCTTTGGAAAAACAAAAATTTCCGACATATCCATAAAAATAAGCCTTAAAAAACAGGCTGTTCAATACAGCAATGCTTTCTAAGGCCCAAATATAGTGATTTTGTTTATTAGTTGTTCTTTGAAAGATACAGATTGATTGCTGCCGGCATAGAAGTTACTCCTTCAACCGGAGCCTCTATATCCAGTCTGAATCCTGCATCCTTTATAGCTTTTGCAGTTGTTGCACCGAAACAACCCATTACAGTATCGCCCTGCTCAAAATTAGGATCATTCTGCTTTAAAGATTCTATACCAGCAGGACTGAAGAATATCATCATATCATACTCTTTCAACTCTTCAGGTTTCATTTCGTTACTTACAGTTCTGTACATCACTGCCTCTGAATGCTTTATCTTTGCATTATCCAAAAGCTCTGTCAATTCACCGGTGTGAACATTCGACATTGGAACGAAGTAGGTCTCTGTCTTATGTTTGAGAATAGGAACCATCAAACCATCAACCTTGCCTGTTGTACCAAAGAATACCTTTCTCTTTCTATACTGAACATACTTCTGTATATACAACGCAACTGTTTCTGTTATGCAGAAATACTTCATATCGTCCGGAACGGCAACGCGCATCTCTTTACATAAGTTAAAGAAATGATCTACTGCATGTCTTGAAGTAAAGACTATGGCAGTATGGTCCAAAATAGATACCTTTTGTTGTCTAAACTCCTTTGCTGTAAGGCTCTCAACACGGATAAAAGGCTTAAAATCCAATTCTACCCCATACTTCTCAGTCAAATCAAAGTAGGGAGATTTGGCAGTAGCAGGCTGTGGCTGCGAAATAAGAATTTTACGTACTTTCAAAGCTCGTCAAAATAAAAACATTCAACATTTTACCTCACAAAAAACCACACTAAAAAGCAAGGTGCGATTTCGAGGGCGCAAAGGTAGATAAAAAAAACCAAAACAGAGCACTTTTTTTTGAAAAAGGCGGTAAATAGCTTAAATAAAGTGCCTATTTCCAATAAAATAGCTACTACTGCAGCCAAAACTGAAGCTACAATTACATTTAAATTCAGATATATCTCCATCACTGACAGAGCCAGCAACACAATTCCCAAGATAGATATCACCATTATATAGAAACTTGCCCATCTGAAGTGCTGAGACGACATATAGTATCTTCTGCATATAATACCGTTTACACTAATATACAAAAGTAATTTTAAGACAACAAACAGCACTATCACTACCGACAGGGAGAGTACAGAACGTGCCGGTGTCTCAGAAAAGCCATCTACACCGCTACCTTTCAGTGTATATATAAACACTCCCGCAGAAAGTGCTGTATGAATTACAGCCAGCAAGAGTCCAAAGAGCGACAATGGCGCATAGACCAGCTGACCATCACGGTTGTTGAAATTGAACATGGAACGAACTGACTTTCCTACCTGAGGAAAATCAGAACCTATGGTAAGCGACATACATACAAACGATACTATCATGAGCAGAACTACCCAACTATCGTATTGCAGATTTGAAGGATCAAATATACTCATCTACTCTCCTGATATTTATCCACTCCCGGATTCCACTCCAGAGCAGAATTTATAGCCGGCAATACATCTTCAGGTTTGTCAACCACTACCCATGCATTAAGAAATTCGCTGCGCATAAATCCACATTCAGCCGATTTATGCAACATATTCAGCAACGGTTCATAGTAACCATTTGTATTAAGTATCACTATTGGCTTATCAAAAAGTGCCAACATTTTCCAGGTTACTATCTCCATCAGCTCTTCAAATGTTCCGGGACCACCCGGCAGCGCCACCACAGCATCCGCCATCTGCGCCATGAGCTCTTTACGTTTATGCATATCTTCTGTCTCTATAACCTGAGTCAGAGAATTGTGCATCCACCCTTCACGTACCATAAAGGTTGGTATTATGCCTATAGCTTCGCCGCCCGCTTCAAGTGCGCCATCTTCTACAGCAGCCATCAGACCGGTACTGCCTGCACCGGTCACTATACGGATACCGGATTGAGCAAATATCTGCCCCAACCTCTTTGCCGCATCCATATAGCCGGAATCTATGTTCGGGCTGGAGGCGCCATATACCGTTACAGTCTTTACCTGCTGTGTTTTCATCTTAATATCTGTAATTTTCCGATTTGTATGGTCCGTCAACTGAAACACCTATGTAATCGGCCTGAGCTTGTGTAAGACGTGTCAGATGTACGCCTATCTTTTCCAGATGCAGACGTGCAACCTCTTCGTCAAGATGTTTTGGCAGACAATATACACCTGTTGCGTACTTTTTGTTGAAGAGTTCTATCTGCGCCAGTGTCTGGTTGGTAAAACTATTACTCATTACAAAGCTTGGATGTCCTGTTGCACAACCTAAGTTTACCAGACGACCGTCTGCCAGAAGAATTATTCTGTGACCATCCGGGAAGATATAGCTATCTACTTGTGGCTTTATGTTCTGAACCCTGATTCCATCGATATTTTTCAGGCCTTCAACCTGAATTTCACTATCAAAGTGTCCTATGTTACATACAATTGCCTGATCTGGCATCTGCTTTAGATGTTCAACTGTAATTACATCTATATTACCTGTGGTAGTTACAAATATATTTCCTACTGGAGCAGCCTCTTCCATTGTTACCACCTGATAGCCCTCCATTGCTGCCTGCAATGCACAGATTGGGTCTACCTCTGTTACAAGAACTCTGGCACCATAAGAGCGCAGGCTCTGTGCGCAACCCTTACCTACATCGCCATAACCGCAAACAACAGCCACCTTACCGGCAACCATCACATCGGTAGCACGTTTAATACCATCCACCAGCGATTCACGGCAACCATACAGGTTATCGAATTTGCTTTTGGTAACTGAATCGTTTACGTTAAATGCAGGGAAGAGCAGTTCGCCGCGCTGCTGCATCTGATACAGACGATGCACACCGGTTGTGGTCTCTTCGCTGACACCTTTTATCTGTGATGCCATACCGCTCCAGTATCCGTTTCCTTTTTCAGAAGCAACCTTTTTCAGGATTGCAAGAAGTTCCTGTTCATCGGCCGATGTTGCATTGTATTCAATAGCAGAAGCATCTTTTTCACCTTTAACACCTAAATGTATCATCAGAGTAGCATCGCCACCATCATCTACTATCATATTAGGTCCTTCGGGGAAATTGAGTGCCTGCAGTGTACACCACCAATATTCTGCCAGGGTTTCACCTTTCCATGCAAAGACAGCTGCTGTACCTGCTGCTGCAATAGCTGCTGCTGCGTGATCCTGTGTAGAGTAGATATTGCATGAACACCAGCGCACCTCTGCACCCAGAGCATGAAGTGTCTCTATGAGAACTGCGGTTTGAATGGTCATGTGCAGTGATCCCATAATTCTGGCACCCTTCAATGGCTGGCTTTCTGCATATTTTTCACGCAGAGCCATCAGACCAGGCATCTCCTTTTCAGCAATCTCAATCTCTTTTCTACCAAAATCTGCCAATGAAATATCGGCTACCTTATATGGCAATGTTGAATACAAGTTTTCCATTCCTTATATATATTATTTATGTATGTTGCGAAATTAGTGTAAACTGACGGAATATCAAAAAAAATGGAGCCAATCCATTCTGGTTGGCTCCACACTTTTTCCTCAAGAGAGTCTTACTTACGAAGACCTAAAGCCTTAACGATAGCACGGTAACGCTCGATATCACGATCCTTAAGATAGTTAAGGAGAGCGCGACGCTTACCTACAAGCTGTGTTAGTGACTTCTCTGTGCTATAATCCTTACGGTGCTTCTTGAGATGCTCCGTCAAATGGGAAATACGGTATGAGAACAAGGCAATCTGAGCTTCTGGTGAGCCAGTATCCGTGTTAGACTTTCCGTATTGTCCAAAGATTTCTTGTTTTTTCTCTTTGTCTAAATACATTTTCTACAGTTTTTTAATGAAAATTTCGTTTAGCGGGCGCAAAGTTATCTCTTCTTTTTGAATATGCAATGATTTTCTTGAATTTTTCGTGTAACTTTGCACCCCGAAGTTGAGAAATGTAGTTTTTGAACAAAAAGATGAATATTAGGAACATTGCAATTATTGCGCACGTTGACCATGGTAAGACTACCCTGGTAGATAAGATGTTGATGGCTGGTAATCTGTTTAGAGACAATCAGTCCAAGGGTGAACTTATGTTAGATAACAACGATCTTGAAAGAGAGCGTGGTATAACCATTCTGTCCAAGAATGTCTCTATAACATATAAGGATACCAAGATTAACATCATTGATACCCCGGGACACTCCGATTTTGGAGGCGAAGTGGAGCGCGTGCTGAATATGGCAGATGGTTGCATTCTGCTTGTAGATGCTTTTGAGGGTCCTATGCCTCAGACACGCTTTGTTCTTCAGAAAGCATTACAGATTGGATTGAAGCCAATTGTGGTAGTAAACAAGGTGGACAAACCAAACTGCCGTCCTGAAGAGGTTTACGAAATGGTGTTTGACCTGATGTTCGCACTGGAAGCTACAGAAGACCAACTTGATTTCCCTGTACTGTATGGTTCTGCCAAACAGGCATGGATGAGCGAGGACTGGAAAAAACCTACAAACAACATATTGCCTTTGCTGGACGCAATTGTAAAGTATATCCCTGAACCTAAGAAAGAAGAGGGTTCATTACAGATGCTCATTACATCATTGGATTACTCTTCCTACACCGGAAGAATTGCAGTAGGCCGTATAAATCGCGGAGAACTGACCGAAGGAATGATGTGTACTCTTGCACATAGAGATGGTTCTATGGCTAAAGTCAAGATTAAGGAACTTCATGTCTTTGAGGGCATGGGCCAGAAAAAGGTGGAAAAGGTAGTTGCTGGCGATTTGTGCGCTATTGTGGGACTGGAAAAATTTGAGATTGGCGATACTATCTGCGATTTGGAGAATCCCGATCCACTGCCACCTATTGCCATAGACGAACCTACCATGAGCATGATGTTTACCATCAACGATTCTCCATTCTTTGGAAAAGAGGGTAAATATGTTACATCAAGACACATTCAGGAACGTCTTGATTTAGAGCTTGACAAGAATCTGGCGCTACGTGTTCGCAGAACAGAAGAAGATGGCAAATGGGTAGTTTCAGGACGTGGTGTACTGCATCTCTCTATTCTTATTGAAACCATGCGCCGCGAAGGTTATGAACTTCAGGTAGGCCAGCCGCAGGTTATTATGAAGGAGATTGATGGTGTTACCTGCGAACCTATTGAAGAGCTGACAATCAGTGTACCGGAAGAGTTCAGCAGCAAGATGATTGACCTGGCAACCAAACGTAAGGGCGAAATGACCTCTATGGAGACTCAGGGCGACCGAGTAATCATTGTATTCGATATTCCATCACGCGGTATCATAGGTTTGAGAACCAACATTCTTACAGCATCGCAGGGCGAAGCTATCATGGCACACCGTTTTAAGGAGTATCAGCCATACAAGGGCGATATTGAACGCCGTACAAATGGTTCAATGGTTGCAATGGAGACAGGTACAGCCTTTGCATACGCCATAGACAAGCTGCAGGACAGAGGTAAGTTCTTTATAAATCCGCAGGATCAGGTTTATGCCGGTCAGGTGGTTGGTGAACACGTTCACGAAAGAGATCTGGTAATCAATGTTACCAAGAGCAAGCAGCTTACCAATATGCGTGCCAGCGGTTCTGACGACAAGGCACATATTGCTCCACCAGTGATTTTCTCACTTGAAGAGGCTCTGGAATACATCAAGACCGATGAATACGTAGAGGTTACTCCAAAAAGTATGCGTCTGCGCAAGATTATTCTGAACGAAAACGACAGAAAGAAAGCTGCAAAGTAAAACAATATTGGTTATGAGACGCTACCATTCCATAATAACATTGCTAATGTTCTGCCTGGTACTTATATCGTGCAACAGGCAGGATAATATCTATACACTGGAAGGTATTATTGAGAATGGTAGCGACGATAATATTATTGTGGTTGGTTTTGACAACCGTTTTGATTATTCTGACACTATAAAACCTGTAGATGGAAAATTTACATACACCTTACAGGTAGATACTATCACACCATTGCTTCTTTTCCACACAGATGGAACAAGAGATATTGTATTTGCAGAGAAAAACATAACATCTGCACTTGTCAAAAGCGATAGTACCAGCTATTCTACCATTTCCGGTGGTGCTGCCAACGATGAACTTACAGAATTCCGTCACATCATATCCGGAAACACCAATGAAGATGAGATTTATGCACAAATTGACTCATTTGTAACCAGAAATCCATTCTCTGAGGTAATTCCATATCTTATTTATGAATATATGGTGGTACAAAACAATGCTACTGCCGCACAAATCAATTCTATAACAAAAAAGATGAGCGGTCTTTTGCAGGATCATCAGTTTATACTGGATTTAACCACAAACCTCAGAAAAAAGGGAGGAACATCCAATTTCCTTTCCAGAGTTGCTGTTTCGGATACCGCTGACAACAAGATTCAGATTACAGATATAAACAACAGAGGATATCAGGTTGTGTATGTCTGGGCATCGTGGCATGAACAGAGCAGAAAAGCCAGATATGAGATTGTAACACTGCCGGATAGCTTTCCACGCAAGGAGCTCAGGATTACTCCTGTTTCCATAGATACAAATTTTGAAAGATGGAAACAGACTACAGAACAGGATAGTATAGGTTTACAGGAATATAATGATAATCTTAGCTGGAACAGCCGCCTGATTACCACAACAGGTATTTATAAGATTCCAGCATATCTGCTGTTATCATCACAGGAGACCATTCTGGGAGTCTCTTTTACAAAGGAAGATCTGATTAAACTTATTAAGGATAAGGTTCCTGATACCATTAAGGAAAAATAAAACAGTAAAAACATAATCATGAAACATAATCTTATTTACCATGTTAATAAAAGTCTTTGGAGCAGCTGTTCAAGGAATAGATGCTTTTGTTATCACCATTGAGGTAAGTACATCAAGGGGTATTAAATTTTTCCTGGTAGGACTGCCTGACGTTGCTGTCAGAGAGAGTCATGAGCGTATAGTCTCTGCCCTGCAGGTTAACGGATACAAGTTTCCTACAAGCCAGATTATTGTAAATATGGCACCCGCTGATATTCGCAAGGAGGGTGCTGCTTACGATTTGCCGTTGGCTGTAGGAATTATGACCTGTGCAGAGATCATAAAGCCCACACATCTGGCCGAATACATCATTATGGGCGAACTGAGTCTGGATGGTGGCTTACAACCTGTAAAAGGGGCTCTGTCAATGGCCATAAAGGCTAAAGAGGAGGGTTTTAAAGGGGTTATACTGCCATATCAGAATGCAGCCGAAGCAGCTGTAGTGGATGGAATAGATGTGTATGGCGTAAAAAATCTGCGGGAGGTTGTAACACTTTTGAATGAAGCAGAGAATGCTATCGAACCTTTTCCCCACTATTACGGTTGTCAGAATGATTCCGGAGATTTTATGGGATGCGACTTTTCTGATATTAAGGGACAGGAAGCTGTAAAACGTGCTCTGGAAGTAGCCGCGTGCGGATCACACAACATCATAATGGTAGGTCCGCCTGGAAGCGGTAAATCAATGATGGCCAGAACATTACCAACTATTCTGCCACCTCTTTCCCTTTCGGAGAGTCTGGAAACCACCAGAATACATTCCGTAGCCGGATATACAGGACAGGGTGTGTCACTTATCAGAAACAGACCTTTCAGACACCCTCACCACACTATTTCAAACATAGCACTTACAGGTGGCGGAACAAATGCCCAGCCCGGTGAAATATCACTGGCACATAACGGCATACTCTTTTTAGATGAACTGCCACACTTTTCAAAAACATCATTAGAGGTGCTTAGACAGCCATTAGAAGATAGAAGCATAGTTATTTCAAGAGCCAAATACACGGTAGAATACCCTGCATCGTTTATGCTGGTAGCCTCTATGAACCCCTGCCCCTGCGGTTACTACAACCACCCAACCAAGGCTTGTCAATGCAGCCCCACAGGTATAGAAAGGTATCTGAACAAAATAAGCGGTCCGCTTATGGACAGATTCGATTTGCATTGCGAAATTCAGCCTGTCAGTTTTGAAGATATGAGTTCTAAAAACAAAGGCGAGCCAAGCAGTAAAATCAGAGAGAGAGTGATACGCGCCAGAGCTGTACAAAACGCAAGATTTGCCGATGAAAAGGGAGTATATTGCAATGCGCAGATGGATTCAGGCATGTTAAGCAGATATGCCAAAGCCGAACCTGCAAGCATCAATATTTTAGGACAGGCTATGAAGCGGCTGAACCTTTCGGCACGCGCATACGACAGGATATTGAAGGTATCCAGAACCATAGCCGATATGGATAATTCAGAGAACATAAAACCGCATCATATAGCGGAAGCTATAAGTTATAGAAGTCTTGATAGAGAAAATTGGGGCAACTAAAGCAAATCTCTGAATATAAAGATGTAACTTTGCAATCCATAGTGTGAAATTTTAAAACAAAAAGATAAATATGAAAGATTACAAAAGGATTCTGGTTACATCTGCATTGCCATACGCAAATGGTCCTCTGCATATAGGACATTTGGCTGGCGCGTATATACCTGCAGATATTTACGTTCGTTATCAACGTCTGAAATCAATCCCTGTTATGTTCATTGGTGGATCAGATGAACATGGTGTGCCTATTACCATCAGAGCAAAAAAGGAGGGTATTACACCAAAGGATGTTATTGACAGATATCACTATCAGATAAAAGAGACATTCCAGAAGATGGGTGTATCTTACGATATCTACGGACGAACCAGTTCTGACATTCATCATAAGTTTGCTGCCGATTTCTTCCGCAAGTTGTATGACACAGGCAAATTTATTCAGAAGAGCAGCGAACAGTACTATGACGAAGAGGCCAAGATGTTTCTGGCTGACAGATATATTACAGGTGAGTGCCCACACTGCCATCACGACAAAGCATACGGTGACCAGTGCGAAAAGTGCGGTACAGCCCTTTCACCAACAGAGCTTATTAACCCTACAAGTACTGTAAGCGGAAGCAAGCCTGTAATGAAGGAGACCACACACTGGTATTTGCCACTGGAACAGTATCAGGAATGGTTACAGGAGTGGATTCTTGAAGGACACAAGGAGTGGCGTCCAAACGTATATGGTCAGTGCAAGAGCTGGCTTGATATGGGACTGCAGCCACGTGCCGTAAGCCGTGACCTGGACTGGGGTATCCCTGTTCCGGTAGAGGGTGCAGAAGGCAAGGTACTGTACGTATGGTTCGATGCTCCTATAGGCTATATAAGCAACACCAAGGAGTTCTGCGATGCACATCCTGAACGTGGCACATGGGAACAGTGGTGGAAGGACGAAGATACACGTCTGGTACACTTTATCGGCAAGGATAACATTGTATTCCACTGTATAGTATTCCCATCAATGCTGAAAGCTGATGGCAGCTATATTCTGCCTGACAATGTACCAAGCAACGAATTCCTGAATCTGGAAGACGACAAGATTTCAACATCAAGAAACTGGGCTGTTTGGGTTCATGAATATCTGGAAGATTTCCCTGGCAAGGCAGATGTACTGCGCTATGTACTTACTGCAAATGCTCCTGAAACTAAGGATAACAACTTTACATGGAAGGATTTCCAGGCACGCAACAACAACGAACTTGTAGCCGTTTACGGAAACTTTGTAAACCGCGCACTAGTTCTTACACAGAAATACTTTAACAGTATAGTTCCTGCTGCAGGTGAACTGACAGAGTACGATAAAGAGACACTTAAAGAGTTTGCAGGTGTTCAACAGCAGTTGGAATCACTATTAGAGAACTTCAAGTTCCGCGATGCACAGAAGGAGGCTATGAACCTGGCACGTATTGGTAACAAATATCTGGCCGATACAGAGCCATGGAAGCTTGCTAAAACCGATATGGCACGCGTAGAGACCATTCTGAACATAGCACTGCAGCTGGTTGCAAATCTGTCTATAGCATTTGAACCATTCCTTCCATTCAGCAGCGAAAAACTGCGTAATATGATTGGTCTGGAGGGCTGTGACTGGAATCAGTTGGGCAGCATTGAACTGCTAAAGGCAGGTCATCAGTTAGGCAAGGCAGAACTGTTGTTTGAAAAGATAGAAGACGAAGCTATTGAGGCACAGGTTCAGAAACTTCTGGATACAAAGAAGGCTAACGAAGAGGCCGAAGCAAAAGCACAGCCTGCAAATCCAATACTTCCAAACATCGAATTCCCTGATTTTGAGAAACTTGATATAAGAGTTGGTACAGTACTGGAGTGCCAGAAAGTTCCTAAAGCTGATAAACTGTTGCAGTTTAAGATAGACGATGGTTTGGGTGGTCGTACTATTCTTTCAGGTATAGCACAGTACTACAAACCGGAAGATCTTGTAGGCAAACAGGTATGTTTCATTGCAAACCTTGCTCCAAGAAAGATTCGCGGCATAGAGAGCCAGGGTATGATTCTGAGCGCACTTAATGCAGACGGAACACTTGCTGTTACTACCGTAGAGAAGCCTGTTAACCCTGGAAGCGAAGTACGTTAATAGAGACTATATGAAGAATGTTGCAGTAATATTAGCAGCCGGTTCAGGTTCAAGAACGGGACTGGATATTCCCAAGCAGTTTCTTATGCTTGCGGGCAAATATGTGCTGGAACATTCCGTAGATACCTTCTGTGCCCACCCAATGATTGACGAAGTTACTATAGTGGTTTCGGAAGCATATCTGGAGAGGGTACAAAATCTGGCAGGTGAGCGTAACTGGAAAAAGGTAATGCATATTGTTGCCGGTGGAAAAGAGCGTTATCACTCAACACTGGCAGCAGTTGAAGCTTACAAAGATGAACCAGACTGCAACATGCTGATTCACGATGCAGCACGCCCGCTTGTTACAACAGATATAATTACAAAAACCATAGAGGCAATGGATAGCTACATGGCAGTAGATGTAGCTATCCCTGTTGCCGATACCATTGTTGAGACCCCGGATGGCGGAAAGACGATGGACACTGTCTTAAACAGATCAAAGCTATACGCAGAACAGACTCCGCAGGCTTTCAGACGTTCTGTACTGGAAGAGGTTTATGATATTGCTCTTAAAGACCCGCACTTTACATCTACCGACGACTGTGGCACAGTTATAAAATATATGCCCCAGGTACCTGTTGGTATAGTACCCGGGAGCACATCAAACATCAAGCTCACCTTTGCAAGCGATATTCCTATGATTGAGTGGTTGCTTTCAAACAGATGATGCTATTCAGCTTATTCTGCACACTCTCTCTTCTTTCTGTATCTTACAACTGCAACTACAATCATTGCTGCTACAGATGCATACATTATTCCTATAAAAATGAGCGATAAGGTATCGCCTTTACGTACACTGTCAGGACGGAATTCAAAACGGATTTCGTGATTACCTGCAGGTATGTTTACTGCTCTTAAAAGATAGTTCGCACGGAATATATCAACCTTTTCGCCATCAATATAAGCCTTCCATCCGTATGGATAATAAATTTCAGAGAAGATTGCTGTTCCTGCCTTATCTGACGATGACTGATATGTCAGAACATCAGGAGCATACGATGTC
Source organism: Bacteroidaceae bacterium (assembly GCA_045660365.1). Lineage (GTDB taxonomy): Bacteria > Bacteroidota > Bacteroidia > Bacteroidales > Bacteroidaceae > Colenecus. Next base: position 42,850 of record JAZRDQ010000018.1, read on the forward strand.
AGTTTAATCTGTGCTGACTCACTCAGCAATGGTGTGAAATTGGTTACATACTTTGCAAATTCCTTATCCACTACAGCTGTAGTATTCAAATTGATTACACCCAATGCTGCACACTCCTGATTTGCATTCTCTGCCACAACCAGTGTATCAACAAACCATGCATTGCCCATTGCATACGGGTTGCGCTGAGGAACTGCCTGACCTTCATCATCCGGAACAATGAAGTACTTGGCATTCAGCATACTGATCACGCCCATATCCATTTTTGAAAGATACTGATCTATAATATCCTGATAACGGCGAAGCTTGGCAGCGCTATAACCACCTATTGATTTAAGATAATATGATGTACGTGCATCGTTGAATGTACTTGTTGTAAGATTAAGCACTCTGAAATGAGGATCCTTATCAGACAAAATTGCCTGTTCGTATGGTTTCATTGTAAAGGCATTCTGATTCTGTTTCTTTGTTACAAAGTTACCATCGTTCAGGAAACGTTTGTTTACAGGCCACATATCGGCTACAACCAATATACCAAGCAGAGCTATCATCCAGCTCTTTTTGATAAGATTATTGGCAAATAACCATACTGTTGCTGCAGATAACAATATAAACAGGAATGAACGGAATGAATCATCACGGAACATTATGGCACGTTGCTGAACTATTGCATCGTAAGCCCATGCAGGCAATTGCGCAGCTATATTTGAATCGTAGGACGATGTAAATGTAAAGAGTGATTTACCAAACAGTGCAAACAGAAGACACAGACCGCCTGTAATTCCTGCAGAAATGTATAGTTTCCTGTTTATTACAGATTTTTCAATGGTTCCATCCATAATCTGCTTTACTGCAAGGAAACCAAGCAGCGGTATTGTTACCTCGGCCACTATCAGGATTGATGATACTGAACGGAACTTGTTATAGAGCGGAAACCATTCAAAGAAGAGTTCAGTTAGCCACATCCAGTTCTTACCCCATGAAAGAGCAAAAGAGAAGAATGTTGCAACCAGCAAAGCCCATTTATACGGTCCTTTAACTATTAACAAACCCAGAACAAAGAGGAAACATACTATCGCGCCTGCATAAACAGAACCTACAGTAAATGGTTGTTCACCCCAATAGGTGGGAGCCGACTGGCAGAATGCTTTTGCATCGGCTTTTGAAACACCATTCTTTACCAGTGTTTCATAGAGATGGGAATCAGTACCAACATCATATCCTGATGCTGTTCCCATGAAACCCGGTATCATAAATGTAAGAGATTCATCTATACCATAGCTCCAGTCTGTAGCATATTTTATATCCAGTCCATCGCTCTTTTTTTCGCCTTCAACCGGCTGATCCAGATCTGAATGCCCACCACGCATTGTCTCTGTTACATATTCACTGTTTGCAAAGATATTGGACATTCCTGTACCCATACCTACTATAACAGAACCTGCAAAAATGAGTGTTCCAAGCAGAAGCTCCTTATATTTTTTCTCTTTTATATGAATAAACAGTTCTGCACAATAAAGTACACCTATAAGCATAAACATATAGTATGCCATCTGTGGGTGTGGTGAAAAGCCCACCGATACAAATATCATAGTCAGAGCAGCACCCAGGGCATATTTTTTACGAAAGACAAGGAAGAAGCCACCCACTACTACCGACATAAGCGGAATACTCCAGGCTTTTGTTGCATGTCCTGCCGCCTCTATGATAAAGAAATAAGATGAAAAGCCTATAGCCAATGCGCCTACTATGCTTAGCCACTTATCTACCTTAAATGAACGCAGCAACGCAAAGAAACAGCAGAAATACATCAGGAAAACAAAGTGCAGCTTTGTTGGAGATGGATGAAACAACTTGTTTAAAGGTTTCATTAACTGTGCAGATGAATATCTGCCACCACCTACCTGATAGTTAGGCATTCCACTGAACATTGATCCTGTCCACCAGGTATTATTTCCAGTCTCCTTACGATATTGTACACTCTCTCTTGCAGCTGCATTTGCATTCACTGTATCGCCTGCATATACAACCTTACCCTGAAATTCAGGTGCACAATAAACACAGGCTATCACTGCAAAAATAGCTAACGCCACAATGTATGGCAAGCTCTTGGAAAATATCTTATTCTTGTTCATATCCACCGGATGTATAAAATTCGAATGCGAAAATACATTTTTTAAAGCAAACTTTTGTTATAAGTAGCTCTATTTGTTATTTTTGCTATCAAAGTTGTTGTATTTTTATGAAAATAGTTGTTTTAGGCACTGCATGGCCATATAGAGGAGGTATTGCTCTCTTTAACGAAAGGCTGGCTAGAGAATTTCAAAAAGAGGGTGACGATGTAATTACATACACCTTTACCCTGCAGTATCCGTCATTTCTGTTCCCCGGCAAGACTCAGTATTCTGAAGAGCCTGCGCCGCAAGATATGAATATTGTCAGAAAGGTCAGTTCCGTTAATCCGTTCAACTGGATAAAGGTGGGACGCGAACTTAAAAAGCTGGCTCCGGACCTTATTGTGATAGGTTTCTGGCTACCGTTCATGGCCCCATGTCTGGGCACTATTGCACGCATTGCAGGAAAGAATGGCAAAACAAGAGTGGTATCAGTAGTACACAATATCATTCCGCACGAACACCGTATAGGTGACAAGATGTTTGCATCCTATTTCTGTAAATCTGTGGATGGTTTCGTTGCCATGTCAGATTCCGTACTGAATGACCTTACCCGGTTTGACAATGTTAAGCCACGCGTATTCTGCCGTCATCCACTGTATGACAATTTTGGTCAGCATGTGGAGCGCAGCAACGCTTTGGCAGAATTAGGATTGGACAGTAACTACAGATACATGCTCTTCTTTGGACTTATCAGAGACTACAAAGGGCTGGATATAATGCTGAAAGCATACGCTGACAGCCGCCTGCGCCAGATGGGTGTTAAACTGATTGTAGCAGGTGAATTCTACAACAATGCAGAGAAATATTTTGAACTGGAAAAGGAGCTTGGACTGGAGGGCGAAGTTATTTGGCACAGGGAGTTTGTGCCTGACAGCAGGGTACGTTACTACTTTGGAGCTGCCGACATAATAGTACAGCCATACAAATCGGCTACACAGAGTGGCGTAACACAGATTGCCTACCATTTTGAGAAGCCTATGATTGTTACCAACGTAGGCGGTCTGGCAGAGATTGTTCCCGACGGCAAGGCCGGTTATGTGGTTGAACCTGATGAAAAACAGATAGCAGATGCCATTGTGGATTTCTTTGGCAACAACAGACAAGAGGAGTTCAGAGAGGGACTTCTATTTGAGAAGAAAAAGTATGCATGGTCCAATATGACCAAATCTGTAAGGAAAGCAGGAGAGGAGTAAATAAACAATATAAACCCCAAAAGTGAGAAAAAAACTTTTGGGGTCTATTTTTGCCTGTAGTTAACTATTCCACCAGTTCGTAATCCATCTGCTTACGTTCCAGATTACATTTAGCAACCTGAACACGCACAGGATCGCCCAAACGGTAAGTACGTTTAGTTTTACGCCCTACTATGCGATAGTTCTTTTCATCGAATTCAAAATAATCGCCTGCAAGTGTACGGATAGGTATCATACCTTCACACTTGTTTTCTACTATTTCTGCATAGATACCCCATTCGGTTACTCCGCTTATAACAGCATCATAAACCTGTCCCATACGGTCTGCCATATATTCCACCTGCTTGTATTTGATACTGGCGCGTTCTGCCTGTTCTGCCAGCTGCTCCATGTATGAACAGTGTTCGCAGTTCTCTTCACATTTGGCCTTCATCACGCTTCTACCACCTGAAAGATAACGGGTAAGCAGACGATGCACCATCAAATCCGGGTAACGGCGTATAGGCGATGTAAAATGTGTGTAGTAATCGAATGCCAAACCATAGTGACCTATGTTATCGGTAGTGTAAATAGCCTTCTGCATAGAACGTATGGATACTATCTCCACCAGATTCTGCTCTTTTTTACCCTTAACATCGGCCAAAAGTTTATTCATGGATTTTGCTACATCCACATTTGTTCCTGTTACCTTGATTTTGTAACCAAACTTTGAAATGAACTGTTGCAAGTTTGATAATTTGTCAGGATCGGGCACATCGTGAACACGATATACAAAGGTCTTTGGATTTCTATCCTGCTTTTTACCAATATATTCTGCTACACTGCGGTTTGCCAGCAGCATGAACTCTTCTATCAGCTGATTTGCATCTTTAGATTCTTTGAAATAGACACTCATAGGATGTCCCTTTTCATCTATATCGAAACGGACTTCCACCCTGTCAAAACCCAAAGCGCCATCTACAAATCGTTTCTCGCGCAGGATTTTTGCCAGACGGTCCAACTCTAAAATCTGAGAAGTATATTCATCGCCAGGAAGTGGTTCGTTACTGCCCTGTTGGAAACGTTCAATTATGGCCTGTGCCTCTTCGTATGTATAACGGCGATTACTGCGAATTACTGTACGTGCTATTCTGTACTTCTTCACTACAGCTGCATCGGTCATTTCAAAGATTACAGAATATGCCAGTTTATCTTCATCGGGACGCAGTGAACAGAGATTGTTGCATAGATTTTCCGGCAGCATTGGTATGGTTCTATCTACCAGATATATTGAAGTGGCACGTTTGAATGCCTCTTTGTCTATGGCTGAACCCTCTTCTACATAGTGGCTTACATCGGCTATATGGACACCAACTTCCCAAAGACCTTTTCCTATTTCGCGAATGGAAAGGGCATCGTCAAAGTCTTTTGCATCGCGTGGATCTATGGTGAATGTTACCACATCGCGGAAATCTTCTCTTTCAAGAAGAGCATATTCAGGAATCTCTGCAGGAATAGCATTTGCAGCCTGTTCCAACTGTTCGGGATAGCTGTATGGAAGACCATATTCTGCAAGTATAGCGTGCATTTCTGTCTCGTTTTCACCGGAAGCACCCAATACATCAACTATCTTACCTATTGGACTGCGATCTGTTTCGGTAGGCCATTCAACCACCTTAACTATAACCTTATCGCCATTATGCAGTTTTTTAACAGCACCATAAGGAACTAAAATATCTTTATCGGAACGGTCTGGAGTAACCACAAAAGCACAATCGTTGTTCTTTTGAAGAGTGCCTACAAAGGTCTCTTTTGCACGTTTCAGTATCTCTATCACTTCGCCTTCCGGACCCGAAAGCGGTGCTTTTGCATACTGCACTATCTTAACTCTGTCACCGTTGGTAGCACCCATGGCGTTACGCTCTGCTATAAAGACATTGCAACTGCCATCATCGGGAATAAAGTAGTTCTTTCCCCCTACTCTGCGCTGAAGGACACCCTCCATAAATTTATCTTTTTGAGCCAACTGAAAACGTCCGTTAACCTCTTTAAGAAAACCTACATCTACTAAATCCAGGACCAATTCAAGACAAATGTTTCTCATTGGGTGCGTTTTAAGACGCAGCTCTTCATACAGATTCTTTACACTTAACGAACTATCCTGATTGTTTCTAAAATAGTCCATCAACTGTTCCATCATATATTTGCGGTTCATCTTTACTCCGCCTTTGTAAGATCTGCCCATAGTATTTCTGTTTTTAATGTTTAAAATCACTACGAAGATATATAAAAACAAAATTAATGGTATAAAACGAATCATAAATTATAAAAACAGAGTAAATTCGCTTTCGCTATGAAGATATTGGTTACAGGTGCAAACGGATTTATAGGCAGTTTCGTTATAGAAGAGGGGCTACGCAGAGGATACGATATGTGGGCTGCTGTAAGGCGTGGTAGTAACTGTGGCTATATAGACGAAAAAAAGGCGCATCTTCTGCAAATAGATTATTCATCGGAAAAGAGTATCATCAACACTCTATCGGAAATAGGCGCTTTCGATGTTATTATACACACAGCAGGAGTAACCAAAAGTTCGAACAGCAAAGGTTTTGATGATGGTAATTACCATTTAACTGAACGATTGATAAATGCATTATGCAATGCAGATATGCTTCCAAAGCAATTCATCTATATGAGTACATTGGGAACATACGGAGCGGTTCACGAAAAAGAGCCTTTTGATACTATAAAAGAGAACGATATTCAGGTACCTGAAACCAACTACGGAAAGAGTAAACTCAAAACAGAGATATATCTAAAGAGCATTCCCGGACTGAATTATGTGATATTCCGTCCTACAGGTGTATATGGCCCACGCGATAAAGATTACTATCTGATGGCTAAGAGCATAAAATACAGGTTTAACTTTATTTCCGGCATAAAGAAACAGAGCATCACCTTTATATATGTAAAGGATCTGGTTAAGGCAATATATGCATCCATAGAGAAGAAGGTAAAGAACCGCTGCTATTTTGTAAGCGATGGAAACCAATATAGCAGTACAGAGTTTGGAGATCTTATAGCTGCGGAATTTGGTTACAAATGGATAATTAACCTAAAGTGCCCACTACCATTGGTATGGATAATATGCCACACATTGGGTGGAGTGGCTTCACTATTTGGCAAAACTTTTACGCTGAACAGGGACAAATACCATATAGTGGCACAGAGAAACTGGCTGTGCGATATAACAGCGCTGCAGCAGGAGTTGGATTTTACCCCCGACTACCCACTACAGCGTGGCGTAAAAGAGACCGTAGAATGGTACAAATCCAACGGCTGGCTTTAACACTACACACATCGAATTTCAATTTCGGTGTAAATAAAATATGTTTGTAATATTTTTTTGCTACCTTTGTAGCAAGATATAAACCGCAATGCTGATGAGGTATTTCGCTAAGTGCAAAGTCCCCGCCTCGAGCCTCACCATATTAGGTAAACATCGATTGCGTTATCTTGGGGCAAGATATAAGAGGAGGTTTTTCAAAGACCTCCTTTTTTATGTATCTCACTATATTTTCATCGCAGTAATACAATACTGAACTTTTTCGTGATTTCTTCTACGAACTCCAACTGTCATCTTTACAATACCAATCCCAACACAATCGTATTGCATTACTATAATCTTTTCAAAGAGTTTTTGATTATTGTTTTTTTTGGTTCTTACAGTTGAGACTCTTTTAGCGTTGGTTAATATAGCATCTAATTGAAGAACTGCTAATGTTGAATAATATGATCTTGATGCATGAGTACAAGTTTCTGTAATAGAAACAAAACGAATATTAATATATTCTTTTAAAGATAAATTGAATCGTCTTTGAGTTGGATTCTGAACTTTCCATTCATGATAGAATCTTGAGATAATATTTCTTCTAATCTCTATATCTTCACGAGTATTTCCCTTTGGTATATCTGTGGATTTCATAGCTAATACTAATTTTATTGCAAAAAAAGTATTTTTTATTCGGATTTCAAAATCTGCTGAATATAAAAACTTTGAAAAAAATTTGGTGGAATGAAAATATTGTTTCACCTTTGCAGTGTATTAGTGATGTAGTACACTCAAAAAGTAAAAATAACAATGATAAAAATTGAAGATTTAAGTTTCAGTTATGGAAACTATGAAGTTTTGAAAGGCATATCTTTCAAAATGGAAGAGGGCAAAATTTATGGCCTTTTAGGAGAAAACGGAGTGGGAAAAACCACACTCCTTACTTTGATTGCAGGTTTAAAAGCACCACAAATCGGTTCTATTTTAGTTGACGGCAAAAAACCGTATGACAGACAACCCTCATTTCTTGAAAACATTTTCTATCTGCCCGATGTGGTTGCACCCGTGCGCTACAAAGCTATAGATTTTGCAAAAGATCGTGGCAAGTTCTGGAGTAAGTTTAGTCTGGACCGTTTTAATCAGATTATGCAGCTGCTTGAAAACGATCCGCAGCGCCGTATGGATAAAATGTCATTGGGACAACTTAAAAAGACATATATCAGTTTTGCGCTTGCCTGCAACTGTAAATATCTAATTATGGACGAACCTACAAATGGACTTGATATTCCGTCTAAAGCACAGTTCAGAAAGGCACTGACCAAATTTACATCAGAAGATAGCATCATTCTTATATCTACTCACCAGGTTAGAGATTTAGAAAACATTATAGATCCTATTATCATATTAGATAAACAGGATGTGCTATTGAATGCTTCTATTCAAGAAATTACTGAAAAACTCTATTTTGACTATTCAACAGAAGTAGTTCCGGATGCTCTCTATGCAGAGATGATTCCGGGTGGAGCTATTCAGGTAAGAGTGAATGAAGAGGGTTTGGAAAGTAAAGTAAATATTGAGGCACTTTTCAATGCTGTACATTTGCATAAAGACGTAGTTAAGAATATGTTTAACAAGAAATAATATAGCAACTATGAAGAACGATATATTTGATTTTAAAAGATTCGGTAACTATTTTGTTACAGACATTAAGAATGACATAGCAAACTACGGATGGTCTATGATTATACTAATCTTTCTCGGTCTGATTTCATTTATTCTAGTAGGACTTGTAAATACAATATTTGCATACAATTGGGAAGATATATTGAATGGAGGAAGCATAGAATGGGTTCATGCTAACGTAGGAAGTAGAATTGGCTCAATGGTGGGTGCAGCAACTATTTTAATTTTTACTGCATCAGCCAAATGTTATGGTGGATTGACCGATAAAAATATAGGTAGCGATTTTCTTTTACTGCCGGCATCAAGATTAGAGAAGTTTATCTCTATGATTCTGATGTGTTGCATTGTAATACCTATTGTATTTATAATGGGTTATTTACTTATAGATTGTTTGATATGTATGGTTTGTCCTGAAACCGGTAATTCAATAATATCAGAAGTAACATCTGCATTAAATTTAATATTGGTAGAGGGAGATGTACCGGCAGAACTAATCGATAGAATAAAATGGACTTCAGCAATTGATGATACTTGGATGATATTCCTATTCTTCTTATTAGGAGCATTAGTATTTAAAAAATCAAAAGCAAGTAAAACATTCTTAGTTGGTGTTGCAATTACAATGTTTACTAGCAGTGTTTTATTTATGTTGCTAATGCCACAAATAGATAAAATAGATACATATTATTACTATCATGCATCTGGAAAGACTGATGAAGAATTAGAAATAGTTGCACTTAGTATTTTTGATAAAATGATGCTTTTCGATACTATCTTCGATATAACCATAAATGCTCTGTTGCTAACAGGTATTTGGTTTAAACTAAAATCTTTAAAGCATTAGTCCCAAAAGCACCTTTATTATAAATTGGATAAACTGAATCAGTATTGTAATTATGGATTTTAATCAGAACAAACCAATATATCTTCAGATTGTGGATAACATTTCTGAACGAATACTTGCAGGAGAACTTCAGCCTGAAGACCGCATTCAGTCTGTCAGGGATTTGGGAAGCGATTTGGGTGTGAATCCAAATACGGTTATGCGCAGTTACGAAAAACTTACCGCAGATGGTATAATCTACAACAAGCGTGGCATAGGATACTATGTTTCTACAGATGCAAGAGAGATTGTATTACAGAAAATGCGAGAAGAATTTCTTAACGCAGAACTTCCGCAGTTTATTAAAAGAGCAAAAATGCTTGAAATAGATTTATCACAGATATTGACAAAGTAAACTGAAATAAAAACTTCCCGGAGGAAAAAACCTTCGGGAAGTTCTGTTTATGATATTCTGTATTTTAGAATTCTGCCAAATGCATATCGCCCTTTTCTGCAAGTGCCTGATGCAGAGCAAATGCCTTAGAAAGTGCGTGTGATGTCTGACCTTTCTGTGAAATCTTAAGGTAATCCCACATAAGCTGTTTGTAGTCTGGATGAACGCAGTTTTCAATAATGCACTTTGCACGCTGTTCAGGAGATTTACCGCGCAAATCAGCAATACCCTGTTCAGTGATAAGCACCTTAACACTGTGTTCGTTATGGTCAACGTGTGAACACATAGGAACAATAGCACTAATCTTACCACCTTTAGCTACTGATGGGCAGCTGAAGATAGAGATAAAGGCATTGCGGGTAAAGTCACCTGAACCACCAATACCGTTCATCATCTTGGTACCGCAAACGTGAGTTGAGTTAACATTACCGTAAATATCAGCTTCTAGAGCAGTGTTCATTGCTATCAAACCTAAACGACGAGCTACTTCAGGGCTGTTAGAAACTTCTGTAGGACGAAGCACAAGCTTGTCTTTAAAGAAGTCCATATCGTCATAAATACCCTGCAAAGTTTCGTTACTTACGCTGAGTGATGAACTTGAACCGAACTTACAGTGACCTTCGCGCATCAAATCTATAACTGAGTCCTGAATAACTTCTGTGTACATTTCGAATGATGGAACTGATGGATCTGCACCCAGAGCACCCAATACTGCATTGGCTACATTACCTACACCACTCTGCAATGGCAGGAATGTTGATGGGATAATGCCACGCTTCATGTCGCTGATAAGGAACTGAGCAACATTGTGACCAATCTGCATTGTTACATCGTCTGGATCGGTAAAGCCACGTGATTCATCAGGAATATCAACCTCTACTACACCGATAATCTTTGCAGGATCCAACTGTATGTAGTCTGTACCAATTCTGTCACTTGGTTTGTAAACAGGAATCTCTCTGCGGTATGGAGGATCTGAAAGTTCAAAGATATCGTGCAAACCCTTGGCACAACGTGCGTGTGCTGCATTCAGTTCGATGATAACCTTATCGGCCATACGTGCTACTGTAGGAGCAATACCAACACCTGCAGTAATCCAAACCTTACCATCGTCTGTAACATCTGATGCTTCCAGAATACAGATATCCAGTTTACCAAAGAAGCCATAACGCAACTCCTGTGCCATCTGGCTCAGGTGGATGTCATTATATGCAATTAGGCCATTATTGACAGCCTTGCGGAAATCACCGTTAGTGGTGTATGGAGCACGGTAACGGATAGCGTTTTCTCTGGTAAGAACACCATCGCAGCTATCGCCTGTAGATGCACCTGTGAATACACTGATTTGGAATGGTTCACCCTTTTCGTGAAGTTCGTGAGCCATTTTACCTATCTCTGCAGTAACGGCTTTAGGTGTGCCGGCAGGAGTAAATCCACCTAAACCTACATTGTAACCGTTCTTAACGTAAGATGCTGCTTCGGCAGCTGAAATCCTTCTAAGTCCCATTTTATGTTAATTAAATTCTATGTCTATTACCAAATTGGTTGCAAAATTAAACTTTATTCCGTTCAGTTATTACTTATTAACCACCTTTTTTAAAAAGAATTAAACGGGTGTACCAAAGAGTGTTGCAGAAGTAGCATCGGTTATGGTAACCTCCAAGAATTGACCCGGACGATAATTTTGCTTATCGAACACCACTGTTCTGTTCTGTGTGGTACGTCCGTACAACTGCTCTCTGGAACGTTTTGAATATCCCTCTGCAAGAACCTGATAAGTTTTTCCTATGCAGGCTCTGTTATTTTCTAACGATAATGTATTTTGCAGAGCAATCATTTCATTCAATCTGCGTATTTTAACCTCTTCCGGTATATCATCAGGCAGATGACGGCTGGCAAATGTACCCGGACGTTCTGAATACTTAAAGTCAAACGATGAATCGTAACGACAGATACGCATCAGGTCTAATGTCTGCTGATGATCCTCTTCTGTTTCCGATGAAAAACCAGTGAACATATCGGTTGTAAGACCACAATCCGGTACAATACGCTTAATGGCTTCTACTCTTTCAAAATACCATTCGCGAGTATATTTACGGTTCATCAATTGTAAAATTCTATTACTACCACTCTGTACCGGAAGATGAATGTGTTTACATACATTTGGTTCCTCTGCTATAACGTGCAGTGTTTCATCGCTCATATCTTTTGGATGTGATGTTGTAAAGCGTACCCGCATATTTGGAACAGAACGCGCTACCATACGCAACAGAGTAGGGAAATCTACCATTTCATCGCCATTATTAAAACTGTAGGAATTCACATTCTGTCCTAATAGCGTAACCTCTTTAAAGCCTCTGTCACGCAAATCTGCAACCTCGGCAAGAATACTCTTTACATCGCGGCTACGCTCCCTGCCACGGGTATATGGAACTATGCAATAATGACAAAAATTATTACAACCACGCATTATGGATACAAAACCGGAAATGCCGTTGCTGCAGATTCTTGTAGGAATAATATCCCTGTAAGTTTCTGTGGTAGATAACTCTATATTCATAGACTTATTTCCCAGTTCTGCCTGTCCCACCAGTTCAGGCAGAGAGAGATAGGCATCCGGACCTGCCACAACATCTACGTGATGGTTGTCTATCAGATCCTGTTTGGTTCTTTCCGCCATGCAACCCATCACTCCAATCAGAAGTGCGCCCTTACGCTTTTTCTTCATTGCATTGAGAGCCTCCAGTCTGTGCCAGATTTTCTGTTCAGCATTCTCTCTGATTGAACATGTGTTAAGAAAAATGGCATCGGCTTCATCGATATTTTCTACAGTATCGTACCCTGCCATCTTCATTATTGAGGCTATCACCTCTGAATCGGCAACATTCATCTGACATCCGTATGTTTCGATGAACAGATGTTTATTCAAATCTTCTGAATTATTATGCATATCGCTATTACTAAATTCGCTCATCAAAGTGCAAAGGTACTCTTTTTAGTTGAATTTTGTAAAAATGGAGCAAATTTGAAGAAATTACACAAAGTGTAATGCTTTTTTTTGTTAAATACTTGACAAGGGGGGTGCGCAGATGCTATATTTGTAGTGCAAATGAATATTCATACAAATGGCAGTTGTCCTCTGTGCGGAGGAAAACATCAAACTGAATACGCTTATTGCACTGACAATGTAATAAGCGGAGAGTCTTATTCTTTACTGGAATGTAAGGATTGCGGTTTGGTTTATACTGCCAATGCTCCACAGGACACAAAGTTTGACCACTACGAAAAGCTGGAACATAAACTTAAGCTTGGAGAATCCCCCAAAGGCCTGATTAATACTCTGCATTATGTTTCAAGGGATATTATGAATCGCCGAAAATACAGGCTTATAAAAAAACTGACCTGTAAAAAGAGAGGAACACTACTGAATTATGGAGCAAAAACGGGCTTTTTCTCCGGTTATATGATTGGTAAAAACTGGTCGGTAACATCCGTAGAAAAGTTTCATCAGGAGCGACAATTTGCTCTGGAACTGTTTCACCACAGGATGATAGACGTTAAAGACATGGCATTCCTGAAGGAGGGAACTTTTGATGTAGTAACCTTATGGCATGTTCTGGAACATAACAATAACCCCGATGAGTTACTGAAAAAGTTTCATAAAATACTAAAACCTGATGGTATTCTGGTTATGGCGCTTCCAAACATCAATTCTACTGATGCAAAGTACTACAAGTCCAATTGGGCTGCATTCAATGTGCCACGCCACCTATGGCATTTCAAGCCATCTGTAATAGCACGGGTAGCAAAAGAGAATGGTTTCATAATGATGCACAGGGAGAGAATGTTTTTTGATCCGTTCTACATCTCCATTCTGTCAGAGAAAGAGATGGGACACCATTTTGCATTCATACGCGGGTCCTTTACAGGACTGCGTTCATGGTGGATATCACTAACAAGCAAGGATAAGAGCAGTTCCCTTATTTATGCATTCAGAAAACAGACATTATAGGTTTATGGCAAAAGATAAAAAGAAGAAAAAGAAAAAAATTGATTTACTATTCATAACAGCATGTATCAGCACATCGCTGGTTTTGTTGCTTATAGGTATAATTACATTCCTTCTCCTCACCGCCAACACTCTTTCCACACAACTGAAGGAGGAGATGACAGTGGAAATTGTGCTGAAGGAGAGTATAACTGATAGCGAAAGGACATCTATTGAACGTCTGTTGTCTGCTGCCCCTTATTGCAAGGAGAGCAAATTTATATCGAAGGAGGATGCCCTGATTGAAATGACTGAAGCCATGGGAGTAGATCCATCTGAGTTCCTTGAATATAACCCGTTCTACGCATCGTACAACATTACTCTTGATGCTGGTTATGCCGTTTCAGACAGTTTGCAATGGATTGAACAGATTATTCTAGCAAGAGAGGGGGTTGCTGAGGTGAATTATCAGAGAGAAATTCTGGATATTGTAAACGACAACATCCAAAAGGTTACCGTTGTACTTTTGGCACTGGCTACCATTCTTTCACTTATTTCGTTCACTCTTATCAACAACACTATAAAGCTTACCATCTATTCACAACGCTTCCTGTTATATTCAATGAAGCTGGTAGGTGCAAAATGGTCATTTATTCGCAAACCTTTCATTCTGCATAACCTGTGGATAGGCCTGACATCGGCCTTACTGGCTTCTGTCATCCTCTATTCCGGAATGAGATTTGGCATAAAATACGAGCCGGGATTTGCTGTTATGCTACAGAAAGAGACATTTGCCATTGTAGTGGCTGTGATGACTGTTATGGGTATTCTGCTAACCACACTTTGTGCCCTTAGATCTGTAAACAGATTCCTGAGAATGAAATCGGGAGAGTTACATTACATTTGATTTATAAACATCTAAAATATTTTTAAAATGGACAAAAACAGACTTGCATTCGGGAAGATGAATTTCATTCTAATAGCAATTGGAATGGCGATAATTATAATTGGATTGTTGCTGATGACCGGTCCAAACTGTACTACAGAGACGTTTGAGCCAGACATCTTCAGTGTCAGACGTATTAAGATAGCCCCAATGGTAACACTCTTTGGATTTGTATTTATCATAGTTGCTATAATGTTTAAACCAAAAAATAAAACTAACTAATAAGATTTATGAACTGGTTTGAGTCTTTGGTAATGGGCCTGCTTCAGGGATTGACTGAATACCTGCCTATAAGCAGCAGCGGACATCTGGCTATTGCATCGAGCCTGTTTGGTATTGAAGGTGAACAAAATCTGGCCTTTACCATAATGGTACACGTTGCCACCGTATTGAGCACTCTGGTCATTCTTTGGAAAGAGATTGTGTGGATATTCAAAGATCTGTTTACACGCCAGCAGTGGAATAGTTACAGCAACCTGAACTACGGCACCAAATATGCTATAAATATAGTAGCCTCCATGATTCCTATTGGTGTGGTTGGCGTATTCTTCAAGGACGATATTGAAGCTATCTTTGGCTCCGGTACTACCGTTGTTGGAATAATGTTGCTGGTTACATCAGCCCTTTTGATATTCTCTTTCTATGCAAAGCCAAGACAAAAAGAGAACATATCCCTTGGCCATGCATTTATTATAGGTCTGTCACAGGCTCTTGCGGTTCTTCCAGGACTTTCACGTTCAGGTACAACCATTGCTACCGGACTTCTATTGGGCAATAAGAAGGAGAACCTTGCACAGTTTTCGTTTCTGATGGTTATACCACCTATTCTGGGCGAAGCTTTACTGGACATAAAGGATGTTATTGAATCGGCTACAGCAGGAAGTGGCGGAGAAGCCACATCATTGGGGGTTCTGCTGATAGGATTCTTTGCAGCATTCCTTTCCGGCTGTGCAGCCTGCAAATGGATGATATCCATTGTTCGCAAGGGTAAACTGGTATATTTTGGTATTTACTGCGCTGTAGCAGGTATATTGACACTACTATTCCTATAACTGAAAGAGAAATGAATTTTCAACAGGGAGAGATATTAAATTTTGACAAGCCATACGGATGGAGTTCGTTTGCAGTGGTAAACAAAGTGCGTTATCATCTGTGTAAAAGGTTAGGTGTAAAAAAACTGAAGGTGGGACATGCCGGTACTCTGGACCCGTTGGCTACCGGAGTTCTGGTTATTTGTACAGGAAAGGCTACCAAACGCATTGAAGAGTTCCAGTATAACACCAAGGAGTATATTGCAACAATTATGCTGGGAGCAACTACTCCATCGTTCGATCTGGAAAAGCCGATAGATGCCACATACCCTACGGAACATATCACTAGAGAACTTGTTGAAGAAACCCTTAAGCAGTTTACAGGTACTATAGAACAGGTACCCCCACAATTTTCGGCCTGCAAGATAGATGGCAAGCGTGCTTACAAGATGGCACGAGTAGGCGAAGATGTGGAACTGAAGCCTAAAACCCTGGTTATTGATGAAATTGAGCTACTGGATTGCCAGCTGCCACAAATTACTATAAGAGTTGTCTGCAGCAAGGGCACTTACATTCGCGCTCTGGCACGCGACATTGGCGTTGCACTTAATAGCGGAGGCCATCTGACAGCCTTAAGACGTACTTACGTTGGAAATTTTAAAGCAGAAGATGCGCTTCAGGTAGAAGCATTTGAAGAATGGTTGTCAAAACAAGTGATTGAAACGGAGAATAAATAATAAACAAAAATAAAGAGATGAAATTATCACAATTCAAATTCAAACTTACAGAGGAGAAGATTGCTAAATTTCCTGCCGAAAACCGTGATGAATCAAAATTGATGGTTGTTCACAGAAAGAGTGGAGAAATTGAACACATTCTATTCAAGGAGATTCTGAAATATTTCAATGAAAATGATGTTTTCGTATTCAACGATACTAAAGTATTTCCAGCCAGAATGTATGGTAATAAGGAAAAAACCGGTGCATGCATTGAAGTTTTCCTTTTGAGAGAATTGAGAGAAGAGAATCTGCTATGGGATGTACAAGTAGATCCTGCACGTAAAATCCGCATAGGTAATAAACTATACTTTGGCGAAGACAATTCAATGGTTGCCGAAGTTATAGACAACACCACATCACGTGGTCGCGTTCTGCGTTTCCTGTATGACGGCCCACACGATGAATTCAAACGCGCACTTTATGCTTTGGGTGAAGCACCTATTCCATCATATCTGAACAGAAAGGTTGATGAAAACGACGAAGCTCGTTTCCAGACACTTTTTGCAAAGAACGAAGGTGCTGTAACTGCTCCAACTGCCGGTTTGCACTTTAGCCGCGAGCTTCTGAAGAGAATGGAAATTAAAGGCATTGAACCTGCATACATCACAATGCACTGCGGACTGGGTAATTTCCGCGAAATTGATGTGGAAGACCTTACAAAACATAAAATGGAGTCTGAACAGATGTCTGTTACAGAAGAAACCACAGAGATTGTCAACAAGGCAAAGAAGAATAAGCAACATATTTGTGCCGTTGGTACCACAGCAATGCGTGCACTGGAAACCGTTGTTGGTACAGATGGTCTTATCAAGCCATTCGAAGGATGGACAAACAAATTCATATTCCCTCCTTACAACTTTACAGTTGCAGATAGCATGATAAGCAACTTCCAGCTGCCTGAATCTACACAGCTGATGATGACATGCGCATATGGTGGTTATGAACTGATAATGGATGCTTACGACACTGCATTGAAGAATGACTACCGTTTTGGTTGTTACGGAGATGCAATGCTGATTATAGACTAAAACTGACATTGAATATGGCGACACTTTATCTATCGTTAGGTTCCAACGTTGGAAACAGAGTTCAGAATCTTGAATCTGCAATAGCAAAGATAGATTCTGCAATAGGTAAAGTTCAAGCCAGATCATCAGTTATTGAAACCTTACCATGGGGATTTGCCAGCAGCAACACATTTATGAATATGGCTGTTTCTGTAGAAACAAATCTATCACCTGATATGGTGCTGAAGATGATTAACCGGATAGAGACGGAACTTGGACGAACATCCAAAAGCCATAACGGAATATATTCTGACAGACCTATCGATATAGACATATTATTGTACGATAATTGCTGTATTGATACTGAAGAGCTGACAATTCCTCATAAACTGATGACAGAAAGAGAGTTTGTATTGGCACCATTGGCACAAATCGCACCCAATGTAATACATCCAGGTTTGGGCAAAAGCATTACAGAACTATTGCAATCCATTAAGTAGAATTATGGCTGACAACTATCTGGAGAATAGATACGAAGATTATCTCAAGCGCAAAGCCGCGTGGGAGAAAAGCAAGAAGTGCAGTTTCAGAAGAACTGCACCAAAAACCAATGTATGTATCTGTGGAGGTGGAAATATAGGCCATGTATTAGGCGGATTTTTAGGTTCAAAAGAGAACTACAAGGTTACCATACTTACCAGACAACCCGATAAATGGTGTGCAAAAGATAATCTGCCACTAACCGTAACGGACTGCAATGGTAAAATATTCAATGGTTTGATTTTTGCCACCGATAATCCTGAACTGGCAATGAAGGATTGCGATATTGTCTTCATTACCCTGCCGGGCTTTGCAATTGCAGAACAGCTGAGGTTAATTGCTCCATACGTTACTCCCAAAACATACATAGGTTCAGTATTTTGCAGTTCGGGTTTCTTCCCTATGGCAATGAAGATTCTACCGCAAAACAGTAAATTGTTCGGTTTTCAACGTGTACCGTTTATTTCCAGATTAGTAAAATACGGGCATAGTGCCAACCTTCTGGGATACAGGCCACAGTTTAATATTGCAACGTACAATATAGACAACAAACAGGCCATCGGAACATTGCTGAACAAGATGTTTGACACTCAGATAAAGCTGTTAGACAACTATATGGAGGCTACTCTCACCAATAGTAATCCACTGTTGCATCCAAGCAGACTGTATGGTATGATGAAAGGAAAAGAAATGCCATTCAGCAGGAACATTCTTTTCTACGAAGAGTGGGATGATGTCAGTTCACAACTACTGATAGACTGCGACAGGGAATTTCAGGAGCTTAGAGAGAGGTTGCAAATTCCACAATCTGCAATTCCCACAATACTGGATTACTACGAAAGTCATGATGCACATTCGCTGACAGAGAAGATCAGATCCATAAAGAGTTTCTGCGGTATTTATGCGCCAATGAAAGAAACAGACGGCGGATATATCCCGGACTACAACAGCAGATATTTTACTGAGGATATTCCTTTTGGATTAATTCTTATCAAGAGCTATGCAGTAAAGTACAAGGTAGCTACGCCAAACATAGATACCATAATACTTTGGGCACAAGAGAACATGGGTAAAAAGTATTTAACTGACGGTCAACTCAACGGAGAAAACATTGATGAAACTGTCGCACAATATATAACTGAATAAGATATGCAAGCAATTATTCTGGCCGCCGGAATGGGCAAAAGACTGGGAACGCTCACTAAAGAGAACACCAAATGTATGGTTTCTGTCAATGGTGAAAAGCTTATTGACAGACTGCTCAGACAGCTATCTCAACTATCTTTAAGCAAGGTTGTCATAGTTGTTGGTTACGAAGCACAAAAGCTGATAGATTACATTGGCAACCGATATGACAACTCTCTTCAGATAGAGTATGTTCACAATGAAGTATATTACAAAACGAACAACATCTATTCGCTTATGCTTGCAAGCGACAGAATGGTGGAAGAAGATACTTTGCTGATTGAATCCGATTTAATCTTTGATGACAGGCTGTTTTCACTGATTACAGAGCATCCCTACCCCAATTTAGCGCTGGTTGCCAAATATCAGAGCTGGATGGATGGCACAATGGTGCAACTGAATGAAGAGAATTACATTGTAAACTTTATAACAAAATCGGCCTTTAAATACGAAGATGCTGACACCTATTACAAAACCGTAAATATTTACAAGTTCAGCAAAGAGTTTGCAAGGAACAGGTATGTACCATTCCTTCATGCATACTGCAAGGCTATGGGCAACAATGAATATTACGAACAGGTTTTGAAGGTCATTACATATCTTGACAATTCAGAATTAAAGGCCCTGCCAATAGGTAATGAAAAGTGGTATGAAATTGACGACATTCAGGATCTGGATATTGCAGAGTGTATATTTGCTGAGGATAATGACAAATTGGCCAAAATAAACAGCCGTTACGGAGGATACTGGAGATTCCCCGGAATGATAGACTATTGTTATCTGGTAAATCCATACTTCCCAACCAGAAGAATGATGGACGAAATAAGGTCAAATTTTGATGCTTTGCTTACTGAATATCCATCGGGATTAAGGGTTAACTCACTCATTGCATCAAAATGTTTCAAGGTTAGCCAGCAATATATCATCCCCGGCAACGGAGCTGCAGAACTGATAAACATCCTAATGAATACCCTAAATGGAAAGATGGGCGTTATGGTTCCAACATTCGAAGAATATGTAAATAGAAAATGCAAGGATGATATTGAACTGTTCACACCTTCCAAAGATGGATTCAGGTATGATTGTGTTGATATAATTAACCATTTCAACGATAAAAACATATCATCTCTGCTGATTATCAACCCTGATAACCCATCCGGAAACTTTATTCCAAAAGATGAGATTATCAATCTGGCAGAGTGGTGTAAGGAGAAAAACATTACACTTATTGTAGATGAATCGTTCGTTGATTTCAGCGAAGATTATATGAACAACACCCTGTTGGACGATACAATCCTGAACAACTATCAGAACCTAGTTGTAATTAAGAGCATAAGCAAATCGTTTGGTGTACCGGGATTAAGGTTGGGTATAATGGCCTCTGCCAATTCAAATTTGACTGATAGTGTAAAGGAGAAACTGGCTATCTGGAATCTGAATTCATACGCAGAATTCTTTATGCAGATATTCTCAAAACATGAAGCAGACTACCATAAAGCCTGCAACAGATTCATTGAAGAGCGCAAATTCCTTATTGACGGACTTAACAAAACGGGTATATTGAAGGTATTCCCGTCACAGGCTAATTTCCTGTTGTGCGAAATTGTATCAAACCATACTGCAAAGGAACTTGCAAAGGAACTTTTATGCTCATACAACATTCTTATAAAAGACTGTAGTGGCAAAAAGGGATTCAACGGCAGGAATTTTATACGCTTAGCTATCAGAAATCGGGAAGATAACATAAAACTGATAGAGGCATTAAACAGTATCAACAAGTAGAGAAATCATGGGAGTTGTTAATCAGGGACAAATAGCAAAAAACACCATTCTCCTGTATGTAAGAATGGGATTGATGATGCTTGTAAGTTTTTACACTTCAAGGGTCGTCATAGATGCATTGGGAAGCGTGGACTTTGGCGTATATACTGCAGTTGGCGCCACAATTGCTATGTTCTCATTCCTGAGCACAACTCTGTCAGCTGCAAGTCAGCGATATTATTCCTTTGAGATAGGCAGGAATAATTATGACGAACTAAAAAACGTGTTCAATATATGCGTTTTGGTTTTTACAGTTATTGCCCTCATTATTGTTATCATTGCAGAACCCGTAGGTTACTGGTACCTTGTTAACGTAATGAACGTTGCAAACAGAATAGATGCTGCCAAATGGGTATTCCATTGCGCAATTATAGGTTTTGCCTTTAATATTCTCAGAACTCCGTATTTGGGCATGATCATTGCAAGGGAGAACATGAAGGTATTTACATACGTCAGCATTTTTGAGACTCTTGCAAATCTGGCCATCGCTTTAGTACTGATGAAAACAGGCTATGACAAGCTGATAATGTATGCCGTGCTGATGATGTCAGTCCAGATAGGAACATTCCTCCTTTACTATACTTATTGTAAGGTATTCTATGCAGAATGTAAGTTCCAGTTATATTTTGACAGGCAAAAGTTCAAAGAGATTTTTTCATTTTCAACATGGAATGTAATAGGTTCAACAGCTGACGTCCTGAAAAAATATGGGTTGAACCTGGTTATAAACTTTTTCTTTGGACCGGTAATAAATACTCCTAAAGGTGTTGGAGATAAGGTCCTTATGACAATATCTCAACTGCAGACCAATTTCTTTATGGCTACAAAGCCACAGCTAATTAAGTCATACGCATCAAATGCACTGCAGGAGATGCGGAAACTAATTTGCCAGAGTTCAAAATTCACATACTATCTATTGTTTCTGGTGGCATTGCCTTTCCTGCTTGAAACAGAGGTAATTCTTGACCTATGGCTTAAAGATGTACCCGAAAGATCTGCATTATTCACCAGATTACTTATAATAGAGGGGCTTTTGGATGTATTTACCAGCCCTCTTGCCGCCACAATGCAGGCTACCGGCAAAATAAAAAGATATCAGATAGCTATTGGATCTACACTATTGCTTGTGGTTCCACTATCATGTATTGTTGTAGGATGTTTCAATACACCTGCTGAATCTATCTTTATTGTATCAATCTTCATTACAATTATATCGCAGTTTGTCAGACTATATTTTGTAAGAAAACATATAGACTTAAAAATTAAAGAGTTTGCCAGAATAGTAATTCTTCCGATTTCTGTTGTAACAATAGTATCAGTTGCCGGAGCATTACTGTTTCAAAGTCTGTTTACTGACTCCATTTTGAACAGTCTTATTGTGGCTGCTGGTTCAGTTGTAATTGTTGCCATCAGCGTATTTTTACTAGGTATCAACAAGAGTGAAAGAAGAACTATTCTTGAGGTATCGAAAAAGTATTTATCTAAATTGAAACATTAATATGATAAGTGCACAACAACAAGCAGAACTGAGAACAAAATATAACCCAGATGGATCAAGACAAAGAGCCATCCAGCTGCATCTGTTGGATATGCTGGCTGAATTTGACAGAATCTGCAAAGAGAACAACATTGAATACTGGCTGGACTCAGGTACACTTATTGGAGCTGCAAGACACTCCGGTTTCATTCCATGGGACGATGATCTGGATGTTTGCATTCTGAAAAAGGATGTTAAACGTTTGAAGAGAGCTGTTGAAAAAGAGGCAACTACCACCTACAAAATAATTGATGCAGGTTGCAATAATAACCATTTTCACAGATGGCCCAGATTTGTAAATGAAAGTATAATTATTGACAGAGAGATAAAGGAGGCAGATGGCAGTTTCAGCCCCAGGAGAGAGAACTTATGGCTGGACATCTTTCTGCAAACAGAGGGAACACCTAAAACAGCAAGGAAGATTAATAAAATCTATGGCAGATGTTTTAGAAGACGATACAAAATTAAGAACGACGGCCTGGTGAACTATATTATTGGAACAGCTCTCTATCCTGTATGTATTCTGTTTGAGAATATCTACTCCTTATATCGCAGAGTGATATCTGGTAATGAGTTAATTCATGCTATTGGAAGTGGCTTTTACAGTGTACGACATAAAAGTGATATTTTCCCTCTGGGAGAAATAGAATTTGAGAATAAAATGTACCCAGCACCTAAAGATTACGATTCATATTTGAGACGTATTTACGGAGACTATACATTGCTTCCCAAAGAAGAGGATATCTGTACACATAATTACAAAAATATTGAATACAAGAAGATATGAAAAAGAGTGTTTTGATAATTGGACCAAACTACTTCAACTATCTGCAGGCATCTGAATATGCTTTTAGTAAGTTGGGGTACAATGTTGTAACTGATGGTTATGACACACCTATACATCCTTACACCTCTTTTATGAAACTTCGCTATAAAGTAAGCAGAGATAAAGACAGATTGTACAGGAAGAGCGTAAATTTATATAACAGTCATATAATCAATGTGTTCAACAATACAAAGCCATCTATAGTATTCATAATGAATGGTGAAATTCTGAATTCAGAAACTCTAGAATATATGAGAAGAGATGCCAAAGTTGTAGTTTGGCTCTACGATAATTTAGAAAAACTGCCAGGATCTAAGAATCATATAGATTATGTAGATAAACTTTGTTGCTTTGAACAGAGAGATGTTGATTACTACAGGGAACAAGGAAAAGTGGCATATTTCCTTCCACAGGCTTGCGACACTGCTACTTATCACCCATTGGATATTGAGAAAGATATAGATATCTCTTTTGTTGGACAGATATACTATTCCCCAAAAAGAAGAGATACCATAAATGCCATAGTCGATAAATTCCCCGATAAAAGGATAGTTGTTTATGGTATGCATCAACCATGGTATAAAGGTATCTGGAAATGGATTAACAGAGAAAACAAGAATGTGTACAAAAACTGTACTATCTCTGCAAACGAAACAAACAGACTGTACAATCGTTCAAAAATAGTTCTGAACATTCACCAGGAGGCACAAAAAGATGGAGCAAACCCAAGAACTTTTGAAATTATTGGAAGCGGAGCATATCAGATATGTGATGCCAATCCATATATAGAGATGCTCTTCAAAGATGGCGAAATTGGTGTTTATCACAATAAGGAAGAACTTTTTGAACTTATAAAAGGTGGGCTACAAAATGATAAGAGCGAATGTGTGAATAGAGCACGCAAATCTGTTCTTGCTGACCACTCTTTTGATAGTCGTATAAAACAGGTATTGGAATTACTGGATTTAGAGAGTTAAAAACAAATAAATAAAAGATATGAAAAAGGTATTTTACGTTATGATGACAATGTCATTGACAGCAGTATTGGCCGGCTGCGGAAACAAAGAGGCTAAGTTTAACTATCTGCTTGACGAGTTTGCAGATATGAAGATTATGCGTTATCAGATTCCCGGATGGGACGAACTGACACTGCAACAGAAAGAGTATGCATACCATCTGGCAGAAGCAGCTAAGTGGGGACGTGACATCTCCTGGGATCAGAACAGTGAACACAACATCACCCTTCGACACACTATAGAGAATATTCTTGAAAACTACGAAGGTGATAAAACATGCGATGAATACCAGAAATTCCTGGTATATGCAAAACGTCTTTTCTTTGTAAACGGCATACACCACCATTATGCTGAAGACAAGATTTTCCCAGAATGTTCACAGGAATATTTCAAGTCATTAATGGAGGCAGTAGGCGATGGCAACAAGTGCGAATTGCTGATTCCATACGTTTACGACAGAAACAGCTACAAACAGAGACGTGCCAATGCAACAACAGGCGACATAGTAAAGGAATCAAGCGTAAACTATTACGATGGTGTAAGCCGTGACGAAGTTGAAGCATATTACGCATCAATTCAGGATGACAAAGATGAAACACCAATATCATACGGTCTGAACACAAAGGTTGTTAAGGACGAAAACGGCAATGTAAAAGAGTTGGCATGGTACAAAGGTGGTATCTACGGTGAAGCAATCACCAAAATTTGCGAAGAGCTGGCTTTGGCTGCCAAAGTAGCTGAAAACGATATTCAGAAACGTGCTTTGAATCTCCTTATTAAATATTATGAGACCGGCGATTTGAAGCTATGGGATGAATTCAACATAGAATGGGTTAAGGACACAATAGGAACTGTTGACTTTATTAATGGTTTTGTAGAAGATTACAACGACCCATTAGGCAGAAAGGGTGCATGGGAAGGTTATGTTCACATTAAAGACCACGCTGCATCAGTACGTACAAGCGCACTTAGTGCAAATGCTCAGTGGTTTGAAGATAATTCACCTATTGATGACCGTTTCAAGAAGAAAGAGTGTAAGGGTGTATCTGCAAAAGTTGTGAATGTAGTTTGTATTACCGGCGATGCCTACCCTGCAACAGCTATCGGTATCAACCTGCCTAATGCTGACTGGATTCGCAAGATGTATGGCAGCAAATCTGTAACTATTGCTAACATCACAAAAGCATACGATCTGGCTGCAGAAGAATCGCCAATGAACACTCTCGATGAATTTGCTTACGATGAAGCAGAAAAGGAGATGGCCCGCAAATGGGGTTCATTCACAAGCGATATTCACACCGACCTTCACGAATGTTTGGGTCATGGTTCAGGCCAGCTGCTTCCTGGTGTTTCTACAACAGCTATGGGCGAATATGCTTCTACACTTGAAGAGGCTCGCGCTGACCTGTTCGGTCTCTATTATACAGCCGACCCAAAGATGCAGGAACTTGGAATTATACCTGACAAGGATGCTTACAAGGCAGAGTATGCAAGCTATATCCGCAATGGTATGATGGTTCAGTTCAACCGCATTGAATTGGGTAAGCCAAATACCGAAGCCCACATGCAGAACCGCAAACTTATAGCAGAATGGTGCTATGAAAATGGTAAAAAAGACAACGTAATTGAAAAGAAGGTTCGCGACGGCAAGACCTACTTTGTAATTAACGACTACGTTAAACTGCGTGCTCTCTTTGCAGAACTGCTTGCTGAAATACAGCGCATCAAGTCAGAAGGCGACTACGAAGCAGGTAAGGCTCTTGTAGAAAAGTATGCTGTAAATATTGATCCGGCTATCCACAAAGAGGTTCTGGAACGTTACGAAGCACTTAACCTGAAACCATACGGTGGCTTTATCAACCCAGATATCGTTCCTATTGTAGAAGATGGTAAGGTTGTTGATTATCAGGTTGTTTATAACGATGACTATCTGGAACAGCAGCTTTACTATGGTAAAAAATACAGCACACTGAAGTAATATGAAACAAAAAGAGACCATTCCATATCTTATTGGTAAATCAATTGTTGGTTTACTCTTTTTACCCTTCTGGTACATACAAAAGTGTTTCAAAAGGGATCCAAGAGTATGGCTTTTTGGTTCTTGGTTTGGTCAGAAATATTCGGATAATTCAAGGGCATTATATGAATATGTCCTTGAATATGATCCGGATATAAAACCAATGTGGATTACACATAATAAAGAGGTATATAACAGATTAAAGGAGTTGAACAGACCTGTTCAAATGGCCAATACCATTGCAGGAAAGATTGCATGCCTCAAGGCAGGAGTAGTATTTGTAACCACAAGCCCGGACGAAATGAATTCCAAATATCTGAATGGGGCTAAAATGGTTTGGCTATGGCATGGTATGCCTCTGAAACAGATAATGGCAGACGAAATAAAGTTTTTAAAAACAAAACAGTCGCCTTTTAAACGTTTTAAGGTAAAATTAAACCATCTGCTCTTTCCTTATGAGAACAAATACAAAAAGGATCTGGTTATGAATTCTTCAGAATTCTTTACTCCATTCTTCTCTTCTGCCTTCCAAGTACAGCCAGACCAGATATGGACAGACGGATATCCACGAAACGATGCTCTCTTTTCAACATACACTGAAAATATTGTAAAGGAATATAGAGCTAAGTTTCCTACAGCCAAATTTATAATCTATATGCCGACACATAGAGTAAATGGGCTAAAGGGGGAACCTTTTAATGGATTTAACGGCCACGGATTTAATCAGGAGAAGTTCTTTAAAACTCTGGAAGATAACGATTACGTATTCTTTAACAAGGGGCATTTTTTTGATAGTAATGCAAATATCACATTGCAAAACGACAGGTTTGTAAATGTAACTGATAGTTGTTTTGATAACCTGTACACCTTTGTCAAAGACATGGATATTCTTATTACTGATTATTCCAGTATCTATTGTGATTACATTCTATTAGGTAAGCCTATAATCCTAACTCCATTCGATTATAATGATTATATAAACAATGAACGCCCGTTATACTTTGATTATAATGTGTGGGAAGGAATAAAAGCAACCAACTGGAATGAGCTGACAAATATTTTATACCAGCATTCATACCACAATCCAACAGATAAAGAGATTGATCTGTTTCATAAAAACAGAGATGGAAATAGTTGCCGCAGAATTACTGAGCACTTAAAATCCACCTACAATATTTAAAAGTAATGGAAGGTTAACCTTTAACCTTCCTTACTTATAATTATATCCACCATTAATTTCTATCAAACTGCCATTCACAAAAGGATTGTCAATACAAAACCTGAACGCATCCACTATTTCATCAATAGTAGCAAATCTATGTATGGCTGTTTTCCTGTATATATTTTGCTTTATCTCTTCTGGCTTTTCTTTTTGCCAGGGAGTTTCAACAAATCCCGGAACTACTGCATTAACCGTTGTTCCTGTACCCTCAAACTCTTTTACCAGGTTCTTACATAGAGCATGTACTGCCGATTTGGTAACACCATATGCCAACACCATTCCATGAGGTTGTAAACCCATTTGAGAACCAGTAAACAATATTCTGCTGCCATCTGGTATTATTGGAAAAAATTCACGGCACATAATATAGTGGGAATTTACTGCAACCTCCATCATCGTATCCCAGTCCTTGTCATTATACTCTGTAAATGACTTACGAATAGAGACACCTGCATTACAATGAAGACAATCCAGATGATCGGTCTTACTTTTTACATAGTCTATAAACCTATATACATCTTCCCTGCTGGTCTGGTCACACAGAATCGGTTCAAAATTTTCGATAGTTTCTGTAAACTCCGGTCCTATATATGTTGCATAAACATAATACCCCTTACTTATAAGCATTTTAGCAACACCCAATCCTATACCGGAGGTTCCACCTGTTACAACCGCTGTCTTCATAACTCGAAAAAAGATTTTTTATATCTCTATATAAGATTCTCTGTTATTATACTTTTCAATGATTTCTGCTATTGCCAGACTTTCCTTTTTGCTGAGTTTATAAGAGCCTCGTCTGTTATTAACTATCATTGACGTAAATTCCTGTATTTCATAACGCAGACCTTCTCCGTCATAGCTATAAAAGTACTTTTTATTTTTTGTCTGGTCTTCATACCTTACTTCAAAGAATGATGTCAACCACCATGGAGCAGGTACATATACATAACCTTTTGTACCAGACACAATCAGGTTTCCTTCTGTTTTTACACCAATACCTAATGTAACAGAAGATGTCGCATGTGGATAATCCAGCACCACCTTTGTATAGATATCAACTCCATCCTTCACTTTGGAACGAAATGATACGTTTGTGTAATCTATGCCTAATATCTTTGTTATAGCCATTAAAGTTAATGGTGCATGTTCGTTCATAGCGCCACCGGCCTGGTTTACATCCAGTTCTCTGGTTGGTGCATCTACCATTTTTGACAGAGAGGCCTGAACATCAACAACTTCACCAATTATTCCGCTTTTTATTAATGTAACCAGCCTGTTAAAAGAGGGACAAAAAGCAGTTTTACTGGCTTCTAGCAGAACCAAGTTATTATCTTCTGCATATTCGTACAGCTCTTTCGCCTGGGAAGCCGATAACATGAAAGGAATCTCACAAAGCACATGTTTTCCTGCATACAGAGCCTGTTTTGCGTACTCATAATGCGAAAGATGCGGCGAAGCTATATAAACGGCATCCACTACATTGAGAAAATCTGAAAAACCTGCAGAATAGGATTGAAGATTAAATTCTCTGGCAAAATCTTCACTCTGTCCATTTTCCGGATTATATACTGCAGATACTTTTATACCGCTTACAACATAAGTTTCAGGAACAAATCGTCTTGCAATACGTCCGGTTCCTACTACACCTATTCTTACCAGCCCGGATGACTCTTCCCTAAGCATGGTTGAAGATATACCTTCTGTTCTGGGAAGATATACAACCTGACAAAATTCATTCAGGTAATCGAACTTTCCTTCCCAGTCAGAACCAATTGCAAAGATATCTGCATCATATTTCTGTATGTCGTCTATTTTCTGTCCTAAATAATCCTCAATTATAATCTCGTCGGCATAACCTGTCTGACGAACTGCTTCTATGCGCTCTATAACATTGTTTCGAACATTCAGCTTACCTCTACCCTTATCAAAACTGTCGCTTGTGACACCAACTATCAAATAGTCACCCAACTCTTTGGCTCTCTTCAAAAGATTAATATGGCCCTGATGAAGTAGATCGAATGTTCCGTATGTTATTACCTTTCTCATAATTCAGTAAAAGTGATTGTCGCGAAATTAACCATTTTATTTTTACTTATTGCCGGATATCAAAAAAAGTTGTACTTTTGCAGCACGAAACAATGTGGAAAGATTTGTGAACTCAGGTTCCGACAGCTTGCAACCACAGAAAAAAATGCTAAAAGTCAACTATTTTCTGTTTTACTTTAGTTGTTGTACTAAATCCTCATTGTTTCTGATATTAAACAGTGAGGTTTTTATTTTTTACAACTATATGTCATATCTATTTACATCAGAATCGGTGTCAGAAGGACACCCAGACAAGGTAGCGGATCAGATTTCCGATGCTATTCTTGACAGAATCCTGGCCTTTGATAAAGATTCAAAGGTAGCTTGTGAAACACTTGTTACAACAGGACAGGTGGTTATTGCCGGTGAAATAAAATCAAAGGCATACGTAGATTTACAGGAGACTGCACGTAATGTCATAAACCGCATAGGATATACCAAAGGCGAATATATGTTTGACGGCAATTCATGTGGAGTACTCTCTGCAATACACGAACAGAGCGCAGACATTAACCGCGGCGTAGAACGCGAAAACGCTATGGATCAGGGTGCAGGCGACCAGGGCATGATGTTCGGTTACGCAACCAACGAAACCGATAACTATATGCCGCTGCCACTCTATCTGGCCCACGCCATATTAAGAGTGCTGGCCGATATTCGTCGCGAAGGAACATATATGACCTATCTGCGTCCGGATTCCAAGAGTCAGGTTACCATTGAATATGACGATAATGGTACACCTGTAAGAATAGACACCATAGTGGTTAGTACCCAGCACGATGATTTTATACAACCTGCAGACAACAGCAAGGAGGCAGCACTGAAAGCAGACGAAGAGATGCTCTCCATTATCCGTAAGGATGTAATTGAGATACTTATACCACGCGTTATAGAGGAGATAGGAAATGCAGAAATAGCAAAACTATTCAATGCCGACATTACATACCACGTTAACCCTACAGGTAAGTTTGTGATTGGTGGCCCACATGGAGATACAGGACTGACCGGAAGAAAGATCATTGTAGATACCTACGGAGGTAAAGGCGCACATGGCGGTGGAGCATTCAGTGGTAAAGATCCGTCAAAGGTTGACAGAAGCGCTGCATACGCTGCACGCCACATTGCCAAGAACATGGTGGCTGCCGGCGTAGCCGATGAGATGCTGGTTCAGATATCATACGCTATCGGTGTAGCTAAACCTATTAATATATTTGTGAACACATACGGCCGTTCACATGTTAATATGAGCGATGGAGAGATTGCTAAAAAGATAGACAAACTGTTTGATTTAAGACCAAAGGCTATTGAAGAGCGTCTGAAACTACGCAACCCTATCTATGCAGAAACTGCATCATACGGACACATGGGACAGACCAACAGAATTGTTCACAAGAAGTTTGTAAGTAAGTATCAGCCTTCGGTAGAAATGGATGTAGAACTCTTTACCTGGGAAAAATTAGACTACGTTCAGACCATAAAAGAGGAATTCGGATTGTAAAAATCATCATACCAATCCTATTTTTAAGTTGATTATTTGACAACTTAAATGTTAACAAGAAAATCGGGCAAATTTTTCGTATTTGTCTGATTTTCTTTTTATTATACCTATTTATAGCCTGTTTTATTTGTTAAACGAATTGTTAATTTAAGATAAACACACCTTTTCTCACTTAACTTTTTGCCATTTCTGCACTCTTATTTACGAACGCCGCAAGAAACGGGGTTCAAAACAAAAAAGAATGTATAACTAAAAAACAATAGAACAATGAAAAAGTTTTTGATCGCAGCTGCCGCAGCAGCAATGTTTGCTACAACAAGTGTTAACGCAGAGAATGTAAACAACAACAATGCAACTATTATGGATGTTGTTGCCGAACTAAGTCAGGACGATGCAATCAAATTTATCCCTATGTATCAGAAACTGCTGTCAGAAATTGAAACAGTAAGCAAATCTAAAAAGATGGACGATACAAAGAAGAATGCTAAGATTGAAAATCTGAAGAAAGAATATACATTGACTTTCAGTGAAGTTCTTTTAACCGAACAGAATGATGTTGCAATAAACACAATTCCATTCGAATACATAAACAACAGAATTGAAAAGTAGTTTTTTCTCATAAGAGTGGTTAGTTAATTATTGGTGAACAATAGTGAATTGAGAACAGCAGGAAGAGATTCCCGCTGTTCTTTTTTTTACATATTTTGAATAATTGATTAATATTGCTTATTTTTACGGCCGTTTTCCAACGGAAAACAGATGATTAATAATTTAAAATTGACATAACAATGAAAATGACCCTTGTTGATTTATTTGAAAAATCTGTAAAACTTTACCCCAACAATACATTCTTGTTGGAGAAAACCGATAAAGTTTTTGAACCAACAACTTATGTCCAGGTCAAAGAAAAGGTATATCAATTAGGCGCAGGCCTTCAGGCACTTGGAGTAAAAAAAGGCGACACTATGGCGTTGCTTTCTG
Organism: Bacteroidaceae bacterium; assembly: GCA_045660365.1. Classification (GTDB taxonomy): domain Bacteria; phylum Bacteroidota; class Bacteroidia; order Bacteroidales; family Bacteroidaceae; genus Colenecus. Next base: position 74,969 of record JAZRDQ010000018.1, read on the forward strand.
AGGGTAGAAACATGTGGGTAATTGGTGAACTGTCCATGTTTTATGCAGGAGCTATCAACGTTCCGCTGTCTATCAAATTGGAAGAGAGCAATGATCTTCTGTTCCGTCTGAAGCATGCTGACGTTAAGTACGTGATGGTTTCCAAGCAACAGCTAAAGAAAATCAGACTGATTAAAGATCAGCTTCCACTTATTCAGAAAGTTATTGTATTCGATAAGATAGAGAGCTACGAAGAAAACGAAATTTATGTAGGCGACCTGATGGAAACAGGTAAAGAATTTCTTGCAAATCACACTTTGGAAGAGTTCATGTCTGTAGCCAATTCTATTGAAAATGATGATTACGCAACAATCACCTATACATCGGGTACAACCGCCGATCCAAAGGGTGTAATCCTTACACACCGTAACTACACTGCAAACGTAGAGCAGTCACTTACTCTGGTAGATATAAACCAGAACTGGCGTACACTTATAATATTACCTCTTGACCACTGTTTTGCACACGTGGTAGGTTTCTATATCATGATGTCTGTAGGTGCTACAGCAGCAACAGTACAGGTGGGCAGAACTCCAATGGAGACATTGAAGAACATTCCACAAAACATTAAAGAGGTAAAACCAAACTTCATTCTGAGTGTGCCATCATTGGCAAAGACCTTCAGAAAAAATATTGAGCAGGGTATTCGTGCCAAGGGTGCAACAACAGAAAAGCTATTTAATTTTGCACTGAAAACCGCACAGAAATATTATGGCGACAACAGTCTGGAATCAAAGGGATTACGCATCTTTTTAAAGCCACTTGTAGCACTGTTCGACAAAATCCTCTTCTCAAAGGTAAGAGAGAACTTTGGCGGAGAATTAAGATTCTTTATTGGTGGTGGTGCTCTTCTGGACAAAGAGATGCAGCAGTTCTACATGGCAATAGGTATGCCTATGTATCAGGGCTACGGTTTGAGTGAAGCAACACCTGTTATATCTTCAAACGGCCCGGATCTGTTCAAACTGGGTTCAAGCGGAAAGCTGGTTAAGCCAATAGAACTCAAGATTTGTGATCCTGACGGAAAAGAACTTCCAGCTGGCGAACAGGGTGAAATTGTAGTAAAGGGCGAAAACGTTATGGCCGGATACTGGAAAAATCCGGAATCTACAGCCGACACAGTTCGCGACGGATACCTTTACACCGGCGACTTAGGCTACATGGGTAAAGACGGCCTTCTTTACGTATTGGGCAGATTCAAGAGTCTGCTTATTAGCAGTGATGGTGAAAAATACAGCCCAGAAGGTATTGAAGAGGCACTTGTTGGTTATTCAGACTGCATAGACCAGGTTATGCTTTACAACAATCAAAGTGCATACACAACAGCCCTTATAGTTCCTAACAAGGAGAGACTGAAGAACTTCCTAAAGAACCAGAACCTTACACTCGACACAAAAGAGGGTAAAGAGGCTGCAATAAAAGAGATTGAACGTGAAATTTCAGAGTTCAAGAGAGGTGGACAGTACAGCACTATGTTCCCTGAAAGATGGTTGCCAAGTACATTTGCAATACTAAAGGAACCATTCACTGAGCAGAATCAGATGATTAACAGCACCATGAAGATGGTTCGTGGTAAGATTGAAAAGGCATACGCCTCAAGAATAGATTACATGTACACCGCAGAAGGTAAAAAGATCATGAACGAAGAAAACTTCAACTCTCTGTAAGATTTTTCACTTAACCCAGGCCTGGTTATGGACCTTAGTTTTTGAAGGATCATAATATTCAGCCTGAGTGTCGGGTATATCAATCACATAAGTACGGTGCGAACTATTGTTGAGCTTGGATTCTCTAAGCCACAGGTTCGCCCGTTTTAATTGTGCGTATGTTATACCATGCTCTTCTGCAAACTTTACCAAATCTTCTACAGGATCTGTAATTACAACCTGTTTCCTTGGTGGTATATACGGATACAGGTCCTCTCTGGAAAATGAAAAACCAAATTTGCGTGGGTTTTCAAACAACATCTTAACAGCCATTAGTCGGAACATATATCTGGAGGTCTCTTCCACTAACCACAAATCGAGCGCACTTGTCTGATGCTGTTCTTCCAGACGACGGCTTATTCCATTCTGACCACCATTGTAACTCGCTGCCACTGTCATCCAGTTGCCATACTTTTCGTATGCCTCTGCCAGATATTTACAAGCTGCTTGAGTAGCTTTAACTGTGTTGTAACGTTCATCAATATTGGCATTCACTTCCAGTCCGTATGAACGACCTGTTGTCTGCATAAACTGCCACAATCCTGCCGCACCGGCCGACGATAATGAGTTTGGATCAAGATTACTCTCTATTACCATCAGATACTTCAGATCATCTGGAATACCATTCTCCTTCAGGATAGGTTCAATTACCGGGAACAGACGATTTGCCCTCTTGATAACCAGATGGGAGTTTGTATGCATATATGAAAAAGCAATCAGTTCCCTGTCCATTCGTTCACGCAGATCTGCCCTGTCAAAACGGATAGTATCGCCTGCAAAAACCATCATTTCCGGTACAGTTGGCGGAACATCATACAATTCTGCCTGCACATTCTGCCTGCCACGTGTCTGGGCTGATAAACTATCTGACTGACCAGGAGCTATAAGTAACAATAACAGTAAAACAACATTGCTTCTAAAAAGTTTCATCATATTCATATTTGGTATTTTTGGACCGCGAAGATACAAGAGTTTTTTTGCATAACAGACTAAACTGACAGGTTTTAATGCTATAATATTTATTAAATACTCTCCAAAGCGCACAAATAACAGCTTATTTATAATAATTAATACTAATAATGCTGATATAGCCTCTTTTTTTTGTTCCTTTGCAGTTTGAAACTATTACAATTCATCTTACGTGATGACAGAATTTGAAATGATAGCCAAAACCTTCCAGGGCTTGGAAGAGATTTTAGCAAAAGAGTTAATTGATTTGGGTGCCAATAGTGTAGCTATAGGCAATAGAATGGTATCGTTCAGTGGTAGTAAACTACTGATGTATAAAGCCAATTTCCATCTGAGAACTGCTATTCGCATTCTTAAACCATTCCTGCATTTTAAGGCCGATTCCGCAGACGAAGTTTATGATATCTGCAAAAAGGTAAACTGGGAGAACTACATGTCCCTGTCAAACAGCTTTGCAGTAGATGCTGTGGTTTACAGCGAAGATTTCAAGCATTCAAAGTTTGTTGCCTACCGAGTTAAGGATGCCATTGCCGATTATTTCAGAGAGAAATATGGCAAACGCCCAAATGTAAGTGTTACAAATCCGGATTTGACATTCCACATACACATATCACACGATGATTGCTCACTGTCACTGGATAGTTCGGGCGAATCACTGCACAAACGTGGATACAGACAGGAGGCAATGGAGGCTCCTCTGAACGAAGTCCTTGCAGCAGGTATGATTCTGCTTTCAGGCTGGGACGGTCAGTCAGATTTTACAGACCCTATGTGCGGTTCCGGAACCATTCCTATTGAAGCAGCACTGATAGCACACAATATGGCTCCAGGTCTGTTCCGTAGCCAATATGCATTTGAAAAGTGGAAGGACTTTGATAAAGATATGTTTGAATCTGTTTATAATGACGATTCAGCAGAACGTCCTTTCAATTTCAAGATTAAAGGTTTTGATAAAGATCCTAAGGCAATTGCTGTTGCACGCAGAAATGCCAGAGCAGCAGGTCTAGCCGACGAAATAGAGTTTGAAGTTCGCGACTTTAAGGACTTTGAACCAATAAAAGAGAGAACAGTAGTTATTACCAACCCTCCATACGGTGAAAGACTGAATGTAGATAACCTGTTAGAGCTTTACTCAATGATGGGCGAAAGATTCAAACATGCTCTACAGGGAGGTGAAGCATGGGTAATAAGCTACAAATATGAGTGTTTCGATAAGATTGGCTTAAAACCATCGGCCAAAATTCCACTATTCAACGGAGCATTGCCATGCGAAGTTCGCAAGTACGAAATCTTTGCCGGTAAATATGAAAAATTCCGTCAGGATGGCGAACATTTAGAGAAGGGCGATATTCCTACACGCCGCAGTTCTACACTACGCCATAAAGCCAGATTAGAGGAGAAAAAACAGATGGCAGAAGAGGGCGGTGCTAATACTGAGAGTGAAAATCGTCCAAACAGACCATTCAGAAAGAGCTCTGAAAGAGGCAACAAACCTGCCAGACCATTCAGAAAGAGTTCTGACAGAACTGAAAAGAGCTCCAGACCTTTCAGAAAGGATTCAGAAAATGGCGGAAGAGCTGCAAAGCCCTTCAGAAAAGAGAGTTCTAAGGATGGCAGACCTGCAAGACCATTTAAGAAAGATTCCGAAAAAGGCGGTGCAAAGCCATTTGCAAAGAGAACATCGGCAAAAGGCAAGCCTGGAACAGGAAGAGAGAACAGATCATTCAAAAAGGATTTTAGAAACAAAGATAACAGACAATAAATTATGAAGATATTACTACTTGGAAGCGGCGGACGCGAACACGCATTGGCGTGGAAAATAGCTCAGAGCCCACAGCTTGAGAAATTGTATATTGCACCAGGAAACGCTGGTACTGTAAATGCTGGTGAAAACATCAACCTGAAGGCAACAGACTTTGACGGTATTAAAAAGTTTGTTCTGGAAAACGGCATCAACATGGTTGTAGTTGGTCCGGAAGATCCACTTGTAAAGGGTATCTACGATTATTTCAGAAACGATGCTGAAGTTTGCAATATTCCTGTTATTGGTCCATCAAAGGATGCAGCACAATTAGAGGGTAGCAAGGACTTTGCAAAACAGTTTATGCAGAGACACAACATTCCTACAGCTGCTTACAAGACATTTACACCGGAAACCATAGAAGATGGTCTGGTATTCCTGGAAACATTGCAGGCTCCATACGTTCTGAAAGCAGATGGACTTTGCGCAGGTAAGGGTGTACTTATTCTGCCTACACTGGAAGAGGCTCGCAAGGAGTTTAAAGAGATGCTTGGCGGCATGTTTGGCGGTGCATCATCAAGAGTGGTAATAGAAGAATTCATGAGCGGAATAGAGTGTTCCGTATTTGTACTTACAGACGGTAAGAACTACAAGATACTGCCTGAAGCAAAAGACTACAAGCGCGTAGGCGAACACGATACAGGTTTGAACACCGGAGGTATGGGTTCAGTATCGCCAGTTCCATTTGCCGATAAAGAGTGGATGCAGAAGGTTGAAGAGAGAATTATCCGCCCAACTGTAGAAGGTCTGGCAGCAGAAGGTCTGGACTACAAAGGATTTATCTTCTTTGGACTTATCAATGTAGATGGCAATCCAAAGGTAATTGAATATAATGTTCGTATGGGCGACCCTGAAACAGAGAGCGTAATGCTCCGCATAAAGAGCGACCTGGTAGAACTGTTCAAAGGTGTTGCAGATGGCAATCTGAACGAAAAGAGTCTGGAAATTGATGAACGCGCAGCAGTTTGCGTAATGCTGGTATCCGGTGGTTATCCTCAGGAGTACGAAAAGGGTTTTGTAATTTCCGGTATAGAAGATATAAAAGAGAGCATTGTATTCCACGCAGGAACAGCTTTCAATGAGAATGGCGATGTAGTAACAGCAGGCGGACGTGTTATAGCCATCAGTTCATACGGTAAGGATAAAGAAGAGGCTCTTGCCCTGTCATTCAAGGGTGCTGAGACTATCAACTTCAGCAAAAAACATTTCCGTAGCGACATAGGACAGGACTTGTAATGAATTGAATAATACATCAGTATATGAACTACAAAAGATTAAACACTATTTTAGGATGGTTGGTCTTTATTGTTGCGGCAGTTACCTACTGTCTGACAATAGAACCTACAGCCAGCTTCTGGGATTGCCCGGAGTTCATCACGACAGGATATAAACTGGAGGTAGGACACCCACCAGGAGCACCTGTTTTCATGTTGACTGCGAATCTGTTTTCACAGTTCGTAGATGACCCTTCAAAGGTTGCTATGATGGTAAACATAATGTCGGCACTTCTTAGCGCAGCATGTATATTATTCCTGTTCTGGAGTATTACACATCTTACAAAGAAACTGGTTGCAGGCAGCAATGAACCTACATTATGGCAGTCCGTATCCATTCTTGGATCAGGTCTTGTTGGTGCTTTGGCATATACATGGAGTGATACCTTCTGGTACAGTGCTGTAGAGGGCGAAGTTTATGCCTATTCTTCATTATGTACAGCCGTAACTTTCTGGCTGATACTAAAGTGGGAAGAGAATTATGAAGAGGCACACAGCACACGCTGGCTTATACTTATAGCCTATCTGATTGGTGTATCGGTAGGTGTTCACCTGCTGAACCTGCTCTGTATTGTAGCTATTGTATTGGTTTACTACTTCAAGACATCACAGAAACCAACCGTATGGGGCAGCCTGGTTGCTACAGGAGTATCTGCAGTTATAATTGCAGCAATTCTGTATGGTATTGTTCCTGGTATTGTTAAGGTAGGTGGCTGGTTTGAACTGCTGTTTGTAAACAGTATGGGATTCTCATTCAACTCCGGACTAATTGTCTATATCATACTGTTGGTTGCAGCTATTGTATGGAGTGTTTATGAAACACAGAAGGGTACACGTGAATGGGCTATCAATGTATCATTCCTGCTTACTGTGGCACTGACAGGTATTCCTTTCATCGGCCACAAAGCATCAGGAGTTATCTTTGGTATAATCATACTTACTCTGATAGGTTTCTACCTGTTCAGCAAGAGCATCCCTGAAAAGTTCAAACCTTCAAGATGGCTTTTGAACACCATCATGCTCTGTGTTATGACCATTACCATTGGTTATTCATCATACGCTGTAATAGTAATCCGTTCTACTGCCAACCCTCCTATGGATCAGGATTCTCCGGAAGACATCTTCTCTTTGGGCGAATATCTGGCACGTGAACAGTATGGCGAAAGACCATTGCTGTATGGACAGGTTTACTCTTCAAAAGTGGCTTTGGACGTAAAAGAGAATGCATGCTATCCACAATACGAAGTTAAGGGAAAATCTTACGGACGTAAGGAAAAGACCAGCGCAGGCGAAAAGGACAGCTACTACGTAATGAGCGAAAAGATCTCATACACATACGCACAGAATATGTTTTTCCCAAGAATGTATAGTTCCAGTGAAGACCATATAGAGGAATACAACCACTGGGTAGGTGGAATTAAGGGAAGAAAGGTAAAGTATGACAACTGCGGACAGATTATAGACGTAACCATACCTACTCAGCTTGAAAACCTGAAGTTCTTCTTCAGATATCAGGTTGGTTTCATGTACTGGCGTTACTTTATGTGGAACTTTGTAGGACGTCAGAACGACATACAGGGACATGGCGAGTTTGAAAACGGTAACTGGATTACCGGTATTAACTTTATAGACAACAAACTGGTTGGTGGCGATCAGCGCATCCTTCCGGAAGCCTTTAAGGGTAAGGGCAGAAATGTGTTCTACGGACTACCACTTATACTTGGTATCATTGGACTTTGCTGGCAGTTAGGTAAGGGCAAAAAGGGTACACAACAGTTCTGGGTAGTATTCTCGCTCTTCTTTATGACAGGTCTGGCTATTGTGGTTTATCTGAACCAGACACCTTTACAACCACGTGAACGTGACTACGCATACGCAGGTTCGTTCTATGCTTTTGCTATCTGGATTGGTATGGGTGTAGCAGCTATTTCAGAATTCCTGCGTCGTTTCCTTGGAGAAAAGGCTGCCCCTGTAGTATCACTACTTATCTGCATACTTATTCCTGTACAGATGGTAGGACAGACCTGGGATGACCATGACCGCAGCGGACGTTATACCTGCCGCGATTTTGGCCAGAACTATCTGAAAACTCTGCCGGAAGAGGGCAATCCTATCATATTCACCCATGGTGATAATGACACTTTCCCATTGTGGTACAATTTGGAGACAGAAGAGTTCCGTACTGACACACGTGTATGTAACCTCTCATATCTGCAGACTGACTGGTACATAGACCAGATGAAGCGTCCTGCATACAATTCTCCTGCTCTGCCTATTGATTTTGAGCGAAAGGATTACCAGACAGGTACAAACGACTATGTATATGTACGTCCGGAAAACAAAGAGGTACTGCTTAAGAGCGCAAAGACAGAAGCAGAAAGAGAACGTGTCTATGAATCATTTGAACTTAACAATGTTCTGAACTATTGGATAAAAGAGTATCACATGGTTCCTACAGATACAATCTGGTTCAGATTGGATAAGGATGCTATTCTGCGTTCAGGCATGATGATTCCTAAGGAGTATATTGGTGCTACTGTTGAAGAGACAAAAGCCCTTATGCCAGACAAGATGGTTATCTCGTTAAAGAACAAGAACGTTCTTATGAAGAATGAAATAATAATGCTGAACATGTTAGCTGGATGTAACTGGGAAAGACCTCTTTACATGTCTATAACAGTTCCAAAAAGCATGTATCTGAATATGGGAGACTACTTTGTACACGAAGGTCTTGCATACAGAATTACTCCATTCAATTTCAGACAGTTAGGTTATTATGAAAAGACCGGAGACAACTACTACATTGTCGATACTGATAAGATGTACAAAAACCTGATGAGTTTTAATCTTGGAGGATTAGATGGTGAAGATCTCTATCTGGACGAAACAATACGCAGAATGTGCTATTCACACCGTAGAATCTACGCACAGTTAGCAACAGAACTAATTAAGAAGGGTGAAAACCAGAAGGCCAAAGACATTCTGGACAAGATAGAGAATGAGATGCCGGCCAGAACACTGCCTCATGACTTTATCTGCTACTCTACTGAAATAGCCAAGATGTATTGTACTACATTCAATGACTTTAACAAGACCAACGAGATACTTCTACCTATATTTGAAGACTATATCTCAAGATTAAAATGGTATTTGAGCCTTAACAACAAAGATATCACTTCTTACGCAATGATGTTTGCAGAAGAGGCATCAATGCTGGAAGACTACGTATTGCCAACATTGGTTAAGAGTCTTGATGAAGAGCACTTCCTGTCAACACTACAGGTATATGAAAATATTGTAAATGCGTTTGAAAAGAGATTCAATGTAACTATTGAACAGTTGCTTAAATCAAGAAGAAGATAATGTTAATAGAACAACCCACATTTATCTTGAATAAGATATACCCTAAGGCGCTCTTCCGGAAAAATCCGGAGGAGCGTACGGTGTATCTTACTTTTGATGATGGACCAATACCTGAAGTTACACCCTGGGTACTTGATATACTGGATAAGTATGATGTAAAAGCCACCTTTTTTGTAGTGGGTGACAACGTAAAAAAATACCCGGAACAACTGCAGGAAGTTATTGCAAGAGGTCACAGAATAGGCAACCACACATTCAACCATGTACGTGGTATGGCAATGCGTCCGCACGATTATGTTGAGAACATCAAAAAGTGCGACCGATACTTTACCAGCAATCTGTTCAGACCACCACACGGCATAATGCGTCGCTGTGTATATAGAAACATGCAACCTAAGTATAAGATAGTCTTTTACGATGTAGTAACAAGAGACTATAGTTACAATCTGACTGGCAATGATGTATTGCAGAATGTCAAAAAATACACACGCAACGGCTCAATTATAGTCTTTCACGATTCACTGCGTAGCGAGCCGCGCTTAAAATATGCACTTCCCAAATCTATTGAATGGCTTAAAGAGCAGGGATACAGTTTTGGTCTGCTCTGATCTATTCACATAATACAGTACAGATAGCATCCTGAACTTTTCTTGACGGCGCCATGGAGATAGCGCCTTCATTCATTATACAAAAAGCAAAATCTCTTCCATCTATCCCCTTTGCATAACCTGCCAGAGTACATGAACCTGTTAATGTACCTGTCTTTGCATGAACCTTTTTAAAAGTGTTCTTACTGCCCATTCGTCCTCTGAGCGTACCATCTACGCCAGACACAGGCAGAGCCTTATACATTATATTAAACAAGCTTTCATCTCTGTAAATATGTGCAAGCATCCCTACTATTGTAGATGGCGAAACATAATCATACATAGATAGTCCGCTACCATCGGCAATGTTGTAACTTATCTTGTTCACACCAATTATGCGTTTCAGAAAATTCTCTTCGTATTTAATGGCATCCTTAAATGTAACCCCCTTTCTGGTATTCAGTTTACCCAGATGAAGAAACATAGCTTCGGCACACAGATTATTACTCTCTTTCAGTGCCTCGTTAATAACCTCTGTCAGCGGACGAGACTTCTTGGCAAGCAGATCTGTTCCCGCAGGACATTCAGCCCAGCCAAAGCTCGTAGCACAAATTCCGGCAGAAGCCAGATACTCCTTAAAGAGAGAAAAGAAGAAATCGGCAGAACCAACAATACTTAAATCTGTAGCCTGTGTACGTACACTATTACCGGAAACTATAATTGTATTATCATTATGCAGCCAGTCTCTGCGAATAGTCAGTGGTCCCAATTTACTGTTACCCGTTATGGCTGTGTTCTCTACCTTAATAAAGTTGTTCTGAGGATATATACTAACCTTTGGAGGCTGCCCGTTACGTGTAGGAGCCACAGAGATTCCCACATAGCCACCATGTACCATCAGAGGTGATATATATGGCTGAAAGCTTGCAGGAGTATCGTCCCAACTCCAGCCTGATCCCCAATAGACAGAATCCATCACAGAAATATCGGCATACACCGTACCATCAATTCTGTTAATGCCCTTTGCCTTCATGTCGGCAATCATCTTTTTCATATCCTGCTCCATAAAAAGCGGATCAATATCGCCTACTATATAGACATCGCCATTTAGTACGCTGTCAGTACCTATTGTACCTGTAGTACGTATGGTGGTTTCAAAATTGTAATCCGCACCCAAGCATGATAGTGCAGCAGTAGATGTTATAACCTTCATAACCGATGCCGGTCTGGACAAAACAGCATCACGATATGCGTATATACAGGTATCGTTGGTAAGGTCATACACCATTAATGCCACATCGGTACCTGCCGGCAACTGGTTTAATATTATACTATCAATCTTATCACTTATAACCTTGTTCTTTACAGCATAAATATTACAGCTGAAAATCAATAACAGTAATGAAATAAATAATCTGGTTAGTTTCATGTTTTATTAATTAATACGATGCTGAAGCCGATATTCCTCTTGCTTCTATTTGTGCTACTATATTATCCAATGTCTCTTTTGAGGCCTTTTGCAATGTCTGTACCGGAGTTTCTCTGTCTATGGTATATATCATAACCTTTTCCGGAGCTATCTTCTCAATAACATCCAGCCATGGTGCAACAAAATCCTGAGAAGTGTTGTCCACATCAATACCGTTATATGTTCCCTTCATGAACATGGTTTGTATAATTACTTTTCCCTTAAAACGAACAAGCGCATCAATAACATCGGGCAAATGGTAGTTACCCACCGGACAATCTACCATCTTTATATAGTCCGGATTTACTGTATCCAATTTCTGAATATTGTTATCCACCTTAAGCAATGCTTGAAAAACATCATCGTTATTCAGCCTGGTGGCATTACTCAGTACACTTATCTTTGCATTTGGAAAATAGCGGTTTCGCAGTTCTATAGTATCATCTATTATAGCTGCAAAATGCGGATGAGCAGTAGGTTCACCATTACCCGCAAAAGTCAGCACATTTGGAGCCACGCCATCTTTTTGCATCTGGCTTAGAATCTTTTCAAGTGCATCTTTAACCTCTTCACGTTCAGGACGTCTGGTTGATGAACGACGTTCAGCATTTCTGCCACATTCACAATAAATACAATCAAATGTGCATATCTTTGCATCGGCAGGCATAAGATTTATGCCAAGCGATACCCCCAAACGCCTACTCTGTACCGGACCAAATACCGGCGATTCAAACAACACTGTTCCCATAACATCTGCGAAGTTAACAAAAATATAGAGACTGCGCATTGAATATATTTACTACTTTTATCTATTTTTGTACAAATAATATTTATAGTACATTTAAATATGAGAATAAATACGTTAAAAAAATACGCTCTATACTGTTTCGCTATAGTTTGTTTGATCTCTTGCAACAAACGCGCAGATTACTACAACACATTATTACAAGTAGAATCACAGATAGAAGAGAACCCGCAAGAGGCGTTAACCACCCTACAGCAGATAGATACAGATAACCTGTCAGGTAGAAGAACACGTGCCAAATATTCACTGCTCTACTCTATAGCATTAGACAAAAACTATATAGATACAACAGATATAGAAATATTACAACCCGCCATAGCATATTACGGCAAAAAGGGAACCCCTACAGATAAACTTAAAACACTCTACTATCAGGGAAAAATTTACCATAATCGTGGAGACGAAACACAAGCTATGGAGTACTACCTGAATGCTTTGGAAAAGGGGGAAAAGAGTAATGATATACTAACCAAAGCACGAATATATGTTTCACAGGGCACTATATATAACCAACTATATGAATTTGAAAAAATTATAGATGCTAATCTAAGAGCGGCAGAACTATTCAAAACAGCCGGAAATAATGAGAGTTATTTTGGTTGTATGATTAGGGCATTGAATGCATATACACGGAATGAAGATATTATAGGTGCAGACAGCTGTATTCAAATATGCAAAGAACTACTGCCTACAGTCAGCATAAAAAGAGTAGGCAGTTTCTATTCGGCATATCTTACACATCTTACATCAGAAAAAATGCATAGTGAAATACCTCTTATAATAGAAGAGTACACTTCTGCCGTACCTGAAGAGAAGTGGGCATATATTACACTGGCTTATGCATATTTGGAAATAGGAGAATATGAAAAGGCTCTGTCTGTAATCAGTAAACATACAGATTTTAGTAATAACGAACATAAAACAAGATACTATGCCATACTGTCAGAAATCTATGAAAACATGGGCCATTACAAAGAAGCTTTAGAAAACTGGCGCATATACCAAACTGCCAGTGGCGAAAAGTTCCTTACTATTATAGAACAAGATACACAGTTTATAGAGGAACGCCATGCATTAGAAATGGAGGCACTTAAAAAACAGAAAGCAAAAAATCAAATTATTCTAATAGGTATTATTATAGCTACCGCCTTAGTAGCCATTCTTATGGTACAGAGAAAACATTTAAGAATAAAATCTATGGAAAAAGCAATGGTTGAAAAAGAGGCTAAACACTACATTAAAGAGACAGAACGATATTTTAAAGAATCTAAGCACTACATTAAAGAGACAGAACGATACAATACGTTATACCAACAGGCCACCGCAGAAAATAAGAAATTAACAGAATTAATAGAGAAAAATAAGGAAATCGATGTTGAAACAAAAGAAGCTATTGTTAACAGACTGGAACTGCTCAATAAATTCTTTATTGCTACTATTACAGACAGCATAAGTATTAATAGAAAAGCCAATAAAGAGATGGACAAAGTTATAAAGAATATAGATGCATTTATGGAATCGACCAGACTTGCATTTGCAGGTAGCCATCCTAAATTCATAAAATACCTGGAAGAACACCAATTAACAGATTGGGAAATCAGTTATTGCTGTTTGTATGCATTGGGGTTAAAAGGAAATGAAATTGGTACCTATTTAAATCTTCCATCACATTACAATAGAAGTAGTCAGATACGAGAAAAGTTGGGTAAAAGCGAACACGATACAAACTTGGGTATAATAGTGCAAAGACTAATTAAGGAATTAAAGTAATTTAATTCTAAAAGAGCAACACATTAAACTCTAAAGTACCAACATTAAACTTATTTCAACATTATCTACCCCCCCCCCCATTGATTATCAGCAAGTTACAACATGCAATGTGAAACTTTTAATTTTCCGATTAAACTTTATCTTCATAACTTTGCAGTGTAAACAAATTCAAAAACTATGTAATTATGAAGAAAGTAATCACTATTTTCACACTGCTATTAGCAGGATTTGTTTCCGCTTACGGAACAACCAACAGTTCAAATGAATCAGATAAAGATCCTATTGAACTTGACAAAGAAAATATTCACGAATCGACCGGTCACGAGCGTTCATTAGAGTACTCTATTATTGAGGCATATTCATACTCTGATAATGAGATGGTAGAAGTCACCTTATATAATATAGGAGGTGCAACCGTATCCTTGATTGATTCAAACAATCAAACAGTTTGTTCAGAAACAGTAGAAACAGAAGTTGCCACTACTATATATTTAACTGCTCCTACTGTAAACGAAACTTATAACATTGTAATTACATCTTCTACTTGGTACGCGGAAGGTGTGGTTGTATTCTAAACAGATATAGTGTTGTTGTAATGAAACGACTCTGTTCTTCATATAGGCTGTTACCACTTGCTACAATCCTGTTTTCGATGTTTTCCGGTTGCAGCAAGATAACACACGATGTTTATGTTATTAGTAGTGCCAAAAAGGTGGGAATCGTTCAGCCGGGCGATTCCGCCTTTGCGGCATTCCGTTTCTACAACAATGCAGACAGTGCGGTAACACTTTCCATCCATCCTGAATGTGATTGCACTAATGTATCAACCAACCGTTTGGTACTGCACTACAACCTTACATTTAAATGGTATATATACCAAACGTCAAATTGTTTTAGCTAAAAATATAATTATGAGAAACAAAATATTGATTCAAATTATCATCTCTATTACATTATTGTGTGGATGTGAAGACAATATCAGTAGGGTAGTTAGAAAGATGCATGGAAAAGAAATTAGTTTCAAATGGAATAATCAATATGTTTTAGATGATACTATTATATTTAATTATACCCCTACAAGTCCAATTAAAGTTGTTTCATATATAGACACCACGCTATGCTCAAGATGTCTAGAAACTTATTTTGATGTTGTAAAAGATTATATAAAACAGATAAATAGTGATAGCGTCCTTTTTATGTGTATATTTCAACATAGATCTATTGAGGAAATTCAACCTCTTTTAAAAGATAAAGAAATGTCTAATATTTCTATTGTTGTTGACACGGACAACTTATATTTAACAACAAATTCATTAGATAAGTATACAAGTATGTTTGCATCATTCCTGCTTGATAAGAACAATTGTGTAGTTTTAGTAGGTGACCCATTAAGAAGTTCAAGTGTTCGTGAATTATATGATAAAAAGATAAAGGCTATGCTGGAGAATGGTGCTTTTGCTCCATAAAAGAAGTAAATAATCACTATAGCGTGTAACATAGAGAAAAAATGTGATGTAAGATGTGAGGCCCTTGCAAGGCGGCATAACAAACAATACATTTAAAGAATGAATAAAAACAAAATTATAAGTAAAGCAAAATAATATATATTAACGACATGATATATTTTCATCTCACTAGATTAAGTGTGAACTAATAATTACAACAATAAGAATGATAATTTTTAATAGACAATGAAGAAGAAGATACTATTTGCTACTTTTGTAGTAATTTCAATATTTGCTTTCAATAAAACCAATAAAGCAAATAAATTTGATATAAACTCAAATATTGAAGCCATATCAGGAGATCTTGTTTTAGATTTTGATTATTGGAAAGACTATTGGCAAGAAGAAGTTTATGGTGCAGCCAGCGAGGGTAAAAACTATGGATGGGTTGAAGTAAAAATGCTGGGATTCAATCCGAGATTTGATTTATGTGTTCAAAAATCAAAATGCAATTACAATATTTACCAACGTTGTTTTATCCATAAATAATTTAGCATAAATAATGATGGCATTAATTTAGTATTGTCATCATTATTTTATCATTACTAATAAGCTTCGTTTAATAATATTAATTTACAAGTTTATGAAGATAATATACAAGATAATTTACACTGTAATACTTTTGATAACAATTACATCAGTTTTATCGTGTAACAAAAAATATGCATTTGAAGTTAAAGAAGTAGATTTCGATAATAGAGGAGAAGTTCTGAATGGTGACACTGTAGATGTCAATATTCTTGCTATGGACCAGGTTTTGGTGTGCGACACTTTATTAATCATTACAACTAATGATCCATCATCTTATATCAGAGTGTATAACACCATTACCAAAGATTCTATAGCATCAATACTAAAAGAAGGCCGCGCAAGAAATGAAGCGCATTTTCCTATCTCATCATCAAAACAATTCTATTATGTTAATAACGATTTGATTCTGCCAATGTGGGATAGCAAT
>JAZRDQ010000019.1:0-94346 GCA_045660365.1 Bacteroidaceae bacterium
TACTTGCGCAGTACCATCCACCTTATTTATAAGGATAGCAGTTCGCGATGCGAACTGCGCAAGTGGGAGAGTAGGTAGCCGCCGTCTTTAGAGAGAGCTTTTGGTAATTAACCAGAGGCTCTTTTTTTTGTGCATACTTGCGCAGTACCATCCACCTTATTTATAAGGATAGCAGTTCGCGATGCGAACTGCGCAAGTGGGAGAGTAGGTAGCCGCCGTCTTTAGAGAGAGCTTCAGGTAATAAACCTGAGGCTCTTTTTTTTTTGTGTCTTGTGCAGTACCATCTACCTTATTAGGTATGTAGTGGATCTTCAGGACATAGCTGTTCGAAGCTGCTCCGCTTTAGTTCATCCCTAAAACACAGAACTCGGACTTTTAGCCAGCTTTCGCTGTCTAACGTTCCTCAGACATGCTGTGTTTTTATACGGTCTTCACTTCACTGCGCTATTCCGCTTCTCACAGATACTCCTTCAGTTTCCACTACTGTTTAGGCAGATATATGAGCCAATGCCGCCTTGTGTCTTCTGTCCCAAATCCAAAAAGTTCTATTTCAGGGCGACCACGCCTCACAAACACACCCTATTACTCCACTCAAATTACTCCTTCGGTATTTTTCTCACAGATAGTCCTTCAGTTTCCACTACTGTTTAGGCATATTTTAAAGTGTGTTTTGTCTTTGATATGTAAAAACAATTTACTATATTTTGGTTCTTTTGAATTTTAAAGTATTTTTATTGTTGTATTTAAAAAACTCTAATTTATATCAGTAATTACAACAATTTATCTGCAATTTTTGTTATATTTGCATAATGTCAAGAAAAGTAATAACTAAAATTTGATTATATATGAGTAACAAGATTCAGGAACTGACAGACATCATTTATAATGAGGGTGTTGTCAAAGGACAAGCTGAGGCAGAAAGGGTGTTGGCCGAAGCTAAGGCTGAAGCTGAAAAGATTTTGTCAAATGCCCAGGCTCAGGCAGATGCTATAATTGAGGCTGCTAAAAAGAATGCAGCAGAAGTATCTGATAATACAACCAAAGAGTTGAAATTGTATGCATCTCAGGCTTTGAATGCATTAAAATCAGAAGTTGCCTCTGTAATTACTGATACTATTGTTAAGAATGAAGTATCTGGATTCACAGGAGATAAGGATTATCTGAATCAGTTTATTCTTCAGCTGGCTGCAAAATGGGCTGAGAATGAAGAAATTGTTATTTCAGTTGCTGATGCTGATAGCCTGAAGGGCTATTTTATGGCAAAGGCAAAGGATATGCTGGACAAAGGTGTAAAGATAAATCAGGTAAATGGTCTGGATACTCTATTCACTATTTCACCGGCAGATGGTTCTTATAAGATGAATTTTGGTCAGGAGGAGTTTGAAAACTACTTTAAGGCTTTCTTGCGTCCACAGATTGTTGAAACTCTTTTTTAATTCTTAATGTCGATGAATTATTACTATCTAGTAGCCGGTTTAGCTGATATCTCTTTTGAAACAGAGAAATCCAGCTATTCAGTTGCTGCCTTTAAGGAGGAGATTTATCCATCTCTTACCGAGAAGGACAGAAGGTTAGTGGATTTAGTTTTTCAACAATATGATCAGCAGAATATCTTGAATCTGCTTAAGGTTGTAGATAACAATGTATCTCAGGAGAATATATTGGCAAATAGTGCATTGTGTTCTAATGGCGGTTTGTTGCAGATTGAACAGCTGGCAGAACTGATTGTACAGGCAAAACAGGGCGATAAGGTCTCTTTTGATTGTCCTAAATATCTGTATGATTTTGTTCAGGATTATTTCAATATGGAACAGTCTGCTTCTTCTCACTTACTGGAAGATAAACTTAAGGCAATGTTCTATGATTATGCAACAAAAGTTGATAACAAGTTTATAGCTGAATGGTTCAAGTATAATCTGGATTTAAAGAATTTAATGGTTGCATACACAGCCAGAAAATATTCTTTAAATGCATCAGATTTTGTAGTAGGTAACAATGAAGTGGCTGAAGCTTTAAAAACTTCAGGTGCAAGAGATTGGGGCTTGTCTGCTTCAGTTGATTATTTGGATGAACTGCTAACAGTACTTGACGAAGCTGATTTGGCTTTGCGTGAGAGAAAAATAGATCTGCTAAAATGGAATTGGTTGGAAGAGAACAGTTTCTTCAACTATTTTTCAATAGAGAAACTTTTTGTGTTCTTGCAAAAGATACAAATGGTAGAGAGGTGGATATCGCTTGATAAAGAAAAAGGACAGCAGTTGTTCAGAACTTTGATAAGCAATTTAAAGAGTGAGGTATCTGTACCTTTAGATTAAGATAATAACTAAAATAAGATAATAAATGGCAACAAAAGGTATTGTAAGTGGTGTCATTGCCAATATGGTAACATTGAAGGTTGATGGCCCTGTTGCTCAGAACGAAATCTGTTTTATAGAAACAGGCGGCGATAAGTTGATGGCCGAAGTCATTAAAGTTGTTGGCGACAATGTTTATGTTCAGGTGTTTGAAAGTACACGTGGATTGATGGTTGGCGCAACAGCTGAATTTACTGAGCACATGCTGGAGGTTACACTTGGTCCTGGTATGCTGTCGCATAACTATGATGGTCTGCAGAATGACCTGGATAAGATGACCGGTGTATTCCTGAAGAGAGGTGAATATACTTATCCTCTTGATAATGACAGACTATGGCATTTTATTCCATTAGCTAAGGTAGGCGATAAGGTAAATGCTTCTGCATGGTTGGGCGAAGTTGAGGAGAATTTTCAGAAACTGAAGATAATGACTCCTTTCCAGTTGGATGGTACATACACTATTAAGAGTATTGTAGCAGAAGGTGAATATAGAATTATAGACACTATTGCCGTTCTGGAAAATGCTAAAGGCGAAAAGGTTGAAGTAAATATGATTCAGAAGTGGCCTGTTAAGTTGGCTATGACTAATTATAAGGAAAAACCACGTCCATTCAAACTGTTGGAGACAGGTGTTCGTTCTATTGATACACTTAATCCTATTGTAGAGGGAGGTACAGGATTTATTCCTGGTCCGTTTGGTACCGGTAAGACTGTGTTGCAGCATGCTATATCAAAACAGGCAGAAGCCGATATCGTTATTATAGCTGCATGTGGTGAACGTGCAAACGAGGTGGTAGAAATCTTTACTGAATTCCCAGAACTGGATGACCCACATACAGGTAGAAAGTTGATGGAAAGAACTATCATTATTGCAAATACATCAAACATGCCTGTTGCTGCTCGTGAAGCATCTGTATATACAGCAATGTCTATAGCAGAGTATTATCGTTCAATGGGTTTGAGAGTATTGCTTATGGCCGACTCTACCAGCCGTTGGGCACAGGCTCTTCGTGAGATGTCCAACCGTATGGAGGAACTTCCTGGTCCTGATGCGTTCCCAATGGATATATCATCAATTATTGCAAACTTCTACGGTCGTGCAGGTTATGTTGTTCTTAACAACGGAGAACCTGGTTCTATCACATTTATCGGAACAGTATCACCAGCGGGTGGTAACCTGAAGGAGCCTGTTACAGAGAATACCAAGAAGGTTGCCCGTTGTTTCTATGCTCTTGAACAGGAGCGTGCCGATAAGAAACGTTATCCTGCTATCAACCCAATTGATTCATATTCAAAATATCTGGATTATCCGGAATTTGGAGAGTATATCAGCGGTAGAATCAATGACGAGTGGCTGGGTAAGATTAACGATCTGAAGACTCGTTTGTTAAGAGGTAAGGAGATCTCTGAACAGATTAATATTCTTGGTGATGACGGTGTACCTGTAGATTATCATGTTACATTCTGGAAGGCAGAATTGATAGACTTTATTGTTCTGCAGCAGGATGCATTCGATGAAGTTGATGCTGTAACACCTATTGTACGCCAGGAGGCAATTGTAAACAGAGTAATGGAAATTTGTCAGGCTAAATTCAGCTTTGATAATTTCCAGGATGTTATAGATTTCTTCAAGAAGATAATCAATATCTGCAAGCAGATGAACTATGCAGTATTTGAGTCGGAACAGTACAAACAGTACAATGAAGAATTGGATAAGTTGATTGCAGAGCGTATAATTGCATAAAACAAGAGTTATGACAACGAAAGCATTTCAAAAAATATACACAAAAATTAGCCAGATAACCAAAGCTACCTGTTCGTTGAAAGCAACAGGTGTAGGTTATGATGAATTGGCTATGATTGATGGTAAGCTGGCTCAGGTAGTAAAGATTTCCGGCGACGAAGTTACTCTTCAGGTGTTCCAGGGAACAAATGGTATTCCTACAAATGCCGAAGTGGTATTTATGGGTAAAGCTCCATCACTTAAGGTAAGCGAACAATTATCAGGTCGTTTCTTCAATGCATACGGCGATCCAATCGATGGCGGTCCGGCTATTGAGGGCAGGGAAGTTGAAATTGGTGGTCCTTCTGTGAATCCTGTTCGTAGAAAACAGCCATCAGAACTTATTGCAACCGGTATAGCAGGTATCGACCTGAACAATACATTGGTGTCAGGTCAGAAGATTCCTTTCTTTGCAGACCCTGACCAGCCATTTAACCAGGTAATGGCTACAGTAGCTCTGAGAGCAAAAGCAGATAAGATTATTCTTGGTGGTATGGGTATGACTAACGATGACTATCTGTACTTTAAGAATGTATTCTCCAATGCAGGTGCGTTGGACCGTATTATCTGTTTCATGAACACTACTGAAGACCCAGCCGTAGAACGTCTGCTTATTCCGGACATGGCTCTTACATCGGCAGAGTATTTTGCAGTTGAGAAGAATGAAAAGGTACTGGTACTGTTAAGTGATATGACATCTTATTCAGATGCATTGGCTATTGTGTCTAACCGTATGGACCAGATCCCTTCAAAGGATTCAATGCCTGGTTCACTATATTCTGATCTGGCAAAGATTTACGAAAAGGCAGTGCAGTTCCCTTCAGGAGGTTCAATTACCATTATTGCGGTAACAACACTTTCCGGTGGCGATATTACCCATGCTGTTCCTGATAATACAGGTTATATTACAGAGGGTCAGCTGTTCCTGCGCAGAGACAGTGATATTGGTAAGGTTATTGTTGACCCATTCCGTTCACTATCACGTTTGAAACAGTTGGTAAACGGTAAGAAGACTCGTAAGGATCATCCACAGGTAATGAACGCAGCTGTGCGTCTGTATTCAGATGCTGCAAACGCAAAAACAAAGTTGGAAAACGGTTTTGACCTGACTGACTACGATAATCGTACTTTGAAGTTTGCCAAGGATTATTCAAATCAGCTTCTGGCAATTGATGTCAATTTAGATACAACAGAAATGCTTGATGTAGCATGGAAACTATTTGCTACATACTTCAAGCCGGAAGAGGTAAATATTAAAGCAGAACTGGTTAAAGAGCATTGGCCACAAGTATAATATTTCAGTATGGCAATAAAGTTTCAATATAATAAAACATCGCTTCAGCAGCTTGAAAAGCAGTTGAAAGTGCGCGTAAGGACTCTTCCTATTATTAAAAGTAAGGAGAGTGCATTGCGCGTAGAGGTGAAGCGTTGTAAAGATGAACTGGCCACACTGGAAGCAGAACTGGAGAATAATATCTCTCAATATGAATCAATGTTTGCGCTATGGAATGAATTCGATACATCCTTGATTGCGATTAAAGATGTAAAAATGGATACCAAGAAGATAGCAGGCACAAAGATTCCGACATTGGAAGATGTTATTTTTGAGATAAAGGAGTTCAGTCTTTTTGATTCTCCGGGGTGGTACTATGATGGAATAAACATCTTGCAGAATCTAGCAAAAGCAGCAATTTTGTGTGAATTCACAGAGGCTAAACTGAATTTGTTAGAGAAGTCCAGAAAAAAAACCACTCAGAAAGTTAATCTTTTTGAGAAGGTACAGATTCCTGGTTACGAAGATGCTATACGTAAAATTAAACGTTTTATGGAAGATGAAGAGAATCTCTCCAAATCAAGTCAGAAGATTCTTAAATCACTTTTGGAAAAACGTTCTGAACAAGAAGAAAAGGAGGCATAGCTATGATTACAAAGATGAAAAAAATATCCTTTTTGGTACTCCATAAAGGCTACGAAGAGTTCTTGGAACGTCTGCGTAATCTGGGCGTTGTGCATATAGTAGAAAAACAGCAGGGAGGGTTGCAGGACGAATCTCTTCAGGAGAATATCAGATTAATAACCCGCTATCAGACCGCAATGAACGAACTTCAGAAGTTGGCCGGTAAAAATAGTGGTTCAACAGATAGTAAGTTATCTGCTTCTGAAATTCTTGACTTCTACGAAAAGTACATAGCAACAAAACAACAATTAGACCAGCAGTTACAGTCACTGAACAGAGATGCCCAGCAGTTACAGGTGTGGGGTGATTTCTCTATAAAGTCAATAGAAAGACTGAAAGAAGCCGGATATGTTGTTCGTTTTTATGCTTCGCCTTTGAAATCTTTTAGAGAAGAATGGCAGGACAGATACAATGCAATAGAGATTTATAAGGACAAAAACAAGATATGTTTTGTTACCGTAACTCCGCAAAATCAGGAGGTAGATATAGATGCTGAATTGTGTCAGTTGCCAGATTCTTCATTAAGTGAGATTAAAGCAGAGATAGATAATGTTAATGCTGAATTGATGGCGAATGACAGTACTGCGCAAATAGTAGCCACCTATTCGGAGGAGATTCTTTCTAATGCAATTCTTGAATTAGAACAGGGCGTAAGATTTGATAAGGTTAAACTTTCTGGAGAACAAGTTGTTGATAATAAGCTTGTTCTGCTGCAGGGATGGCTTCCAGCTGAAAGTGTGGCAAATGTAGAATCGGACCTGAAAGAATCAACTTTGCTATACGAAGTTGAAGATCCTACTCCGGAAGATAATATCCCTATTCAGCTAAAGAACAATAAGTTTGCAAAGTTGTTTGAACCATTGACCAAACTCTATATGTTACCAACATATCAGGAGCTTGATCTGACACTATTCTTTGCACCATTCTTTATGTTGTTCTTTGGACTCTGTCTGGGCGATATGGGCTATGGATTGCTGATGATATTGGCACTTCCAATATTTACCAAACTGTTCCAGCTTATCAATCCAAACTTCTCAAAATGGCTGGTAGTGCTGTTTGGTGCAAGCACCATATTATGCGGAACACTATCCGGTTCGTTCTTTGGATTCAGCATTTATGATTTGAACGTACCATTCGTTCAGAATATGAAGGAACTGTTATATACCGATAATTCAACTATGTTTACAGTATCACTCTGTATAGGTGTAGTGCAGATATTGTTTGGTATGATTATTAAGGCAGTAAACCTTTCAATACAATGCGGATTCAAGAATGCAATAAGTACTGTAGGATGGATATTATTGCTTCTGACGGTTATTGTTGCAGTACTGATGAAAATAGAATTCAGTAACCCAATAATCATAGCTTTGCTAATAATATCGGCAGTAGGTATATTCCTGCTTAATAGCCCGGGAAAGAACCCACTACTGAATATTGGACTGGGATTGTGGGATACCTATAACATGGCAACTGGTCTGTTAGGCGATGTACTTTCATACGTACGTCTGTTTGCTTTAGGTTTGTCCGGCGGTATTCTGGCAAATGTATTCAATAGCATGGCAACAGGTATGAGTCCGGATATACCGGTAGTAGGCTTTATTGTTACAGCATTGATTTTTGCTGTAGGACATGCCCTGAATATCTTTATGAACATTTTAGGTGCTATTGTACACCCTATGCGTCTGACCTTTGTTGAATTCTTTAAGAATGCCGGATACGAAGGTGGAGGAGTAGAGTTTAAACCATTTACAAAATAAATTAGAGTATTAACAAATAACAATTAAATAAACAATTATGTCAAATTTACTTTTAGCCTACATTGGCGTGGCCTTGATGATTGGCCTTTCAGGTATTGGTAGTGCATACGGTGTTACTATTTCTGGTAATGCTGCAGTTGGTGCATTAAAGAAAGTTGATAAGTTTGGTAACTTTATCGTGTTGACAGCTCTTCCTGGTACACAGGGTCTGTACGGTTTTGCAGGTTACTTTATCTTTGCAAACATGTTTGGTGTTTTGACAGATAGCATTACTACACTACAGGCTTGTTCTGTATTTGGTGGTGGTCTGGCACTTGGCTTGGTTGGTCTGTTCTCAGCTATCCGTCAGGGTCAGGTTTGTGCAAACGGTATTGCAGGTATTGCGCAGGGTCATGACGTGTTCAGTAAGACTCTTATTCTTGCAGTATTCCCAGAGCTTTATGCTATTGTAGCATTGGCAGGTGTCTTCCTGATGGGTTCAGCACTTTAAAAATTGAATAAATTTATACAACTGGCGGTAGCATAAAGTGTTACCGCCAGTTTTTTTTGTAAGTAGAGTAAGAGTTTTCAAGCAACTAATAGAGGAGAAAATAACACTGCTTGAGTAGGTTGAGTGAAAAAAACTTTAATAAAGTGTGTTAATAGATTAGATTATTAGCTACTTATTCTGTAATTTTGCGCTCTGTTTATTGAATTTAATGATGAAAAATAAAATACGGAAGCCAAACTACTTATTTTCAATCAGTTGGGAAGTTTGTAATAAAGTTGGTGGAATATACACTGTTCTTTCCACACAAGCAAAAACACTCCAAGAACGTATTGATGCAACTTTGGTCTATATAGGACCACTTTTTTCAGAGAATGACAACAATCCTCTTTTTATAGAAGATGATAAAGTTTTTGCAGACTGGCAGAAACATGTACTGGAAACTGAGGGAATGACTGTTAAAGCAGGTAGATGGAATATACCCGGAAAACCACTGGCTTTTCTGGTTGATTCTACACCTTATTATAAATATAAGAATGAAATATATAGTCAGGCCTGGAATCTGTTTCAGGTAGATTCTTTACATGCATACGGCGATTATGATGAAGCTTCTATGTTTTCATACGCAGCTGCAATGGCTGTAAAGAGTTTTTATGATTTCTATCTGAATGAGGAGAGTACAGTTATATATCACGCTCATGAATGGATGACCGGTTTGGGAGCATTGTTCATAAAGCATTTTATTCCACAGGCAGCTACTCTGTTTACCACACATGCTACATCTATAGGTAGATCTATATGTGGTAACAATAAGTTACTATATGAATATTTTGAGGGTTATAACGGTGACCAGATGGCAAGAGAACTGAATATGGAGTCAAAACACTCTATAGAAAAGCAGACTGCACATTTGGTTGATTGTTTTACTACCGTTAGTGATCTGACTGCGCGTGAATGTACTCAGCTTTTAGAGAAGACCCCACATGTGGTAACTGTAAATGGCTTTGAGAATGGTTTTCTGCCATCAACACCTGCGCAGTTTGACAAAAAACGCAAGGCAGCCAGAAAGAGATTGTTAACTGTGGCAAACAGACTGACCGGTGCAACTTTCACTGATGATACAGTGATAGTGGGAATAGGTGGACGTTATGAGTTCAGAAACAAGGGACTTGATATGTTTATTGAATCTCTGAAACAGTTACGTGACGATGAACGTTCTGCCGGAAAGAAGGTGCTGGCATACATAAATGTACCAGGCTGGGTGCAGGAGCCAAGAATGGATTTGCAGGAGAGAGTGAATTCAAAGGTAAAGGCAAGCGAACCGCTATCTATGCCGGTTGTTACCCATTGGTTGCATAATATGCGTGATGACCGTTTACTGAACGCTATGGCTGCAGCAGGTTTCAAAAACGATAAGGATGATGATATAAAGGTAATATTGGCGCCTTGTTATCTTGATGGCAATGATGGTATCTTTAATATGTCATATTATGATTTGCTGATAGGGCAGGATATTGCATTGTATCCGTCGTACTATGAACCATGGGGCTATACTCCGTTAGAGAGTGCAGCATTCCGTGTTCCAACCATTACTACCGATCTGGCCGGTTTTGGTTTGTGGGTTAATAGCATCAAGAAGAGATATGCAGTTCTTAAGGATGGTGTTGAGGTGATACATCGTACTGATAACAACTATTTTGAAGCTGCATTACAGATAAAGGAGGCTATGATATACTGGTTACAGTTATCGGCCGATAAGAGAGATAAGATTCGTACTGCTGCGGGTAATATTGCTGAGAAGGCATTATGGACCAATTTCATAACTTATTATGAGAAAGCATATAAGATGGCAGTAGCTAATAGTAAAAAAAGAAAGTAACACTAATAATTTATAAAAGTAAGATGAAAATTCAAGCTAGTAAAGCAAATGTGCCGAATTGGCGTGAGATTAATGTTAAGCCTAGTGTTCCAGAGGCTTTAGGAAAACTAGAAGAGATGGCCCGCAATATTTGGTGGGTTTGGAATCAGGATTGTAAGAATCTGTTCAGGGATATTGATCCTGAATTGTGGTCAAAGGTTGGTCATAACCCTGTATTGATGTTAGAGCGTCTTAACTACGAAAGATTGGAAGAACTATCACAGGATAAAGCTCTTTTGGAGAGAATGAATGCCGTATATGATAAGTTCCGTGCATATATAGATACAAAACCAAATGCAAATCGTCCATCAGTAGCATATTTCTGTATGGAATATGGTTTGACTCATGTTCTGAAGATCTATTCAGGTGGTCTTGGTGTATTGGCCGGTGACTATCTGAAAGAGGCTTCTGATAGTAATGTTGATATGTGTGCGGTAGGTTTCTTGTATCGTCACGGTTACTTTACACAGAGCCTTTCAATGGATGGACAGCAGATTGCAAACTATGAAGCCCAGAACTTCCAGAGCCTTCCAATAGACAGAGTTATGGATGCTAACGGACAGCCTCTGACTGTAGCTGTTCCATTTATCAACTACACTGTTTACGCATCAATCTGGCGTGTAAATGTAGGTAGAGTTCCTTTGTATCTGCTTGATACAGATAATGAAATGAATAGCGAATATGATCGTCCTATCACTTCACAGCTGTATGGTGGCGACTGGGAAAATCGTTTGAAACAGGAGATTCTTTTGGGTATTGGCGGTATGCTTACACTGGAGGCTCTTGGTATAAAGAAAGATATCTATCATTGCAACGAAGGTCATGCAGCTCTTTGTAACCTGTACAGACTGACCTCTTACATTAAGCAGGGTCTTTCATTCAACCAGGCAATGGAGGTGGTACGTGCATCTTCACTATATACAGTTCATACTCCTGTACCTGCAGGTCATGACTATTTTGACGAAGGTCTGTTTGGCAAGTACATGAGCGGTTATGCTCAGCAGCTGGGTATAAGCTGGAACGAACTGATGGATATGGGTAGAACAAATCCGGGCGATGTAAATGAGCGTTTCTGTATGTCAACATTTGCATGTAACACCTGTCAGGAGGTAAACGGTGTTAGCTGGTTGCACGGTGAAGTGTCAAAAGATATGTTCTCTGGTATCTGGAAGGGCTATTTCCCACAGGAAAGTCATGTAGGTTATGTAACTAATGGTGTTCACATGCCAACATGGGCTGCATCAGAATGGACTTCTCTTTATGACAAGTATTTTGACAAGAACTTTATGAATGACCAGTCAAACCAGAATATCTGGGAAGCAATATACAATGTTCCTGATAAGGTGGTTTGGGATACTCATAAGCAGCTGAAAGAGAAGTTGGTAGAATATATCCGTAACTCTTTCCGTGAAACATGGCTGAAGAACCAGGGCGATCCTTCAAGAATTGTATCATTGATGCAGAAGATCAATCCAAATGCTCTGATTATTGGTTTCGGTCGTCGTTTTGCTACATACAAGCGTGCACATCTGTTGTTTACTGATCTGGACCGTCTGGCTAAGATTGTAAATAACCCTGATTATCCTGTTCAGTTCCTGTTTACAGGTAAGGCTCACCCACACGATGGTGCAGGTCAGGGATTGATCAAGAAGATTATCGATATTTCACGCAGACCTGAATTCTTGGGTAAGATTATCTTCCTGGAGAACTACGATATGCGTCTGGCACGTCGCCTTGTTTCTGGTGTGGATATCTGGTTGAATACTCCTACACGTCCACTTGAAGCATCTGGTACATCTGGTGAAAAGGCTTTGATGAATGGTGTTGTAAACTTCTCTGTTCTTGATGGTTGGTGGTATGAAGGTTATCGTAAGGGTGCCGGTTGGGCATTGACTGAAAAGCGTACATATCAGAATCAGGCTTATCAGGATCAGCTGGATGCAGCAACTATCTACAGCTTGCTTGAAAATGAGATAGTTCCATTGTATTACAAGAAGAATGCAGAAGACTTCTCAGAAGAGTGGGTTAAGGTTATGAAGAATTCAATGGCTCAGATAGCTCCTCACTATACAATGAAACGTCAACTTGACGATTATTATGATAAGTTCTATTGCAAGATGGCAAATCGTGCAAAGGATCTTATGCAGAATAACTTTGCAAAAGCAAAGGAGATTGCATTGTGGAAAGAGATTGTAGCTGAGCGTTGGGATTCTATTGAGATAGTTTCTTCTGAGAAGAGCGAATGCATCCAGCAGGGTCAGTTTGAAAGCGGTAAGCCATATAAGGTAAGATATGTGGTTGACGAAAAGGGACTGGAAGATGCAGTTGGTATAGAAATGATTACTGTTGCAAATATTGATGGTAAGGAGAAGATTGTAAACGTAGAACCACTGAATTTGGTAAAGCGTGAAGGTAATCTTTATACATTTGAATGTACTACCAAAAACGATGAAGCAGGTCAGTTCAAAGTTTGTTACAGAATGTATCCAAAGAATGCAGAACTGCCTCACAGACAGGATTTCTGCTACGTTAAGTGGTTCTATTAATCTTATCAGGTTATAGATAATATGTTCAAGTCCCATCGGGGTGGTACAAACCCTGGTGGGACTTCTTTTTGTGGCTTTATATAATGATGGATGGTATAAAAAAACGGAGCAGGCATTGATGCGCTTGCTCCGTTTGTAATGTAAGAAATATTGTTAGCTTATTTCAGATATTTCTGTAATGCCTCTTCTACTGCTGAACCACGAAGATTCTTTTCCAGAATTACACCTTCCTTGTTAATAAGGTATGTAGTTGGGATAGTTGTAATGCCGTACAGAGTAGCAGGTGATGTTTCAGAAGCATCGTCTATTAGCTGAATCCATGCCATCTGCTCTTCTGCAATAGCCTCTTTCCATGCATCTCTGTCTTCATCAACAGATACGCTTACTATCTCAAAGCCTTTTGAATGCCATTTTGCGTAATCCTCTTTAAGAGTTGGAATCTCTCTGCGGCATGGACCACACCAGCTTGCCCAGAAATCAAGAAGTACCAATTCGTTCTTTGCTACATAATCTGACAGTTTAACTCTCTTGCCATCATTTGAAAGAATTTCAGCTTCAAAATCAATGTACTTGTTACCTACTGATAGATTAACCTGACCTTTTACATATTCAGCGAATGATGCAAAAATTTCATCTGTACCATAAACAGGCTCCATCTTTACAACAATCTCCAGCAAATCTTCCGGTTCAAACATATCGTATGATTCCATCAGCTGCTGATATCCAAATGAGTTGTCTGCGTTGTTAAGAATGCTAGATTTAACCAGGTCTGTGAATTCTTCCTGCAGATCAGTCAGTTTTTCAAATGCTGCTTCCTGTTCTTCTTCTGTCTGAGCGCGTTGTATCTCCATCTCAATGGCACTAGCGCGATCATTCATTTCAGTACTCTTTTCATAGAAAATCTGGAACTGGTCATTTACATGTGTTCCGCTTACGTGCTGCATGCCATTGGCATATTCAATCTTAATGTTACCAGGCTCCAGGAAGAAGGTGCTTGAATTTGACTGTAAACCATCAACTGAAAAAGAGAGCATTGCTATTTCGCATGTATCTGTCTTTCCGCTGAATGAGAAAGATTCGCCCGATACTTTGGTTGAATCCATAATGGCAAGTTCGCCATCTACAATGTGGAACAGAGTGATGGTTGCGTCATCTGCAATTCCATATATCTTACCATTTACTTTGTAGCTGTTGCCGCTGCATGCAGTAAATAGTAAAGCTATCAACGATAGTAAAAATAACTTTTTCATATTAGGTGTTTATTTAATTACATACTGTGAACTAATTGATTCATTGGTGATTACACGATGAATTGTTTCAGCAAACATCTTAGCTACAGAAATCTGTTTCAACTTCTTGCAAGGTATTGGGTTCTTGTAAGGTATGCTGTTTGTGAATACAATCTCTTCCAGCTGAGAATTATCTACACGTACAGGAGCTTCGCCACTCATAACACAGTGTGAAGCAATGGCACGTACTGAACTTGCACCAGCTTCCTTCATAACATCGGCAGCCTTGCAGATAGTACCTGCAGTATCTACAATGTCATCAATCACTATCACATTCTTACCTGCAACGTCACCAATAATCTTAATATCATCTACAACATTTGCACGTGTGCGTGTCTTCTGACAAAGTACCAATGGTACGTTCAGATATTTTGCGTATGCACTGGCACGTTTACTTCCACCTACATCTGGTGCTGCAATTACAAGTTCATCAAGTTTTAAACTCTCAATATATGGAACAAACTCCATTGATGCATACAGATGATCTACCGGTACGTTGAAGAAACCCTGAATCTGATCTGCATGTAAATCCATGGTGATAAGTCTGTCTATTCCTGCTGTGCTTAGCATATCTGCTACAAGTTTAGCACCTATAGATACACGTGGCTTATCCTTGCGATCTTGTCTGGCCCAACCAAAATAAGGGATAACAGCATTTATACTTTTTGCTGAAGCACGTTTTGCTGCATCAATCATTAGAAGCAATTCCATCAGGTTGTCTGATGATGGGTATGTAGATTGTACCAAAAATACATCTGCTCCACGGATTGATTCCTCGTATGATACCGCAAATTCGCCATCTGCAAAATGAGTGATATTCATCTGTCCGAGTGGACAATTGAGACATTCGCAAATCTCTTTAGCCAAATACATTGTATTTGTGCCAGAGAAAACAAGGAAATAATTGCTTAAATCCATATAGTAAATCTGTTGTTTGTAGAACTTGTTAATTAGGTATGCAAAGGTACTACTTTTAACCTTATAAGGTGTACAATAAGCAAAGTAATTTTCACAAATTGTAGCCAATTTTTATTTAGTTACTCTGTCGGGGTTGTTGTTGACAAAGGCTTCCCAGCTTTTTGAGGCCGATTTGGTGGTTTTTTTTTTGATTGTCGGATTGTTACGTTCCGAAGTAGGATTTGTTATCTGCAGGAAATGGCAATAGGCAGCACCCAATGCATCGGTAGCGTCCAGAAACTTAGGCATCTCCTCTTTATTGATATTAAGCAAATTCTGAAGCATAAAAGCAACCTGTTCCTTGCTTGAAGAACCATTGCCGGTAATGGACATCTTGATTTTTAGCGGTGCATATTCAGTAATGGGAATACTGCGGTTAATAGCTGCAGCCATAGCTACACCCTGGGCACGTCCTAACTTAAGCATAGACTGCACGTTTTTTCCAAAGAAAGGTGATTCTATTGCAACCTCATCAGGAAGGTAGGAGTTGATGATACCGGTAACCCGCTGGAAAATTTTTCCTAAACGCAGATACATATCGCCCTCCTTACGCAGGTCAATAACACCCATAGCAACCATTTCAGCTCTGTTACCAACCACCTTAATAATACCATAGCCCATAACATTTGTGCCAGGGTCTATACCCATTATTATCTTCTCTTTGATTGGTTTCACTGCTTGATAAAGTGTTGTGGTAAAACGTTTTAAGGGATAATCCTGTTCTGTGATGGTGGAGCATACGAGAATCGAACTCGTCACCTTTTGACTGCCAGTCAAACGCTCTAGCCAGATGAGCTAATGCCCCGTCCTTTATTTCTTAGTGCAAATATACGAATAAGCGAGCGAGAAATATCAAGTTTACTTGATTATTTTTCACCGCGAGCGCAAGTATATTTGTCTGACAGATTTTCGCTAATCAGGAGTTATTCAAAGAAATACTGTATAAAGACCAGAGTCATAAAGCCAAAAAGCAGAGCGTAAGTAGCTATCTTTTGGTAACCATGGGCATGAGTTTCAGGAATCATCTCATCGCTTACCACATATAGCATAGCTCCGCCGGCAAATGCCAGCATAATAGGCAACATAACTGCAGAAATTGCACCCATACCATAACCAATCCATACACCTATAATCTCCAGCATACCAATCACCAAAGATATAATCAGAGTGCGCATACGGCTTACTCCTGCCAGAATAAGCGGAGAAATAATAACCATTCCTTCAGGAACGTTCTGCAGGGCAATACCCAGGGTTACAGACCATGCGCCACTGCTGTCCGGTTCATTAAAACCCACTCCGGCAGCAATACCTTCCGGCAGTTTATGAAGAGCAATAGCCAGAACAAACAGCAAAACCTTGTTAAGGTTGGCATTGTTGGCGTGGGCTTCAGGTTCCAGTCCCGTAATGGCATGCAGGTGCGGAGTGATGGCATCCAGAACATTCAGGAACAGAGCACCTGCCACCACACCGATAGCAACCATCCACCATCCCTGAGTGCCAGCTCCATCTACAGCCGGCAGTATCAGACCCACTACTGATGCTGCAAGCATAATACCGGCACAATATCCCATAATGGTATCGTGAGCCTTATGTGACAGATCTTTAAAGAAGAGACCTATAATTGATCCTATAAGTGACGCACCACATAATCCAATGGCGCTTATCCATACATCATTCATATAATTGTCAGTTTAGGCTGTAAAGATAATCTTTCTTTTTGGTTAAAATTGATTTTGTTGTATCTTTAGAACCAAATACGTTACAATTATGATAGAGAAAATGATGGAGAGACGCTCAGTGCGTCATTACACAGAACAGATGCCTTGCAGGGCCGATATAGAGGAGATTCTGAAATGTGGTGTTTACAGTCCGAATGCACTTAATGCACAAGGGTGGGAGATACGTGTGCTGACCAATGCGGAAACCATAGAAAATGCGCGAAATATCTTCAAGAATGTCATGCCTGAACGTGCTGAAGAACCGGCTATCAGCCATGCTTTCCCTAACGCACCAGTCTATATCTTTATAGCTAACGATACCGAATCTCCATACTCGGAAAAAGACTGCGGAATACTGGCAGCTACCATAACCTATGCGGCCTGGGCAAAAGGATTAGGAACATTGATAATGGGCAGTACAGCAAATTATTATAATACTATTCCTGAACTGAAATCTAACCTAGAAGAGCTGAACTTTTCTGCAGGTTACAAGCTGCAACTGGTAATAGCATTGGGCTATCCGGCAGAGACTCCGGAAATAAAACCACGTGATTTCAGCAAAATCCAGTGGCTGTAAAATAGCAACGGAAAGTTCGTATAACCAAATACTGTATGATAAAAAAGAGAACAAAACGTAAGCTGGTCTGGCTGGCTGTTATAGCATTGTGTGTCATTGTAAATTATGTACGTACAACCTACAGATACACAGGTCCGGAAGTGGATTACACCATATATGATGATGACCTTGTACCGGATAATCCCAGTCTGCATATTATCAAATACAGCGGCTATTACGTAATGTACAATACAGAGTGGAAACTTCCGCTATGGGTAAAATATGAACTGACTGCCCGGGAAACCAGCGGAGAATCGACCAGAACAGGTAAAAACTTTAAAAGAGACAGAACTGTGGACATAGAACAGGCTGATGACGATGACTACAGAAACTCCGGATGGTCACGTGGTCATATGGCACCTGCTGCCGATTTCAAGTGGAGTGAAGAGGCTATGCAGGAGACCTTCTACTTTACCAACTGCTGTCCTCAGAACCAGTCACTCAATGCCGGACAATGGGAAACTCTTGAAGAGAAAGTTCGTGGTTGGGCAAACAGGTTTGGAAGTGTCCAGGTGGTAACGGGCCCGTTAATTATGAATAACGAATATGGTACCATAGGTAACAATGTAGTGGTACCCGATGCCTTTTTCAAAGCCGTTCTGGCCGGTAATCAGAGCATAGCATTCGTAATGTATAACAGACCTGAAAACGAAAATATGCAGAGATGCGCCATGAGTGTGGATGAACTGGAAAGTCTCTCCGGAATAGATCTCTTTTCCGAAATGGACAACGACACAGAAGCCCGCCTGGAATCAACCTACACCCTGCATCACTGGGGGTTGTAAACTTGTAATATATTGTAGGACATCATAAAAAAAGGGACTTCCGAAAGTGACATGACCCCCAAAAGTTAGACAAAAAACTTTTGGGGGTCACATCAAAGTCCCTTTTTTTTTAATAATTGTAGTTTATGTTTACTATTCCACCAGTCTCCTTGGTAGAGTAGTAGAATGCAGCATATCGGGTGCCCATAAAGAGACGACGATAGTCAAATATCATCTTGTAATCGCCTCCAATCTGAGTCCAGTTCTCTCCATCAAAGCTATAGAAGAAATTGGCAATATCGCGACCAGGATTGAAATCACCATCAAAACGGAGGTAGATATGCTTTGCTTTGCTCTTTGACAATGCTACTGTTTCCACCACCTTCTGTTTTACGTCTGTAATGTCCTTCTTGTTGTTACCCAAGGATACATTCTCTTCAGTAAATATCAGATTCCACTTGTTACCTTCGCGCTTAACAGTAAGCACGCCTGAATCGCCATTGAATGCAGCTAGACCGGTGCAGTCGCCATCCTTCATCTTGGAGGCATCAATGCAGATGTAATCAGAACAGGTAGGACCCCATGTGCGCCATGTAAGGGTGTTACGTGCGTCGTAAATGGTGTTGGCAAGCTTGCTTGTGGTGAGTGTCAGCAGTTTGTCTGTACGTACAATATCCTCTTTAATAGGGTTGTGGTTCCACTGGAAATCCTTGCTTACGCTAACGCCTGAATAGAGACGCATGCCGTCAGGAGCCATTTCTGAACCTGGAATTTCATCGAGAACAACCTCTTCCGGAACTTTGCCGTTAGCATCGCCAAGTATTGGCCAGCCATCTATCCAGTTACATGGTTCGAGTGTCAGGATACGGCCTATACCATTGCGATCCTGGAAGATTACTCCATACCATTCACCATGTTTGCCATCTACAATAGTACCCTGTCCTACATAGCCGAAACCACCAAATTCGCTCTTAAGGATAACTTTTGAATCGTATGGACCTTCAATGTTGCTACTGCGGTAAGCAATCTGCTGACGGCCTGTGTTTGGCCAGCTTACGCAAAGCAGATAGTACATGCCGTCATGTTTAATAACGCGGCTACCTTCATGAAGTCCGCTTGGACGTCCTTTAAGTTCAAGCTTTTTTCTTACGCCACCGGCTTTTTCTGCACTGAGATCAGGTTCGAGTTCTACCAACTGAATATCGCCGCTTCCCCAGAATACATATACACGGCCATCATCGTCAAAGAAGAGTGAAGCATCATGATATGCAGGAAGGCGGCCATGCAGAGTCCAGCCTTTGGCAGGATCGTCTGTCTTGAAAACCATGGATTTGTGTGGTTCGTCATTAGCTACAAATAGTGCCCAGAAGGTACCATTGTTGTAACGTATAGTAGTTGCCCACTGTCCACGTCCATACACGGTTCCGTCTTCAAGGTCATAGCGTGGGGTGTCATGAATCTCATCGAACAGATAGCTGACAGTTTCCCAGTTTACAAGGTCTTTACTGCGCATGATTGGTGCGCCCGGGAATACGTGCATTGTTGTAGTTACCAGATAGTAGTAGTCATCTACGCGGATGATGTCCGGATCAGGAGCATCAATCCACATCCATGGGTTTTTTACTGTTACTGTCTGTGCTGACAATGAACTGGTCATTGTGGCAGTGAACGGCATAAGTAATGCCAATAGAATGAATAGTTTTCTCATATATATAATTGATTTAGTAGTTTAGTTATCTGTTTATCTGTTGAGCATTTACAAACTGTTCAAAATAGATTCAAGCAGGTCAATATCGCTCGCTTTTGTTGCCCATCCGGTGACAAAACGTACTGTAGTGTACTCTTTTCCGCGTGGACCCCATAGTTCAAAGCTGACTTCTTTTGCCAACTTGTCCATTATGTCATTGGGGAGATATATAAATTGCTGATTTGTAGGTGAATCTACTACAATTTTGTATCCTTTAGAACTGAATAGGTTTCTAATGCGAATAGCCTTCTCTACTGTTTGTAAACCTATCTCTTCGTATAAATTATTCTCAAAAAGCGCCTCAAATTGCACTCCTAATAGTCTTCCTTTGGCAAGAAGTGCCCCATGTTGTTTGATCAGTGGGAAAAAGTGGTGTAAAAGGGTAGGGTTGGTAATTACAACAGCTTCGCCAAAGAGTGCACCAACCTTGGTGCCTCCTATGTAAAATACATCACACAGATTTGCTATATCTTTTAAGGTTACATCGTTGTTTTCTGCTGCAAGTCCATATGCCAGTCTTGCTCCGTCTATATACAGTGGTATCTCTGCTTTATGGCAAATATTACTTATTTCTTTAAGTTCATCAAGGCTGTATATTGTACCATACTCTGTGGGATATGAGATATAGAGCATTCCCGGTGCAACCATGTGTTCATAAGTATCGTCACTATAGAAATTCTCTATGTATTCTTTTAATTCGCTTGCCCATACCTTACCTTCATGTTGGGGCAGGGTGAGTATTTTATGACCTGATGCCTCAATAGCTCCTGCTTCGTGAACATTGATGTGTGCGCTTTCTGCAGCCAATACACCCTGATGTCTTGATAATAACCCGTCAATAACAGTGGCATTGGTTTGAGTTCCACCTGTCAGGAAATAGACTCTTGCATCTGGTTTGCCACACGCAGCTTTAATAAGTTCTGCAGCATGTTTGGTAAATTCGTCGCCACCATAGCCAACTGTTTGCAGATGGTTCGTGTCAACAAGGCGCTGCAGCACTTCAGGATGTGCGCCTGCCATATAATCTGTATCAAAATGTAGCATCTCTTTATTTTATTTTGCCGTAAAGATACATATTTTTTCAAGAATGAAAATATTATACGATTTGTATATTATCCTATGATTATTATCTTTGCATCTACAAGTAATGAGAGAAGGTTTGAAAATGTTTAATAAACCAAAAAGTTGAAATTATGTTAAGTGAAAAATTAAAAAATGCTATTAACGAGCAGATAAATGCAGAGTTGTGGTCGGCGTACTTATATTTGTCCATGTCTATGGATGCAGAATCAAAAGGTTATAAGGGCGTAGCTAACTGGTTTTTTGTGCAGTGGCAGGAAGAGCAGGATCATGCAAGAATCTTTATGAACTATCTGAATTCAAGAGATGCAAAAGTGGAACTAAAACCTATCAAGGAGGTACCGGTTGCATGGAATTCTGTTTTAGAGATGTTCCAGGAAACATTAAAACACGAAAAGGTAGTTACAAGTCTTATCAATAATTTGGCCGCTATTGCCGCAGAGGATAGAGATTTTGCATCATCAAATATGTTGGTGTGGTTTATTGACGAACAGATAGAAGAAGAGGAGAATGCACGCGATATGATATTTGCTGCAGAATCTGTTGAGGGTGATAAGTACGGCATGTATCAGTTGGATAAAGAGCTTGCAACACGTACTTATACACAGGCTTCACCACTTGCAACAAGTGCAGAATAATTCAAGATAGAATAGAGTATCTAAAGGTCTGCCATAAAATAGGTGGCAGACTTTTTTTTGTATTCTCTTTATTTGTTACTACTTTTACAGGACTCAATTATTGTTGAACAAAATACTAACTATTTTATGAAAAAATCTTTTCTGTTTTTATTGACATTGCTGATAGTAATGGCTGTATCTGCTCAGGAACTTACGTTTAAAAGTCCTGATAATAGGACTATAGTAAATTTTAAGTTGAATGGAGGAATTGCTTGTTACTCTGTTAGTTATGATAGTAAAATAATGTTGGACGAATCGCCGTTAGGTTTGGTGACTAATACAGGAGATTTTACTAAAGGGTTGGTGTATGAAGGTTGCAAAACAAATACAGTTAAAGACTCTTATTCGCTTAACAGAAGTAAGGTTTCAAAAGTTGATTATGTTGCAAACGAACAGAGAGTGGATTTGAAGAATTCAAAAAACACACCTTTCAGTATTGTATTCAGAATTAGCAATAATAATGTGGCTTTTCGTTATGAGTTACCAAAGTCGGGTGAAACCGGTAGCGTAAGAGTGTTATCTGAAAGTACAGGTTTTGATTTTCCATCATATACAACTACTTTCCTTACCCCTCAAAGTCATGCTATGATAGGTTGGAAACGCACTAAACCAAGCTATGAAGAGGAGTATAGAGCAGATGCTCCTATGACAAACAGATCTCAATATGGTCACGGCTATACATTCCCGGGATTGTTCAGAATAGGTGACGATGGTTGGGTTTTGGTAAGTGAAACAGGTGTAAGCAGTAACTATTGTGGTTCACGTCTAAGTGATATGAAGGACAATGGTCTTTACACTATAGAATATCCTATGATGGAAGAAAATAATGGTAATGGTACTGTAGAACCGGCAGTTTCTCTTCCGGGCGCTACTCCATGGAGAACAATTACAGTAGGTGCTACATTGGAACCTATTGTAGAGACAACAGCTCCGTGGGATAATGTTGAACCACTGTATGAAACAAAACATGACTATAAATTTGGTAAGGGTACCTGGAGCTGGATAGTATGGCAGGATAACAGTATCAATCTGGAAGATCAGAAGAAATATGTGGATTTGGCTTCCGAAATGGGATTCCAGTACACTTTGGTAGATAACTGGTGGGATACAAAAATAGGCAAAGAGGGGATTGAAGAGTTGGTTAAGTATGCTCGTTCAAAGAATGTGGAGATATTCTTATGGTATAGTTCAAGTGGTAACTGGAACGATATTGAGCAAGGTCCTATCAACATAATGAGTAATCCTATAAAGCGCAAAGAGTATATGCGCTGGATGAACGAGATAGGTGTAAAAGGTATTAAGGTAGATTTCTTTGGTGGCGATAAGCAGGTAACAATGGCGCACTATGAAGCTATTTTAAGTGATGCCGATGATAATGGTCTGATGGTTATTTTCCACGGATGTACATTGCCTCGCGGTTGGGAACGTATGTATCCAAACTATGTGGGTAGTGAAGCCGTTTTGGCGTCGGAAAATATGGTATTTGGCCAACGTGCATGCGATATGGCTGCTTTTAACGCTACTCTGCATCCGTTTATCCGCAACACTGTGGGAAGTATGGAGTTTGGCGGAACATTCCTGAACAGACGTCTGTCAAAAGGAAATACAAGCGGTACCATAAGAAAGACTACCGATTGTGCAGAACTGGCTACAGCTGTATTGTTCCAGAATCCTATTCAGAATTTTGCTCTCGCCCCTGAGAATCTAAATCCGGTGGAAGAAAATGGAGCTCCACAAGTAAGTTTGGACTTTATGCGTAAGGTACCTACCACTTGGGATGAAACTCAGTACATAGCAGGTTATCCGGGTAAGTATGTGGTACTAGCGCGTCGTTCCGGCGATAAGTGGTATATAGCAGGTATCAATGCTGAAAAAGAGCCTATAGAATTGACATTGAATATTCCAATGTTGCAAAAAGGCGATGTAGTGGAACTCTACTCAGATGATAAGAAGAGCAGAGAACCAATGAAATCTGAATTGAAGATTAAGAAAAACGGTGAACTGAAAATCTCTATGCTTACTGATGGCGGATTTATAATTGTTGCAAAACAAAATTGATGGTTTTACCTGAATGTAATATTTACGGCGGACAACAATGGTTATCCGCCGTAATCTTTTTTATGGGTTTCGCTCTTCTGTCTGATGAAGTATAACCTCTTCCAGCGAACGTTCGCAGACAGGGCAGAAACGTTCTGAAGCGTTGTCACGCATGCGGCAAACTACAGCCGGTCTGTATATCCCTTTGGTCTGATATCCGCCACCTTCATATAATCCTACTGTGT
This sequence comes from Bacteroidaceae bacterium, assembly GCA_045660365.1. GTDB lineage: Bacteria > Bacteroidota > Bacteroidia > Bacteroidales > Bacteroidaceae > Colenecus. The sequence continues at coordinate 23,933 of JAZRDQ010000019.1, forward strand.
AGCTGGCTTTGCGTTCATCTGTGGGCTCTGAAGGACGCTCTACACCGACCGGCATCATATCTTCCCACTTGGAACCGAAATCTACCAATGTTGTTATATTAGGTTCCCATGGTTCATGTTGCAGGGAGTAGGTACCATCCAGAACATCGCCCTGTTCATAGAAATATTCGTCTGCCAGACCGCCAAAGGAGTGACCAAACTCATGTACTACAACCGGCTTAAAGCTGCTGTGATGTGCTGTGGTAAGTGTAAGTGAATTGTATATACCACCACCGCCGTAGGTGTCTGTATTTGCAAGTACAATGATATGTTCGTATGGTATGTTTGCCAGCTTGTCATGCAGTGTGTGAATGCTGTTTGTGGTCAGGTAGCGTGGAGAATAGAAGGTCATGAAGTTTGAATTGATGGCAGTCTGTTTCCAGCTGTTGTCCTGAGGCGTACTTACATCGGAATCATCTGACGGAGACATAACTGCTACAAAGTTGAATCTGTCTGCATACTTATTAAAAGGTGTATAGTTAAGTATTTCCTGAGCAGCTGTTTCAGCATCTTTTAAAAAGAGTTTCATCTCCTTTTTTGTATAACCTTCTGCAACAATAGCTACATCAATACATTCTGCAGGGTTTCCGCCTTTATGGATATATTTGTGAGGCTGTGGCTGCTGGCCAGAGAGATCTCTGATTAACACATCAGTTGGATTGATGTTGTGTCTTAGTGTTGCTGTTGCTTCAGCTTTATTGTTGTACAGAACTATTTCTGCAATTGCCTCTTTTTGTGGCTGTGGAACCAGAATTGTGAATTCAAAGCTTTTGTTGATCTCTGTAGCTTCCGGTGTGGATAACCACTCCTGGAACAAGGATGAGAAACTGCTCTTGTATAGAATAGTGCCGGTGGCGGCATCATAGAGCGTAAGTATGCCGTTTCCATCCAATGGCACGCTTTGCATATTGGTTCTGCGACCATGCCACTCTGGAAGTTTTTTTAGTTCTTTAACTGATATCATCTGAACAGATGCATTGCCTGTAAAGGTGTAGTCTATTCTCAGGGTGGAGTTGTGGAAACTGGTATTGAAATCGGTAGCAAAGGCTGTACCAAAGATGGCCAGCAGGATGGTTGTAAGTATTATTTTTCTGACTTTCATAATTGTAATATTAAATATCTGGAATCCAAAATTACAGTTTTATTGGCATACCATAATGAAAGGGATAGTTTATTTTATTAACTTCGCAGAATATTAATGTTTTATATAATGAAAACAGATAAGAGAGGTTTGTTGGCGCTTTCGCCAATTCTGGTTTTGCTTGGAATGTTTCTGTTGATATCGTTAGTATCGACAGATTTTTACAGCGTCTCCATAGAATTACCTTTTATGGTTGCTATTGTCTATGGAATGTTCCTGCTGAAGGATATGTCATGGGCTAAACGTGTACAACTTCTTTCACGTGGTTTGGTAGGCAATGGTGTGCTATATATGTTGTGTATCTTCTGTCTGGCGGGTGCTTTTGCTACATCTGCCAGAAATATGGGGGCCATTGATGCTACTGTGGCTTTAACACTGAAGTATCTTCCGATGGACTTTATACCTGGCGGTATATTTATTGCTGCCTGTTTTATCAGTCTGTCCATAGGAACATCGGTAGGAACGATTGCAGCTCTTGCTCCGGTGGTAACAGGTCTGGCAGATCAGATGTCCGTATCTATGGCATGGCTGATGGCTATAGTTGTGGGTGGTGCTTTCTTTGGCGATAACCTGTCGTTTATATCAGATACAACTATAGCGGCTACACAGACACAGGGTTGTAAGATGAACGAAAAGTTCAAGGCAAACTTTATGCTTGTGTTACCGGCTGCAATAGTTACACTGCTCATCTACATATTTGGAAATCAGAGTATGGGTGCAATTGCTCCTGTAGAGAATATTGACTGGATAAAGATTCTGCCGTATATTATAGTTCTGGTGCTTGCTATGTGTGGCGTTAATGTGCTTTATGTGCTGTTGATTGGTATCCTGATAACTGATGTGATAGGTTTAATATGTGGTACTTTAACAGTAGCTACAGTATTCAGTTCAATAGGGGATGGATTGAAATCGATGCATGAACTGAACATTATAACTATGGCTGCAGCAGGTTTGATGACAATTATAAGGAGTGCTGGTGGCTTTGATTATCTGATAAGCAGAATCAGTAAGCGAATCACCAGTGCACGTGGAGCTGAGTTTGCTATTATGAAGCTTATTGCATTGACAAACGTATGTACAGCCAATAATACTATCGCTATCCTAACTACCGGTTTTATAGCAAAGGATCTGTCAACAAAATATGGTGTGATGCCACGTATATCGGCATCCATAATGGATACAACATCGTGCTTTATTCAGGGAATTTTGCCGTATGGTGCTCAACTGCTAATGGCTACTGGACTGGCATCAATCAGCCCGGTGCAGATAATTCCGTATCTCTATTATCCTATGTTGATAGGATTGATGGTGGTGATATCGATTCTGGTGGGCTATCCACGTAAAAAACAGACAAATAACTAACAAATATTAATATGAGACTGACAAACAAATTTTTAATTGGATTTATGACAATTGCAGCTTGTGGTTGTGGTCAGAAGCAGTCTGACAATCCACTGCTAAACGAATTTACAACGCCTTATGGCATTGCTCCGTTTGAAGAGATTACTATTGACAACTACCGTGAAGGTATTTTGTTGGGAATGGAAGAACAGAAAGCCGAAATAGAGGCTATCATAAACAATCCTGATGAACCAACTTTCCAGAATACTATTGTGGCAATGGATCAGAGTGGTAAACTGTTGAGAAAGGTTCGTGGTACTTTCAGTCCGTTGACCAGCAGTAATTCTACTGAAGAGAGCAGAGCACTGGAAAAGGAACTGTCACCATTGATGTCGGCACACAGCGATGATATCAACCTTAACGAAAAACTGTTTGCACGTGTCAAGAAGGTGTATGACAACAGAGATAACATAAAACTGACACCTGAAGAGAAGACAGTTCTGGAGAATATCTACAAGCGTTTTGTGAATAGTGGTGCAGAACTGAATGATGAACAGAAGGCTAAGTTGCGTGAACTGAATCAGCAACTTTCTATGCTTGAACTTACCTTCTCACAGAATCTTTTGCACGAAACAAACAACACATTTGTTGTAGCAAACAGTCTGGAGGAACTGAAGGGATTGCCACAGGAGAATATTGATGCAGCAGCAAAGATGGCTGCAGATAATGGTCAGCCTGGTAAATGGATGTTCAATATGCAGCGTCCAAGCTGTAATCCGGTACTGCAGTATTGTGAAAACCGTGATTTGCGTAAAAAGGTTTATGATGCATATTACAACCGCGGTAACACAGGTAATGAATACGACAGCAAAGAGGTGTGTCTTCAGCTTGTAACTCTTCGTTTGGAGAAGGCTAAGCTGATGGGTTACAACAACTATGCAGAGATGGTTCTTGAAGACCGTATGGCAAAGACTCCTGAAGCTGTATTTAATCTGTTGGATCAGGTTTGGGAACCTGCTGTTGCTAAGGCAAAAGAGGAACTTGATGATATTCGTGCTGAGATTCGCAAGGAGGGTAAGAACTTTGAACCTGCAGGTTGGGACTACATGTACTATCTGGACAAGGCCAAGAGAGCTAAATATTCTGTTGATGAACAGGAGATTCGTGAATATATGGAGATCAACAACGTTATGAAGGGTGTTTTCCATGTAGCTACAAAACTTTATGGCGTGACTTTCCGTGAAATTACAGCAGATGTTCCTGCTTACGAACCAACTGCAAAGGCATACGAAGTAATTGACAAGGATGGTACAGTTCTGGCTATCTTCTATAGCGATAACTATCCACGTGAGAGCAAACGTGCCGGTGCATGGTGTACATCGTTCCGTAGTCAGAGCTACGAAGGCGATGAACGTATTATTCCAATCGTTGTGAACAGCACCAATATGACTGCTCCAACAGGTGACGGTCCAGCTCTTCAGAGTATAGACAATGTAGAGACTCTGTTCCACGAATTTGGTCATGCGCTTCACAGCTTTATGCGTGATGTTCGTTACAATGGTGCAGGTGGTGTGGAACGCGACTTTGTGGAACTTCCTTCACAGGTTAATGAACACTGGGCATTTGAACCAGAGGTGCTTGCTGTCTATGCTAAGCACTACAAGACAGGCGAAGTTATTCCTGCTGAACTGGTAGAGAAGATTCAGAAGAGTGCACAGTATGGTCAGGGTTTTGCTACTGTAGAGTATATTGCTGCTTCATACAGCGACATGGATCTGCATGTTCTTACTGAGATTCCTGAAAATCTTAACGTTATGGATTTTGAGGCTGCCGGTCTGGCTGCTCGCGGTATTCCTTCACAGATTCTTCCTCGTTACCGTATGACTAACTTCAGCCACACTATGGGTGGTGGTTATACTGCCGGCTATTATAGCTATATGTGGGCAGAAGTTCTTGATGCTGATGCATTTGATGCTTTCAAGGAGACTGGAGATATTTACAATCAGGAGGTTGCAGCCAAGTTCCGTAAGTATGTGCTTACTCCTGGCGGTATTGATGATGGTATGGTTATGTACAAGAACTTCCGTGGTCGTGAGCCACAGATTGATGCCTTGTTACGTAATCGTGGCTTCAAATAATCCGTAGCGTACTATAAAATAGCAGCCCAGTGCAGTGAATGCATTGGGCTGTATTTTTTATGTGGAAGTGGGGTTATTCTATGAGGCGGTTTTTACAGATGTTTGCTAAAACCATCTGGTACTGGTTTTCCAGTTCCATTCGGGTAAGCAGCTTTTCGTAAATACTTTCAGTCTCTATAAAATATTCAATGATAGAAATTTCGCCTTCTTCAAGAGCCTTTTCCAGCAGATTAAGTGAACTATACATCAATTCCTCATTGTAGCTCTGCATAGTCTCCTTTAACTGAAGCATCTCATTGTAGAGTGACATCAGTGAGTTCTCTACATGCAGTTCGGCATCTTTTTCCATAAGCTGTGCATTGAGAGATTCCACCTTTGAAATCTTTACCTGACGCTGGTTGGAAAAGAGTGGGATAGAACCACCTACCACAAAGCCATTCATAGCCTTATTGTTATCTGTATTTCTGCGGAATCCCAGTTCAAGTTTTGGCAGCCAGTTCTGCATATTTACATTGATCTGTTCACTGGCAGCAAGTGATGAATAAGAGAGACTCTTCAGATTTGGGTCTGAATTGATAACCATATCCTTCAGCGTATTGAAATCAGGGATATCTTCTGTTTGCGGATATTCATTGCTGCTGAACTCCAGAGGCTTGTTACCGTTCATGGTAAGCAGTGTCTGCATAGCAGTTCTGTGGGCTGCATTGTTTACAGCCACCATGGTCTGAACATTCATACGCTCCATCTTTACCCTGTTCACCTCCAGAGCATTGGCATCGCCGGCTTCCAGACGTATGTTATAAAGTTCCTCCAGCTTATTGGCATTCTTCTGTCGTATGTCAAGCAGTTCCTTCTCTTTATTAAGATAGATAATCTCCAGACAGACCAACTGGGCTTTAAGCAGTATGTCTCTGCGGGCAGTCTGATACTGCATATCGGCAGCAGCATTTTTGTATTCAGCCTGTTTATGACGTGCAGCATACTGGGTAGGAAAATCAAAACCCTGAGTTGCTACAAATTCGCTTCCATGATCGTTTCCTTCCCCCTGTTCGTAGAAAGAACTGTATGTAACAGAGAGATCGCTAAGAGAGTTTTCGGCTTTGTTCTCTATACGGATAGCTTCTGTGGCAAGCTTATGTGACTGCAACTCCAGATTGTTTTCGGCAATCATCTGAAGTATCTGTTCAATATTTTCAGCCTGTATAAATGAGGGAACAGCCAATATCAATAGAAGAAGTATCTTTTTCATCTTTTCTTACGGTTTATAAGTTCGTAAACAATAGGTATTACAAAGCCATTCAGCAGGGTAGATGTCAGGAGACCACCCAGAATAACCTTTGCCATAGGGCTCTGAATCTCATTACCCGGTAAATCGCCATTCAGTGCAAGTGGGATAAGTGCAAGAGCAGAGGTGAGAGCAGTCATAAGAATAGGATTCAGTCTGTCCAAAGATCCATGTATAATACTCTCTTTCAGTCCCATACCCTTTTCCATAAGATCGTTGTAATGACTTATAAGCAGCATACCGTTTCTGGTTGCAATACCAAACAGTGAAATAAAACCGATAATGGCAGGTATGCTTACTTCACCGCTTGTAAACATCAACACAAATACACCGCCTATCAGTGCAAAAGGCAGATTCATAAGAATAATACCACTGTGAACAGCATTCTTGAACTGAACATACAACAGCAGGAAGATGACAATGATACTTACAATTGATGTGAGCATCAGAGTACGGCTGGCTGCCTGTTCGCTTTCAAACTGTCCGCCAAATTCAATGTAATAACCTTCCGGCAGATGTATCTCTTCTGAAATACGTCTGTTTATTTCATTTACAGCACCTCTTAAATCTCGTCCGTGGGTGTTGGCAGATATTACAATCTTTCTCTTTACGTTTTCACGACTGATGGCGTTAGGACCCATTGCAGATGTGATGTCTGCCACATAGCTTACAGGAATACGTTCGCCATTGCCGGTATCAATCATCAGATCCTTGACTCTGTCCATAGAGTTTCTGGTATCTTCCTGGGCGCGAACCACCAGATTGAATACCTTACCCTGTTCATATACCTGCGATACTGTTGCTCCTGCCAGATTTACCGATACAAAATCGGCAAACTGTGGCATGCTGATGCCATATCTTGCAAGCATATCACGCTTAGGCACAATCTTAAGCTGCGGACGTTCTATCTGCTGCTCCACATTAAGGTCGGCAATACCCTCTACACTGCTTATTGCATCCTTAATACGGTTGGCATACATGTACATAGTGTTCAGATCGTCACCAAAAAGCTTTATTGCAATGCCGGCTTTGGTTCCTGAGAGCATAGCATCTATACGATGGCTTATAGGCTGACCAATCTCGATGTTTGCACCTGTAAGTGTGCTCAGTTTATGGCGTACCTCTTCGAGCATCTCATTGCGAGTTCGCTCCTGAAGTTCGTAAGGAGCCTCTATTTCGCTGCCGTTTACTCCACGCAGATGTTCATCCAGTTCGGCACGTCCTGTCTTGCGTGCTACGGTATTTATCTCCGGTACAGAGAGAAGCAGCTCTTCTGCTCTGCGTCCCAGATTATCCGATTCTTCCAGTGATATACCAGGAAGCGATGTTATGTTGATAGTTAGTGAACCTTCATTGAATGATGGCAGGAATGAGCGTCCCAGAGTAAAGAAACCAATAACAGCACCTGCAAAGAGCGTTACGGTAACACCCAAAACAATCTTTTTATGATCCAGAGCCCATTCAAGCGCTTTGCTATAATACTTTTTAAGCCATACTGCAACAAATGCCTCCTTTGGCAGACTGTCCTGTCTGTTGCCACCCAGCAGATAGCTACACAGTACTGGGGTAAGTGTCAAAGCTACAAAAGTGGATGCAAACAGTGATACAATAAATGCTATGCCAAGTGGTATAAGCATTCTGCCTTCAAGACCACTCAGGAAGAATAGAGGTACAAAACTTACCACAATTATCAATGTGGAGTTAAGTATAGGTGCACGCACCTCTTTGGATGCTTCGAAAACCACATCAATTGTTCCTGCCTGTTGTTCCGGCGGCAGCATGCGGTTTTCCCGCAGACGTTTCCATACGTTCTCCACATCAACTATGGCATCATCTACCAGAGATCCTATTGCAATAGCCATACCACCTAAGCTCATGGTGTTGATGCTCAGACCGAAACGGTCAAGAACAAGTATAGCTGTCAGCAATGCCAGTGGGAGAGTGATAAGTGATATGAATGTGGTACGTACATTTGCCAGGAACAGGAACAATACTATTACCACAAAAATGGCACCTTCCAGTAATGCCGATTTTACATTGTCAATTGAACTGTCAATAAAATGGCTCTGTCTGAAAATATCTGTCGATATATGTACATCATGAGGTAGGTTCTTCTCTACATCAGCGAGTGCAGCTTCTATGTTGTGAGTCAGTTCTATAGTACCGGTTTCAGGCTGCTTGCTGATGGTCAGAAGCACTGCCGGTTTACATCTCTCTGCTGCAGTACCAAGTTTTGGCTCCTGATAGCCAATCTTAACGTCGGCAACATCGTTAAGTGTAACCGGAATGCCATTTGTGGATTTAATGACAGCATTGCCAATATCGGCGGCACTTGTTGTGGATAACATGCCTCGGACGATATATTCATTGCTGTGTTCATATATAACGCCACCATTAACATTCTGGTTCATATTGCGTGTTACAGACATCACTTCATCAAGTGATACGTTGTAATGACGCATACGTGCAGGATCTATAAGAATCTGGTACTCTTTTATATCGCCGCCCTGTACAGACACCTGTGCCACACCTCCTGTGGATAACAATCTGGGGCGGATAGTCCAGTCTGCAATAGTACGCAGATCCATCAGTGAAGTGGTATCGGCAGTAAGACCTATAATCATCACTTCGCCCAGAATTGATGTCTGTGGACCCATTGTAGGTTTGCCAATTCCGTCAGGCAGCTGCTCATTGACCAGGCTGAGCTTTTCGCTTACAATCTGTCTGGCCAGATAGACATCGGTATCCCAGTCAAATTCCACCCATACTACAGAAAAACCGTTGGTAGATGATGAACGGACTCTGCGAACACCTGTGGCACCATTTACCATGGTCTCAATAGGAAATGTTACAAGCTGTTCCACCTCTTCTGCTGCCATTCCGTGAGCTTCTGTCATAACTACTACAGTAGGTGCAGTAAGATCCGGGAAGACATCTACTTCTGCATTCTTTGCCGTATAGAGTCCGGCCACAATCAGCACTATTGATGCAACAAGAACCAATAGTCTGTTACTCAGTGAGAAATGTATTATCCTGTTAAGCATAGACGTTTACTTCCAATTAGTGACTATGTGAATGTGCCGGCAGTGAACTGCTTGTTGATGCCAGCTTAACATGATATGCTCCCTGAACTACAACATTGTCGCCTGCATGAACTCCATCCAGAATCTCAATTACAGAACCATCTGATGCTCCTGTCTTTACCTGTCGTTTGGTGTAACTCTCTTCACACATCTTCAGGAATACAAAGTACAGACCCTGTTCTTCAATAAGTGCTTCCACAGGAACTGTTATGGTATTTGGTTTTGGTTCTGCAATCAGATAGATGCGTGCATAGGAACCTGGAACAACAGAACCGTCATTGCTGAAACTGAATGTCATTGAGGCATATCCTGAACCAGTTTCCAGAGCTCTGCTGTACGATACTTTTTTACCGTTCATAGTTCCCAGTCTGTAAATTGCATCGCTATATGTAGTGCTGAAGTTTGCAGATGATATCTTGTTCATATATCCATAGTATCTTTCAGGAATATCGGCAATCAGATACAGAACATCATCCTGCGCAATGGTTGCAATAGTCTGACCTACAGTAACATAATCGCCCTCTCTGACAAGAATGTTTTTGATGTATCCGGTTGAAGGCGATGTAACTGAAGCACAGTTGTCAGTACCTGAATTTGAGACTGCCTGATATGTAAGAGATGCGTTTTCATATCTTTCGCGAATAGCATTGAAATCCTTTTCTGAAATAATGCGGTCTTCAATAAGACGTTTTGCACGTTCGTACTCTTCAGTTGCTGCCTGATATGCTATTCTTGCGCGTTCCACCGGGCTTCCATCCTGCAGTTTTTCTGCCGATATTGACAGGAGAGGGGTGCCTGCAGATACTTGTGTGCCTGCTGTAAGCGGACGGCTGAACTGTACTATGCCCGCTACATTTGCAACGATGCTCTTTTCTGAATTCTGTGAAGGCTCTATTCTTCCGCTTACCTGTATTATCTGGCTGAATTCTTCCGGCTGAACAGTTTTGGCTACTACACCGGCTGCGGCTGCCTTTTCCGGTGACAGAATAATGTCGCCACCAGCTTCGGAGTGTTCATGATGATGCTCTGCAGCTTCCTGATGATCATGTTCATGGTCGCTATGGTCGTGATGTTCCAGGTGTTCACCTTCATGTTCATGATGATGGTGTTCTGTTGATTCCTGATGGTTATGATTGTGGTGGCTGTGGTCATGATCGCTGTGGTCATGATGTTCTACAGCTTCAGAATGTTCATGCTGATGTACTGTTGTATTGTTTTTGCAGGCTCCGCATAAGAAAAGAACCGCTGCTATAACTATAATTTTTTTCATTCTCTGTAAGTTCTTTTATTCTGTTAATTTGCGTGCAAAAATAGATTGGAAAGGTTAAACAGACAAAAAATCTTACAATATATATAAGGTCGTCAGGTATGTTTGCAATTGGGTTGCAAAAAAAAAAGACCGTTGCAGTAGTGGTTGCAACGGTCTTTAATGTTGTATGTAGATGGCTTACAATACTATTTCTGAGCCATTGTATTCAACGGTTCTAATGCCATCTTTGCCTACTATGCGCACGTTGAAAGTGCGGTTTTTAAGCATACCCGGGAATTCGCCTTGAACTGCGCCAATGGTTAGTTTCTGTTTGCTGTCATTCCATTTGAATTCAATAGTGCTATATGCTCCCTTTTCGTAGTTGTAGTTATCGCCTTCGTCTTCGTAAAGAGTGAAAGTGGCATTAGCACCCGGATAGATTATAATATCCAGATTATCCCATTTGCTCTCTTCTGCATATTGCATTACAGGTGCAAGTGGAATAATACTGCCGGCACGTACAAACATAGGACCTTTGTCGAATGATGTTTCTATAGTAACATCCTGTCCGCCACGGTACCTCTTTTCTGTCCAGAAATCGTACCAATCGGCACCCTTCGGAAGATATTTTACAGCACTCATTGGCTGGTCAAAATCAATATTGGTAGTACTTTCTGCTGCTACCGGATTGTTTCTGTTCCATCCGCTCATAGCATCGCCTCTTACTACTCGTTCTTCAGTGTATTGGGCTGTTACTATTGGAGTGGCTAAGATGCTGCGGCCAAACATGAATTCATCTGTCATATCCCAAACGCGTTTGTCTGCAGCAAAATCGTAAACAAGTGCGCGCATATAACTGTCGTCATTGTCAGTTACTTGCCATGCAGTACTATAAATATATGGTAGTAGCTGATAACGTAATCTGATGCTCTTTTCTATAGCATCGAATGCTGCATCGCCTTTACTACCAAAACGATAGATTTCTCTTGGTGCATCTGCGCCATGACTACGGAATACCGGGCAGAAAAGACCAAACTGCATCCAGCGTACATAGAGCTCCTGATACTGTTTATTCTGAGGAGCAGAACCGCCACCTCGGGTGTTGTATGAACTGCAGAAGAAACCACCTATGTCTGTGTTTACGTTAGGACAGCCTGTCATTGTATAGTTAAGAGTTAGAGGCAATTGCTTACGAAGCATATCCCACGATGAATTAACATCTCCACTCCATAAACCGGAACCATAACGCTGCTGACCTGCAAATGCAGAACGTGTCATGATGAATACACGTTTCTCTTCTGAATCTTTACGCAGATTGTTATATATGCCGCTTACAGAAGCCAATGGGAATACGTTACGATATCTTCTCCATGTACCATCGCCTGCAGAGTGATCGTAATGACTATCTTGTGCATTGAAGAAATCCGGATCTGTTGAATCCATCCACCAGGCATCAATATCGTAATCTACAAGTGTCTTCAGGTTCTGCCAATAGATTTCACGAGCAACAGGGCTGAGAGCATCATATACGCGTACTCCACTTGGATAGTCCATTCGTGGAGGCCAGATATGAGAAAGACCGCTTTGTGGCCATGTCTGGAAATCGTATAGCAAACCTTTTTCTTCCAATTGTGAGAAGGCGTGTGTCTGTGGACCAAAACTTGCCCAGATGCTTATCATTAAGTGCGCATTATTACGATGCACCTCTTCTACCATCTGTGGACCATTAACGTATGCTTCTGACAAAAAGTCCATAGCATTCCACAAGTAGTTGTTGCCCCAGTACTGCCAGTCCTGAATTATACCATCCAATGGAACTTTATTCTGACGATGCCAGCGTACCACTTCCAGTAGTTCTTCCGGTGTCTTGTATCTCTCTTTGCACTGCCAATAACCAAAAGTCCACAATGGGAACATAGGAACATCACCGCTAAGAGTACGCATCTGTGCATTTACTCCATCGCCTGTAGCACCCAACATAAAGTAGTAGTCAATAGCATCACCAACTTCGGCCGAGAATTTCATACCTTCAGCATTGTCAATGAAATCAGCGCGTGAATAGTTGTCCCAGAATAGTCCCCAACCTTTGATAGACTGAATTACATACTGGTAGTCCTGTGTGTTATTCTGTTCCATCATTCTGTGTTCAGAATTTCTGCGGTTCAGCTTACCATCCTGTATAGCACCCAGTCCGTATATAGGTTCCTCTTTGTCCAATGTATAGACAATAGTGGTACGGTAACTGCCTTTGTCAGGACCTTCGGTACGTTCCTGGAATCCATAAGACTTCTCCTTAAGCATATTCTTGCCTTTGCTCAGGAACTGTACCAGACCGGTTTTCTTGTCTATAACAACTGTCAGTTTGGAACTGCTTAGAGTGATTTTTGATGAACTCTCCTGATTCTTGATGTTCAGATTAGTGTCAGGTTTTAGCGTCACCACCCAACTCTCTGCTGTAGGAATACCTTTTTCTGTAGGATACTTAACTACTCGAACAATTTCATCGGTAAAGAATGTTACTTGTGTAGTAGTTCCATTTACATCTACTTGGGCCTTGTTCGCTCTAACAACTGCCGGCATAGCAATGAGCAACAGCAGTATTGACAATAATACTTTTTTCATATATAAACAATGGTTAGTTTCTTGATGTGCGAAGATAAATAAACTAACTGAAAACTATGATATTTTATGCCAGTTATTTTGCTTTGTTGATGATGTAAATGCCTGCTGTAGTAAGAGTTGCAGATACTATATATTTCCCATAGAATGGTTCACTTAAACATAGGCACGATGTTATGGTACCCACTACCGGAATAAGCGAATTGAAAATAGCAACTTTTCCTACAGGATTACAACTTATCAGTTTGTTGTATAGAGTAAAACCTATAGTAGATATGGCAATCAGAGCCAGAAGAATCAATATTCCATTAATTGTAACCACAGGAAGAGTTCCGCCTGAAAGCAAACCCAAAATTACAAGTAGTAATCCACCGCCTCCCAAACTATACCCTGTACCTACAAAGATATCTACTCTTTTACCCAATCCGCGTGTCATAAGGCTGGCAAAAGCAGAACACATGGCGTTGAGTATAATCATTCCATCGCCCATCATAGAGAAGGAACTGCTGCTACTGTCGTCGCCAAAGTTCAGTGCCAGAATACCGCCAATACCTATTACGCAACCTAAAAGTTTGTTTCGCGTAAACTTATCGCTTTTAAAAAAGATACAGGCCAGAATAACAACTAAAAATACGCTGAGTGAATTTATTATTGATGCTCTTGCACCTTCGCTGTGTGACAGGCCGATGTAGAAAAAAGCATAGTGCAGGGTGGTGTTAAGCAGCGAAAACAGTAGAATAAACAGCCAGTTTGTGGGTTTTGATACACGGAAATTCATTCGTTTTATTCCGGCAACTGAAAGCACTATCAAACCCGATATGGCAAAACGTATTCCGGCAAACAGCATCTTACTGCCTGACATCTGGGGCGTTATTTCAAATTCGTTGAAACCGAACTTTATGAGAGGATAGGCCCAACCCCAAGCTATGGCTGCAGTCATTGCAAAAGCCACCACCCAGAAAGGACGCTGGAAAAGAGATGGTTTGTCGGAATTCATCTTTTCTTACTGGTTTGGAACTGCTGCAAAGAAGATGAGGTCTTCTGAACCGGTATTTATCAAACTGTGAGTGTGGCCTTTAGGGCAATATGTACATTCTCCTTCACAAATAGGAGATGATACTCCGTCTTCAATGATTGTACCATTGCCTTTCAGCACGAATAGTATTTCACAATTTTCTTCATGTGTATGTTCGCCTATACTTGCCCCCGGAATAAGTCTGCCCTTCATAATACGGTTAGTACCATCCCAGAACATCTTAACGTCAAACTCTTTTTCTCCACCTTTAAAATTAGGAATCAAGGTAGATTCCATTGTATTGAAATCTATAATCATATTATTTCTATTTTGACCGCGAAGGTAATACAAAAGTTCTGTTTTCTATTATTTATTTTTATAAGTTTGCAGTTGGAATATGGAACAGAAGAAAATAAAGATAACAGTAGCCAGAATGGCGTGCTATAAGGATTTGATGGAGCAGTATGAAAACCCCATAGAACATGCTTGCGATATGCAGTTAGGTCAAACCTTTGTAGTGGAGAACTGCGTCAAACCGGACGGAATGTGCGAAAGCGCCTGGCAGACCATGCTGCCGTTTGTACAGGATCTGGCAGACGGAGGCGGCAACTTCTATGACGGCTGGATGAAGAATCCCCATTCAGCAATGTTATCCTGCAATGACGGCTTCAGACCGGTAAGCTTTTACATAGAGGTAGTAGATTGATGTATAGAAGCATCTATATGCTCTCTGAACTTTAAAAGCTTTTCAATAATCTCATCGATGTCATCAGACAGGGCAAGCAGCAGATTCTTGTATTTATTGCAGTTCTGCAACTCCTTTAAAAGCGGATAGATAGGCATTTGTTCTGTCCATGCCTCTTTACCCATAAAGATCATTGGGCTGGAAATACCAAAAGAGAGGTAGTGGTTCTGTACAGCATCCTGGAAAATCTCCTGCATGGTTCCTGCACTTCCGGGAGTGTAGATAATTCCGCCAAAAGCCAATGTAAGAATGCTGTCTTCTCTCAGACTGTTTTCAAAGAATTTGGCTATATGGGTTGCAAACGGAGTGGATGGTTCATGACCATAAAGCCAGGTAGGAATACCTAAACTGAGATATCGCTGCTGCGGATATTTCCTTATCACTTTAAAGGCCGATGATAGCCACTCTTTATCTTTAAACGATGGCGCAACAGATAGTATTTGCAGTGCATCATCCACTTCGGCATCCTCGCATCCGGCCAGCCATGCACCCAGATGTGTCGCCTCCATAGCACCGGGACCGCCACCACTAAGCATAATGAAATCCATCTCAGTAAGACGTTTGCTGAGCAGAACTATCTGTCTGTACATGCTATCTGTTCTCAGCATAGCGTGTCCGCCCATAATACCTATGCAGTGCTGTTTGTTGTAGATAGTAAAGAAATGCTTAAGCGCATTGTGTATGCTGTGGTCATGCAGTGTACGTGCCAGCGATTCATCAGAACTGGTATCCAACTTACCGGTAGAGATGTAATGGTTATAGATAATGGTGTCAAAGCAGTCTGCAAAACTATCTGCATTGTCAGGATCATATCCTTCGTATAGTTCTGACGGAGTATATAGATCCAGTCTGGTTATATCGTACGGAACCTCTTTGAGATATTCCACAGTTGCTTCAAATTTTGAGATGTTGGTCTTTGTTATCATAAGGCTATATTATTACCGCAAAATAGATACTTTATCTTGTTGTTCATTACTTGTTTAAGCATATTGTACTGTTCCATACCGGTACAATGCATGGTGTAGAAGATGGTGCTGTTATATTCCAGCAGATTATTTGCCAGTGATTCTACGGCTTTCCGTTCATCTTCATGAGTGAGTCCGCTCTTTATAAGATGCATTCCTGCAAACACATGGGTAGGGGGTACACCTTTTAAAAGTGTGGCACTCTTTAGAATGTTCAATATTCCCTGATGAGCACAACCTGCTATCAGAATAGTGTTGCAACCCTCTGTAATAAGCAGATTCTGTTCGTCCGGGAACGTGTCGTAACTATCTTTATCTGGTCCAAAAAGCAGTCTGTTGCCCGATGGTCTGGGATAATCGGTACAGATATTTGAAAACAGAATCAGTTCGCTGTTTATCTTTGTGTTGCCATTGCAGAAGACCAGCTGTTCAGAACTCTGTAGTGATCTATCTAAACCAATGTATTTAAGTCCCTCATCTTTTAGTGAATAATGTGGTTCAAATGCTTTGCTGTGGATATAAACAGGCGCTTTGCTGTTCTGTTGCAGAAACGTTTTCAAACCACCGCCATGGTCGTAATGCCCGTGGCTGATAACGGCAATATCTACATCGGCAATATCTAAACCCAATATAGCTGCATTGCTGGCAAAGAGTTTGCTTTTGCCTGTATCGAATAGAATGTTAGTTCCATTGTTCAGTGCAATATGCAGGCATAAACCATGTTCTGCTGCCAAATTACATCTGCTTTCGTTGTCTATGACCGATGTGATTATCATTACTTTAATTCAAATCTTACAATTACACGACCTTCTACAGTAATGTCTTCAAATTCCAGATTAGATACGTATGCGGCGTCTTCCACAGATTCTTCTCTTACAGCAGCATTCTTCATCAATCTAACTGTAGGACGAGCATATCCAAGGTCCTGTTCGTATATGTAAATTGCTTTACCTATTTCTTGACCTATTGCTGTTGTAAGTTCTGTTGCACGTGCTTTTGCATCTTTTATAGCCATAATGCTAACCTCTCTTCTCTGTTCTTCAATATTTGAACAATCTACTGAACTGACGGTTATTTTGGATACTCCAAGTTTACCCAATTCTATCATTACTTGTGCAGCCTGGCTTGCCGATGTTGTCTTCAGATCATACTCTTTTCTCATTTGGGAATCGTCTTTCTTTAAAAGAATTTTCTGCAGATTGCTACTTAAATCAACTACATTGAGATTCTTCTGTACGTCTATACCCAAAGATTCCAAAGACCTGATTATGTTCTTCTCCAGATTATTGAGAGTCCTGTTTTTTGCAATGTCGTTTTCGTCTATTACAATATGCAGTTTGATTTCATCCGGTTTAACCTTTTTTTCTGCTTTTCCTATTACCTCTATATAATCTTTAGAACTATCTTGTGCTGAAAGGGCAGGGCATATTATTAACATAACAGCCACTGCGCATACTATTGTTGCAATTCGTCTTTTCATAATTCTTGTTCTTTTGTTTTTGCGAAGATAATGAAAGCCGGGTAATATACTAACGTTCGCTGTGAAAAATATTGAAGCAAGCTTCATATTTGCTTTTAGCGAAGTTGGCTGCGCTCATTGCGTGTGAAAATAAATTTTCACCCATTCGCTTGCTCAACTTTCTCACTCACTTAAACGTATATTTGAATAATATACTCACGTTCGCTGTGAAAAACATTGAAGTAAACTTCATGTTTCTCGCTCACTTAAACGTATATTTGAATAATATACTAGCGTTCGCTGTAAAAAATATTGAAGCAAGCTTCATATTTCTCACTCACTTAAACGTATATTTGCAAAAATAACTTTAAGGGATGAATATAGAGAGTGTAAGGGAGTTCTGTTTGTCGTTGCCACAAACCACAGAAGATTTTCCGTTTGACGAATCAACATTGGCTTTCAGAATAGAGGGGAAGATTTTTGCGATGGTCGATTTGGAAAAAACAGAGTGGTTTGTGTTGAAATGTAATCCGGAAAGAGCATTAGAACTTCGTGACAGATATATGGATATATCTCCGGCTTGGCACATGAACAAAAAGTATTGGAATCAACTCAATCTAGATGGTGAATTGCCTGATAAACTTATTCGTACCCTAATATGTCACAGTTATAATGAGGTGGTAAAAAAGATTCCCAAAAGAGTGATAGCAGAAAAGGGTATAGTTCAAATAGATGAAAACTAAAATATAAACGATATGAATAGATAAGTATATTTACAATAATTTTTTGATAATATGATAAAGGTATATGTAATGCAAACCTGTCCGGATTGCGCACAGATAAAAAAGGTGGCTGAAACAGATAATCGTTTTCAGATAATTGACATAGGTGAACATGTAAAGAATCTGAAAGAGTTTTTACGTTTGCGCGACAGCCGTTCAGAGTTTGACGAAATAAAGAAAAGTGGTTCGGTAGGCATACCTTGTTTCCTTATGGAAGATGGTAGCATACAGTTTGAAATGGAAGAATTACAACTACCGGAAGTAGATTATGCAGAAGGTTCGGCATGTAAAATAGATGGAACGGGATGTTAATTAATGGGATATTTAAACTTTAGCAAAATGAAAAGAGTAATATACATAATAACTGCAATATTGATGTTGGTTTCGTGTAGTCAAAAGATAGGATACAATTCTGTTGATGCCGGTAAGTTTGCTGCCATTATTCAAAATACGAATAAGATACAGATAGTAGATGTTCGTACACCGGATGAATTCAATGAAGGACATTTACCCGGAGCAGTAAACATTGATGTTAATGGAACTGATTTTGCAGAGCAGATTAAAAAGCTTGATAAAAAAGTTCCTGTTGCAGTTTATTGTCGTAGTGGTCGTCGCAGTAAGCTTGCTGCAGATCAGTTGGTAAATAGTGGTTATACAGTAACAGAACTGGATGGTGGTATAATAAGCTGGCAAGGAGAAATAGAAAAATAACTATGGAAAAGAAGAGATTGGTTGTTCTGACAGGCGCCGGAATGAGTGCGGAAAGCGGAATCAGCACCTTCCGAGATAACGGAGGTTTATGGGACAGATACAACGTAGAAGATGTAGCAACGCCCGAAGGATGGATACGAGATCCGGAGATGGTGACTGAATTTTACAATATCCGCAGAAAGGAATTGCAAAATGTAGAGCCTTGTCACGGACATACCCTATTGGCATTACTGGAAGAATTTTATGATGTGTATATAATAACCCAGAATGTTGATAATCTGCATGAACGTGCAGGAAGCAGTAATGTGCTGCATCTGCATGGAGAGCTAATGAAAGTAACCAGCTCCGATAATCCAAATGATGAATCGCAGATAATAGAACTTGATACAGACCATTTAGAGGTAGAGTATGGAGAAGAGGCTCCAGACGGAAGCCCTCTGCGTCCATATATAGTATGGTTTGGCGAATCTGTACCAAATATAGAAGTAGCTGCCGATATCTGTTCCAATGCAGATATAATGTTGGTTGTCGGTACCAGTCTGAATGTCTATCCTGCAGCAGGTTTGACCAGTTGTGCACCACCTGATATTCCTATCTATCTGGTAGATCCCGCATCTGTTCGTTGGAATTCACAAAGCAAAGTTCACCACATACAGATGGGGGCATCAAAAGGCATTGCCGAATTCATAAAACAACAAAATCTAAAATAATTAAAGGTAGGTCGATTGGATGCAATCAGACCTACCTTTGTTATAGGAGGATTGTGAAAATCAATCTATGAATTTGACTTTGCCCATGTCGCGAGGTTTTGCGGCAGGAGTTTCATCAGGATAACCCAAACCAATACATATCAGAGGTTCGTGGTTTTCACTAAAACCAAGCATCTGCATAGCCTGTGGTGATTTTTGCGAAGGTAGTGAAATTTCATTATTATCTCTATATTTTACCGTTTTCTTTTAGCCATCTGGCCTCGTCGCGAAGAGTCTCTTCCACAGGTCTGGTAGTGTATCCCAATTCGTTAGCGGCCTTGCTATAATCAAATTTATTGTTCCTTTTAAGATTGTAAACAGAGAACGTTGTCATTATTGGTTTTGCACCATTCTTTGCAGCCTGTTTTTCCATTTTTTTTGCTATACTCTCTGCAATTCTGATGGGTAAGAAGAATTTAATAGGCTGACATCCAAGTTCTTTGTTTAGAATCTTGCTTAGTTTTTTTAGTGTAATTTCATCATTACCCAAAATATAACCTTCTCCGATACGTCCTTTTTCTGCGGCTGCAATACAACCTGCTGCTAAGTCTCTTACATCAACAAGGTTGAACGATCCATCAATACCAACAGGCATTTCGCCTTTTATAATCTTGATGATGGTTGAAGTGGTTTCACTTATTGCGTTATCGTATGGACCCATTATACCTGTTGGATATACTACGCAGGCTTTTAGACCACGCTGCTTGACTGCTGTCAAAACATTTGCTGTAGCCATAGCTTTACTTTTGCTGTACCACCCTACAACCTGGTCAAGATTAAAAGTATCTACCTCTTTTATCTTCTCTCCCTTTGGTAGTTCAGGTATAGCACCAGTTGAGCTTACATAAACCAGTTTTTTACATTCGGGATGCTCCAAACACAAATCAACAATGTTTTCGGTTCCACCTACATTTACATCGAGTACCAATTTTTTGTATGCAGGATCTACGGTTACAACGCTGGCAACATGTATGCATATTGTTTCAGTACCTTCTTCTACTTTAAAGAATTTCTCCAAAGATTGTTTGTTGCATAAATCGCCATATACTATTTCAACGTCTTTAGGGATGTATTTTGCAGTTTTGTCTCCTTCTAAAACAAAAGCCCTAACCCTGTTTCCACGTTCTAATAGTTGTGAGCAGATGTTACTGCCTAAAAAACCGGCTGCTCCGGTAATCAGATAAACTACATTCTCCATAATTCTAATATTTTGGGCAAAAGTAGCCTATAATGATATGGAAAAGTGTGAAATAAAACGGGACTTTTGGTATAAAAAGCTTATTATGAATAATTAACAATTGTCTCCTTTCTATGTGGAATAGGTATAAATGTTTTTAACTATTATACAATATTCCCAAATGTGTGTATTTTGTATTGGCTGATATTGAATTAAGAAATAAATTTGCAGCCATTAAATAGTAATAATCAGACTTATGACAAAGATTAAAGGAAAAAGTGTGCTCAATATTTGATTTTATCTTTGGCGAAGTGGTGGGCATATTCCACGCAATGGATAATTTTACAGGAAGAAAATAGATAAAATATGAAATTAGAGAATACAACGGAATTAAGAATAAAAGAGGTGGTTGAATCACAACGAAACTTCTTTTCCAGTCATGTTACATTATCGGTAGATTTTAGATTGGCGCAGCTGAAAAAGATGCAGAAGATGCTGACTGAATGGGAGAAACCATTGTGCGATGCGCTTTGGAAAGATCTTCATAAGTCTATGGAAGAGGCTGTGATGACAGAAATCAGTATAGTACAAGGCGAAATAAAGAACCACATAAAGCATCTGCGTAGATGGGTCAAAAGTAGCAGAGCTTGTACGCCACTTAAGATGATGCCTTCACAGAGCAAAGTGGTATCGGAACCATTGGGCTGCACATTGATAATATCGCCCTGGAATTATCCTGTTCAACTGCTGCTTAATCCGTTAGTAGGAGCTATATCATCAGGTTGTACAGCTATACTTAAAGCTTCTCCTTACGTTCCAAATGTATCTACAGTAGTAGAACAGATGATAAGTGCTACATTCCCTGCGGAATACATTGCTGTGGTACAGGGTAATAGGCAGGTTAACAGTGCATTGTTGGAAGAACGCTTTGATTTGATATTCTTTACCGGTAGTCCGGCATTGGGTAAAACCGTAATGCAGGCAGCAGCAAAGCATCTTACTCCGGTAGTGCTGGAACTGGGTGGTAAAAGTCCTTGTGTGGTAGATGAGAATGCCAATATCAAGATAGCTGCACGCAGAATAGCCTGGGGTAAAACACTAAATGCTGGACAGACTTGTATTGCTCCCGATTATCTGCTGATTCACAAAAAATGCGTAGATAAATTCACAGAAGAGTATGGTAAGGCACTACATAAACTTCATGGAGCAGATATACAAAAATCGGCACACTATGTAAGAATGGTAAATGAAAAGGCCTTTCAACGAGTAGCGAGCTATCTGAATGATGGTACTGTAGTTTTGGGAGGTAATACAGATGCCAATGAGCTCTACATAGAGCCTACATTATTAGCTAATGTAGCGCCTACAGCACCCGTTATGCAAGAAGAGATATTCGGACCTGTGCTCCCTATGATTACTTTCAATGACCGCAGTGAAGCATTGGATTTTGTTCTGGAAAGAGAAAAACCGTTAGCTCTCTACTACTTTGGTAAAAAGAGAGATGCAGAAGAGTTTATACATAAAACATCGGCAGGAGGTTCTTGCATAAATGATGTGATAATGCATATTGCAAATGAAAATATCCCATTTGGCGGAGTAGGGAATTCAGGTATGGGAAGCTATCATGGCAAACTGAGCTTTGATGCTTTTTCACATAAACGTTCTGTGGTCACTACCACTACAAAAATTGATTTGCCATTCCGTTATATGCCTTACAAACTATTCCGTTACATAAAAGGACTGCTATAGTTTTATCTCTACAGTAGTACCTGTATCGTTGTCAGAACAGATAGTTATGTCTCCTCCGTGGTTCATAATTATCTGTTTGCAAAGACTTAGTCCTATACCGCTGCCGTTCTTTTTTGTACTGAAAAACGGTACAAAAACACGCTCTAAAACCTCTGGTAAAATAACCTTGCCATTGTTTGTGACACTAATAATAGAGTGGTAGCTACTACCGGATGATTCCGTTCTAAAAGAACATATTATCCTGGCATTGCTGGTAGGAACTGCGTCTATTGCATTGTTTAGCAGATTTATAATTACCTGTTCCATCTGTCCTCTATCGGCATAGATGGAATCGGTATCGGCATTTTCTATCTGGAATGAAATATAAGGCTGTGTATATAACTTTTGTATATCGGCAAACAGTTCAGATACCATGATTTTGCTTTTTATGGGAAGTGTAACGCGTGTTAGTTTGCGGTAGTTCTCTACAAAAGTAAGTAATCCCTGACTTCTTCTATGAATAACTCCCAATCCCTCTTTTATAGTGTCAGATTCGTCCATTATATTGGTAGAGGCCATATCACAAAGTGTATCGGACAGAGAGATAATAGGGGTGATGGAGTTCATGATTTCATGGGTCAGTACCCTGACTAATTTATGCCAAGAATCAAATTCCGTTTTATCCATAGCATTTTGAATATCTTTCATTGCTACAATAATGCGTTTTCCTGTGTCGGTGTTGATATTGGAATGGCTTATAACATATTCTCTGTTTTCAAATTGAATAATCTCTTTGTTTTCAGAAATGGCTCCCATTATGGAGTCTGTAAGCATGCAAGATTCGCCAATAAATTTTTGAGCAAAAGAGTTTGCCCATTCCGTGTGGCCGCTATCTGTAATCACCATAACAGCGGTATCTACATTCTCCATCAATGTTTTGTAGTACAGCATTTGCGATTCGGTAGTACGTTGACTGTTTTCAACCTTTCTTCTGAAATTCTGCTCCGATTTAAGCAGATCTAAGGTGTCGGAAAACATTTTGTATAGCGTAATTACAGAAAGAATCAGTACTGATACTGTAAAAATGGAGCAAAACCATAAGTGGTAAAAAACAGATAAAACCAGTGTCAGAGCCATTACCACTATGACAATAATATGTATAAAGAAATTACGTTTCATTTGTTTAATTTTCTATATAATGTGTATCGGGTTATTCCTAAAAGTTCTGCAGCTTTGCTTATATTGCCTTCCGCCTTTTGCATAGCGCGTTCAATGGCATCGCGCTCCAGTTCTTCCAGATTCATAGTCAGTAATTCTCTGTTTCGGTTATATGCCGATGAATTGGATTGCAACATAAGATTATGACTCTTTATAATAGAAGAATCGCTCATAATAACTGCACGTTCTAAAGTGTGTTGCAGTTCGCGTACATTTCCCGGCCATTGATATTTAAGTAACATAGATTTGGCATCAATACTTATGCCTTTTATATGTTTGTTGTATTTCTGTGCATATACAGCTAAAAAATGGTCGGCCAGCAGTAATATGTCGTCGCCTCGTTCGCGAATAGGTGGAATGTGAATCTCAATTGTATTTATTCTGTAGAGCAAATCTTGTCTGAAAGTGCCATCGGCAACCATATGCATAAGATCTGCATTAGTAGCACAGATTAAACGCACATCAATTTTTTTTGTTTTTGTATCACCTAATCTGGTTATTTCTCTACGTTCCAGTGCAGATAGCAATTTAGATTGCATTGCTGCCGATAAGTTTCCTATCTCGTCTAAAAACAGAGTACCTCCCGATGCTGCTTCCATACGTCCGGCCTTTGCGCTTCCTGCACCTGTGAATGCACCCTTTTCATATCCAAACAGTTCACTTTCAAACAGTTGTTCCGGCAGACTACCTAAATCTATAGATACAAAAGGTTGATTACTTCTGTGTGACAGATGTTTTATAAGATGTGCCACCACATCTTTACCTGTGCCATTTTCGCCTGTAATAAGTACGTTGGCATCGGTCTCTGCTATACGGTCAATAATACTCTTGACCTGTTTCATTGCTGCCGATTCGCCTATTAAAATAGGTGTGTTGCTACTACCTTGTTGTGCTAGAACTGCCACCTTTTCTTTAAGCGATTTAACTTCTTGCTTGGAACGTCTCAGTTCTACTGCCGCTTGCAGTGTGGCCAGCAGTTTGTCGTTTTCCCATGGTTTAGATATAAAATCTGTAGCACCTGCTTTTATGGCTCGTACAGCCTTTTCTGTATCGGAATAGGCTGTCATAAAAACTACAACAGCATCGTTATCTATATTTATAATATGTTGTAAACAGTCCATACCCTCCTGCCCGGAGATGGCATCTGCTGTAAAGTTCATATCTAAAAGTATAACATCCGGTTGGAATGTGTTCATAAAATGTTCTACACGTTCCGGGTTTGTGGCAACTCTTACTGCTTGAACTCTATTCTTTAGCAATAGGTTCAGAGCAAACAGAACATCTTCGTTGTCGTCAACAATTAGAATCTTGCTTTTATCCATAGACTGTAATTTTTGGCAAATGTATATATTTAATTTTGAAAAAGTGTGCGAAATAGTAAAAAATATGTGCGTATTCGCACGCTAAAATATGTGCTGTTGTTTTGTAAATAGTTGGGTTTCAGTATGTTGGTTTTATGGCACGCTTGTTGTAGTTATATATGTGGAAGTATTATACAAGTTATAGACAAACTTTTAAAAGAACTTATTTTATTTACTGCCAGAGCAGCTTAGCTATGGCCAATTTTTAACGAACTATTATTGAAATAGAAACGAGAATAAATTACTTAAATTATTAATTTAAAAACTATTTTTTTTATGAAAGTAAGTATTAAAACTAAAAAGAGTGTGTTAACATTGGAGGAAAAAGGTAGCAAGAATTTCGGAGCAAAAATAGGATATTGTTTCACCCCAAATACTAATAATTAAACAAGTAAAAGATATGAACAAAATTTATCTACTATGTATTGTTTTTGTATTTGCATCTTGTAGGAATACCTATTATACTCCTGAACAGATAGATATGTCAGTTGATGTTCCTACATATCAGCTTGAGTTTACAAAACTGCCAATAGAATGTCCGGCCGCATTTGGTGTAGTAGGATTAGAGTCAAAAGCAGTAGTATTTACTCGTGATAATCGTTCGTTCTTACATGTGTTTGATTACGAAGGTAACACTATTGCCAAATTATCTCCCAAAGGTAGAGCTGCAAATGAATTTCAATCTGTTAGCATCAATGGCCAGAAATTTAAAATAGATAATGATTACTATTTTTATGTGTATGACCATCCCGATTATTATTTGTATAACATAAGCGGTTCTATCAGAGCCGGTGCAAACTTGACACCTAAAAAAGTTGCGGAGAAATCAGATCATTTTATGTCTAAGTATCTGTTTCGTGAAGATGGATCATATTTTTCTTTAAGGACCGTAAGTGAATTTGGAGATCCAAGAGATGGATTTATGTTTTCTCCTCCGGAGTTTACACTACATCAAACAGATGGCAAGCTAAAGAAGTACAATGTTTATCCTGATATTGTGGATTATTTGAATGTAGGTCCTGATATGTTGTATGATTCTTTCATACATATGACAAATGATTTATCTACTGTATATGATTTTGCATCTTATCAAGACAGAATTACAATTTTTGATTTAGAGACAGGAAAAACAAAAGGTGTAAGAGGTCCTGATTTTGTAGATTTTTCTACATTATATGGCATGGATATGATTACAATAGCAAAAAAGTTGGTTAATGGCTATATGGATACAGAACAGATAGACAATTATTTGTTTGTTCTGTATGATCAGCGAACAGCGTATGACGACATGGAAGACATTTCTTTGAATGTTTGCATAAGAGTTTTGGATTTGGATTGTAACCTCAAGGCAGTTATAGAATTAGAAGAACCTATTACCTCTATATCATACGACAGGGAATCAAAGAAACTGCTTGCAAATGACGGCCAAGAGAATATATACATAGCAGATATAACATCAATAATGTCATCGTTGCAATAACTCTTTAAACTATATCTACGTATGAGAATGTTAAGAACTATCTTTATTTTAATCGCATATTAATTACTAATTTTGAAACTCATGCCTAGTTTGGGTTTTTCCATAATAGGCATGTGTTTTTTCTTTTGATTAATAGGAATGTAAAAAATACAAAATTGATAAAAATGAAATACAAATATTTATCACTTGTTATTCTGGCATACGCAATGATATGTATGATTAGTTGCCAAAACAGAAAGAATTATTTGATGACTGATGTTATTGAGATAGATAATTCAGAACAAAATTTGGATACACTTGTTGGTCGAAATATCGGATTAGATTATATTGGGGTAAATAATGTTTATTGTCATGACAGTCTGCTTGTAGTTTGTACTTCTGACCCAAATGGATTCTACAAAATAATAAACACTATTAATAAAACCGAAATATGTAAATTATGCTATAAAGGAAGAGCTGTTAATGAGATGCTTTCTCCTTTCAATGATTATTTGCAATTATTCGAAACTAATGAAATGTTGTATTTATATGTGCCCGATAACGAAACAAGCATAAAGTCTATCAATTTGACTAAGTCAATAGAAAAGGGAGTTGCAGTACATGATTCCGTGTTTCCAACTGAGTCTTTCGATATAGTACAAAGTATTAGATTGAATAACGACCGATGGTTTGATTATAAATTGGCAATTTCCGAAGATCCAATGGTTGGTAAATATTCTACACCACATTTTTTTATAAGAAATTCTAATAAGAATAAGGAATTAAAACTGTTTGGTAGAATACTTAATCCAATAGAATCTTATCTTATACCACCTCTATATCGTGGTGTTGTAAGAGCAAAACCTGATGCTAATGCAGTAGTTTATGCTATGACACTATTTCCATATATTCACATATTTGATATGAATAAAAAATCAATAACAACTTTACACGAAAAAGATGGAGCTGTATTTGATGGTCCGGCAGATGTAGAAAGCTTTGTCAAATTGCCAATCTCAGTAGTTGATGTGGAAACTACAGATAGCTATATTTATACGCTATCAGTGGGTTATTCAGAAATGGATTTAGCAGTATTAGAAACTACGCCTTTGTATAAATTAAATGTTTTTAATTGGGAGGGAGAAAAAATTTATTCTGCTTTTTTTGATATACCTGTGACCAGAATTACTTATAGTCAATATACAAATAGTATTTTTGGTAAGTACAAAGAGGAAATCTATGAATTTGAGTTACCACACATAGAGTGATGTTAAATAACTAAGTAATTTTGTAATTAAACTATTAGCAGACATGATTAAAACTGAAGCAATTAAGAAAAATTTCACAACAGAAGATGTTGAAACACGAGCTTTGAATGGAGTAACACTCCAAGTGCAACAGGGTGAATTTGTAGCAATTATGGGACCATCGGGATGTGGTAAATCAACTTTGCTCAATGTGTTGGGGTTATTGGATAACCCAACAGAGGGAAAATATTGGTTCAAAGGTATAGATGTGGCAGAATTTACAGAGGACAAACGTACATCATTGCGTAAAGGAACTATAGGTTTTGTATTCCAGAGTTTCAATCTTATAGATGACCTTACAGTCTATGAAAATATTGAACTGCCACTGCTTTATATGGGAATACCAAAACAGGAACGTCAAAAACGTGTTAATGCTATTATGGAGAGATTGGATATAGTACATCGTGCCAAATATTTTCCGCAGCAACTTTCAGGCGGTCAGCAACAGCGTGTAGCTGTGGCACGTGCAGTTGTAACAAATCCGGAACTTATACTTGCCGACGAACCTACAGGAAACCTGGATTCCAAAAACGGACTGGAGGTGATGGAGTTGTTGCGTCAATTAAATTTAGAAGGTACAACCATAATAATTGTAACCCATTCTCAGCGTGATGCAGCATACGCTAACCGTGTGATAAATCTATTTGATGGAAAAATTATATAATTGAACGCTTATGTTACTACATTATATCAAAATAGCGGTTCGCCAATTGCTTAAATACAAATTACACACTGCTGTATCTCTATTATGTATGTCATTGGGGCTTGTATTATTTGGCTTTGTGGATTCATTATTTGAATTAGATAAGGAATTCACCAGGATCATAGATTTTATACCACAGAAGGATGGAAATACCTATATGCTGCAAGGCGAAGAAATAGAACAAATTCTTAATGCTGATATAGAGGGACTTGAAGACATTAAAGCGTCTTCAGTTTCAGGATATGCCAAATGCTACGAGGTGGGGAAAGAAGATGAACCATACGAAGTCTCTATTATACCTGTTAATTCGCAATATTTCAGGTATGCAAGTGTTGTAGGAAGTAAAACATTAAATAAAGGTGAAATCATTATCAATGAAAAACTTGCTAAAAGAATGTATGGTGATGATTCTCCAATAGGAAAGCAACTTGTCATTACCGAAAGAGAGTTTTTGGAGATAGATCAATATTTGGAATATATCGACATAAGTTATACTATAGTAGGTGTGGCAAAGAATGAACTTAGAAATAAAGATAGAACGATATATGTTCCTTTCAATGAAAATGTTGCTTGTATGGTTAGTGCTACATTATCAAAAGGATATAGACTGAAGGATGTGCAGAAAACATTAGACAAAATGCAAATCTTTAGATCAGAAACCGGTGAACCTTTAAAAATCAATCTGGTAAGCGCTGTCAATTATTCTTCCGATTTGTTTAGTCGCATAATAATATCATTCTTTGCCTTACTTATTTTTATAACAGGTGTTGTGGGCTTTATGAGGTTCTTCATACAGATGTTAGATACCAGACACAGAGAATTGGTATTACGTAAATGTGTTGGTTCTAATAACAAAGGTCTCAATCTTCTATTAGCTACAGAGGTTGTTATAATGTTGTCTCTGGTGTTTATCTTCTCCATTGTAATAACAGAGCTACTTTATAAATCGATTAATGATTACTCATTTAATAACGTTTGGGGGTACTTTGGTTTTACTTTTGCAGATGTAATAAAAAGGCAGGTCATAGTTATAATATTTGCATTAGTATTCTGTTTGTTGATTATCCTGTTTTATGTGAGAAGAATAGGTGGCACAACTGTACTTAAAGTAATGAAGAGCAAACCGCATACAAATAAAAAGCACTATCTTCTGCTCTCTATGCAATTTGCGGTATCTGTAATCTTCTGTGTGCTGGTAGGAGCCTCTTTATTCTCTATTAAGATAAATTCCAGTCTTGTAAAGAAATATCTGTCACTAAAAGAGATGGATAGAATTATGTATGTAGATTGGCATGGAGAGGAGCATTGGGATGAAATACGTGCAGAACTTGAACATTTGCCTGAAGTAGAAATGTCCTGTGTTCTTCAGGTGGAGGAGATAATAAAGCTGAGCTATAGTTTTAGAGATATTTTAGTGGGCAGTGATACCATTACAGTACAAGGCGTAAGTGCCGGAGATCCCAGATATTTTGAACTGTTGAATATTCCTATGGAGGGCAAATTAGTGAAGCCGGAGCAGAATAATTATGTCTATGTAAACAGAACGCTTTATGATAAATTCTCAAAACAGAGTGGTTTTGATGGTACTATACAGGTATCAGGTACTTCGCAACTTTATTATAGAATAATTGAAAATTTTAATATTGATAGTTATAGTTTTACCACACTGCAGATTGCCGGTGTTATAGATATAACTCCAAGTGTAGCACCTACATTTTTATTTGATAGTGGCTTTCATGAAGTTGAAGGTGTTATGTTTAAAGTACAAGAGAGTCCAGATGCAAACACCTGTTTGTATAAAATAAAGGATGGAGTAGATATAGAAGATGCAAAGAAATCGTTTGAATCGGTTTATCGTAAATATATTCCAAAATCTATAAATATAGCTTCATTTAAAACTGTAAAAGATGTGGCGTTAAGTAGAGAAGAATCGATGGGGTCTCTTTTGCTTGTTTCAATATCTCTTGCTTTTATTAGTTTGGTAATGTTGGTACTCAGTGTGTATTCTACTATTGCTCTTGATGCAGCAAGGCGTCAGAAGGAGGTGGCTATAAGAAAAATAAATGGAGCCAGCAGACAAGATATTCTTATGCAGACTATCAAACCATATCTGAAAACATACACAATAACCTTTATTGTGGTTTATATAGCTATGCTAAGTGTATGGGGAAATGTATCAGACGTAAGTATAACACTTTATGGTATAGTGGTTTATCTCTTTACTATGGGGCTTGTTGCGCTAACTGTATGGAAAGAGGTCAAAACCATAATGTTGGTAAATCCTGCCGATGCCATAAGAAGAGAATAAAAATCTGTTATAATTACATATTTGAAAGTGGCGCTCGCTTATTCGTAATTTGAAGCAAGCTTCCAATATACTTGCGCTCGCTGTGAAAAACATTGAAACAAGTTTCATGTTTCTCGCTCGCTTATTCGTATATTAGCAGAAAATAAATATAAAATTAGGAATATGAATAAACAGGAATACGCAAAAGCCAATAAAGAGTGGCTTGAGGCAAAAGCAAAGGAAGAAGGTGTTAAGCCATTGCCAAAAGGAATATATTATAAGGTGTTGGCAAAAGGTAATGAAGATGGTCCTACACCAACTGTACGCAGTATAGTAACTGCTCATTATACAGGATGGACAATCAATGGTAAAAAGTTTGATACCAGCAGGGATGGTGTGCCTTTCGCATGTCGTTTGTGTGACTTGATAGATGGTTGGATAATTGCAATGCAGCAGATGCACGTGGGAGATAAATGGGAACTTTATATACCTGCTGAAATGGCATACGGAAATTATTCCCAACCCGGTATTCCCGGAGGCTCCACACTGATTTTTGAAATAGAACTTTTAGGAGTTTCTTAATACTGCGGCTTAATAGACTGAATAATTTAGAGGATTATAAATGTGAAATCACCCCAAAAAGTCAAAAGGCTTTTGGGGTGATTTAATATTAGCATTCCTCCCACAAAGATTATGTATGGGAGGAATGTTGCTTATTTACTTTGTTGAACCTGCTATTGGTTTAATAGTGATAGTTCTATTGTATGGAGCCGGCTTAACTCTGTATTCATCCAGTACATAGATAGATGTACAACCTACACCTGTAGTGTTGTAGTCCAGGTTCAGAGTATAACAATCTGCCTGAGGCTGCAACTGATATGTGTACTGACTCTTGGTGAGATTGTCTGTGCTGAACTGATAGGCATTGAAGTTAAAATGCTCGTTCATAGAAATCTGTACACCGCTGCCTGCATCGTCAAGCAACTGAACGTAACGGATATCTGTGCGCAGAGCATGATCCTGAGGCAACAGATATGGTTCGTACATATCAGCAACACTCTTGGTCCAAACACCTACAGGATAACCTGTTTTACGGTCAGGATAGTTCTCTTCCGGACCACGACCATACCATGTGATGTTGTCAAAACTGTTCATCACAGATGTGGTGAAACCAATACGTGGAAGCAGTTCCGGCAGTTTGCCCTGTGGGCTTGCCTGATTGTCTATCTTAACAGTTCCGTCGTCGTAGAATCTATAGGTATAATCAAGTGTGAAACCAGCCAACTGAACACCCTGAATATAGAGATCCAACTGTCCGTAAGATGATGCACCCACCTGAACCAACTGATGTACGGTAACTGTTGTCTCATGTTCGTTGTGAGTAAGCTTTATCTGCGATGGACGTATGCGCAACTGGTTCACACCCTGAGTGTAGAATAGGGTTGATACCATGTTGCCGTAACCATCATTGTAACCACCATTAACACGGAATGCGTTCCAAGAATCGAATTCGTTAGCCAGCGGAGCACGCCATAGGTTGAATGTTACAGGCTCTTTAAGTAGTGACTTGCCATCTACTTCAATCTGATCCAGATTACCGGTCTCCTTATTTATAATATAGCAGAAACCATTACCGCTTATCTTTATAAGTTTGTCGTTCTCTTCTGCATTGATATTTGAAGCCGATAGTTTTTCCGGAACTGCAGGCAGGTTCCATTCGGTAAGTTCCAGCTGATCCCAAGCTACCTGATGACCTGCATCTGCCCATACCTGTTTCTCTTTAAGGGTAGATGTAACCATTATGCGGTACTCTTTACCAGGAACAATATTTGGCTTTTTGTATGGAATGGTTACAATCTGTTTCTGCTGTGGACCGGTGGTAAACTGAATGTCACCCTCTTCAATAACTTCGTTATCGGCCATCAAAGCCCAATGTGATGCATATTGTGATAGATCTGTAAAGTGCAGACGGTTGGTTACCTCTACAGTACCCTTTTCTGCATTTAGCAGACGTACGCTTACTGGCTGGGTAGTCCACTTTAACTGCAACATTTCAGGCTGAACTGTGCGGTCAGGCCATATACATCCGTAGGTACGCATGTTAGTACCAATGGTAAAGTATGTGCCTTCATCGCCATTGCCGTCGAAAGTAAGGTATAACACAGCATCTGCTGCACTGCCTTCGCCATCGGCCAGACATTTGTCGTAGATAGCTACGTTATCCATTTGTGCATCTGCAGTATAGATGGTCTGCGGGTCCTGAGCATGGTTTCCTGCAAATCTACCTATGTTGATAGGGTAAGGGAAGTTACTAATTACTCCACGTTCGCCCTGCTGGTTGCCACGACGATTACCTGTCTGTTGTCTTGCAGGAGTAGCTTCTGTGCCTTTCAGTTCTCCGTCTATGTAGAGTTTCATCTCCTGACCATCCCATGATGCTGTTACGTGGTGCCAGTTGCCAATCCAATTTTCCGGCAGATCTACGTTAAGAGCATGTTTAACACCTGTATGCAGGTAGAACTGCAGTGTCTTTTCGCCCTTCTGTACCACACCAAACTGAGTGCTGCCTTTGGTAATATATGGAGCTCCATCGTGTGTTCCGCTAAGTTTTCCCGGCTTAACATCAAAACTTATTGTAATAGCATTGCCTTTCAGCTCTACATTGTCGGCGCGATATACTTCAACCCACTCTTCGTGACCGCTCAGGCAGAGAATGCCATCTTCCACCTTAGCATTGCTCATCAGGTGAACAGGAGTGTTGTATGGAGAACTGTCCTTAAGCGGACGTATGCGTTCTGTCAGACCCGGGTTTACAAAGTCCCATATAGCACCACCCATCAGACGTGGATGACGACGTATAACTTCCCAGAATTCATCCATACCACCACCGGCATTACCTGCTACAGAGAGATATTCGTCCATAAATGATGGGCGTGGATCTTCTTCTTCAGGTGTCATGGCTGTGTTCATCTCCAGTTCGTATGGAGTAGGATAGCGTGGGCCTATAATATCTTCGCCCGGATGAGCGTATGCATTACCACCATACATATAGTAGCGAGTAGGATCGTACTTTTTACCCTCTTTTATAACCTCTGTAATAAGCGGACCTTCGCCACTTTCGTTACCTGCACTCCAGAATAGAATAGATGGGTGGTTACGGTCGCGCAGCACCATCTGGCGTACACGTTCCAGATACATCTCCTTGAAATCCTGATTGTTTGACAGATACTCTGTGGCATGTGCCTCGTCGCCAGTCTCATCAATAATGTACAGACCATATTCATCGGCCAGTTCCAGATATTTGTTTACCGGAGGATAGTGCGAAATACGTACAGAGTTGAAGTTGTGCTGCTTGAGTATCTCCATATCTTTGCGGATAATCTCTTCTGTAATAACGTGTCCCAGTTCAGGATGCTGCATGTGGGTGTTGATAGAGTTAACCTTGATAGGTTCGCCATTCAGATAGAATGTCTGGTTACGAATTTCGGTCTCTTTGAAACCCATGTTGCTGGTAATCTGCTGAACAGTCTTTCCGTTTTCTGCCAGCAATTCCAGTTTAAGTTTGTACAAAACAGGAGTTTCGCTGGTCCATTTATCGGGATTCAATACCTTAGAAGATAACTCCAGACTCTTTTTGCCCTTACCGTTTATACTAAACTTATCGGATACCATCTCTTTCACTTTGGCACCATTCTTATCGGTAAGAGTAGCGCGTACAGAGTAGGTGCTGTTATCTTCCTGATAGCTCTTTACGTCTATTGCAACCTTAAGATCTGCATCTTTGTATTGTGCATCAAGGTCGGTTGTAACAAACCAATCGAACAGGCGTGTCTTAGGAGTGGCATATATGGTAACGTCATCACAGATACCAGCCAGACGCCAATAGTCCTGTCCCTCCAGATAGTAACCATCGCAATACTTGATTACGCATACAGCAATGGTGTTTTTACCCTTCTTGATAAATGGGGTGATATCGTATTCTGCAGGTTCCTGACCACCCTCGTTGTAACCTGCCTGCTGTCCGTTTATCCATACGAACGATGCACTCTGGGTTTTTTCCAGGCGAAGGAATACCTGATGCCCATCCCAAGATGACGGAATATTGAAGGTACGGCGATATGCACCTGTAGGGTTGTATTCGCGTGGAACGTATGGCGGATTAGCCTTAAACGGAGCAGCTACGTTACGGAATATAGGATCTCCATAACCTAACATCTCCCAGTTGCTGGGTACCTCTATTTTGTCCCATTTGCCATCTTTGAAGTTTGTCTGGAAAAAGTTTTGTGGAACCTCTTCGGGTGTATTGGCATAGTAGAAACGCCAACTTCCGTTCAGAGAGAGATGCTTGTCTGCCAGATAATAGGCATGTCCCTCTTCTTGATTCTCTTCAAAAACAGAGGTGTTCTCAATGTAATCGTAGATATGCTCCAGGTATTGAGCATTCATCTGTAACGTACATCCGGCTATAAGACCGAATGTAACAGTCTTCTTCAACTTGTTTAAAATCATAGCGATATTTGTAGTCAGTAAAGTGCAAATGTATGAATAATTTATAAAGAATGCCAATTAAGGTCTATATTATCATCGTTCACAAAGACAGTTATATATTCCGGATTGTCAACGCTATCTTCTATAGTACCTACAACTGTATATCTTACACCATTGAACATTTGGTCATCTCTGTAATGGTCGTGCCCCTGCAGTACCAGTCCTACATTATATTTGCTGAAAACTTCAAGCAGAGCAAAAGTTTCATCCATAGGTAAGTTGGAAGTAAACCATTGAGATAAATCTGAGTATAGTATGTTCACGTGAGTAAACACTATGCAGTGACGATACTGATTACGGTTTGCAGCAAGAAAACTCTTAAGCCAATCAAACTGTTTCTTACCTAAAGTGCCTGTGGCAGAATCCAGAGTGATATAAAGATCGGAATAGGATGGAGTCTTTACACTGAACCAGTAAACTGAAGGACCTATCAGGCTCTTGTAATCTTCCCAACCATTAAAATAGACATCGTGATTACCTATAACATTAAAAATAGTGTAGTCAAACTTATGAATCTCAGGATTAAATTTTATAGCTTCCAGATATTTGGGCAGGTTATCACGTCTGTCAATGGCATCGCCCAGCATAACTCCAAAAGTGGCATCATTGTCGTTGCGCAATGTAGAATTGAAGGCTTCTAAATTTACTGATGTTTCATCTATATGAGTATCTGTACATACATAGAACATATAGTCATCTGCAGCTTCAATCTGGGCTACAGCTTTGCCATTGGTTATCTGCATGCTCTGTTCAAACCTACTGTTTACCAAATCGCCGGGAGGAATGACCATGCTTATAAAGGTGTATTTTTCGTAACCATTCAGCAATAAACAAGCCAAACAGATTATAATCCATCTTCTTACCATCTGTAACATATTCCGGTACTCCCATAAAGTTGATAATAATCACTTGCTATACCAAACATGCCTGTATGCTTATAGCTTACGCCTAAATTCACACCTAACCAATCATTTGGATACCACCATCCCTGAACCATAAGAGAAGGCTGATAATGTCTTTCCAGTTCAAACAATTCACAGTTGGTAATATAGATATTCAAATCCCATTCGTCCACATTAGGCAGACACTTTAAACCACCTTGGTAGAATAGATTGAAATACTCTTTCATATATGAACCATTACATCCATAAATTCTGTAATAGTAACCTGCAGTAAGAAACAGCCATTTGTAGGAATAATCTGCACCAAAACCTACAGCAAAATTGTCTATGGATGATTGGTGTGAATAGTGTAGCAGGGCTGTTACACTTATTATACCGTTTTCCAGTTCAAAGCTATATGCCGGGCGTATTTCTGTGGCAGTACGTCCTATAGTGTTATATTGTACACCTCCGTTTACTGCAAAGTTATTTTCAAAACTGTGATTCACATCGGCCGAAACAGCTGCAAAACCACCAAACGGAGTGGTATCGCCTGCGCGTAAACGGAATGAAAGCCTGCTATCCTGAGCCTGCATAAAAGAAGTGAAGAATACCAATAATAAGGCAATTATTTTAAATCTGACTTTGGGCATAAAATACTAATTAGATTAATGTTAGTATATGAGAAGGCCAGCCAGTGCGCCTAATCCTATTATGGCAAATGGTCCAATCTTTTTCAGGTATAGAGCTATAAATGCAACAATACATATTACAAAACTCTTCCAGTCTATAAAGTTTTCCGGTGTGGCTAAACTGATGGCTGCTGTTCCTATCAAGCCAAGTGTGGCCGGTTTCAGACCATTTAAAACACCTTTGAATATATGGTGGTCTTTCCATTTTTCATATACCTTACATAATAGAAGAACTATAATAAATGATGGCAGAACCACTGCAAATGTAGCGGTGAACGAACCCAGTATGCTCATGAATTCCGATGCGCCTGCTTTTGCCAGAACTTCGTAGCCTACGTATGTGGCAGAATTTATACCAATAGGGCCGGGAGTCATCTGTGAAATAGCCACAATATCTGTAAAGGTTGTGTCTGTAATCCATCCGTGTACAGTTACAACTTCGTTCTGTATAAGTGAAAGCATAGCATATCCACCGCCTATGGTAAACATACCAATAATAAAGAATGTAAGGAACAATTCTATGTATATCATTTTCCTGCCTCCTTCTGTTTTTTGTTGTTATACCAACTAATGAATACTGCCATTACAATTACACATATCAGTATGTAGATAGGCGATACGCTTAGGAAGCATACAAGTATCATAGATGAAATTACTACTATCCATTTCCACCAATTCATCTTTGTGGCTTTAAG
Organism: Bacteroidaceae bacterium; assembly: GCA_045660365.1. Taxonomy (GTDB): domain Bacteria; phylum Bacteroidota; class Bacteroidia; order Bacteroidales; family Bacteroidaceae; genus Colenecus. Next base: position 61,310 of record JAZRDQ010000019.1, read on the forward strand.
CATATCTATCATAGGTACTCCAATCAGTGCTACTACCACAGGTCTAATACCCTTGAATGCTTTTATTACATATTCATTGTCTTTAAACGATGTAAAAAACATTGCCACAAGCAGAATAATAAGGAACGGAGGCAGACAACTGCCTATGGTGGCTACTACACTGCCTTTGGTGCCTCTCAGTCTGTGTCCGGTAAGTATGGATATGTTTACAGCAAATAGTCCCGGAGCGGTTTGAGCCAGAGTTATTATGTCTATGAAATCTTCGTCGTTAAGCCATTTTCTCTCTACAAGTTCGCTCTTGATGGCTGCAATCATAGGAATACCTCCGCCAATGGTGAAAGCTCCTATCTTTGCAAAAACTGAAAATATTTTCCACAAACTTATCATATCCCAAATTTGAACAGGCAAAGTTACAACTTTCCTCTATAAGATAAGGCGCAATTATTCATAAAAATACACTATCTTTGCATTCGTTTAGCAGCTATCATTGAATATCTGATTTTTTTATTGATGATATGCTCGTAGGAAAATGCAGTTTAGGTGCTAAGTATGGAGAGAAAAGCCGATGTAAATCTAAAACAGGGTATTGTTAAAGGGTTAAAAACAAAATAATTAAGAGGTATAATGGAGTATAGTTTTAAGTTAGACAATGGCGTTCTTTATGTGTTTTTTGATGGTAGATTAGACACCGAAAATTCGCTTAAGTTTGAACAGGAAATAACAGGTATCTGCAAGGAAAATCAGCACGATTCTATGGTGCTTGATGCATCCGGAATGGAATATATCGCATCCAGTGGACTTAGAACTATTCTTAAATTGGCCAAAACCGAAAAGAATTTCAAAATAGAGAATATGCAGCCATCTGTATATAGTGTGTTTGAGATGACTGGTTTTTCCAGAATCATAAGCATTACCAAGGCATTGCGTAAGATTGACCTGGAAAAGTGTGAAAAGATTGGTTCAGGTGGTAATGGTGCTGTTTATCGCGTGAGCGAAGACGAAATTGTAAAGGTTAACTACAATCCCGTAACATACGGTGGTCTTGATAAAGAACTGTCAAAGGCCAAAGAGGCTTTCCTTTTAGGTGTTCCTACTGCCATTTCGTTCGATATGGTAGATTGTGGCGAAGGCAGACGTGGCGTAGTATATGAAATTATCAAGAGCATAACTTTGGGAGAGACTATCCAGAAGAATCCTGACCAGATTGAAACCTTAACTGAAAAATATATTGAGCAACTGAATATCCTTCACTCAATCAGCACAGATAACCCGGTTTTTGGAAGTGCCAAGGCAAATTACTGCAAACAGGTGGAAGATGCTTCCAGATATCTTACAGAAGAGGAGGGCGAAATGCTGAAAATTATACTTGATGTTCTCCCTGAAGGCAATAGACTTGTACATTGCGATGCACATCCTAAAAACTTAATGATTCAGAACGGAGAGATGCTTTGGATAGATATGGAACAGATGAGTCTGGGACATCCTATCTACGATATTATTTCAATAGCAGTAATTCTTAATGGTATGGCTACAGACGAAATGATGATAAGTATTGCCGGTATGGACAATGCTACTGTGGCTCTTCTTAAAGACTGTTTTATAAGAAAGTATTTCAAAACAGATAATCAGGAGGAGATTCAGAAATACGCATCAATGTTAGACGCATTGCGCTTGATAAGAGCTGTTTTTGCCATTGGATTTACATCAAGTAATTCAGAAAAATTCCGTCCTTCTTTAATAAATATGGCCAGAACAATGTTCTTCCCCAATATTCAGAAAATAGCAGGTGGTGTAAAATATCTGATAAGTGTTATAGACAGTTTGGAAAAATGAGATATGTTTGCAGTATAGTTATATATGCGTGTGCTATTATGATGGTAGCTTGTAAATCGAATAACACAGAGGAAATTCAGCAGCTGGAATTGGAAAATCAGCTGATAGGTATAACAACAGCCCATAATGCAAGACAGTTGGGCGGTTATATAATTGGCGATAAAAATATTAAAGATGATTTGTTGATTCGCAGTGCAAAACTTTCAGGATTATCAAAAGAGGATTCTACACTTCTGAGTGATAAATATAATGTACAATGCATATATGATTTCCGTAGTCAGGAAGAATTTGTGTCAGAACCAGATATTATTCCCGGAAATGCAAGATGCGTGTCTCTTTCCATCTTTTTTGCAGCAAAAGAAGAGAAGAGTCAGTTTGGAGCAGAGTATCAGAATCAACAGGAAATGATAGGACTGTTGCTTCAATATGCAGAACATCCTGCCATTCAAGCTATGTGTGAGAATATGTATGAAATCATTCTCTTTGAAGAGGAATCACAAGAGGTGTATCGTAAATTCTTTCAAGACTTGGTGACATTGGAACCTGAAAACGGCGCTGTATTATGGCATTGCACTCAGGGAAAGGATAGGGCTGGTTGTGCATCGGCTATGCTGCTGGCAGCTTTAGGTGCAGACCGCAATCTTATTATGGCAGACTTTATACTCTCCAAAGATTACTATGAACCTATGGTTTCGCAAATAAAGACAGAAACAGATAAACAGAAGAATGTCATAAATACATTGATCAGTGCCAATCCTGAAATTTTTGAAGCTGCACTGGATAGGATTGATTCTGAATATGGTTCATTCAGAAACTATCTGACAGAATGCATTGGTGTAACTCCTGCTATGATGCAGGTTTTGCGTAACAGATATTTGGAATAAGAAGTTATGAAAAGTTTGGATATTAAATACATAGGTGTTGACGATCTGGAACTGGATCTGTTTGAGAGTCAATATCCGCTGGCTGATGGAGTATCGTACAACTCTTATCTTATAATGGACGATAAGATTGCAGTGATGGATTGTGTAGATAAGCGCAGGACAGATGAATGGATCTCCAGTTTGCAGTGTGAACTGCAGGGACGTAAACCCGATTATCTTGTTGTTCATCACATGGAGCCTGACCATTCAGCCGGAATAGCAGCATTTGTAGAAAAATATCCGGATGTAACAGTGGTGGCAAGTGCCAGAGCAATACAGATGCTTCCTCAGTTTTTTGAAACGGAACTGGCTGGTGTAAAGACCATGGCTGTCAAAGAGGGTGATGTTTTGCCATTGGGAAAGCATGAACTGACATTCTATGCAGCTCCGATGGTGCACTGGCCCGAAGTAATGGTTAGCTATGAATCAGCAGAGAAGGTCCTTTTTTCTGCCGATGCGTTTGGTAAGTTCGGAGCGTTGTGCAGAGAGCAGGAGTGGGCGGACGAAGCTTGCAGGTACTATATCAATATAGTTGGAAAATATGGAGTGCAGGTGCAGGCACTTCTTAAAAAGGTATCGGCTCTGGATGTGGAGATTATTGCTCCGTTGCATGGCCCGGTACTGGATGAAAATTTATTGTATTACATAGACCTTTACAATACATGGAGTAGTTACAAACCAGAAATAGATGGCGTGTTTATAGCTTATGCCTCTATTTATGGAGGTACGGCCAAGGCAGCATCTCATCTGGCCCGGGAACTGCGTAACAGGGGTGTAAATGTGGCTGTTGCCGATTTAACCAGAGAAGATAAATCCCTGGCGGTGGCAACTGCTTTCAGATATAGCAAAATGGTATTGGCGGCATCCAGTTATGATGGTGGGCTGTTTACTCCAATGCATGATTTCCTGTATCGTCTGCAGATTAAGAGTTATCAGCAACGAACAGTAGGAATTATAGAGAATGGTTCATGGGCGCCGGTTTCCGGCAGGGTAATGCGTGAAATGGTGGAGAAAATGAAACAGGTGGATATTATTGAGCCTGTTGTTACACTGCGCAGTACAATGCACCAGGCAGATATGGAAGCTATAGAACAGTTGGTAAAAAACCTCTGTTGCAAATGAGTATAATCGGTTAAATTGATAGTTAATATATAATTGAAAATGAAGAAGATGAAACGTTATTTGATGATTGCAGCAATGGCTGTGGGAGCATTTCTATTTACATCGTGCGGAGCTAAGAATAGTAGCTCAAAACAACTTATTCTGTACTATTCGCAGACAGGCGCAACAGAACAGGTGGCACAGCAGATACAGCAGTTGCTTGGTGCCGATATTGAGGCAATAGAATTGGAGAATCCTTATTCAGGAACATACGCAGAGACCATAGAGAGAGTGGGCAAGGAGCGTCAGGCAGGCACACTGCCAAAACTTAAGGCACTTAAATCTGACATTTCAAAGTACGATGTTATCTATTTGGGATACCCAATATGGTACGGAACATACGCAATGCCAATATCATCACTTGTAAGTGAATATGATTTTGCAGGCAAGAAGATAGTTGTATTCTGTACATTTGGTAGCGGTGGTCTGGAAGACGGTATCAGAGACCTGAAAAAGGCATTACCAGAGGCTCAGATAGCAGAAAACGGTTTCGGTATCCGTAATGCACGTATAGCTTCAGCAGCTAAGGAACTGAACAGATTCCTTATAGAGAACAACTATATGGAGGGCAGTGTAGAGGCAATTCCGGGATATTCAGAGATGCGTCCTGTAACAGAAGAAGAGAAGCAACTGTTCGATGCAGCATGCAGTGACTATCAGTTCCCGTTAGGTACTCCTGTACTGGCAGGCAAACGTGGTACTTCAGACGGAGTTGATTATATCTTCCAGGTAGAGAGCAATGGTGCTACAAGCACTATCTATGTAACTGTAGCCAATGGTGCAAAACCTGAATTTACCAGAGTAGTAAGATAAATAACAGAAACCAGACAATATTGTTTCCGGCAGTAGGTTTACTACTGCTGGAAATTTTTTATGTCGGTACCTGACGGGCTCTGGAAGACTTTCAGACCAAAGGTGTGTAACATAGCCAGAATATGTTCAAATACTTCGGCCTGCAGGCTTTCATATTTCAGCCATGCAGTATCGGCAGAAAAGAAATAGAGTTCTACCGGCATACCCTGTGCTGTAGGTTGTAGCTGACGTACAGTCATGGTAAGTTCCTTGCTCACTTTTGGGTGGTTGTGCAGATAGTATTCCAGATAATGACGGAAGATATAGAGATTGACCTCTTTATTTCCAGTCGCTTCAAAACCCTCCATCCATGGCTGTCTCTTAAAGTTTTCCAGCTCTTCTGTAGTACAGAAACGTACAGTGTTCATATCTATATTGATGGAACGCTTTATGCGTCTGCCACCTATGTCAAACATACCTCGCCAGTTCTGAAAAGATTCATTTACAAGTGCGTAAGGTGGAACAGTAACAATGGTCTTGTCCCAGTTGCGAACCTTTACGGTAGTGAGTGAAACCTCCAGCACATCGCCATCGGCACCATGTTTAGGAACTGTAATCCAGTCGCCAGGGCGAAGCATATCGTTAGCCATAAGCTGTATTCCTGCCACCAGACCTTTTATAGAATCCTGGAAAACCAGCATCAGGATAGCTGTACCTGCACCCAAACCTGTAAGAATAATCTTTGGACTTTTGTCTATCAGTGTGCTTATAACTATAATGGCACCTATGCAGATGGCAACCAGTTTGAACATCTGGTAGAAACTCTTCAGCGAATGTTCCTTAAGCTTTTCATTTTGATTTGAGATATTGTATAGTGATGTTATTACTGAGCAAACCAGCATTACGCTTACTATAGTTATGTATATCCAGCAGAACTTCATAATAAAAGTCTGAAGCATCGGTGCTGTGAACAGAGCGTATGGGGTTAAGGCAGCAATGACTATAGGGGGAACCAGTTTGCAGATGTTGTTCAGCACCTCATCACTCAGAATATGGTTATCCAGGTCCGATTCCGTTTTTGCAGTTATTTTGCGTATGGCAGGAATTATTATTTTTCTGCATATCTTATCAACAATTAATGCAGCTACCAGTATAAGAACTATAGCTATTATACGTGTTATGGTTATGGAATGTGTAACAGGAATACCTATTTTGGCCATCCAATCTATAAAACTGTTTATTGTTGTCTCCATTATTTAAATAATTACAATAGTCTGTTAATGTCAATTGAATTTTGTAGAGCGCAAAATTAGTGTTTGCCGGTATGGTAACAAAATTATTTTTTTCTTTTCTCAATGTAAATGGAACTATATACTGCATAAATTGATTTTTAGTGTTATATTTGAAACTGAATATTTGAAAAGTATTAAGATTTAAATTTGTAAGTTATGGAAGTAAAGGAAAAAGTACTGGCAGTAATGAAAGAAGCCGGTGAACCTGTGAATGCAGGAAAGATAGCTGAACTTGGCGGACTGGACCGTAAAGAGGTTGATAAGGCTATGAAACAACTTAAGGAGGAGGGTGCTATAGTATCTCCTGTTCGTTGCAAGTGGGAACCAGCTAAGTGATATATAATGAAAGTGCTGATTACAGGGACCTCCCAGGGCATAGGTAAGGCTATTGCCGAATACTTTTTGAATCAATCTCATTCAGTAATCGGAATAGATTGTCAGGAATCAACCATTGTGCATGACCACTATATGCATTATGTCTGCGATATCTGTCAGACAGAACTTTTGCCCCATATTCCTGATGTGGAGATCCTTGTAAACAATGCAGGCGTGCAGAACTCAAACGATATAGATGTTAATCTGAAAGCACTTATCAGACTGAGTGAAAAATATGCCCTGCAACCCAATATAAAATCGGTCTTGAACATAGGATCGGCCAGTGCACATACAGGATCGGAATTTCCTGAATATTGCGCCAGTAAGGGTGGGGTGGTAGCCTATACAAAGAACCTGGCACTGCGTCTGGCCGGATATGGTGCAACATGCAACAGTCTGGATCCCGGAGGCGTAGTAACACCACTCAATGCACCTGTTATGAACGATCCACGTCTATGGGAACAGATTATGGAAGAGACCCCGTTAAAGAGATGGGCTACCACTTTTGAAATTGCTCAATGGGCCTACTTCCTTACCGTTACCAACAGCTTCTGCACAGGTCAAAGCATAGTGGTGGATGGTGGTGAATCCATCAACTTTAATTTTGTCTGGAAAGATTGATCAGGAACCGGCAACTGTTTTCTGCAGATGCCACATCTGGTGGCCAAAGAATACTTTTGTTCCTGCCCGTCTGAATCCCGAAGAGATATACAGCTTTTCCGCACCGGGGTTGTTGTAATCAACAATAAGACCTGCGCGGGAATGGCCCTCGGCAGCTGCACGCTCCTGTGCAGCCATCAGCAGCTTTCTGCCTGCTCCCATTTCACGAAATTCCGGAAACACTCCCAATGAATCTATGTAGTATTCGCCATCCTGGGTTTCATCGCCCTTAATGGTCAGTGATGGGTTGTATTTGTGTATTATGGCAATGGTGTTGTTACGCAAAGGGTACAGCATGCTGCCGTCATAACCAACAAGGGCTCCGGCTATCCTGTTGCCAACCTCAGCAATCAGAGCATTCCTATAGCTGTATTGTGTATCTTCTGCCATAGCAATCTCGGTAAGTACATCCATGTAGTTCTTTCCGCAGTAATTCTCCATAGTCTCTGCATCGCCTATAGCCATAGCTACAATCTGTGCTATTGTTTCCGCATCATCTTTGCATGCACTCCTTATTGTGACATCCATCTTAAGGGTTTTGTATGACAATATATGTATGGTGATACCTGTAGCCAGCAGGATAAACATCAGGCGTACAGCCCAGTGGTCCGATACAAATATGGCACAGTACAGCAACGTTATCCAGACAGTAGAAACTGATACTATTTTTACACGAAGCGGAATAGCTTTGTACTTTATAAAATTACTGATGTATCTGCCTAATACTCTGTGATTAAGCAACCAGTCGTACAGATTTCTGTTGCTTTTCAGAAACAGTGCTGCCGCCAGAAGCAGAAGCGGTGTGGTAGGAAGTACAGGCAGGAAAATTCCCAATACTCCCAACCCTAAGGATATTATGCCCAGTATAGTTAGTATTACTTTCATTATGTTGATATTCACTATGCGTTATGTGGTTTTGAACATCAGGTTGCAAAGGTACTGATTTTCTTTTTTTGGTGGATAAAAATCAATACATTTGCTACTGTAATTATAAAACTTAAAATATGAATAAACGATACTGGTTTCTGCCTGTTCTGATAGTGGCTATAAATGCACTGGCAGTTATTGTTAAATGGAATTCTTTACCGGAGTTTCTTCCGGCACACTTTGATCTTGAAGGAAATGCAGGCGGTATTATCAGCATGGTAAAATCCTGCAAAAAAGCAGGTTAACAGGAAACACTATAAACATATCAGGAAACCAAATATTACGACTATGGCTCTGAATCCACCAGTACCAGCAACAATTCTATCTGGAAACGTGTAATAGCCTCTGAATGTGATATGTTGCCGGTCTCTATCTTCAGCTCCATGTCTATGCTCATTTTGTACCGGTTTTACTTTTCGTTGCTGTGTCTGGCAATTTCTGCCATGAGTTCTTCTTTGTATTGTTTGGCATTTTTGAAGACGATGCCTTCCATGCCCATTGCCCGGCCTCCAAGTATGTTATCTTCTCTGTCGTCTGTAAAGATACATTCTTCTGGGCGAAGGTTGAATTTATTGAAGAGTATCTGGTAAATTTCCGGTTCTGGCTTTATTACTTTTTCTTCTGATGAGATGATATATCCGTCCAGCAATCTGAATATTTCAAATTTTTCCAGTGTCTGATATACTTTGCTGCACCAGTTGGTCAGTCCGTAGAGTTTGTAGCCATCGTTTTTCAACTGGATAAGCAGTTCACGCATGCCCTCTATCTCATCTATTACTATTTCAGAATAATGTTCGCTGAACATCCTTATCTCTTTTTCAAATGAGGGGTATTGTTTGATGATGTCTTCCAATATTTCATTGAAGGGTTTAATCTCTCTGTCCAATACCTGCTGAAGGTTTTCGTTGTAGAGCAGGGGTGTCAACTCTTTGCATCTGTCGGCATCTGGAATATTTTTCCGGAAGAATGCTTCAAAATCATAGTCAACCAGTACTTTACCAAAGTCAAAAATCAAATTTTTAATCATTGTATATCTTCTTGCTTGTAACTTATTTAGATTCAACTTTTAAATGCAATTGATGTATAGGTTTGAAATAATGGGATAAAAGTTGTTACTTTACTCTGTCAAACCTCCTACTGAAATCAGTTGTAAAGATGATACATTTAACCCGAGAGCAAAGATATGGCATTTCTTTGATGTTACAAGAAGGCAAGAGTAGAAAAGATATAGCAAATACGAGACACGTATAAAGTTACGTGGAAGACAAACACAAAAATGGTACTTTGCATTTTAACCTTCGTAGAAAGGGAAAGAAGTATAATAAACGTGGTAATTTGATACATACAATAACGTCAGACAATGGAAAAGAATTTGCTAAACATCAGGAAATAGCAAAGGAATTAGATATTTCTTTCTATTTTTGTAAACCGTGTGCGATTCTTGGGAACGTGGTGCTAATGAGAACAGCCCCCAGAAAGAGACTTGGTTATCTCACGCCAAACGAGAAATTTAATTTATTATTAACTAATCAGAATTCACCCCTATAAACTAATAATTTAATTTTTAAAATAAATTTCTAAAAAATGAGAAAGTTGCTACTAAACATATTGATGATTGGACTTGCTAATGTAGTCCAGGGACAAGAACCTAATGATTGGGAAAACCCTCAGGTTATTGGAATAAATAAAGAACCATATCATGCAAATCTTACATTACCATCGCAAAAGTATAATTGTGGCGAATGTGAATCGTTGGATGGTAGCTGGAAATTCCGTTGGTATGCACGTCCTGAGCAGAGAATAGTTGAGTTCTATGAACCAGGGTTTGATGTATCGGCATGGGATAATATTATAGTTCCGGGTGAATGGCAGATGCAGGGGTATGGCATTCCTATCTACAGTAACTGGACCATGCCGTTCAAGAAAGATCAGCCATTTGTAATGTCTGAACCTCCTAAGGACTATTATACATACGAAAACAGAAATCCTGTTGGTCAGTATGTAACAACGTTCAATGTTACCGGTATAACCAAAGATAAAACATATTATCTGCATTTTGGGGGAGTTGAATCTGCCATGTATTTGTGGGTAAATGGACATAAGGTTGGTTATAGCGAAAACTCTATGGCCCCGGCAGAATTTAATATCACTCAGTATGTTAAAGAGGGCGAAAACAAACTGGCGGTAGAGGTCTATTCCTATTGCGACGGTAGTTATCTGGAAGATCAGGATATGTGGCGTTTGTCCGGTATATTCCGTTCTGTTGACCTATGGACCAGACCCGATGTCCATATAGCCGATTATACAATTACAGCTATTCCTAACGAAGATTATTCCAATGCAGAGGCTACCATAAAATTTCAGGTAGCAAACCTGTCTTCCAAAAGCAAGAAGAATGTAACGCTGAATGTTGCGGTTAATGGAAAAAACAGCAAGGGACAAAACGTATCGTATGCTTATTCTCATAATATCAAGAAGATAGAGGCCGGAGCAGAAGCATTGGTTGAGATGGTAATCAACATAGACAATCCATCACTATGGTCATCAGAAAAACCAAATCTTTATGATGTTGATATAGTACTAAGCAACAAAGAAAAGGAACTGGAACACTTCAATAATCATCTTGGAGTAAGAAAGGTAGAGATTAAGGGCGATGTGGTCTATTACAACGGTAAACCTATAAAGATAAAGGGTGTAAACAGACACGAATTCCACCCCAGAACAGGACGTACTATGGACAGAGCCACTATGGAACTTGACCTGAAGATGATAAAGCAGGCAAATATCAATCTGGTAAGAACATCGCACTATCCGGACGATCCTCTTTTCTATGAACTCTGCGATGTTTATGGCCTGTTTGTTATGGATGAAGCAAATCAGGAGAGCCATGCATACGGACTGAGAAACCGTGAACTGGGCGATAATCCTGACTGGACAAAGGCGCATGTTGACAGGGCGGAAGCGCTGGTTGCAAGAGACAAAAACTGGCCTTGCATACTAATTTGGTCACTTGGAAACGAAGGCGGACAAGGCATTAATTCTATTGCCATGGCAGAAAAAGTACGCGAAATGGATTCTACCAGACTGGTTTTCAGTGATACAGATCGCGACATCTCCGATTTCTATGACGATAGTTACATACATCCTGAGAGGGTGGCTGCTCTCTCCAAACAGATTACAGATAAACCATTTATAATGCGAGAATATGCCTATGCAGGTGGTAATTCGCTGGGTAACTATATAGACTATGCTAAAGTTATAGATGCCGATCCAAGTAATTTTGGAGCAGTTATATGGGAATGGTGTGACCATGGAATAGCAAAGAAACAGGGCAGCAATGTACAAAAGTATGGTGATAACCCATTCTCTCTGACACTTGAAGCCGATGAATATTTCGCTTATGGTGGCGATTATGGTGATAATCCACATTCATCAACAACATGTTTGAATGGTATTGTGCGTGCCGATAGAATTCCGCATCCGCAGTATTTTGAAGTGCAGAAGGTCAATCAGTACCTGAACTTTGAACTTGTATCGTCAAGCAATATCCGTGTAGTAAACAGCTATCATTTTACATCTTCAAACGATTTTGACTATTTCTTTGAATTTGTTGACGATGGTAAGGTGGTACATTCAGGTGAACAGCCTATAAATACCAATGGAATTCTTGAAATTCCTGCTTTTGACGATACTCAGGGCGAGGTATTCCTTAACGTATATGCACGTTTGCGCAGGTCAACTGTGTGGGCCGATGCAGGTTTTACAGTTGCAAAAGAGCAATTCCTGCTGGTAGAGAAGCCTGCAGCAAAGATAGAATCAGGAGCATCTGTACCATTGGTAAAAGAGACAGAAAACAGCTATTTGGTTACAGCAGGTAAAGAGGTGGTAAGTATTGAAAAGGCTACCGGTTATCTCACATCCTGGAAGCATAGCGATGCAGAACTGTTAAAAGAGCCGCTTCAGCCATATTTCTGGAAGCCGGCAACAGAAAACCAGAAACACAATAATTATAACCGTAGGCTTGGTCCATGGAGAGATGCCGCAAAATCTATGAATGTAGTATCTGCCAAGATGGATAAGCAGAGTGGAAATGTTGTGCTGACTTTTGAACAGGAGATGGCTATAGGAGCAAAATATACTCTTACATACACCATAAATTCTGATGGCAAGATTCAGGTCTATGCAGATTATATTCCTACCAAAGGGGGATTGCCTTTGATGCCAAAGTTTGGTATGAAGATGCTTGTAAATTCTACAATGGATAATATAACATGGTATGGTAGAGGTGTTTATGAAAATTATCCAGACAGAAAGTCTTCTGAATTCATTGGTAAATATTCGTTGCCTCTTGATGAATTTGCAGTAAATTATCCGGCACCGCAAGAGAATGGTAACCGTTGTGATGTCAGGTGGATTTCTTTCACTGATGGCAATCTTACTCTGCGTGTAGAGGGTATGCAACCGCTATGTGTAAGAGCTTGGCCTTGGATGGAAGAACAAATTGAAAAGGCCGGACATACTTATGAACTTCCGGATAACAACGATTTTATCAATGTAAATATTGATCTGAATATTCATGGTGTGGGCTGTAACGATGGATGGGGTGCTCAGACTTTGGGAAAATATACCATAAATGCCAACCAGCCATACAGCTACGGCTTTATTCTTTCCTGTGAGGAGGAGTAACTATGATATAAAAGAATAAGACTTTATGCAAACAGATACATTTAAAGAAAAAGTAGTTATTGTAACCGGTGGTGCCAATGGAATAGGCCGATGTATTGCCGATGAGTTCCGTAAACAGGGAGCAGTAGTTTATGTGATTGACAAGCAGGAGGGAGAACACTTTGTAGGCGATATTGCCAAACAAGAGGTGCTGGAGGCATTTGCAAAAGAAGTGCTTAGTAAGCATAACAAAATAGATGTAATAGTTAACAATGCTTTACCACTGATGAAAGGGATTGATGAATGTTCCTACGATGAGTTCCAGTATGCCCTAAGTGTGGGAGTGACTGCACCCTTCTATCTGGTAAAATTGTTCTGTAACCATTTGGCCGAAGGTGCATCCATCATCAATATCTCTTCTTCGCGCGACCGCATGAGTCAGCCACAGACCGAGAGCTACACAGCAGCCAAAGGTGGCATAGCTGCACTCACTCACGCATTGGCAGTAAGCCTGTCGGGGCGTGCAAGAGTGAATTCTATTTCCCCAGGTTGGATTGATACTGCTTACACTGTTTATCAGGGTCCCGATGCTGTTCAACAACCTGCTGGTAGGGTAGGGAATCCCATGGACATAGCCAATATGGTGCTGTTTCTCTGTAGCGACAAGGCCGGCTTTATTACGGGCGAAAACATCTGCATAGATGGTGGCATGACCAAGCAGATGATTTACCATGGAGATTGTGGTTGGAAACTGGAATACTAAACAGATGTGAAAGTTGGATACTCAAAAACTAAATAGATATGAATAAAAAAATTTGGCTTGCCCCAATTCTGATTGTAGCTCTAAATGCTTTGGCCATCATCATCCGATGGAGCTCTTTGCCTGAACTTCTTCCGGCTCACTACGATCTTCAAGGAAATGCAGACGGAACAATGCCACGAAGTATGTTGTTTGTGTATGTCCTGATAGGAGCAGTCATTTGCCTGATAGCATACATTATTGGTCGTATGAATCAAAAACTCCAAAAGGGTTTAGCTATTTTGGCATCAGGAATTTGTCTTGTCTTACTCTTGTCAACAATGGTAACGCTTACATCAGGAACGATTCCAATATTTATGCTTGCGGAACCCGTAGTCTTGTTGTTAGCAGTTGTTGGATGTGTTGTTTCTGTTGTTAAATCACATTAAACGATAATTTTAACTTATTATTAGCTAATCAGAATTCTGATTGCATTTGTAAGTTGATTTTACTTTTTTAATGTGATTTCTTTAAGCAAAGGAATTAGATGTGTTGTTTGCAGGGCGGCGCATAGGAAATAGGGTGAGATTTCCCATTTTGCTGGCTTCCTCTCCCTCAAGCTGAAATGAGAAGTGTTGATACAATGCTATATTTTTAGCTTCCAGAGTTTCCAGATAGCAACTCTCGCCCGTAGCATCAAGGTGATTCAGAAGGGCAGTTATCAGAGGTTTGCCATAGTGCTGTCCTTGTTTGTCTAATCGTGTAGCAAAGGCCATCAGATAGCCATCGTCAGTGGCTCTATATCGTTTTCCTAATTGTTCTATCTCTATATTAAAACGCGTCAGTCGGATAATTCTTCTGATACCGAACTTGAGAAACATTTTTATTCCACCAGCTTTTATATAATCGAGTAAGCTGGGATCCTTGCTTTTGGGTGGAATATAGACCAGTACGGAATTGGCATCCTTGCTGTCTGCTATGCAGATGGCATTATCGGGGAGAATAGCAAGAGAAACCTCCCAAAACAGACGCATCAAGGCGTGGTTATATGTTCCGTAGCAAACGTGCTTGAACATGCTGTAGTCACTGAAACCATCAGCAAGAGTAGCAGCAAAACGCTGAAGGTCATCGTGCTGCATAATGTAACACTCCTTAAAAGCAGGTATGGAATGGATACTCATTGATATATTCTTTTCTGCAAAAATAGCAAACTTAAACTTAAGGACAAAGATTAGAAAGGGTTGAAGCAACTTTTACATAATGTTTTTTGATTAAAATATTCCGTCAAAAGAAAGAAATGAGTAGCTTTGTGTTATAAATATCAGTATAATACATATAAACCCTATTTTATCTAGATAACCATTAGTATAATGATAGATACAATTGCATATGAAAGATTTATACGAATACTCTACTCCCGAACTAGTACGTATGTTAGGTGAACGCTTCAAGGAATATAGAATGCGATGCGATCTGACTCAAAAAGAAGTGTCGGAACTATCCGGTGTTGGTCTTACCACTATACACAAGTTCGAGAATGGTACAGCTGGTAATCTTTCATTGTCAACATTCATTCTTTTGCTGAAAGTGATTGGGCAAATCAACTATTTAGATGACTTACTACCAGAGTTACCCCCATCACCTTATCTTATGCGAAGAAATGAAAAGAAAGCACAACGTATAAGACATAAAATTTTGAAAAAATAGGATGGATTTATGGTTATAATCAGCCAAATCGCCTAAATAAAGTGAGATTTGGCTAGATATGATAAAAAAAACAGATGAAAATCGAAGAAGCCAAATGTTTGTTAAGGCAGAAGGGCGAATTATGTTGATGATATAAAAAGAAGAATATGATAGATATAAATGCTTGGATGAATGACTTTATCCTGAAACTGAATGAAGTTTTTGCGAGTCGTGTCTGGTTCGTTGGCCTGCAAGGCAGTTATGGTCGTGGCGAGGCTACAGAGACCAGCGACATAGATGTTGTGGTGATTTTGGATGAATTAAACGCCGAGGAGATACATGCCTATAATAACATGCTTGACACACTACCCCATAGAGAACTTATCTGCGGCTTTGTGTCCGGCAAGGATGAAATCATGAATTGGGAGCCGTCCGACCTATTCCAGTTCTATCATGACACCACAGCCATAGAGGGGAGTCTTGATGACTTGCTTCCGCTGATAGACAACGCAGCAATCAATAGAGCCATCAAGATGGGTGCCGGCAACATCTACCACGGGTGCGCTCACAATATGTTGCACGAAAAGAGTGAGGATATTTTGAAGGGGCTCTACAAATCAGCTTCTTTTGTGGTGCAGGCTATCGTTTTCAAGCAGACAGGAAACTATATCAAGCATCAAAACCAATTGCTTCAAGTGGCTTTGCCCGAGGAGCAGATGATTACAGAGACCTTCTTGAAGTACAAAAACGGAGAGGTTGTTGACTTTAACGAAGCATCCCGAATATTGTTCGAATGGTCAAAAAAGTGGATTAAGAATTTATGCTAGCATATACATACATAGAAAAAGGAAAGTTCGCTTTGGTGGAGAAACCGAAGCCTGTATTGATTGACACCACTCCGCTCATCACGCATCGTTTTCCATTGAGTGAGATTGAGGAAGCCTACCGCATCTTCGAGAACAAATTGGATGGAGTGATAAAGGTGGCGATTATCTGATGGCAAAGTTGAATATATAATTTTAGGACAATGAAAGAAGAATGTTTGATATGTAGTGCTCCATTGAAGTATCTGGAAAAGGAAATTCTTATGGAGTGTGCTATTTGTCACAAGAAGGAAGAAAGTAAAACCTGTTGCGAACAAGGACATTACGTCTGCAACGAGTGCCACACAAAGGGTATAGATGCCATTTACAAGCTTTGCCTTGACGAAACCTCTAAGAATCCTATAGAGATTATGGAGAAGATGATGGTGATGCCCTTCTGCCACATGCACGGCCCCGAGCATCATGCGATGGTGGGAACGGCTTTGCTGACAGCCTATCATAATGCCGGAGGGGATATCGTGCTCCCCGATGCATTGGTGGAAATGATGAAACGAGGCAAGCAGGTTCCAGGTGGAGCTTGCGGTTTTTGGGGAGCCTGTGGTGCAGGATTGAGTTCCGGCATGTTCGTTTCCGTTATCTCGCACTCCACACCATTGACAATAGAACCTTTTGCATTGTCGCATAAGATGTCGGCTGCATCGTTATGCAAGATTGCCGAGGTAGGTGGTCCACGATGCTGCAAGCGCGACTCGTACCTGTCCATCCTGGCAGCCATTGATTTCGTGGAAGCGAATTTCGGTGTCTCCATGGAGAAATCCACCGTCGTGTGCAGACATTTCGGCAAGAACAACCAATGCATCCGTTTGCGTTGTCCTTTCTTTCCCAAACACCGGTAAAGAGTAATATTTTATTGCATATATGAGAGTATTGATTTTGTGTACAGGTAACAGTTGCCGCAGCCAGATGGCACACGGATTCCTTCAGTCATTCAGTCGCAACCTGGAAGTGCATTCTGCCGGAACCATACCGGCCGAGAGAGTGAATCCCAAAGCTATCGAAGTGATGAAAGAAGTGGGTATTGACCTATCCGGGCATAGGCCAAAGAGTGTAGAAATATATCTAAACGACGAGTGGGATTATGTGATAACTGTCTGTGGCGGAGCAAACGAGAGTTGTCCAGTGTTTACGGGTAAAGTCAAACACCGCCTGCACATCGGTTTTGATGATCCCTCGGATGCCATAGGGACGGATGAATATGTGATGAAAGAGTTTCGCAGAGTGAGGGACGAAATCCAGATGAAGTTTAAGGAATTCGCCAACAGTATAAAATGACAAGATACATTTTGGGGAAACTGCGACATTATTTCAATACTTTTATCGGATAAAGTGCATCATATCCCAAGGCTCATCCTTCGGGCGGCCGGGTGCCTTCTCTCCGTTTGTCGATTTCAACAGCCATGCCATGTTGCGGGCAAGCGTCTGCATGGTTTGCATGCCCTCCCTGTCCAAGGCGGCTTCGCCGGGTGTTCTGCCATAGACGATATTCCAGTATTGCGATGTCACCACCGGCATGTTCATCATTTGAAAAGGCATGTTCAAGCTTTCGAATGCAGCAGTTGCACCACCCCTGCGGCACACGGCAATGGCAGCAGCCGGCTTACCTGCGATATTCGCACCGTTTGAATAGAACGCGCGTTGTATTACAGATAGCAACGCGCCGTTAGGTTGGCCATAATAGACCGGCGAACCCACAATGAGAGCATTTGCATCGGCAAACTTCTCCGATATACTGTTGCACACATCATCGTCAAACACACAGCGTCCCAACCCCTTGGCCGCACATTGGCCACAGGCCGCGCAACCGCGTATGGGTTTGTTCCCAATCCATACGATTTCGCTTTCAATGCCCTCTTTCTCCAATTGTTTAGCCACCTCTGCCAGTGCTGTGGCAGTATTTCCCTCCTTGCGAGGACTACCGTTTATAAGCAGTACTTTCATAGTCTTTAAAATTACTTCAAAGTTTTTCCATCGGCAAAAGCATTGCCCACACGTTTACCCAGCTCCACATAACCATGATGGATGGGCTCATAAGTTATGAGCTGCATCTTCTCAACATCGGGCTTTCCGTCCTCGCC
The DNA here is from genome assembly GCA_045660365.1 of Bacteroidaceae bacterium. Taxonomy (GTDB): domain Bacteria; phylum Bacteroidota; class Bacteroidia; order Bacteroidales; family Bacteroidaceae; genus Colenecus. The sequence goes on from JAZRDQ010000019.1 coordinate 79,322, forward strand.
TATGTAAGCCTCATCTACAAGGATGTTGACAATCTCGGCAACAATATAATACCCCTCCTCGCTCTCATCAATCTTGCGCAAAATGCGGCACTCCATGGTCATGGGAAAATCGGTAAATACAGGAGCGTTCACATTCCCGGCCTTCGTGGCAGTCCACCCGGTCTTCTGCATCTTCGCAGGGTCTTTCCTGGCACTTACAATACCCACATAGTCCGCAGCCACCATCGTATCCTTAGTGGCAAATGCAACTGTAAAATCCCCGCAACGCGCAAGGTTCTCCGTGGTGGCATGCGAGCCCATGCTAATCATTATTTCCTTACTATCCCATTGACCGCCCCATGCCGCATTCATGGCATTGGGAGTACCGTCACTGTTATATGTACCTATAATAAGTACCGGCTGTGGAAGCATCCACGCCTTCTGTCCAAAACTTTTCATAAGAGTATTATATTACTTTATTCACAAAGATATAAGCAAACTAGCGAAAGTTAAAACAAATTTTACATTTCAGTCAAGGTGCTCCCTTGAGCCAGGGGAGCTGTCGGCTTGCCGACTGAGGGGTATGATTAATCAGCAACCTTAACCGCCCTTCTCCCTGCCTCTGTCATCAGCCCGCGCGCTTCAAGGTCGGCGCAGCGGTCAATGTTCAGCTGCGTCCAGTGGCTTTTGGGCCGGCGGGGCGACAGACGTTGCACCAAGCGCCCATCGGGCAACCGTTTTAGCGTACTGTCAACCGACGAACGAAACAAGTGCAGAGGGAGCTTGCACACTATGCCTTGTAAGAAGGAGGAAGACGATAGTCAATCCACCCGAAGCAGAGCGCCTCCTCAACAACCTCAACATACGGCACAGCCTGCCACTGCGGCGCGCACTTGCTGCGGTAAGTCACCACCCAACAACACTTCTCCTAGTCATGGTTCTCCATGAGCCACCGGCGCAGCTCATCGCGAGAAGAGAGATGTAATAAATTGATTATTTCCATTAGATATCAGCCATTGGTGCAGTTACCCAAACCAGGTGTAGCAAAAATATAATAAACACGCGACATATCCAAACACCCAGTTCCAAGAGGTTTTTCCAACAAAAGAGCGACTTAATATTTTTAGACAAAAGAATAACAAATAAATTCTTTGGTATTTATTGCACAAATGATAATTATATTCGTATATTTGCATTACCGTAACCAACATTACGGTAACAGACGTTACGATAAAAGCTATATATGTATGAGATTTTTTGATAGAGAACAAGAGTTTGAGAAACTCAGAGGAATAGAGACACTGTCTCATGAAATTGCCCAATTTACCATCATCACAGGAAGACGCCGCATTGGTAAAACCGAAATGGTCAAGAAGTTTCACGAGGACAAGACCATGCTATACTTTTTTGTTGCTCGCAAGGCCGAAGCCGATTTATGCGAAATATTCGTAGACGAGATTCGCACAAAGCTCAACATACCAATGCTCGCTAGCAAAGGAATGTCTTTTGCTACGATATTCAAATTCATTATGGAATTGTCGCAGACCCGGCACATCAACCTTTTCATTGATGAGTTCCAGGATTTTTATAGGGTAAACCCATCCATCTATTCCGACATGCAAAACATCTGGGACAGCTATAAAAGCAAAGCCCATATCAATCTAATAGTGGCAGGTTCCGTGAATACCCTGATGAACAAGATATTCAAGGACAAGAAACAACCCCTGTTTGGCCGACAAACCGACACAATACATGTTCGCCCTTTCAAGCCCTCTGTTCTCAAAGAAATCATGTCTGAATATCGCCCCGGCTATAAGAAATCTGATTTATTGGCCCTTTATACACTGACAGGTGGAGTGGCTAAATATGTCAAGCTGTTCATCGACAAGAAAAAATTCACCGAAAAGAAAATGATGGACATGTTCTTTGAGCAGGATTCCTATTTCCTGTCAGAGGGCAAGAACATGCTCGTTGATGAGTTTGGCAAAGATTACAGTATTTACTTCTCAATTCTGACCCTTATAGCCCAAGGCAAAAATACGCGTTCAGAACTGGAAAGCACTCTCAACACAAAAGAATTGTCGGGCTACTTAAAAAATCTAAGTGAAGAGTATGGCCTGATAAGCAAGATGCAGCCCATTTACGAGAAGTCAAACAATAAGAACGTACATTATGCCATCAATGACCAATTCTTGAAATTCTGGTTCCGTTTCATATACAAATATTCACACATCATTGAGGCAGGCGGTAACGATAGATTAAGAGCAATAGCAGAGCGCGATTTTGCAACATTCAGCGGCAAATCGCTCGAAAGTTACTTTTATGAAGTACTTAAAGAATCAGGGGCATACACCCGTCTTGGATATTGGCATGACAGGAAAGGCGAAAACGAGATTGATATTATTGCCGAGGACGAACTGGGTGATAAGATAGAATTTATAGAGGTCAAGCGACAAGCGAAAAACTTTGACGAAAGTGTTCTGAAGAACAAATCAGCGCTATTCCTCAAAGCCGTCGGAACTTTTAAAGAATACGATATTATTTACAAAAGACTATCTATAGAGGATATGTAAACAACATGGTAGACAGGATGACGAAAGAACAACGGCACAACCAAGGCCGAAAGCGGAAGGCTGAAAACGGAGAACTCAAATCAACAAGCTTTAAACTCTTTGATTTAGCTCACTAAAAGGGCTTGAACCTTGGCTACGCTCGCTGTCACAAGCTTTCAGTTTTCACATTTAACCTTTAACCTTTTATTGCATGGCAGACAGAATGACAAAAGAGCAACGGCACAAGTGCATGTCAAGCATCAAGGGCAAGGACACCAAACCCGAGCTGATTGTGCGACGTTACCTCCATGCCCACGGCTACCGCTACCGCATAAACGTCAAACGCCTGCCAGGCACCCCCGACATTGTACTGCGCAAATACAAGACAGTCATCTTCATCAACGGCTGCTTTTGGCACGGCCACGAGGGTTGCAAGCACTTTGTAATGCCCAAGACAAACACCGAATTCTGGCAGAAGAAGATTGACCGCAACAAACAGCGCGACATCGAAAAACGCATCCAACTGCGCCACCTCGGCTGGCATACAATCATAATCTGGGGATGCGAGCTCCTACCCAAAAACCGCCCCACTACCCTGCAGGCTTTGGAACAGACACTGAATAAAATCTTCCTGCTGAATAACGGTGCAAAAGTCACTGCAGACTATTCTAACGAAGAAGAAAGCACCGGGATGGTGGCAGAGGGGAAGGAATAAATCAAAACTCGTGAGACTTCCCACGAGTTTTGATTATAAAAAAGTCTATTAAATTCCATTTAACAACCCACTTTTCACTTGGATTTGCCTTCATCCCAAACAGTTCTCACCTAATAGTCATTATATGAACATATAGACATTTTGAACATTAAAAAATCTTCTATTTGCCTAATTTGCTTTTATTTGAATAAGAATGGAATATCATTTAACAGCAGAAGCAGCTGTTATGTATGTAACAAAGTTTATCTTTTACGAAGTCATAATACAATTTATTAATCCTATTACCTATTCTATATTAACTCTCTTGTCCAATAAATCTTGTTTACTTATATTCATTTTTTGAATTTTTTGTTTTAATTCACAATATTGGGGATTCTGTTCTTCCCAATACGCAATTTGTTCTTTTCGTTTTTCATTATATTTAATCTTGGGTGAAAATATATAGAAAGGACCACACAATGTACGTATAATAGATATTATAGCTGAAAACGAGAATGTTTCTATACTGATATCAGCAAACACCCCTAAATCTACATTTAAACAATCGCAGATAAACATTAAAATAGAAAGCAATACAAACAAGGACAATATTATCTCAAAAGCCAACATTACATAGTAGCCTAACATACACACCGATTTATTCCGTCTTTTTTCCAAGAGCATAAGTTCTTTAGTAATTTTTGAAATTTCGGTATCAAGTTCTTCTACTTTATCGCGTCTCCTTAGCTCCTCTTGTAATTGTTTGATTTTATGTTCATTTTCATCATTCCACTTTTCAGAAATCTTCAGCCCCTGTTCTGCAACTTCTTTTGCTTCAGCAAGCACTTCTATTTGTTTTTGTAGCTCTATATTTCTCTTCTTATTATTAGAATCCTCTGCAATAGCTAATTTGACAATCATTTCAACATGATGTTGATTAAGACCGGCTTTATTCCCCTCTATTTCTTGTTCTATAGAATATAAGCCATCAAATTCCTGTAGAACTTTTGTAGATCTATTAACTAACGCTCTATACACAGCTGTATATGCTTCTGGAGTATAATTCATACTTGTTTCTTTATAATATTTAGAAAACAAGCTTAACTTTCTCCTTATATCTGTATTGTTAAGAGCATAACATCTAGACATCAATTCAGTAAGCCCACTTTTTTTTATTAAAGATGAGTCTAGACTGTGTATCCATAAATCAATCACAACCTTTGATGGATGCAAAAGTAAACCTAGTTTGCCACTATACTTTTTATTAAAATATGAAATAAGTTCTGAATTTAATGACACAAAATATGAGTTCACTTTTTCTAGGGAAACAATATCTTTTCGTTTTTTTGCAATATAATCTCTTAAATAAACATCATGTATATCCCTAATACTATTATTTCCTCCACCTCTAAATCTCTCCAAATCCTTAACAGATGTTTTATTTTTATATTCAACCTCAATTTTGTCAATTTCCGAAGCTGGTTCTTTCGTCACAACGAACCCTTTATTCTCCACTAATGAAATTAAGTCATTCTTTATTTGCAAAATTTTACTAGGTGTTAAATTTCTCCTATAATAAGCTTCTTCTATTGCTGAACACGAACGAGGGCCTTGCTCTTTTTCAACAGAATTAAGTATACTACAAACTTCTCTTATTGTAATAGCATGCACTCTAGGAACGTTACCTGTTTTCAGAATTAAACCTAATAATTCATTAGCGTAATTAACATTGTCGATACTTGCCAAATCAAGAGTTGCTAACACTAATGAGGAATCAAAATAATATTCAACAGCATCGCAGGCCTTAATCCCAAGATCGACATTTTCACGTTTCAAAAAACCTGCGATAATTGACCCCCAATAAACATCATTTGCTATATTATATAATTCTGGGTTTTGTATCTTTAACCAATCCAAGAATTTAGCAATATTAGCATATTGTTCATTTATTATCGGATTACTTTCATTGCCACTAAAATGAGCTAAAATATCTTCAGAATTATCCGAATAAAAATCCACAAAACTTTTTTCACAAGTCAGTCCTTCTAGTTCTAAATAAAAAGAGAAAACTTGTTCCAATTTATTAAAGTTAGACTGAATTTCTTGTGACTTCACATCAACAGATTCTTTAACAGCAATATCCCATGCTTTTAGAATCTTATAATACTTTCCATTTTCGTATTCAGACAATGTTATTTCATCATTATTCTTTATTATTGCCCTTATTGATTGTTTGAGAACAACTAAAGGGATATTTATACCAAAATCTTTTTTAATGAGTGTTTGCAAGTCTGATAAATCATAATATTTAGTTGTATCAACTTGGGTATTATACTGATTAACTAATTCATAATTTATTATCGGGAAATATACTTCATTATACAAATTTGCCCCCTTTATATCATACAACGCTGTAATCAAAGCAAAATTCACACTATTCATAGCTGTTATTTTTATTAAATATTATCTTTATAAATTCCATAAGGCTGAACACCAAACCCCAACCCAACACGGCATATATTTTGACAAGAGACATTCCTTCCCTTCTATTCTAACTTCTGCATCAAATCATTGGAAATCTTTTCGCGATGTTACTTACTTCTATAAACTAAAAAAACGTACATACGCTCTACACAGCAAAGCTATAAAACTTTATTGAATATAATTCAAAAAATAAAACATAAAATATTACCATGTTGATAACTTAGTTGTTATTTAGTAAAAAAAGCACCTTTACCCTGAAGTGAACCCCAAAGTTTGGACAAAAAACTTTGGGGTTTATTTTATGCGGTAAGCCTTCTCGTTGGCTATATCACTCAATGTTAAAAGGGCCATCTATTGCAAAGCACACCTAAATTGTCATAATCAATCTCAACCCCTCAATATCTCACCACACTACAGATTCTGAACAAGATATTCACTCAACAACGGGACAAAAGTAACTGCAGAGCATTCCAATAAAGAAAGAGCAACAGGAATGGTGGCGAAGAAACAAAAAACACATAGCTCCTGAATTTTTCGAGAGCTATATGTTTAATCATACATCACATTTCACAACCATATATTGATTTATCCTTTAGCAATCATGGGGTTCATCGTTGCATCCGTAAAATATCAAATACAATCTTTTCAAAAATCAAAGGATATCAATTCTCCTGGCCTCATTTTGGACTTGTATATATACTTTTGCTCTACCTAATGAAATAAAGGTAGAAGAATTTCATTTCAAGCACAACTCACCATCTTTTGTCCCCAATACACCTTTTCAACTTTGTAATAGCCATATACTGATACAGTCCTTATATTTTAGTACTAAATGATAGTACCTGAAGTCGTTAATTTCTTTTCAATTTCGGCCCAAGGGCGTTGAAGTCGCTCCACAATATACCAAAACATTGATTTTACAACTTCGACATCTATTGGTTTTGGCAACCTATTATTTTTGTCATGTTTACATTTTCTTAAAACAAAGATTTGATCAATTCGCGAATAAACTGGGTCTACCTCATACTTAACAGCATATGTTTCTGTAGCAACTACATAAACAGCATATGGAGCACCCATTTTTATTTTTTCCGCAGTTGCAATAGCTCCTTCAAGCATCGTCTTATCCAAGAAGGTCTTATTCTCAATTGCCAAAATAGGAATATTAGCTGTTTTAGTAGAAGCGCTATCATTCTTTATAGAGATGTCAACGGCTCTATAGATTGCATAATCTTGATCTTTGGTATTAAGTTCAATTGTTGGACTATTGACAAAGTCTTTTATGTTTGGAGCCGTAAAATATAAATTTGAATATGCTTTAATACTACCATTTTGGAGAACACTGGACTCTACATTACAATCACGAAGTAATTGATTAACATAGTCTTTAAAAATAAAATACATAAATTCTTCCAATATGGTGGAACGTATTTTACTTCTTGAGTCAAAGCCACTTTTTCCTTCTATTTTATTTTCCTCAAAAAAGCAATAATAGTCATTAAGTAGCGCAACGCGTTTAGCAATACTCTCATTAACTACATCCGGATAGTTTCCTGTTGTATCATCGCGAACATATTCAACAGATTCCAGTTTAATTGACATCTGTTCTTCAATATATTGCAAGTATTTAGGTATGAGCAGATTTAACTTTGCCACTTTGCTACTTGAGGCATTATCATTGACGCAATCCTCCGCTTTTTTCAAAATGTTTGATGCATGTATTAATGCCTTATGCTTATCACAGACCTCTTTTATCTTTTCAATTCCGGGGAATTGTCCTTTATATGTATCGAAATCAAGTTGTTTATTCTTTGCCATAATAAATGAATTATATGATCACACCATCCTCTTTAATTCTTGTTTCAATGTCTGACCATGGACGTTCAAGGTGTTTGAGGGTTTCATCAACCATTCTCCATACGACATTTTCATCGATATCTATCCATTCCGACTTTCGCATCGACTTTCGCAATACATAAATCTGATCTATGCGAGAGTAAGCAGGATCAACAGCAAAACTAACATCATACCTTTCGGCAACAACTATAAATCTTGTATGAGGATTGCCACTTTTTATTTTTTCTGCTGTTGCAATTATTGAGTCTAACATAGTTTTATCTATATATGTTTTTGCCTCAATAGCAATAGCTGGGATGCGGATTTGCATTGTATTTGCATTATCACAGAAATATCAAAAATTCTATATATTGCATAATCTTGATCTTTCTCATTAACACCTATTTCTGGTGACTTAATAAAGTCCTTGAAATTTTTAGCCTTAAAGTAAATATTACTATATGCTTTTACTGCACCACTTCCAAGAACACCACATGAATCTTCACGTTTTTTTATCTGCTCAACATAATCCTTAAAAAGAAGAAATAAAAATTCCTCAAGAATAGTCGGACGAAACTTCCCTTGAGCTGAAAATGTTCTATCGAGCTCATTTTCATGCATAAAATTGTAATATCTGTTGAGATAGCGCACCTTTTTAGCTATAGACTCTTTGTCATACGAAGAAACCTCTAGCATTTTCTTTAGATACCTAGCATATTCAGGCATCAATAAGGTTAAAGCATAGTCCTCTTTAGCTGTAAGTTTACAATTATATTTTGTAATGATATTAGAAGCATGACTTAATTTAGGGTATGTATCTTTAGCCGAACAAATATATTCAAAATCTCTATTAATTGCCATGATTTATATGGTTTAATATATTAACGACACATTCACCTATCGCTTTTGCCATTAACACAGGCACGGCATTTCCTATTTGTTGATACTGGCTTAGTCCTTTCTCCCAACTCATTTTAGTACGCATACCTTCAAAAATGAAATCATCAGGGAATGATTGCAGTCTAGCACCCTCACGTGCCGTAAAGTTACGGTTTAGATGAGGATGAATAAAGTTAGACTGAAAAGAAGCGGCTATAGTTGGTGCAGGCAGATTTCCAAAAAGCCTTTGATTGTTCTGGCCGAACTTTACATCAGACTTTTCACCTGGAGCACCACGCTTTACCGATCCATGAGTCTCCCAGACATCAAGCAACGATTGACCTGGCTTGATTGCCGCGAATCGTGCTATAAGTCTTGAAGTATGACGCATGGCTACATGATTAGTAACATACTGCATATTTTGACGCATCAATCTCTGATAATCATTTTGTGGTTCTATTGGATATTCCATAACTTCAGAGCCTTCGCAAGCTTGTATTTGCGGTAAATCAGATATCGCTTCATCAACAGTTATCTTATGATCCAACTGAAGCGGTTCTGGAAGCCTTGGTTGGATACCTAAATCTCGCCTTGTCCCGACAATGATAACTCGTTCACGATTTTGTGGAACTCCATAGTCTGAAGCAAGGAGAACCTTATATGTAACGTCATATCCACCATGCAGACCTGCATGTCGGAATTCGTCGATTATGGTTTCAAGAACAGCACCATCCTTCATAGATAGCAAACCTTTAACATTTTCCATGACAAACAGTCTTGGAGAATACCAGTTTATGAATTTTACAAATCCATAGAAAAGACGGTTTCTTGGGTCATCAGCAACTTTATTTCTTCTCTTGTTCGCAAGGCTGAATCCCTGACATGGAGGACCTCCTATAATTATATCAGGAATTACTCCTCCTGTTAGTGAATCGACTTCTTCTTTTGTAATTTGAGTTATATCTTTACACAAGAAAGGAACACCAGGAAAATTGCGGTTAAAAGTCTTTTCACAATTTTCATCAATATCCGAAGCAAAAATAGATCGTATTCCAGCCATTGAAAAACCTTTTGTCAAACCGCCACAACCAGAAAACAAATCTATAGATGTCAAAGCATTATCATCATAATGGAAGTCATAATCTATTCCGTCAATAACCTGTTGAAGGGTAATATGGTTTTGATCTAAAAGAGCTGTAATTTGTGCAGCATTCTTTGCTTTTTTTACTTTTGGACGCAAAGCTGATATAATCTCTTTACCTGTCAAATAAATCGGTTTACCATCAACCCAGTTAGTTCTTTCACGATATATCGCTAGTACTTTTTTTATATCGATGCCATCAATACAACATTCATAATCAAGCTTATACACTAGATAATCACCTTTAGGGTCATCATAGCCAGCGTGTCGCATGTCATTTTCCGAGTACACCGTGCTACCATTTATCTTATAATAATAAACATGGTCTTCTTGCCCAAACTCATACATGACAAGATAATCAGGATTTGCAATACGTGGATTATCTTTATTTATCCACCCATCACGACCTTTACCCAATCTTACATTATATTTTCCACAAGCAGAACCTTCTCTTTGACTACGAATCCATTCAAGTTGGTGTTTTTGGTCATTGCGAAAACAACCTATAAGAAATACATCTTCTTTGCATTGCTCTAATTTCCTATCTTTATTTTGTTCGGTAATTTCGTGTCCAAAATCAAACTCAAAAAAAAGATCTTGTTCTTGTACTACTATACTTGCCATTACGATTACTCGATATTTTACTTATACTCAAATTCATTCTTGCCTATCACTTCAAACCTCAAACTGCAAAGAAATTAAGAAAGACGCATCAATTCCTGCAAATAAGTCTATAAATGCATACTTCTTTTTCATTACCATTCCATGTCTCCACCTCAACAAAGAATTCGCAAATATTTATCCACAACTTATTGCATACACAGTCAAAAACACTAATAGAGATGTTACGTTTTCCATTTTCAATATCACTCATATATCTACGGTCAATGCCTGCTTCACTTTAAGCTAAACAAAAGCCGAACCCATACAACCATGTGCACACATCACCCTATTATATGACAAAGATAGGGAAAATTCATTCAATTTGCCCGTTTTTGCCCGAATAAAACCGAATAAAACCGAATAAAACCGAAATCAAACACCCATTTACCCTCCAATACAAACATAAACAACGCTGTCAACGCGTTATCTATCAACGAATTGCACCACTCAGGCATAGCCTTTTCAACATTTAAACGCTATTCACTTACTAAAACAATTACATTTATGGTTTTATACAAAAACAGTGAGTTTGAGAAAATCAAACAGCAATGACATTAAGAACCACAATCTGTCTTCCTCCCAAAACCACATTGCATTTCCCCCACTCCGTCGCCTGCCAACTCTTAAAATAAGTTAAAAACGGCATTATTTTTGAAAATAATCCATTGTTTGAAAACAAAACGGGGTTCCAGGGTGTTATATTGGTTGTATTAACTTTAAAAACACCGGGAGATGGAAAAACATGAAATTGAGAAACAGTTGCTTGCAGGGATGGGAGAACTGTACCAATTTGCATATAAACTTACACGTGACTATGACAGGGCGAACGACTTGCTGCAGGAGACTTTCTTGAGGGTGCTGGATAATGCCGACAAGTTCGAGGATGACGGCAGGTTCATGAGTTGGGCTTTTGTTATAATGCGCCATACCTTCTTGAATAACTGCAAGCGCGAGGAACTGTGGGTTGCTGCCGAGGAGTCGCTACACCCTGCTACGTTCACAGCAAAGGACGAGAGTTCATCGGGGACAGAGGTGGATGACATTTACTGCGCCATTGACGAGTTGCCGGGCAATGCGGGCAAGGTGATGCGCCTGCTCATCAGCGGGCACAAGTATGTTGAAATTGCAGTGAGGATGGAAATTCCCATAGGGACGGTGAAGACAAGAATAAACATTTCCAGGTCAATACTGAAGCAGAGATTGAAGGACTACTTGAATTGACACTACACCACCCCCTCCCGGCGCGCAGAAGAAAGATGCTCAACCATGCGGAGCACGGACACGTGAGCACCGGGTCAATATTCCGCAGTTATCTCCAGTACCTCACAGCCATACTTATCGAAACTGGCCTTGCCGAATCCTTTGATTGCAAGGAGTTCGGCTTTGCTCTTTGGAACAGCCGAGGCTATCTCGAGCAGTGTGCTCTGGTGCATGATTATATATGCAGGCAGTTTGTCGGCGAGACAACGTTCCCGGCGCCACTCCTGTAGCCTGTCACGGAGTGCCTTGTTTACAGTTGTCTGCTCCGTGTTGGCTTTTGCAATCTTCTTCAGTCTTTTTCTTGCAACGCGGCGGTCGGTGAGCAGGACTTCGGTCCTTATTTTCAGGTATCGCTCGACCGAGAACCCTTCAGCCATTATTGACTCAAGAGTCCTGCATGCAGTATCAAGTGAGATGAACACCTCGTCGGCCAACTCCTTGAGTCTCTTCTTTGCCGCCTTGTTGTCAATCTCCAAATCATAGTATGAGGCACATGCTTTCCTCATCTCGTTCAGAACAGGGAGATAATACTCCGATGCCTTGAGCAGTCTTGCGTTCAGGAACTCATTGCCGGGGTCATCGGCAGCCTCAATGCGTGACAGTTGGTTGCGGAATGTCTGTCCGGTCCTGCTCAGGTCGCGTGCCTTCTCCTCGTGCCCGGTGAGAGTCTGATACTCCAATTCGTACAACACATCGGCGCTGCCTTTCCATGCCTTGCGGTAAGCGGTCAGTGCCCTGACTACATCCTCGACCCCGAATATATCCCTCAACAGACTGAAAGCGTAGCCCCTTTCAGCTGCAGTGAGAGAAGCGCACACACTATCGGGCGAAGGCTTTGCGGCATTGAACACAGCCACGTGCTGGTCGGCATAGATTGAAGAGTATCTTATGGGGCTATCGAGAGAGATGCCGTCGAGCGTGCGGCACCTCGAAAGGGCTACATAAACCTGCCCAAAGGCAAATGCTGCTGCGGCATCAATTATCACCTTGTCGAAGGTCAGTCCCTGGCTCTTATGGATGGTCACCGCCCATGCTATCCTCAAGGGGAGCTGCCTGAACTTGCCTACCACGCTCGGCATTATCTCGCCCGACTCCTCGTCCAGGGCATACTGTATGTTATCCCAGTCTATAGGTTTTACCACTATGGGTGTACTTGTCCCGTCGGATACCGTAACCACACCATCCTTGCTTATTCCCTCGACTGTTCCAATCTTGCCGTTGTAGAAACGCCCCTCGGGGTCATTCCTGACGAACATAACCCTGGCACCTACCTTCAAGGTGAGGAGCGGTTCAGCAGGATAACTGTTCTCGGGGAAATCACCCTCCACCACAGCCTCGAACGTCGAGGGTTTGCCGGGGAGCACAGCCAACTTGGTATCATTGATTTTGTCGGCCTGCGCATTATGCGTTGTAAGACGTATAACATCGTCATCGGCAGGGAACGCGCCTACACGGGCATTGAGTTTTTCGAGTACAGACTCCGTTACCCTGTTTTCCCTGACGGCATTCAGTATCTCCAGGAAATCATTATCCTTCTGCCTATACACCTGCTGCAGCTCTATTATTATGTAGTCCAGTTTCTGCAGAGCCTTGGAATGGAAGAAATAAGGTGCCGGGTATACCCTCTCCATATATTGGCGCTCGCTTTCTTTCACCACCGGGGAGAGCTGGTTCACATCACCAATCATCAGTAGCTGCACCCCGCCGAAGGGCTTGTCGTTACGGCGGAAAAGCCTGAGGGTCATATCCACCGCATCAAGGATATCGGCCCTTACCATAGATATCTCGTCAATGATAAGCAGGTCGAGAGTCCTGAAAATCTTGAGTCTCTCCTTATTGGGCTTACGGTACTTGTCGGGCATCTGGTACTCGGTGACGAGTTCCTTGACATCGGGGAGATATGGACAAAGCGGCAACTGAAAGAATGAATGGATAGTTGTACCGCCTGCATTGATGGCCGCCACGCCGGTGGGAGCCAGCACAACAAAACGCTTGGATATGTTGCGGGTGAGGTACTTGAGGAAAGTAGTTTTTCCCGTACCCGCCTTTCCGGTCAGGAACACCGACTTATCGGTACACCTCACATACCTCTCGGCCGTTTCAAATATGCTGTCCTTTACAATATCCATATAGCGCCTGTCTTCTCACTGCAAAAATATATACAAACCGGCAAGAAATGCTAACCTTGCCTGAATAATTTATAAAAAACAGAATAATACCCCCCCAAATAGTATATTTGTGACAACAAGGTTACCATTGGTAATGCAAAAGAGAACGGACGCTCATTTCCAGGAAATGACAGAGAATGACGACAGTGCGCCTTATGCCGTACAAGGCGATAGGGAGATAAACCGGCGCAACCCTACCCCATTTTATCCAATCTTAACCCCAATGGTTTTAATTCCAAAGAGACAAAAGGTAGCTGACCGAGAATGTGAGTTACACCAGATGAACATCGTTTATCTATCTGTTGATTTATATAATCTCTTGAAACAAAACCTTTTGACATCAATTCTTTATAAGCCAACCGAAAAGCTTCTATTTGAATTTTGCCTCGCTTACCTTTTGAAGTAACGCGTGTAATTCCGGCCCAATCAACATCTACTATTTTATTACTCCCCATGGAATTGTATAAAGTCTTTCCTTTGAGCTGCATAATATACCTTGACCATACTTCATCGAATGAAGGATAATTACCATTGGCCTCCCAAACTAAATTTTCGTTCTGTTCAATCTTGACAACCGCAGATTTATCAGTCAACAATGAGCCCCTTGTAAACAGGAGTTCTATTCCCAGTTTTTTTGCCACTATAACTGCATCATCAAGCACTTCTCCATCGGTGGCAAGCACTGCCTTTGTACAATCCTGATAAGCCATTGCACCATAAAGTTGCATAATTACCGCCCTATTGACTTTCCTTGATGTATGCCCATACATTTTAGCTTGAACAGCAATCTTCTCTTCCCCTTTAATTGCTATAACATCTATTCCCCAGTCGTTACTCTGAGGAGTAAGATTTACTTCATACCCTCTTTCTTGAAATATGGAAGCTACATATTCTTCGTATTCTCTCGGTTTCATTTATGTAGAAGTCAAATTGAAGTGATTTATATTCAGCCTCTTACCGCATTTGTGTTCCAAATGATTTCAAATGCAAAGGTACGATTTTTCTTGCGTGTTCTTGCTAATCATTGCTAACTAAATAACTTTATTTATCACTTCTTTGAAAACGGTGCAAGCGCTCTTGGTACGATTGCTTGTACATGCGTTTAACTTTCTCTTCCAAAAATGAGTTCTCAATTAGTTCGTAAACCTTTGGCTGCTCCGTTGCAAACAGTTCAATAATCGCATTCAGCTTTTTAGGCAGAACGCCTATGCGTGTTCCAAAAGTAATGAAGTCGTCTTTGCATGGGTGTAATGTTCTCGAATATACATCCGAGTATTCTGACTCAGGAATCAGTCCGTCTTGCAATGCAAAGTCCCCGTCATTGACATGTATGGCGGTGTTCATCAAATCGTATGCAGGAGTCAATACG
>JAZRDQ010000020.1:0-185758 GCA_045660365.1 Bacteroidaceae bacterium
AAAGCCATTTGTGGGTATGACAAACTTCAAAGGCGATTATATTACTAAGGACGATGTAAAGATAGCAAAGAACTACCTCTCTGAGATAGAATTGCAACGCTTGAATCTTCTTGTTTCAGGATTCTTGGATTTTGCAGAGTTCCAGGCATTGGAAATGAATCCAATGACAATGAAAGATTGGATAGAGGCTCTTGATAGTCAAATCATCGCACATAAGCGCAAAGTACTCATTGGTAAGGGCAATGTTTCGCACCAACAGGCAATAGCCAAAGCCGAAAAGGAGTTTGAGATATACCGCAAACGAGAAATGGACTTACTCGAAAGCGATTTTGATAGGGAAATAAAGAAGTTGAAAGAAAAGTAGAAGTTTGCTCAACCTATCATATAATATGTAAAAACCGTGCTTTTTCTATATTTTATGATAGGTTATCGTGTGCAGTCGCAGGTGGCTACTCGTTTTCTGGTGGCACCACAAAAAAAGCAGTTACATTGAGTAGCTGCTTTTTTATCTGTATGTGTGGGGGAGTTAGTTACTTTGATTTTTTGGAGAAGCCTTGAAGTTCAAGCATCTTTTCTGCGTATCTGTAACCTAATAGTCGCATACCTTCTGTGTTGAAATGGAAAGCATCGCCGGTGCTTTCACAATCTTTTGATGATATAATGTAAGCATTAGGCAATACCTTTGGAAGGTTTGGAAGTATCTTGTCGTTGAAACTTGCACACGCACCTCCCTGTTCTGCGCTCTTCAGTTCACCTGCAAGCAGGTAGAATTCATCCGGGTCAAGATTGAGATCCTGTACTAAGTCGTTGTAGATCTTTTTAACCTTGTTCGGCCATTCAGGATCGTCTGCATTCGATTCTCCCTGATGTATAAGCAGTCCCTTAATAACACCATCTTGCTGAGCTATCTTTGCCATATCTACAAGACGTTGATATGGATTTCCATCGTATTGATTAACGATGTTTTTCATCCAATCTCTTTCATTGTCTATGTACTCCTTGTAACTATCTTTATCCCAAAGTTCTATTTTTGCACCTGCAACAGAGACATTGATTACACCTACTTTATATTTTTCAGGTAGGTTCTCAATCATCTTTCTACCAAAGAAATCTACGGGTCCCATGTTGTTTTCCTGACGGCAGATAGGTGGCACAGCAGTGTACCAATTACCCATTTCTCGTTCATATCTTGGCATATCTACTGCAGCTACAAATTGGAAACGCGGGTCGTTGAAATTTTTATCCTGTTCTGCAGGACGAGCTCCGGCTTCCATATTTGACTGGCCTATACAAAGGTATATAAAGAACTTTGAATCAGGTCTTTTAGCCTGAAAAGGCATAGCAATCAACAGGATTGCTAATAGTGTAATAAATCTAAACTTCATAACCGATTATAGTTTATGGTCTTAAACCGCTACCGCCTTGTAATGTAATAGTTTCACCGGTTACATATTCGGCATCTTCCGATGCAAGGAATACACAAACCCTACCTATGTCATTTTTAGGATCGGCAAAGTGTCCCAATGGAATACCCTGGATGGTCTTCTGGAATAGCTCTGGGAAATTTTCTTTCCACTGCTCCAGGCTTTCTGTCATTGCAAGCGGGCAGATAACATTCACTCTTACACCATCAGGACCCCATTCGGCTGCTGCTACGCGCGACATACCTCTGATACCCTCTTTTGCAGCTGCGTATGAAGCCTGTCCTAATTTACCGAACAGACCTGCGCCCGATGCAAAGTTGATAACAGAACCCTTACTCTCTTTAAGATATGGGAAACATTCGCGCATATAGAAGAATGCTGCGTATAAACCTGAATAAATAGCCAAATCAAAATCTTCTTTGGTATGTTCTACCAATGGAAGTCCCGATTTAGATACCTGAGCATTGTTAACCAATGTATTTATCTTACCAAACTTTTCAATAGTTTTAGCAACTACATTTTTTATAGCCTCTTCGTCTGCACCATCGGCAACAATAGGAAGAACTTGAATACCATACTTTTCTTCCAGTTTCTCTTTAGCTGCTACTAGTCTTGATTCTGTTCTACCTGTTATTACAAGATTAGATCCTTCTTCTGCAAAGGCTTCGGCCAATCCGAATCCAATTCCTTTTCCGCCACCGGTTATAATGGCAACGTTTCCATTAAGTCTTTTCATCGTTTATTAATTTTTAAGTTAGTAAATCCGTTTCCAAAAATTATTGTTTACAGAGCAAAGATATTACTTTTCAAAATCAAATAATACATAGAATGAAAAAATATTCATTAAAATAAGAAAAAAACATCGTCAACTAAAGATAAATAGTATTACTTATAGTTGATGATGTTTTAATTCTATACTCCTAAAATTCCATTTAGGCGTCTGAGAATCAGGGTAAAAGAAGTTCTAATTTACCTATGTGACAATATAAGAATGATTTGTTCTTAACATTGTAATCACTCAAAGGGATGATAGGGTATAAATATAATTTTTAGAGAATATTTATGCAAATTGTATTACTTCTTTGCATTGTCCAACTTTGTCTGAGCCTCTTCAAGTCTTTTATTAGCCTCTGCCAGTTCTGCCTCCATTCTCTTGCGTTCTTCTGCAGTGCGAACAGATGGTTTTGAGAGTCTTTTCTGTTCCTGGAAGAAAGCTTTGTTTTCCAGCTTTGTAGCCTGGAAATTAGCCTTGTCAATTTTTCTTTGCAATTTCGCACTCTCTTTCATGTCTCTGAATGCTCTTTTAAAGAAACCATCATTGTTTTGGGCGCTGATACCTAAAACTGAGAACAACATTGTCATAGTGACAACAATTTTTTTGATAAATCTTTTCATCGTTAAATAGTTTTGAAATTTGACGTTGCAAAGGTATGGCAATAAAACAGACGAATTTTGTACAATAATCTTGAGTATTGGTAGAAATGTCCTATTTATTGCTTAAATGTTGCTTGATGTATTAAAAAAATGGTATATTTGTTGAAAAAATAGTAAATATATGAACTTTGAAAAGATTCCATACATAAAATGGAAAGAACGAATTGAAGAGATAACTCCAGTTCATAAACGTATAGGGACCGATCTGCTTCTTATAGATAAACCGGAGACCAGAATAGATTCATTGGAAGATAACGAACCATTCAAGGTGGATGTTACAATGGCTATAATATACGAACAAGGTTCTGCAGTGCTAAAGATAAATATGCGTGAATATAGTCTTAAAGCTCCTTGTGTACTTATAGTTATGGCCGGTCAGATATATCAACCGGTAAGTAATTCAGAAGACCTTAAAAGCAAGGCAATAGTTATATCAAGATCTTTTTCCGATGCATTGTTCCCCAGTTTTGGTGAAACCCAGCAGTTATATATGTCGGTATTGAAACAGCCTGTTATAGTAACTGAAAATGATCAGATGGTCTTTACACGCTATTATGAACTGATGTCCAATCTGGTGCAGTCGCCGGAATCGGACTTTAAATTGGAAGCAGCCAGACATCTTACATTAGCAATGTTTTATGGCTATACGCATATAAAGCATACGTTAGGTGAAGACGATACGCGTAAAAATCGTAAAAATGTACTGCATACTGATTTTCTGAAATTACTTCACAGACACTACAAGAAGGAACGGGAAATGGCATTTTATGCCGATAAGTTATGCGTTACTCCCAAATATTTATCGCAAGTAATAAAAGATGTAACAGGCCATTCTGCACTGAAATATATAGAAGACTACGTAATATCGGAAAGTAAAGCGTTGCTTTCATCTACAAATATGACAATACAGCAGATAAGCGATGAATTGAACTTTCCTTCACAATCGGTTTTTGGAAAATATTTCAAACGAATAACAGGAATGTCTCCAAAAGAGTATAGAAACAGATATTGAACAAAATGGTGAAAAAAATGAAAAGAATAGCAACTATAGCAATGGCTTTAATGCCAATGGTAACAATTTCTTCTGCCACAATTGATGGTTTTGAAGAAACATATAACAAGACATCTTTTGCCGATTATTATAATAGGTATATAGATAACAATATGCAGGCTCCGGTGTGGGATGGTACAGACCGTTTCCTCTACAGTATAAGAGTTGATAATAAAGAACAGGTCTATGCAGTAGATATAAAAGCCGCCACTCAGGTTCAGGTAGATAACGATTCAATAAACAGATTAGGCAGACAGGCAGCGAATACAAATCAAGGTTTTGGAAACTATTGGGGCGGACAGCAACGAAGAAATATGTCGCCCGATGGCAAATGGGAACTCTATATACGCGATTTCAATGTATGGATTAAGGAGAATGGTACAAATAAAGAGTTCCAGCTAAGTTTTGACGGAGCAGAGAGAGCCGGTTACGGTCAGGTACGTTGGTCGCCCGATTCACGAACCATATTTGCTATGAAACAGTATGAAGTTGAAACTCGTCAGATACTTTTGGCAGAAAGCAGACCAGCAAATCAAACTCAGCCAAATTATAGATGGATAGACTATGCAAAACCGGGCGATGCGCTTGCACAGAATATACCTGTACTGTTCAATGTAGAAACAAAACAACAGATACCGTTTGATGCATCGTCATTCAATAATCAATACAGTCTGTATTTCAGTGCGTGGAGTCCTGATTCAAGATATGCCATCTTCCACTATAATCAACGTGGACATCAGGTATATCAGATAGTGGCTATAAACACTGAAACAGGTGAATACAGGGCATTGGTAGATGAACAGAGCAACACCTTTATATATTATAACGACATTGTAACTCGTTATTTAGACGGTGGAAATACACTGCTATTTACATCGGAACGCGATAATTGGCGACATCTTTATACAGTAGATATAGCAACCGGTAATCTTAAACAGATAACAAAGGGAGATTGGAACGTCAGGGAGATACTGCATTTAGATGAAGAACAGGGCATAATACTATGCTATGCAAATGGATTGAAAGCTAAAGAAGAACGTGGAAATGTAGCGCCCGGAACAGTGTCGGCTGCAGGGAAAAAGGGTAAACCTCAAGGCGAAGATCCATATAACAAACATCTTATAAAGGTAGAAATAGCTACGGGAAAAGTAACGGATTTAACTCCGGAAAACGGGCATCATACAGTCTATTTTAATGGAAACTATAGCTATTTTGTAGATAACTATTCAAGACCCGATATGGCGCCGGTTGCAGTTCTTAAAGAGAGTGGCAACGGAAAGGTAGTGCTGCCATTGCAAACAGCCAAATTAGATAGATTATTGGAAACAGGTTACACACTGCCGGAAGTATTCGTAGCAAAGGGTCGAGATGGAAAAACAGATATATGGGGTACAATACATCGTCCTTCTAATTTTGACCCTACAAAGAAATATCCCGTTATAGAGTATATTTATGCAGGACCACACGATTCGTTTGTAGATAAAAACTTTGTAATCAGAAACCGTTTTGACCGTCTTAAAGAGATGGGCTTTATAGTGGTCTATATAGATGGAATGGGTACAGATAACCGTTCAAAAGAGTTTCAGGATGTATGTTGGCGTAACCTGAAAGATGCAGGTTTCCCCGATAGAATTCTGTGGATGAAGGCGGCTGCATCGGTCTATCCGGAGATGGATATAGACAAGGTGGGAATTTACGGTTATTCGGCAGGAGGTCAGAGCGCAATGGGAGCCCTGCTCTTCTATCCCGAATTCTATAAGGTAGCAGTAGCGCTATGTGGTTGTCACGATAACAGGATGGATAAAATTTGGTGGAACGAACAGTGGATGGGCTATCCTATAGGACCATGGTACGGAGAATCATCGAATGTAGATAATGCCCATAAACTGCAAGGCGATTTGTTGTTGATAAATGGAGAACTTGATGATAATGTAGATCCCGCATCCACGCTTCAGGTGGTATCGGAACTGGTCAAGCACAATAAGCAGTTTGAACAACTGTATCTGCCGGGACATTCTCATAATCTTGGTAGCGAATACATTACCAAAAGGATATATGAATTCTTTTATAGAAAATGTAGAAACTAATATAGGTTTTTACTACTTTTACAAATCTTAACCTAATTAGAACTATTAAAATTATGCAATACAGGAGAATAGGAAAAACCGCAATGGAGGTTTCGGCACTCAGTTTTGGAGCATCGTCATTAGGTGGTGTGTTTCATTCTATTAAAGAACAAGAGGCTATTGAAGCAGTGTTTATGGCCATAGATTGCGGAATGAATTTCATAGATGTATCGCCTTATTATGGACATTATAAAGCAGAAACGGTTTTAGGTAAAGCGCTGAAACAGATACCACGTGACAAATACTATCTGTCAACAAAGGTAGGCAGATACGGAAAAGATGGAGTAAACACTTGGGATTATTCTGCCAAACGTGCAGTAGAGAGTGTTTATGAAAGTATGGAACGCCTTAATGTGGAACATATAGACTTAATCAATGTTCACGATATAGAGTTTGCCAATCTGGAACAGGTGGCAAAAGAGACCGTTCCGGCACTTGTTGAACTGCGCGAAAAAGGCGTGGTAAGCTACGTAGGTATAACAGACCTTCAGTTAGAGAATCTGAAATGGGTTATAGAAAACGTAGAAGAGGGTAGTATAGATTCTATCCTTAACTTCTGCCATAACTGCTTGAACGATGATAAACTAACAGATTTTCTGGATTTCTTTGAAGAGAGAGGCATAGGTGTAATAAACGCATCGCCACTATCTATGGGACTACTATCACAACGCGGAATACCCGATTGGCATCCTGCACCAAAACCACTTGTAGAGGCTTGCAGCAAAGCAGCAGAGTTCTGTACGGAACAGGGCTATCCAATAGAAAAACTGGCTATTCAGTATTCCATACAGAACCCACGCATAGCATCTACACTATTCAGCAGTGCAAATCCGCAGAACGTAAAACGCAATGTAGAGTGGGCAATGGAACCAATAGATATGCAGTTGGTAGAGAAAGTGCGTGAAATAATAGGCAATCAGTTTAGAGTAAGTTGGAAAAACTCATGATAATAGATGCACATGCTCACCTGTGGCTGAAACAGGACACTGTTGTAGATGGAATGCCCATTCGCACAATGGAAAATGGTCGCTCGCTCTTTATGGGTGAAGTACGCCAAATGGTACCTCCGTTTATGATAGATGGCAAAAATAGTGCAGAAGTATTCCTTTCAAATATGGATTATGCACAGGTATCGGCAGCAGTTATAACTCAGGAATTTATAGACGGTATTCAGAATAGTTATCTTGCAGAAGTAGCACAGAAATATCCAAATCGTTTTTTTGTGTGCGGAATGTGTGAATTTCGTAAATCGGGATTTTTGCCACAGGCGAAAGAACTGTTGGATAACGGTTTCAAGGCCATAAAGATACCTGCTCAAAGACTGCTTCTTAAAGAGGGCAGAGTAATGCTTACATCAGACGAAATGATGCAGATGTTCCATCTGATGGAGCAAAAAGGTGCAATACTCTCTATAGATCTGGCTGATGGCGATTTGCAGGTGGCAGAGATGGAAGAGATTGTGCAGGAGTGCCCAGGTTTAAAGATAGCCATAGGCCATTTCGGAATGGTGACACGTAAAGGATGGCTGGAGCAGATTAAACTGGCACGTCATAAAAACGTTATGATAGAATCAGGTGGAATAACATGGCTTTTCAACGATGAATTCTACCCATTCCCATCGGCTGTAAAAGCAATAAAAGAGGCCGCCGATATAGTAGGTATGGAGAAACTGATGTGGGGTTCTGACTATCCACGTACCATAACAGCCATCACCTACAAAATGTCATACGATTTTGTAACAAAGAGCAAAGAACTGACAGAAAAAGAGAAAAATCTGTTTTTAGGAGAAAACGCTATGGTATTCTACGGATTTACAAATCCTGTAGAACTACCATACATCAAAAATATGAGCGAATAATAACAAAACAATATGAGAGCTATTCAAATTCCTGCCAGTGGGCAGATGACGGTAGTCGATGAAGAAAAACCTGCATTACAATATGGACAGGTACTGATAAGGATAAACTATGTAGGCTTTTGCGGAAGCGATTTGAATACATATCGTGGTATGAACCCAATGGTCAAGATGCCTGTAATACCGGGACACGAAATAGGTGCAACCATTGAAGCCGTAGCAGAAGGAGTGCCTGATAATATAAAGCCCGGTATGGTAGTCACGGTAAATCCATATACCAATTGCGGTCAGTGTTCAGCCTGTCTTTCGGGCCATCCAAACGCTTGTAAAGACAATCAGACATTAGGTGTGCAGCGTAATGGCGCAATGCAGGATTATCTGGTTGTACCTTGGCAAAAAATCATTCCGGCAGCAACTATATCTCCTTTACAGAGTGCATTGATAGAACCAATGAGCGTAGGATTTCACGCAGTGAACCGTGCAGAAGTTACAGATATAGATACCGTAATGGTAATAGGTTGTGGAATGATAGGAATGGGAGCTATAGTAAGGGCTGCCCTACGAGGTGCAACAGTTATAGCTGTAGATGTAGATGATGAGAAACTTGAATTGGCAAAGAGTATAGGTGCAAAACATACTATAAACAGTAAAACCGAAGATATTCATAGCCGTCTGATGGATATAACAGATGGATTTGGTCCGTCGGTCTGCATAGAAGCTGTTGGAAGTCCGGTTACATATAGATGCGCTATAGATGAGATAGCCTTTTCCGGGCGTGTAGTATTTATAGGATATGCAAAAACAGAAATTGAATTCCAAACAAAACTATTTGTCCAAAAAGAACTAACAATACGCGGATCGCGCAATGCTATGCCTGAAGATTTTCGTGCAGTGATAAACTGGATGAAAGAGAACAGCAAGACTGCGCAACCATTCATAACGTCGGTTGTTAAACCGCAACAGGCAGAACAGGCTATGCAGAAATGGATGGAAAACCCCGGAAAGGTGTTCAGAATAGTAGTAGATTTCAATAACTAACCTAACAGATTAATAACTAACATTTAATGCAATATGAAACAAAAAGAATCCTTGTTTAAATATAATGGCGTAAATTATTTAGTGCCATTTATTTTGGTAAGTATCCTGTTCCTTCTATGGGGTATAGCGAACAATATGACAGACACCCTGCTTAGTGCATTCAAACGCATAATGAGTATGTCCGATACTCAAACCACATTCATACAGTTTGCTTTCTATGGCAGCTATTTCTGCTTTGCTTTGCCGGCAGCCCTCTATATTAAGAAATATTCCTACAAATCGGGTGTAATATTGGGCTTGGGACTTTATGCAGCAGGTGCAATTCTCTTCTTCCCTGCAGCAAAGACGGCATCATACGCCTTCTATCTTATAGCTATATACATATTGGCTGGCGGTTGTTCCATCCTGGAAACTACAGCAAACCCATACATACTTACTATGGGTTCTCCGCAAACAGCAACACGCCGACTAAACGTAGCACAGGCATTTAACCCTATAGGTTCTATAACAGGTATTTTGCTAAGTCAGTTCTTTATACTTTCTGAATTGAACAGTGCAACAGCTACAGCACGTGCGGCAATGTCTGAACAGGAACTCGAAGCCATACAAGCGCATGAATTGGGCGCAGTTACAGGTACATATATGACACTTGGATTTGTACTTTTGGGCATACTTGTGCTTATGCTCTTTGCAAATATGCCTAAGGGTGGCGATACCGATAAGAATATAGCACTGAAAGATACCTTTGGCCGTCTGTTTAAGAACAAGAAATATCTGTTTGGAGTTATTGCACAGTTCTTCTATAACGGTGCGCAGATAGGTGTTTGGTCATTTACCATACGTTATGTAATGCAAGAACTCAATGTTTTAGAAAAAGACGCTTCAAATATATACCTGATAGCAATAATCTGTTTCTGTATATCACGTTTCATCTTTACTTGGCTTATGAAATTCTTTGCTCCATCCAGACTGATGAAGTGGGCTTCCTGGGGTGCTTTGATAGCTACCATATTGGTAATATTCACCAGTGGAATGGGTTGGTTGCCAATAATTGCACTTATAGTAATATCAGTATTTATGTCGCTAATGTTCCCAACCATATACGGTATAGCATTGGAAGATGTAGGCAACGACACCAAAATAGGTGCCAGTGGTCTTATCATGGCAATCTTTGGCGGTGCAGTAATTACACCTGTTCAGGGTATGGTGTCAGATAAATTCGGAGTAAACATATCGTACATAGTACCATTAATCTGTTTCATAGTTATTTTGGCATTCTCGGTTTATGCAGATAAACAGAGAAAAGCAGTAACAGCAGCTTAATGTGGAGTACCTTTTTTTAGTGAAAAGAGAATAACGAAGTAAAAATTGGATTACATTTGCAAAAAAACAGCTTGCAATGAAGAAAGATATTCAAGTAAAACCTGCAGAAGGTAAATTAGGAGTGTTGTGTATTGGATTGGGTGGAGTAACTTCTACCCTGATAGTAGGAACACTTATGGCCCGTAAAGGACTGGCAAAGCCTATAGGCGCATTCAGCCAGATAGGAAAGATGCGTGTAGGTCGTGGCGCAGACAAACAATATCTTAGCGTAGGTGAAATAATCCCTATGACAAATTTAAACGATGTGGTTTTTGGTGCATGGGACATCTTTACCGATAATGCTTACGAAAGTGCCCTCTATTGTCAGGTACTAAAGAAAGAAGATATAGAACCTGTACGTGAAGAATTAGAGGCTATCAAGCCAATGAAAGCTTGTTATGACCCTTTCTATGCCGATAACCTTCTGAATCCTGAATTCGGTCGTGTACCGGATCCTGTTTGGGCAAAACCTGAAGACACCCGTTGGAACTGGGCGCAGGCATTGCGTGAAGACATCAGAAACTTTAAGCAGGAAAACAGTTGTGACAGAGTTATAGTATTCTGGATAGCAAGCACAGAATATTACATACCTCGTAATGATGCTGTTCATGGTTCATTAGCTGCATTCGAAGCAGCAATGAAAGCAGACGATAAGATGAACCTGCCACCAAGTATGATATATGCATACGCAGCAATGATGGAGGGCTGTCCGTTTATTATGGGTGCTCCAAATCTATGCGTAGATATACCTGCAATGTTTGAATTGGCACAAAAGAATAATCTGCCTATTATAGGTAAAGACTTCAAGAGCGGTCAGACCATGATGAAGAGTGCGCTTGCTCCAACCTTTAAAACCCGTCTGCTGGGTGTAGAAGGATGGTTCTCTACAAATATCTTAGGCAATAGAGATGGTCAGGTAACAGACAATCCTATGAACTTTGAAACCAAGCGCATAAGCAAATCATCGCCTGTAGAGTGGATACTGGAGGAAGAAGAGTATCCGGAACTATACAGCAACATATATCATAAGGTAAAAATTAACTACTATCCAACACGTAAAGACGATAAAGAGAGTTGGGATAACATAGACATATTTGGTTGGATGAACTATCCAATGCAGATAAAGGTGAACTTCCTGTGTAAGGATTCTATACTGGCAGCACCTATCTGTTTAGACCTGATGCTCTTCGCCGATGTGGCACTGCGTGCAGGTATGAGTGGTGTGCAGCACTGGCTTTCATTCTATGTAAAGAAGCCAATGACTTACGACGATGAACGTCCTGTTCACGATCTGTTCCAGCAGTTTGCAATGCTGAAAAACAAAATTCGTGAACTGGGAGGCTACGAACCGGATCAGGAACTGGATTAAGTAAAATCTTCATATAACACCGGCGGGTGTTTTCAGTCTGTACATTCAATACTTGGGTAATGACAACTTAAGTGTTGAATGTATTTTTATGAAAAGATGAATAAATAGATACATAATTACTGTATATTCAAAAAAAGTGGCTTTGATATGCAAATTTTTGTATGTTTTTGCACGTTGGACCATTTTTTATACTATTTTTGCATCGAAAACGAGAATATTTATGCAATATGAAGAATAAGAACAATAGATTGGAAGCTATACGTCAGGTAATATCTGAACAGGATATCAAGAATCAGGACCAGCTATTGCAGGTGCTTACAGCTATGGGCTATAATGTAACGCAGGCTACATTGTCTAGAGATTTGAAGAAGATGAAGATATCTAAGGTGGCAAATACATACGGCGATTATCTCTATGTTCTTCCAAATAGAGCATTGGTTCAGAAGAAAGCAAATTCAGAATCTATTCCCGTTGTCAACCAGCCCAGATACGGATTTGTTTCATTAAACTTTTCCGGTAATATGGCTGTTATTAAGACAAAACCTGGTTATGCAAGTAGTTTGGCATACGATATAGACAATCATAATCTTCCAAATGTATTGGGTACAATTGCAGGTGATGATACCCTGTTAATGGTTTTGTCAGAAGATGCGAGCAGAACAGAAATTAAACGTCTATTAGAACCTATTATTGTATCTATATAGTCTAACTACGGATTATAAAAATGGAGAAACAGATTGATATAATGGTTGCTGATGATTCACATGAAAAATATGTGGATGTAATCTTGAAAACCATTGAGGATGCAGCAAAAGTACGCGGTACAGGTATAGCGAAGCGTACACATGAATATGTTGCCGAAAAGATGCATGAGGGCAAGGCTATAATAGCTTTGTGTGAAGGTAATTTTGCAGGCTTTTGTTATATTGAAACCTGGAGTGATAAGCATTATGTGGCGAATTCCGGACTTATTGTTGTTCCGGAATACAGAAATATGGGACTGGCAAAGAGAATCAAGCAGTTTGCCTTTAATTTGTCACGCGAGCGATGGCCTAATGCAAAGTTGTTTGGATTGACCAGTGGAGGTGCTGTGATGAAAATAAATACAGAACTTGGCTATGTACCGGTACCTTTCTCTGAACTGACAGACGACGAAGCTTTCTGGCGTGGTTGTCAGGGCTGTTGTAACCACGATGTGTTGGAACGTACAGAACGCAGATATTGTATCTGTACAGGTATGTTGTACGATCCTGAAAAACATAAAAATTAATAGAATAGTTATTTCATATATATTATGGCAAAGAAAAAAGTGGTAGTAGCATTTTCAGGTGGTTTGGATACCAGCTATAATGTTATGTACCTTACTAAAGAGATGGGCTACGAAGTGTATGCAGCTTGTGCAAACACCGGTGGTTTCAGCCCGGAACAATTAAAGACAAATGAAGAGAATGCCTACAAACTAGGCGCGGTAAAATATGTTACTCTTGATGTAACTAAGGAATATTACGAAAAGTCTTTAAAGTATATGGTGTATGGTAATGTGTTGCGTAATAACTGTTACCCTATATCTGTATCTTCTGAACGCATATTCCAGGCATTGGCTATAGCACGCTATGCAAATGAAATAGGTGCAGATGCTATTGCACATGGCTCTACAGGTGCAGGTAATGACCAGATTCGTTTTGATATGACATTCCTGGTTAAAGCTCCGGGAGTGGAGATTATCACCCTGACCCGCGATAAGAATCTGAGCCGTAAGGAGGAGATTGATTATCTGAATGAAAACGGCTTTTATGCAGATTTTACAAAGTTGAAGTACTCCTATAATGTTGGTATCTGGGGAACATCTATCTGTGGTGGTGAGATTCTGGATTCAAAACAGGGATTACCGGAAACTGCATACCTGAAACATCCTGAAAAAGATGGTTCAGAGATTCTCTCTTTAGGTTTTGAGAAGGGTGAACTGAAGAGCGTTAATGGTGTAGATTTTGACGATAAGATAGCTGCTATACAGGAGGTGGAAAAGATAGGAGCTGCATACGCAATAGGACGTGATTGTCATGTTGGCGATACAATTATTGGCATCAAGGGTCGAGTAGGCTTTGAAGCTGCTGCCCCAATGCTTATTATTGCGGCACACAGATTCCTGGAGAAATATACATTGTCAAAATGGCAGCAGTACTGGAAAGATCAGGTATCAAACTGGTATGGAATGTTCTTGCACGAATCTCAGTATTTAGAGCCTGTAATGCCGGATATAGAGGCTATGTTGGAAAGTTCACAGCGTAATGTAAATGGTGTTGTAACTCTGGAATTGCGTCCATATAGCTTCCAGACAGTGGGTTGCGATACACCGGATGATTTGGTTCACAACAAGTTGGGTGAATATGGCGAAGGGGCAAAGGCTTGGACAGCCGACGATGCCAAAGGCTTTATAAAAATTACCTCTACTCCGTTGCGTGCATATTATAGTGTGCATCCTGACGAAGAGCGTTAATAGATTGAATTATATATTAATAACTTTTTAATATTACAATTATGGCAGAAAAAAAATTATTTCGTTCATCAGCAAACAAGAAACTTTGCGGTGTATGTGGTGGTTTGGCAGAATACTTAGGTATGGATGCAACAGTTATGCGTATTCTTTGGGTATTGTTCGCTCTTTTAGGCGGATGCGGCATTTTGGCTTACCTGATTTGCGCATTGATTATGCCTGTTAAGGAATAAATATGATTAAAATTGGAATAATAGGTGGTGCAGGATATACTGCTGGTGAATTGATCAGATTGTTGCTCAATCATCCTGATGCTGAACTGGTATTTGTAAACAGTACAAGTAATGCAGGAAATAAGTTAAGTTCTGTTCACAGTGGTTTGATTGGTGAAACTGATATGGTTTTCACCGATCAGATGCCATTTGATGAAATTGATGTATTGTTCTTCTGTACAGCTCATGGTGATACCAGAAAGTTTATGGAATCCCATGAACTCCCTGAAGATCTGAAGGTTATCGACCTCTCTATGGATTACCGTCTGGAATCGGAGGATAACAAATTCATTTATGGCTTGCCTGAACTGAATCGCAGACAGATATGCAAAAGTAAGTATGTGGCTAATCCGGGTTGTTTTGCCACAGCAATTCAGTTGGCATTACTGCCTCTTGCAAAGAATCTGATGCTTAACAATGATGTTTATGTTACCGCAATAACAGGAAGTACCGGTGCAGGAGTAAAACCATCTTCAACTACACACTTTAGCTGGAGAAGTGATAATATAAGTGTATATAAACCATTTACTCATCAGCACCTTCCTGAGATAATTCAGTCTGTTAAACATCTGCAAAGCAGTTTTGATTCTGAGATTACATTTATTCCGTATAGAGGCGACTTTGCGCGTGGTATTTTTGTTACAACAGTTGTAAAGAGCGCAGTCTCTTTAGATGAATTGTACAGAATTTATCGTGATTATTACAAGGAAGATTCATTTGTACATGTGGTAGAGGAATCTATCGACCTGAAACAGGTAGTTAACACAAATAAGTGTCTGGTACATCTTGAAAAGAATGGCGATCGTCTGTTGATTGTCTCATGTATTGATAATCTTCTGAAAGGAGCAAGCGGTACTGCTGTACACAATATGAATCTATTGTTTAATTTGAAAGAGACAACAGGACTTCATTTGAAGCCATCTGGTTTCTAAGTAATTGAGTATGAAATTATACGATGTATATCCACTCTTCCCTGTCAATATAGTCAGGGGAGAGGGTTTTTATGTATGGGACGAAGAGGGTAACAGATATCTGGATCTTTATGGCGGTCATGCTGTTATCAGTATTGGACATTCACATCCTCACTATGTAGAGAAGGTTGGGGCGCAGCTATCCACATTGGGTTTTTATTCAAACTCCGTAATTAACCGTTTGCAGGAGCAGGTGGCAGAGCGTTTGGGAAAGATATCCGGTTATGACGATTACCATTTCTTTATGGCAAACAGTGGGGCTGAAGCTAATGAAAATGCGTTGAAACTGGCTTCTTTCCATACAGGACGTAGCAGGGTTATATCTTTTTGCAAAGCCTTTCATGGTAGAACGTCGCTGGCTGTAGAAGCTACTGATAACCCTTCTATCATAGCGCCTATAAATGCAAATGGTCATGTTACCTATGTTCAGCTGAATGATATAGACACTGTAAAGGCAGAACTGGCAAAAGGTGATGTTGCTGCTGTTATCATAGAGGGTATTCAGGGAGTAGGCGGTATTCGTATTCCTGATACCGGTTTTATGCACCAGCTGCGCGATGTTTGTACTGAAACAGGCACTGTCCTGATTCTTGATGAAATTCAGAGTGGATATGGTCGCAGTGGAAAATTCTTTGCTCATCAGTATTATGGTATAAAACCGGATATGATTACTGTGGCTAAAGGTATTGCAAATGGTTTTCCATGCGGTGGCGTACTTATAAGTCCAATGTTTACTCCGGTAATGGGACAGCTTGGTACTACTTTTGGCGGTAATCATCTGGCATGTGCAGCAGCTTTGGCTGTAATAGATGTAATGGAAGATGAAAAACTGGTTGAAAATGCAGCTGCAATAGGTGAATATCTGATATCTTCATTAAAGAAAATGCCATTCGTAAAAGAGGTACGTGGCAATGGTTTGATGATAGGTATAGAGATGGAAGAACCTATTAAGGAGATTCGCAGAAAACTACTCTTTGAAAAGCGAATTTTTACCGGTGTGAGCGGACAGTATGTTATAAGACTTCTGCCCCCTCTCTGTATAGGAAAAGAGCAGGCTGATGAATTTCTGGAAGCTTTCAGTTCTCTCTGTTGTCAGCTCCCCACATCATCTTGTCTCTGAGAGTAGAAAAGAAATCATAACCATCAGGCTTCATTACATTGATATGGAATGGAGCCTTTTTTATCTGTATCAGTGTCTCTTCCGGACAGCTGAAACTATTACCATCTATTGAAACCAGGAAGTTTCCGCTACGACTCTTTACAGACAATGATATAGTCTGGTCGTTGCTGAGAACCAGAGGTCTGATTGTTAAACTATGGGGTGCTACCGGTGTAACAGTGATAATATCTGTTTCAGGAAAAACTATAGGCCCTCCTACACTCAATGAATAGGCGGTAGAACCGGTTGGTGTTGCTATAACAAGGCCATCGGCCATATAGGTAGTTAACGGTGTGTTGTTAACTTTGGCCTTTATGTTAATCATAGAAGAAACGTCATGTTTAAGAATAGCGATGTCATTCAATGCGTATCTGGAATAGTTTTCAGGTAAATTTTCCATACATAATTCCAGCATTGAACGCTTTTGTATGGTAAATTTTCCATCGTGGATAAGTTTTAAGGCCTCTTCAGTCCTGTCAATGTTGATATCTGCCATAAATCCCAGTCTGCCGGTATTGATACCAATCATAGGTATTCCTTTCTGGGCAGTTCTGGATGCAGTGCGCAGGAACGTACCATCGCCACCAATGGTTATAATGGAATCTGCCACAAACTGATCGTCCTTAAAAACAGAATTGCAATGTATGTTCCAGCCCAGATCATTGGTAAGATAATCGTAATAATCACTTTCAATACAGATGGTGTCGCCCATTGAATGTATTAATTCAAAGAGATTGCGCTCAGCTAATTTTGCTTTTGAAGCGGATGGGTTACCAAAAATTGCAAACTGCATAAAAATCTATTAAAAAGTTACAAAATTCTGTTCTTTTACAAAAGTTTACTATCTTTGTATAAGGTCTTGCCCTATCTTTGTACAAACGGGCATTTCGTTGCAAAAATAATGTTTGCATATTTGAATGGCAAATTAAGTTTGGTAAAAGTGTAAAAAGAGTCAGTTATATGACAAAGTTAAGTGTAAATGTAAATAAGATTGCCACTTTGCGTAACGCTAGGGGAGGCGATAATCCAAATGTAGTCAAGGTTGCTTTGGATTGCGTAAGGTTTGGCGCAGATGGAATAACTGTACATCCAAGACCTGATGAGAGACACATCAAGCCGGCGGATGTATATTTGCTTAAAAACTATTTAAAGACAGAATTCAATATTGAGGGATATCCTTCCAAAGATTTTATGACATTAGTGTCGGAAGTAAAGCCTACACAGGTAACTCTTGTTCCGGATGCTCCTGATCAGCTGACTTCAAACCATGGATGGAATGTTGTAGAAAACTTTGCGTTTTTAAAGGATGTACTGGAAGAACTAAAATATAACGGGATCAGGTCTTCCATCTTTGTGGATGCAGATTCCAGTATGGTGGAGTGGGCTGCAAAGGTTGGTGCCGATAGGGTAGAACTCTATACAGAGCCATACGCATCGTATTATGATATGGACAAGGAGGCAGCTGTGGCTCCGTTTGTTAAAGCGGCAAAGGTGGCAAAATCATGTGGCCTGGGTCTGAATGCCGGACATGACCTGAGCCTGGAGAATTTATCCTATCTGAAACAGTCTATTCCCTGGATTGACGAAGTCTCTATAGGCCATGCACTGGTTTGTGATGCACTCTATCTGGGATTGGAAAATACAATTACAGAATATAAGAAACAATTGATATAAAATGTTTTTACAAGCAACAATTACACAAATGTTGGGCGATTCAGCTGCCCAGAGTCAGGTGGTTACCCCACTTGTGGAGAGTCAGGTTGAGAGTATGAATCTGTTGGATTTGGCAGTTAAGGGAGGATGGATTATGATAATCCTGCTGTTACTGTCAATATTGTGTGTTTACATCTTTGTAAATAGAATTTTGGTATTTAAAAAGGCCGAGAAAAAGGATCCTCATTTTATGGATCGTATTACAGATTACATAAAGAATGGCGAAACTAAATCGGCAATAATCTATTGTCAGGCTTCGGATACACCATTCAGCCGTATAGTTGAAAAGGGATTGTGCTTCCTGGGAAAGCCTAGAAACGATATCCATTCCAGCATGGAGAATGCTGCCAATGTGGAGATTGCTAGATTGGAGAAAGGACTGTCAGGAATGTCAACTATAGCCAGCGCAGCTCCCATGATTGGTTTCCTTGGTACAGTAATAGGTATGGTAAAAGCATTCTGGGAAATGGCCAATGCCGGTAACAATATAGATATATCACTGTTGTCGGGAGGTATTTACGAGGCTATGATTACCACTGTTGGAGGTCTTATCGTAGGTATTATTGCCCTTTTCGGATACAACTATCTGGTATCAAGAGTTGATAAGATTACCAACGAAATGGAATCATTTATTCAGGAATTTACAGTATCTGTTGATGAATAATTATGCTGAAACGAAAAAATAAAATATCGCCGGAATTCAGTATGTCTTCAATGACAGACGTGATATTTCTGTTGCTGATATTCTTTATGATAACATCCACAATGGTAACTCCAAATGCCATTAAGGTCTTGTTGCCGCAAAGTTCACAACAGACTTCGGCAAAACCAATGACCAGGGTGATTATCGATAAGGAATTGAATTTCTATGCAGCATTCGGCAATGACGACGAGATGCCAATCATGTTTGAAGAATTGACTCCTTTTCTGATAGATTGTGCATCAAAAGAGCCTGAGATGTATGTGGCGTTGTATGCAGATGAATCGGTTCCTTACAGAGAAATTGTAAAGGTACTGAATATTGCTAATGAGAATCATTTCAAGATAGTTCTGGCAACACGCAGGCCGGATAGATAATTAGATGATGAAGAGAATTGATTGGATATCAGGTGGAATAACCCTACTATTGCATATCATGGTGGGCTTGTTGTTGTGGTTTATTGTTATGCCACAGCGGGAGGCTCAGATGGAAAGTGGAGTTCCTGTGATGTTGGGCAATATGGGAGATCTGGATACCGATTATGAATATACTGAGGTGGAAACTGTACCAATGCCTTCTACTCCGGATCTACCTGCTCCTTCAATAGAGCAGGCAGAGCCGATTATAACACAGGATTTAGAGGAGACTGTGGCTGTAGAATCCGGACAGGACGAAGTGGCAAAGGTGGAAGAGATAGTACCTCAGCCAACTGAAGCTGAATTGCGCGCTGAAGCAGAGCGACGTGCTCAGGAAGAGGCGGAAAGACTTATGGCAAACATGTTTTCCCAGAGTGGAGCACCGACATCAAATACTGATTTGCAGAGCAGTGACGTACAGGGTACTGCAGGTTCAGAACTTGGTAATTCATCGACCGGAGCTGTATCGGGTACACCATCGTATGGAACATGGGATCTGTCAGGCCGTAATATGGTAGGTGAACTGCCACGCCCATCGTATGATGATGTTCAGGCAGAAGGCAGAGTTGTGGTAACAATAACCGTAAGTCCTGATGGTAATGTGGTTTCGGTAGCAATAAACCAGCGAACCAATACTGTTAATCAGAAATTACAGCAGGCTGCCCTGACGGCTGCAGCCAAGACAAAATTCAGTGCAATAGGTGGCCTGAATAATCAGACTGGAACAATAACCTATTATTTCAAGCAGAGATAGTTTCATTTAAATAAAACAGATAGTGTTATGGTATATATTTTTATGGCTCAGGGTTTTGAAGCAATAGAGTTTACAACTCCATTGGATATGCTTATTCGTGCAGGAATTCCTGTTAAGACAGTATCCATAACTGGCGATCTTCTGGTTAAAAGTTCACAGAATATACCAATAATGGCAGATACTCTGTTTGAAGATGCAGATTTTGCAGATGCAGAACTGCTGATGCTGCCTGGTGGTCAGCCGGGAGCAACCAATCTGGCTAATCATACTGGTTTGAAAAAATTGTTGCAGGCAGCAATGGATGTCAATAAACCTGTTGCAGCAATATGTGCAGCACCAATGGTACTTGGTGGTCATGGTCTTATTGAAGGACGCAGAGTTACCACCTATCCAGGCTGTGAATCTGGTTTAGGCGGTGCAGTTTGTACCGGAGCTTTGGTAGAACAGGATGGTAACCTTATTACCGGAAAAGGTCCGGCTGCGGCAGTAGAATTTGCAAATGCTATTATCAGATTGTTGCGCAGTGAAGAACTGCAGAAGGATGTTTGCAGTAAAATGATGTTCTGAAAGGACTCCCAGGATGCTTGACTTGTCTGTACGCGATGTTAAGTATCTGCCCGGTGTAGGTCCGGCAAGGGCAGAACTGTTGGATAAAGAGCTTGGAATAAAGACTCTTGCCCAGTTAATTCATTATTACCCCTATAAATACATTGACAGAAGCCGCCTTTTTCAGATAAAGGAGGTGGATGGCGCTATGCCCTACATTCAGTTGAAAGGTAAAATATTGAGTTTTGAAGAGATTGGTGCTGGGCGTGGTAAGAGACTGGTGGCTCATTTTACCGATGGCACCGGTATAGCAGATTTAGTTTGGTTTCAGGGTATAAAGTTTGCCTTGTCAAAGTACAAACCAAATACTGAATATGTGGTGTTTGGTAAGCCGACTATTTATGGCGGAAGAGTTAATATTGCCCATCCGGAGATAGAAGCTGAGGCAAACCTGAATCTGATGGAGATGGGTATGCAACCTCTCTACAATACAACGGAGAGAATGAAAAAGATGGCGCTTAATTCGGCTGCAATAAGGAAACTCATCAGGACTCTGCTGGATATGTTGATTGAACCTTTGCCAGAGACACTGCCCGACTGGTTGATTCGCCGTGAACATTTAATGACAATTACTGATGCTCTCAGAGAGATTCATTCTCCGGGATCGGCACAATCACTCAGGGAGGCAACACACAGGTTAAAGTTTGAAGAGTTATTTTATGTACAGCTAAATATCTGCAGGTACTCTGCAGCAAGAAACCGACGTTTTAAAGGATTTGTTTTCAGTAAAGTAGGTAATTACTTTAACAGATTTTTCAATGAATGTCTGCCTTTTTCATTAACAGAGGCTCAGAAAAGGGTGATAAGGGAGATACGCAGGGATACCGGTTCGGGTGTTCAGATGAACAGGCTTGTACAGGGTGATGTAGGCAGTGGCAAAACAATGGTTGCCTTAATGTCTATGTTGCTTGCTATAGACAATGGTTTTCAGGCATGCATAATGGCACCTACAGAGATATTGGCTGAACAGCACTATGCCAATATAACCCAATACACTGAAAAACTGGGACTTAATGTTCAACTTCTTACAGGCAGTATCAAGGGGAAGCGCAGACAATCTGTATTAGAGGGTTTGGTTGGAGGCTCAGTGAATATACTGGTGGCTACTCACGCTGTGCTGGAGGAGAGTGTGGTGTTTGCCCAGTTGGGTTTTGTAGTTATAGATGAACAACATAGGTTTGGCGTAGCCCAAAGAGCAAAATTATGGGAAAAGAATAATAATCCACCTCATATTCTGGTAATGACTGCTACTCCTATTCCACGAACTTTGGCTATGACTTTGTATGGTGATCTGGATGTCTCAGTTATAGATGAACTTCCGCCAGGACGAAAACCTGTCAAGACTGTACACAAATATGATTCCAACCATACGGATATTTATGCCTTCCTTGATCAGGAGTTGAAAAAAATCAGACAGGTATATATAGTCTATCCCCTGATAGAAGAGAGTGAAAAGATAGATCTGAAGAATCTGGAGGATGGGTATAAGATAATAAGTGAACGTTTTGAAGGTTACAGTATAAGCAAGGTTCATGGTAAAATGAAACCTGCAGAAAAAGAGGCTGAAATGCAGCGTTTCAAGCGTGCAGAGACCCAGATTATGGTATCAACCACAGTTATTGAAGTTGGTGTAGATGTCCCTAATGCATCTGTCATGGTTATTGAAAATGCAGAGAGGTTTGGATTGTCACAGTTGCATCAGTTGCGAGGCAGAGTAGGACGTGGTGCCGATCAGTCATTCTGTATTCTTGTAACAGGATTCAAACTTTCTGAAGATACCCGTAAACGCATTGATATCATGGTTGATAGTAACGATGGATTTGAAATAGCAGAAGCCGATCTGAAGCTGCGCGGACCTGGCGATATTGAAGGTACTCAGCAGAGTGGTATAGCTTTTGATCTGAGACTGGCCAATCTGGCACGTGATGGTATTCTGATAGAACAGGTCAGAAATATTGCAAAGGAGATAATAGCTGCAGATGCTGATTTGTCACAACCACAGAATGCACTTTTGCTGCGTGAATTGAAGCGTCTGAAAAAAAGCCCCTTTGACTGGTCTTCTATTTCGTAAGAAATAGTTAATTTTGCAGGATTTTACAAATATGCTGAAAGAATTGGGACATAGACTTATAGCAACAATACATGCAGTTATGGTATCTGTACTGTTGTTTGCAGGTGAACCAGTATCAACACCTGTTCTTCCATTGTCGGCTATGCCAACAGTGGAATGTCCTGCGCATCTTTCAATAGGAATAGCATATAATCTGGATAATCCGGCATCGTTTTTATATCCGGAATGGAGCAATCAGTATGTTCATCAGTATCGTGATGTGGTACTTCCTGATTCGCTTGTGATAATGATGAAGGATTTTAGCATGCCTACTGACAGTACCCGAATAACAGATAAGTATGGATATCGTCCGCGCAGGGCAAGAGTGCATTATGGACTTGATATAAAGGTACTTACAGGTGATACTATCAGAGCTGCCTTTGATGGTAAGGTACGTATTTCACGATATGAAAGACGTGGTTATGGCCATTATCTTGTAATAAGACATCCAAATGGACTTGAAACATTGTATGGGCATCTTTCCAAGAAGATAGTAAAGGAAAATCAGATAGTACGTGCAGGAGAACCTATCGGTTTGGGTGGTAACACCGGCCGTTCAACAGGTTCACATCTGCATTTTGAGACTCGTATTCTGGGTAAGCCCATAAATCCGGCGTTTATGTTTAACTTCCCCGACCAGTGCGCAGAGACAGATGTGTATGTATATCGTAAGAGTGACGATAAGGAGGTCTATTACAAGGTTAAAAGTGGCGATACGCTTACACGTATAGCTGCCAGAAATGAAACAACTGTCTCCTCTATATGCAAGCTGAATGGTATATCCAGAAACGCGGTGTTAAGGGTTGGACAGACATTAAGAGTAAACTGACAATAACAACAATATGTGCGAAATGTGTAATAATACAACCGGAAGACCGGATACAGATAAACAGTTTGAAGAGGTACTGGCACTATGCCGTGCTCTGTTTGTCAAGAAGATGCAGGATTATGGTCCATCATGGAGAATTATGCGTCCGCAGTCACTGACTGATCAGATCTTTATCAAGGCCAAGCGTATTCGTGGAATAGAGACAACCAATGTAACCATGATAGACGAAGGAATCCGTTCCGAACTTATTGGTATTGTCAATTACGGAATCATCGCACTTATTCAGCTGGAATTTGGTTATTCCGATGTTGTTGACAAGGGTAAGGAGTGGGCTCTGGCAGAATATGACAAGTATGCCCAGATGACCCTGGAACTGATGAAAAAGAAGAATCATGATTATCAGGAGGCATGGCGCGATATGCGTACCACATCCTACACAGATTTCATTCTTACCAAGATAAACAGAACAAAGGAGATTGAAGATAACAATGGCCTGACTATAGCTTCAGAAGGTATAGATGCCAACTATATGGATATGATTAATTATGCTGTTTTTGGCCTGATTAAGATAAAATACGGAGAGTAATGTCAGAAAGAATCCGGAGAATACGATTTGCGAAACTGATGACAACGGTATGCAGAATACTGTTGGGATCTGTTTTTGTCTTCTCTGGAATAGTGAAGGCTATAGATCCAGTAGGTACGCAGATTAAGTTTACAGATTATCTGCTTGCTTTTGGCTGGGATGGCCTTTTTATGGATAGCACTCTGCTTATGTTTGCAGCCTTGCTGGCCGGGGTAGAATTCCTGCTGGGTATATATATTCTGATGGGAGTTTTCACAAAAGGAACAACCAGACTGCTCTTCCTGATGATGATTGTGCTTACCCCATTTACTCTTTATACAGCCCTTAAAAATCCTGTGGAAGATTGTGGATGTTTTGGTGATGCACTGGTCCTTACAAACTGGCAGACCTTCGAAAAAAATATCTTTCTGTTTGTAATGTCTGTCTATCTGTTGTTCAGGCGTCGTTACATATATCCATTGGTAAGTGAACGCAGACAGTGGCTTGTAACAGTGGTAACAGTCTTGTTGTTAACACGTTTCACCCTGAATAATATAAATGGATTGCCAGTATTGGATTTCCGTCAGTACAAAGTGGGAACTGATCTGCGCGCTGAAATTTATGAGAAAGCAAATCCTGAGATGGCAGATTTCTTTATATTGGATAATGATTTCAATGATGTTACACCGATGATACTGGAGGATGAAGGATATACATTCCTGCTTGTATCAGACCATCTTGAGAGAGCCGATGAGAGCCATTTGGATATGGTTGACGATCTTTATGATTATTGTAAGAAGTACGGTTATGGTTTTATGGGTGTAACCGCTTCA
Organism: Bacteroidaceae bacterium; assembly: GCA_045660365.1. Lineage (GTDB taxonomy): Bacteria > Bacteroidota > Bacteroidia > Bacteroidales > Bacteroidaceae > Colenecus. The sequence goes on from JAZRDQ010000020.1 coordinate 25,082, forward strand.
GGAGGTGGTGTAGTAGATGAATGGATAGAGAATAACGGAGCTGAATATTCGTTCTTCTATTCTGATGAAATTCCATTGCAGACTATGGTGCGCGCAAATCCGGGGTTGGTGTTAATTAAGGATGGAGTAATTATAAACAAGTGGAGTGCACACAGAATGCCATCTGAGGTGTATCTTGATGTGCCACTTGAAAACAGCTTTTTAGGAATACAGCCCGTCAAACATAAAGGTTTGACAATATTGTCAATTATCATGTTGTTCGGATTGCCACTATTGCTGATTGTGCTGATAGATAAACTGAAAAATAAAGTTTCATAACATAAATTTTAAAAGAGATGAGAAAAAAGATTGTAGCAGGTAACTGGAAGATGAACAAAAATCTTCAGGAAGGTATTGAGTTGGTAAAGGAAATCAACGCTATGTTGGTAGCAGAAAAACCAAATTGCGATGTAGTAGTTTGTACTCCATTCATACATTTGGCTTCTGTAACTCCATTGGTTGACCAGAATCTGGTTGGTATTGGTGCTGAAAACTGTGCTGATAAGGCTTCTGGCGCTTATACAGGCGAAATTTCTGCTTCTATGATTGCATCAACAGGTGCTAAATACTGCATCCTTGGCCACTCAGAGCGCAGAGCATACTATGGCGAAACTGACGAAATCCTGAAAGAGAAAGTTCAGCTTGCTCTTGAAAACGGTCTTACTCCTATCTTCTGTGTAGGTGAAGTTAAGGAAGAACGCGTATCAGGTATCCAGAACCAGGTAGTTAAAGGTCAGTTAGAGGGTGGTTTGTTCAACCTTTCTGCTGAAGACTTTGGTAAGATTGTAATTGCTTACGAACCAGTATGGGCTATTGGTACAGGTTTGACAGCAACTGCAGAGCAGGCAGAAGAGATGCACGCATTTATCCGTTCAGAGATTGTTGCTAAATACGGTGAGCAGGTAGCAGATGATTGCTCTATCCTTTATGGTGGTAGCTGCAAGGCTTCAAATGCAAAAGAGTTGTTCGCTAATCCTAACGTAGATGGTGGCCTTATTGGTGGTGCTTCATTGAACGCAGCCGATTTCAAGGGTATCATCGATGCTTGGAGCTAATATAGAAATGATGAAAAAGACAGGATTATTGTTTGTTCTGCTTCTCTTAACAGTGACGGCCAGTGCTCAGCAGACACTGGTCGATCACCTGGAGAGAGAGATTGCAGGTAAAGGTATTATAAAGGTGGATAGAGATGCCCGTCTTGATAGTCTGATAGGAACTGCTATGAACTATCAGGCCGGAACATTGGTGAAAGCCACCGGATATCGTATTCAGGTGTTTGCCGGTAATAATACTCGTTACGCTAAAGAGCAGGCTCAGGAGGCGGAAAAGTTTATTCGTACAAATTATCCGCAGCTGCCTGTCTATACCCTTTTTAAATCGCCGCGCTGGCTCTGCACTATAGGCGATTTTCTCTATTACGAAGAGGCCTACGAAGTGATGCGTAAGCTCAAACAAGAGACACCATACAAGGGACTTATCATTTTACGAAATCAAGAAATCAACGTTTATCTATGAGTAGTTTGATTCCATTTTCTGACGAAGAATCAAAAGAGTTTTTGGCACTGAAGGGCCATTTTGAAGAGATACTGAAGATTATAGAACCAAATCCGGAAAGGGAAGGCCTGGAACGTACACCCCTGCGTGTAGCCAAAACTATGATGGATTTTACCAGTGGTTATAGCATTGATCCGTCTGCTGTGTTGAAATCAGCAATGTTCAAGGAGGATTATAGCCAGATGGTAATTGTAAAGGATATTGATTTCTATTCTCTGTGTGAACATCATCTTCTTCCTTTTTATGGTAAGGTGCATATTGCATATATACCAAACGGATATATTACAGGTTTGAGTAAGATTGCCCGTGTAGTAGATGTGTTTGCCAGAAGACTTCAGGTGCAGGAGCGCATGACATACCAGATTAAGGAGTGTATTCAGCAGACTCTTCAACCTTTGGGTGTAATGGTGGTTATTGAGGCCAGCCACATGTGTATGCAGATGCGCGGTGTGGAAAAACAGAACTCCATAACAACTACTTCAGACTTTACGGGAGCATTTAATCAGGCTAAGACGCGTGAAGAGTTTATGAATCTGATAGGCAGAAAGTAAAGTTTATAGGTGAACCACTCGGTCACCTAATTTTTTTGCCAGTTCATTGCGTGCGCTGAGAAGAGTTTTATATCTGTTCTGAGCAGATAGAAGAGCCTCAAGGTTATTGGCTGTTTCAGGATCCTGTAACTCTTTCATAACCTTGTCAATCTCAAAACGTACTATCTCAAACTGATAATCGGTCATAATATGGGTTGTGAGTTCAAACAGACGCTCCTCTGCAGGTGTGGAACTCTCAGAGAACATTTTGCTAAGTTGATAAGGTTCTTCTATAAGACTGGCTGCAGTAAGACTGATAAACTCTTCCGGATGAGAAAGAAAGAATCTTTCACTTACAAAATCGGGATCAGATTCATGCTCTCTGTATAATTCCAGAATACGTTTATAGACAGGATGTTGCAATTCAAGTTCGTCATTTTCCAAAGACTGTGAAATAAACTCTCCCACAGTTATGCTCAAATCCTCTTCTTCCAGGTAACAGAACTCTTTGTCGGCAAATCTTACAAGATATTGTGCAATAAGCCTCTCTTTTTTCATTATCAGGTCATATCCGGCACGTTTCAGAGTACGGATATCACTTTTCAGTCTTTCCAGACTATCTTCTTGTGGTAGTTCTGTGCTGTTTTCATTTTGGTTGTCACTCTTAACAGACTCTTCCTGCTGTCTGTCTGTTTCAACCCTATTTGCAGGCAGATTACTTTTTGTACCTGAATACTTTTCCTGTTGTCTTTTGTTTACATCGTTTATAAGCAACTGTTCATCTACATGCAGTATCTGCGAACACTCTGTTATATATACGGAACGTACTATAGCATCGTCTATAACGGATATGCTTTGGGTAATCTCTTTAATCAGGTTTGAACGCGAAATTGGATCGTCTGCTGAATCTTCCATAAGCAGTTTTACTTTAAACCTGATAAAATCGATCTGATTTTTCTCAATATATGCCTGGAATTGAGCTGCATTCATTTTGTGTGAAAAACTGTCGGGGTCTTCTCCGTCAGGCAATAACAGTACCTTAACATTCATTCCCTCTTCCAGCAACATATCTATGCCACGCAGTGATGCCTTTATTCCAGCCTTGTCGCCGTCATAGAGTACTGTTATGTTGTTTGTGAAACGGTGTATAAGTCTGATTTGTCCCTTTGTGAGAGAAGTTCCACTGGACGCAACAACATTTTCTATACCGGATTGTACCATAGATATGACATCTGCATATCCCTCTACTAAAAAACAGCGATCCTGTCTGGTGATGGCCTGTTTCGCAAAATATAGTCCGTATAGTTCGTTACTCTTTGAGTATATAATTGATTCCGGTGAATTTACATATTTTGCAGCCTTGGCATCCTGCTTCATTATACGACCGCCAAATGCTACAATTTTTCCTGATAGTGAATGTACAGGGAATATTACTCTGCCCCAGAAACGGTCACGTAGGGTGCCGTCGTCCTTCTGATAACAGACGCCTGTTTTAATGAGCTGTTCTTTGGTAAAACCCTTTGACATGGCAGCAGTGGCAGTAGCTGTACCGTTGTCAGGACAATAACCCAGCTCAAATTTCTTGACAATATCATCCCGGAATCCTCTGCTCTTGAAGTAGCTCAAGCCAATGGCCCTGCCCTTTTCTGAGTTCAGACTTTCAGTAAAATAATCTGCAACAAACCTGTTTGTTATAAAGAGTGATTCACGTTCTTTATGCAGAGCTTTCTCCTTGTCTGTAAATTCTCTGGCCTGGAATGGAATGCCATATTTCTTGGCTAACCATTCAGCAGCCTGATGAAAAGAGATCTGTTCATGCTCCATAAGGAAGTGAATGGCGTTGCCTCCTTTGCCACAACTGAAGCACTTGCATATTCCTTTGGATGGAGAGACATAGAATGAAGGTGTCTTCTCATTATGAAACGGACATAAACCAACATAGTTTACTCCTCTTCTGTGAAGAGTAACAAAATCAGATACCACATCCACAATATTGGCTGTATCAAGAATACGTTGTGTAGTAAGGTTGTCCATTTGGTTGTGTAGAATACTGCTTGCTGTGTAAAAACGCAAAAATAGTAATTTTAGCTGAATAATTTGTGTTTATTGAGTAATGATATTTTTTTTTGATGTTTTACAATTTTTGTGTTTAAAATAGGCTCGTTTTTAAGAAATAATCACTTATTTTGTAGTGATTTACAAATGGAAAACTATGAACGATAAAAACAAGCCTTACAAGTTAAGAGAGAAGGTGGAAAAAGATGCCAGTTATAGAAGTATGATTAGACTGGAACTAGCCGATGAGTTGTATGATAAAATTCTAACCATTATTGTTGCTGAAAAGAAATACAGGGATCCTGAGTATTCGGCAAAGCAGCTAGCCAAGGATTTGCATACTAATCCACGATATCTTTCTGCTGTGATAAACTCAAGATTTGGAATGAACTATTCCAGTTTGGTAAATGAATTCAGAGTACGCGATGCTCAGAATTTATTGGTAGATAAACGCTACGTTGACAAGACTATGGAGGAGATTGGCCACATGGCTGGCTTCGCAAATAGGCAGTCATTCTATGCGGCTTTTTATAAAGAAAAGGGCGAAGCACCTCATCAGTATAAGATGAAACATGCTCGTCCGTAAATAGCCGGTCCAGACCGGCTTTGATATGATGGATATTGAAGAACAGGTCCGACAGATAAAGCAAAAACTGTATCTTTCGATGAATGGAATTGCATCGAAGGGTATGCGCGACAGCGGGATCAGCTATAAGCTGAATTTCGGTGTCGAATTGCCACGTATTAAAGGTATTGCAGAATCCTTTGACAAAGATGAAGCGTTGGCATTGAGACTCTGGAAGGAGAATATAAGAGAGTGTAAAATGTTGGCAGTTTTGCTTTATCCGGCAGAACTGTTTAAAACTGATATGGCCAATCTATGGTTAGATGAAATTCTTTTCGTAGATTTGGCAGAAATATGTTCGATGTACCTTTTCAGTAAGATGGAAGGGGCATCGGTTGTTGCGTTTAAATGGATAGCCGACAGCAGGGAAATGCATCAGTATTGCGGTTTCCTAACATTGGCTCATCTGTTCAGACGTAAGCTTGAGATGAATGAGCGATATGTCTTGGAGTTTAAAGACCAGGCGCAGACAGCAATCTCTGCCGGAGCAGTTCTTCCGGCAAGTGCTGCCAGAATAGCCCTGGAGAGTTTTAGAAACAATTATGGAGACGGAGAACCAGTACAAGGTTTATTGTAATAAGTTTTCGGAGTTTCTGAAACAGCAGGGTCTTAGAAAGACTCCGGAGAGGTTTGCAATTCTTGAGGCCATATATGCAACCGAGGGACATTTTACTCCCGAAGCATTATTGGATGATATTCTTTGCAAACAGAATTTTCGACTCAGCAGAGCAACAATATATAACAACATGGATTTGATGTTAGAGGCAGGTTTGATAAAGAAACACCTCTTCTCAAATGGTGTACGTTATGAAAAATATGTGGATTTTGAATCGCATAACCATCTTATATGTTCATCATGCGGTAAGGTGATGGAGTGCAGGGATGAGGCCGTTAAAAATGCCATAGAGTCTATGCGTATCAAAAAATTCACTATGAAAGGATATGCATTATACATATATGGTTTGTGTAGCAGATGTTCGGCTGCACAGAAGCGAAGACAGAAAAGATTAATGAATAAAGCAAAATAAAAGAGATGAAAGAGAAGATTGATGTTCTTTTAGGCCTGCAATGGGGCGATGAAGGAAAAGGAAAAGTTGTAGATGTATTAACTCCAAGATATGATGTGGTTGCACGTTTTCAGGGTGGTCCAAACGCTGGTCATACACTTATTTTCGATAACAAGCACTTTGTACTGAAGTCTATCCCATCGGGTGTATTTCAGGGCGATAAGCAGAATATCATTGGTAACGGTATGGTTATTGATGCTGCTCTGTTCAAGGCAGAGGCTGAAGCACTTGAGAATGCCGGTATCAACCTGAAGGACAGACTGCTTATCTCAAAGAAGGCTCATCTTATTTTGCCTACCCACAGATTGCTTGATAGTGCAATTGAGGCTTCAAAGGGTGATAGCAAGGTAGGTACTACAGGTCGTGGTATTGGTCCTACATATACCGATAAGGTGGCAAGAACCGGTGTTAGAATTGGTGATTTGCTGCGTCCTGATTTCCAGGAGAGATATGAGGCAACAAAGGCAATGCATGAGCGTACACTTAAGAATCTGAACTTTGAGTACGATCTGGCTCCAATAGAAGCTGCCTGGAAGGAGGGAATTGAATATATCAAGCAGTTCACCTTTGTAGATAGTGAACATTTTGTAAATAACCTGCTCAGAGAAGGCAAGAGCCTTTTGTGCGAAGGTGCGCAGGGTACTATGCTTGATATCGATTTTGGTTCATATCCATTTGTAACATCATCCAACACAGTATGTGCAGGTGCTTGTACCGGTCTGGGTATAGCTCCAAACAGAATAGGTAAGGTTTATGGTATTATGAAGGCTTACTGCACACGTGTAGGTAGCGGTCCTTTCCCAACAGAACTGTTCGATGCAGATGGTGAACTGATGTCAGATCGTGGTCATGAATTTGGTGCGGTTACAGGCAGACGTCGTCGTTGCGGCTGGGTGGATCTTGTAGCTTTGCGTTATGCTGTACGTATAAATGGTGTTACTGACCTGATTCTGATGAAGAGCGATGTACTTGATACAATGCCGGTTATCAAGGCATGTACTGCATACAAATTACAGGATGGTACTGTTACAGACGAATTCCCATTCGATTGCGAAGGTGTAGAACCAATCTATGATGAGTTGCCAGGCTGGCAGACAGATTTGACACAGGTGAAGAGCGAAGATGAATTCCCTGAAGAGTTTAATCAGTATATTTCATTCCTGGAAGAGTATCTGGAAGCTCCTATATCAATTGTATCTGTTGGTCCGGATAGAAATCAAACAATTGTAAGAGAATAATAATGGAGATAAGTTATTTTGGGCTATTTGTTTTTATTTCTGTAATAAGTTTTGTTGTTCAAAACAATTTGCAGCGTAAATTCAGTAAATATTCCCGTGTAGCTACAAATGGTAATGTCAGTGGTGCCGAAGTTGCACGTCTTATGCTACAGCAGTATGGTATTAAGGATGTTACGGTAACTTGTGTAGATGGTCAGCTGACAGATCATTATAATCCGGAAAACAAAACGGTTAATCTAAGCCGCGATGTTTATAATGGCAGAAATATAGCAGCAGCTGCGGTTGCTGCTCACGAATGTGGTCATGCTGTTCAGCATGCTGTTGCATACGCTCCGCTGAAGATGCGTTCAGCATTGGTGCCGGTGGTTACTTTTGCTTCGCAATGGGTTACCTGGATTATATTGTTAGGTATATTGGCCATTAATGTCTTCCCGGGACTTTTATGGTTGGGTATTGCACTGTTTGCATCTACTACCATATTCAGTTTTGTAACTCTGCCGGTAGAGGTTGATGCAAGCCGCAGGGCATTATCGTGGCTGGCGCACTCAAACATAACCACTGCACAGACAGCAGAACCGGCGCGTGATGCATTGCGTTCGGCAGCTTATACATACGTAGTTGCTGCAATATCATCGCTTGGCACACTTTTATATTATATTTCAATAGCAAGAAGAGATTAAACAATGAAACCTTCAATACCAAAGGGTACAAGAGATTTTTCGCCTGTAGAGATGGCGAGAAGAAACTATATATTTGATACAATACGAGAAGTTTTTGGTCTGTTCGGTTATCGTCAGATAGAGACTCCTGCAATGGAGAACCTGTCAACCCTGATGGGAAAATATGGCGAAGAGGGCGACAAACTTCTGTTCAAGATACAGAACTCCGGTGACTATTTCAAGTCATTGACTGACGAAGAACTGCTAAGCCGTAATGCTGCAAAACTGGCATCAAAATTCTGCGAAAAAGGTTTGAGATATGACCTTACAGTTCCGTTTGCACGTTTTGTGGTAATGCACAGAGAGGAACTGCAGTTCCCGTTCAAACGCTACCAGATTCAGCCTGTTTGGCGTGCAGACCGTCCACAGAAGGGCAGATACAGAGAGTTTTACCAGTGCGATGCCGATGTTGTAGGCAGTGATTCATTGCTGAACGAAGTTGAACTTATTCAGATGATAGATACCGTATTTACCAAGTTTGGTGTAAGGGTGGCTATCAAGATGAACAACCGTAAGATTTTAGCAGGTATTGCTGAAATTATAGGTCAGGCAGACAAAATAGTGGATATAACTGTTGCAATTGATAAACTTGACAAGATAGGTCTGGATAATGTAAATGCAGAACTTCTGGAGAAGGGATTGCCTCAGGATGCTGTAGAGAAATTGCAGCCTATTCTGGCTCTGTCAGGCACAAACAGCGAAAAGTTGGATACCATTGCCGGCGTGCTTGCGGAAAGTGAAACAGGATTGAAGGGTGTGGAAGAGTGCAGATTTATTTTGGATACAGTATCATCACTTGGCCTGAATAATGCGCTGGAACTTGACCTTACTCTGGCCCGTGGCCTGAATTACTACACAGGTGCTATCTTTGAAGTTAAAGCACTCGATGTGGAGATAGGCAGTATAAGTGGCGGTGGCCGCTACGATAATCTGACCGGAATATTCGGTATGCCGGGTGTAAGCGGTGTAGGTATATCTTTTGGTGCTGACAGAATATACGATGTATTGAATCAGTTGGACCTGTATCCGGAAAATGCCGTATCCGGTACAAAGATTCTGTTCCTGAACTTTGGCGCTCAGGAATCGGCCTTCTGTATATCGGCCATAGCAAAACTGCGTGCCAAAGGTGTTTCGGCCGAAATATACCCCGATTCAGTAAAGATGAAAAAGCAGATGTCTTATGCAAATGCGCTGAATATACCATACGTAGCAATTGTGGGTAGTGATGAACTTGCTTCGGGTAAGGTAACACTAAAGGATATGGTTACAGGAACGCAGGAACAGCTTGATGTAGATACACTCATAGAAAGAATATTGTAATATGATAAGAATAGAAGAATATGTGGCTAAAACGGTGGGAATAGATGTGGCTGCTGTTTTAGCCACACTTCGTTTACTGGATGGTGGTGCCACTATACCTTTTATAAGCAGGTACAGAAAAGAGGCAACCGGAGGACTGGACGAAGTGAAGATAGCAGAGATTGCGCAGTCAGCCACAGTATTTGATGAACTCTCCAAGCGTAAGGAGACTATTCTTAACAGCATAGAAGAGCAGGGCAAACTAACCACTGAACTGAAACAACGCATTGAAAACTGTTACGATAAGACCGAACTGGAGGATATATATCTGCCGTATAAGCCAAAACGCAAGACTCGTGCCGATATGGCGCGCGAGAAGGGGCTTGAGCCTTTGGCAAAGATTCTTATGTCCCAGCAGTACGGCGATGTGGAAGATAAGGCATATCGATTTGTAAAAGGCGATGTAAAATCCACAGACGATGCACTACAGGGTGCACGCGATATTATTGCCGAATGGGTAAATGAAGACGAATGGGTAAGAAACTCTGTTCGTAAGGTGTTCCAGTACGATGCTATCCTTACTTCCAAAGTTGTAAAAGGCAAAGAGACCGAAGGCGATAAGTACAGGGACTATTTTGACTGGAGCGGACCTCTTTCAAGATGTTCATCGCACAGACTATTAGCTATAAGACGTGGCGAAAAGGAGGGCTATCTGAAGTGTTCCATATCGCCGGCCGATGACGATAAGGTTTACGAAAAGCTGAACAGACGCTTTGTAAAGAATGAATCTGAATCTTCCGAACAGGTGGAGATGGCTGTCAGAGATTCCTATAAACGTCTTCTGAAACCATCCATAGAATCTGAATTTGCAGCAATATCAAAAGAAAAAGCCGATACAGAGGCAATCAGAGTGTTTGCCCAAAACCTTAAACAGTTGCTTATGGCACCGCCGTTGGGACAGAAGCGTGTTCTGGCAATTGACCCTGGATTCCGTACAGGTTGCAAGGTGGTATGTCTGGATGCTCAGGGTAATCTTCTGCATAACGAAACAATCTATCCGCATCCGCCTAAAAGTGAACGACATATAGCTGAACGCAAGCTGCAGAAACTGGTAGAACAGTATAAGATAGAGGCTATATCTATAGGAAACGGTACAGCCGGACGTGAAACAGAAACTCTGGTTACAAATATTCGCTATGACCGTAAGATTCAGGTCTTTATGGTTAGTGAAGATGGTGCCTCCATATATTCTGCTTCAAAAATAGCCCGCGATGAGTTCCCCGATTATGATGTTACTGTGCGTGGCTCTGTATCGATAGGACGCCGACTGATGGATCCGCTGGCAGAACTTGTTAAGATAGATCCAAAATCGATAGGTGTAGGCCAGTATCAGTATGATGTTAATCAGACAGAACTGAAGGAGTCTCTTGACAGAACTGTAGAAAACTGTGTAAATCAGGTGGGCGTAAATCTGAATACTGCAAGCAAATATCTGCTTACATACGTTTCCGGACTGAGTTCTGCATTAGCTCAGAATATAGTGGATTACCGTGCAGAAAACGGAGCTTTTGAGAGTCGTAAGGAACTGATGAAAGTGCCCAGAATGGGAGCAAAGTCGTTTGAACAATCGGCAGGTTTCTTACGCATACCGAATGCAAGGAATCCGCTTGATAATTCAGCCGTACACCCCGAAAGTTATCATATTGTGGAACGTATGGCAAAGGATACAGGTTGTACTGTGCAGGAACTTATTACAAACAGGGAGAGAAGAGAATCCATTAAACTGGAGAATTATATAACAGATGGCGTAGGTATGCCTACACTATTGGATATTATGGCAGAGCTGGAGAAACCGGGCAGAGATCCAAGAAGTCAGATAGAGGTGTTTAGTTTTGATGATTCCATACGTACCATCAACGATTTAAAGGTTGGAATGGTACTTCCGGGCATAGTTACAAACATTACCGATTTTGGCTGTTTTGTAGATATAGGTATTAAAGAGAACGGCTTGATACATATCTCTGAAATGTCTGGCAGTTATGTTTCGGATCCATCATCTGTGGTCTCCATACATCAGCAGCTGAAGGCAAGGGTTAAAGCTGTGGATATGGAACGAAAGAGAATATCGTTGAGTTTGAGATAAATCTCCAAGGTACTTGCGTTCGCTTTGAAAAATATTGAAGCAAGCTTCATATTTCTCGCTCACTTATTCGTACCTTTGACTTCGTCCAAGATACTTCCGTTCGGCAAAATGCAAGTAAACTTGCTTATGCGCTCACTTATTCGTACCTTTGTAATTGGCTATGGAAGATTTTGATATAAGACAGCAGCATTACAATGGTTCCGATAAGGAACTGGATAATGCTTTGCGCCCGCTTTCGTTCGATGATTTTGCGGGCCAGGGTAAGATTGTCGATAATCTTAGGGTCTTTGTAGAGGCCGCAAACAGAAGAGGAGAATCACTTGACCATACATTATTGCATGGTCCTCCGGGACTTGGAAAGACAACCCTGAGTAACATTATTGCAAATGAATTGGGTGTAGGCTTTAAGGTTACTTCAGGTCCTGTTCTGGATAAACCGGGCGATCTGGCGGGTATTCTTACCTCTTTGCAACCAAAGGATGTGCTCTTTATTGACGAAATACATCGTTTGTCGCCTGTAGTGGAGGAGTATCTCTATTCTGCTATGGAGGATTATCGCATTGATATAATGATAGATAAGGGCCCTTCTGCACGTAGTGTTCAGATTGGCTTGTCTCCTTTTACGCTTATAGGTGCAACCACTCGCAGCGGTCTGCTTACTGCTCCTTTGCGTGCACGTTTTGGAATAAATATGCATCTGGAATATTATGATGCAGATACTTTAAGGAATATTATTCTGCGTTCAGCAGGTATTTTGGGAGTACCATGCAACCTTGATGCAGCATCAGAAATAGCACGCCGTAGTCGTGGTACGCCACGTATAGCCAATGCTTTGTTACGCAGAGTAAGAGATTTTGCACAGGTAAAAGGTTCCGGACGTATAACTTTGGATATCGCAAAAATGGCGCTGGAAGCTCTGAATATAGATAAGTTTGGACTTGATGAAATTGACAACAAGATTCTATGCACCATTATCGATAAGTTTGGAGGAGGTCCTGTAGGTCTGGGAACTATAGCCACAGCTCTTGGTGAAGATTCAGGTACTCTGGAAGAGGTGTATGAACCATTCCTTATTCAGGAGGGCTTCTTAAAACGTACTCCTCGTGGCAGGGAAGTTACTGAATTGGCATATAAACATTTAGGTCGTTCTATATTTCCGTCAACTCCCGATCTGTTCGCATAAATAACACTATTATGTCTTTATCACCAGCCAGTAAACAGTTATATCTGACTTTAGATTTTCATCTTTCACCCGGTCGTGTGTGTGATGGAACTCTTGAATATTGTGGTCTGGACAAAATATATTATAAGGTGGTCTCTGTAGAAAGAGAAGCCCCATATTATGGTGTAGAGATGTTGCAATTCCTGAATAGTCTGCCAGTAGAGGTTACCTGGGAACAGGAATTGGAACCTTGCAGGGTGGGTACTGTTAAAACGCAATTCTTTGTTCCCCCGTTGAAACCTGGGAACTACTACATTGTTGCTTCTGATTCTCCGAATTTTGAAGATGGCAGTTATATTTCATATATCTATACACCATGTAATAGGTTGTCTTTTTTAGGTAAGGTGTTTTCCGGTAGTAATTTTACCGGAGTGGTTATTGACAATATAGAGGGAGTTCCAATACCTGATTGCAGATTTACTTTGATACGTATAGATAAGGCTCTATTAGAAGAAAGACATAGAGTTATAAAAGAGGGTTATTCAAATAAGGACGGTATATTATCTGTTATAGGTATATCTAATGGCGATTATCTGCTTAATCTCTATTATGGGGACAACCACTATTCTGCTACATTTACATTGCCTTATCAGAGCGATATGCCTATTCCCAACATAGCCAAGATATTGACCGATAAGAATAACTATTCACCTGGTGAAAAGATTCGATATTCTGTGCTGGTATATACGAGTAATGGTTATGATGTAGCAAAACTGTGTATGGAGTATCCCCTGAAGTTAACTCTGTTTGATAGTAACTGGAAACGTTTGTCAGTTAATGATGTTGAGACCGATGAGGATGGACTGGTTGCAGGAACTATTACAATTCCAAAAAATGTTGTGCCAGGCCGTTATACTTTACAGATACGTGATGATGATGATCTGGTGAATACTAAAAGACCTATATATGTCTCATCAGATATAACAGATACTCTACCTTCAGGTTCAGAAACCATTATTTTCAATGATGATAATATTGATACTGAAGCCATAAGCATTGAAGTGGAAAAGAGACTTTATAATGTGGGCGATACGGCTGTCATCAGGATAAAGAACAGTGCTGCTCCTCAGACACAGTTTGCGGCAGAGACCCGTTTTGGCTTCTATAAGGCAGGTACCATTCAGGGTGATTCTACAATAGAGTTACCTATAGAGAAGGAGATGGTTGGGGGTGTGTTTATAGCCTTCTATTCCATATACAATCGTAGAGTTCATAGAAAATCACTTACAATTAATGTGCCGTTTTATGATAAAAAACTAAATGTAGGTATTGTTAGGAAAAGGGCAACACGCAAGAATGATATATATGAAATACAGATTACTGATTATATAGGTAATCCTGTTAATGCTATATTGATGGTTTCTGTAAGTAAAAAACAGGATATTATTCAGAGTGATATGTGCTGGCAGATTTCTCCATGGAGTGGTCTGGTGGTGAATTACATATCAAGAATCAAGGAGGAGAGTATGTATTCATCTTCCTATAAATTGTATAAGGATAACGAGATATGTATTGCCGATGCACCTGAAATACCGGCATTGCAATATGATAACTACTGTGCAGGCGAATGCAATCTCCAGACAGAGAAGAGACTTCCGGAGAAGAAGGAGCATACGGAACAGGAAATAGTAGTCTCTCCTACGCCACTATTCATACATAAAATCAAAACTGATGATGATGGAAAAGCAAGGTTTCTGATGCAGGTATTGGCAAATCCTGAAGATTATATCCTCAGGATTTCTGCATATACAGAGAAATTACAGACCTGCTCCATACAGTTGGGTATGCAAACCTTTCTGAAATCAGAATGATAGGTTGACGCCGCTCATTACAGTAATACCCGGCATAGGATATCCTGCATTTATTTCATACTTGCTGTTCAGTAGATTTTCACCCTTTACAAAGATACTGGTCTTGTCAGAAATCTGATACACCATTCGCGCATTCCATAGCAGAAAGTTCTCCTGCTTTTCAGCACCTTGCGTTGTATCTGTATATAAACCTGCAATGTACTGCATACCGGAAACTGCTCTGAATTTACCACAGCTCCAGTCAATATCTGCATATAATTTATGCTGTGGGGCTGCAACCACAGGATACTTCATATACAGGTAGCTATAGTTGCCGGAAACTGAAATGTTCTTCTCTATTTTGTAGCGGGCTGCCAGTTCCATACCGCTGTTCTTCAGCTCTCCACTGTTCATATTGCGCTTTCTGCCGTCAATCATCTGAACCAGAATGATGTTTTTTGCATAAATATGGAACAGATTGGCATTAATTTTCAGTTTGCCATCAGCAAAAATGCCGCTATAGGCCAGTTCATAATTTACAAGCTCTTCCGGTTTTAAATCGGGGTTCTGCGGAGGGAACAGGAACATATCTTTCATGGTAGGGTTGCGGTAACCTTTACCTGCCATCAGTTTCAGGTTGTTATGGGCATCTATGTCGTAGGTGATACCGCTTTGAGGAATCCATTTGCTGCCCACAATAGAGTGGTGGTTAAAACGTAAACCGGCACTGAAAGTTATTCTGTCAAACAATCTCTGGTTAAAATTCACATATCCCGCAAATTCATTACTTGACTCTTCTACTGCCGGCAATGATTTGTTCCATGGCGATGAAATTGTACCATCGTCATGTGCAAACCAGCCTTTGCCGTAAACGTGAAACCAGTCAAAACCAAATGTTGTATGGTTGTCTTCAAAGAGTGAGAATGTTTCATATAGATTTATGCCTGACAGAGCATCTTCTGACCTGAAAACGTATGAAAGTTCTGCTTCATTTTCTCCGTTTCCATCGGCAATTTTATGGTTTCCGAAATTGTGAAACAGCATTAGGGAACCTGATGAACGGCTGTTTCTGTTATCAAGAGAAACAGAGATATTGCCTCTTGAAATATCAGCCTGGTTATTGAAAATTGGTGCAGATACAGTGCCGGGATTCCGGCTCTCTATATCGGCCAGATTAGCATTCACTGAAATGGAATAGTGGTCAGTAAGTTCATAACCAATGCCTAAAGTACCCTGTATCTGTTCAAAATCCATGTTCTCTCTGTGTCCATTACTACGGTTGTACAGAATTCCACCATTACTGCTGAACCTGTTATTGTTGTATGAAACGCCTGCCTGAGATTGGAGTGAACCGTACGAACCGTATGCAGCTCTGGCTGAACCTGAAAATCCGTTCTCAGTTCCGTTGCCGGTAATAATGTTCATAACTCCACCCATGGCATTAGAACCATATAATACCGATGCAGGGCCGCGCACCACTTCAATCTTTTCTACTCCCAAAGAGTGGTAGGTATCTGCAATAGGGTGTCCCATCAATCCTGCATACTGTGGATGTCCGTCTATAAGAACCAGCATCTGGGCTGAATTTGTACCGCCTATTCCACGAATATTTATACCTCCGGCTGCTCCTGTGGATACGCCATATCCCATAACTCCGCGTGAAGTATTGAAGAAGCCGGGAACCTGTTCCGTTACAGTGGTAAGAAGTGATGATTCAAAGCGCGATTCTATGCTCTCCCTGTCTATGGTGGTAATGGCTGCAGGTAATTCGTTGGATGGAATATATTCTCTGTTGCCGGTAATTACCACTTCGGAAATATCAGCTCCTGTTATAGCTTCCTGATTGTTATTTGCAAACAATAAGAAGGTACTGGTTAGTGTGATCAGTATTGTAGAAAAAAGTCTTTTCATTGAATACTATTTTGGGTTATGTAATGTAATTGTCAGTTATCAATGGCAAAAGTAATTAAATCAATCTATAATATCGCCTTTTTGAAAAGTATAGTTAAATTTGCAGATAAGAATATTTATATATTGGACTTAGGCTTTTATGGAGGATGCATTTCGGACTCAGTGTACTTTCACATTCTCGCCCTATTCTCTAGTTACAGTTGTTTATCAAGATTATTAGTGTGATACTAATGAATTTAAGCGTTTTTTAAACTTGTACTTTATAGTTTATATTAAGATTATTTGAGGATATGAAGAATTTGTGTTTTATAGTGGTTGCAACTTTATTCGCAGTGCAATCTTGTGCTCAGAAAACTAATCTTAGTCAAATGGATGAAAAGTCCAGAAATGAGTATCTTATAAATAAAGCTCATGAAGTTACAAAAGCATTTGGACCTGAATATTACAGACCTAATGCTATAGGCGTGATATCTGAGGTACAAATATATGCAATGCCTGAAAGAGATAAAAAAAATGCGAAAGATTGGGAACTATCTAATTTGGGTAGAAAATTTTATATAGTTAAGTTTCCCACAAGAGAACTGCTGTACAATAGTTTTACCAGTAAGGTTGAAATTTGGGAAGACGATGGTCAGCCTAAAGAAGTACAAATAGGTTGTAGTGATCTTAGTGTGGAATTTATGTCGCAGCCATACAATGAATGGTTAGAAGAAGGAATTCCGGATGATTATATTCCGGAATATCATCAGTATGAATGGTATTTGCAATTGGTAGAAGAAGGTAAAGTGGTATTGGATTCTTTAGGTCTTATGCCGGAAGATTATTTTAAGAATTTAGGATATGATATTTACAAATTTACCGATTTCGAACTTCCGTATAGAGATAAATGAGTAATAGCATTATTAGATAACTCTATCATATTCCGTTCATTTATTCAGTACACAATAAGGTCTTTTTGAAAAGTATAGTTAAATTTGCAGATAAGAATATTTATCTGGGACTTTATGGTATTGAATTGGATTTGGATAGCATTTTTTCTGATAGCATTTGTGGTGGCGCTGTTGCGTTTGATATTTGCAGGCGATGCAACCGTTTTTGAATCAATAATTAACTCTACTTTCGATTCTGCAAAGAATGGTTTTGAAATATCATTAGGTCTTACCGGCGTTCTGTCTTTGTGGTTAGGTATAATGAAGATAGGCGAAAAGGGTGGTGTGGTAGATGTTTTTGCCCGAATGTTAAGCCCGGTTTTTTCCAGATTGTTCCCCTCATTGCCAAAAAATGACCCTGCCTATGGCTCCATATTTATGAACATAGCTGCCAATATGTTAGGCCTGGATAATGCAGCTACACCTATGGGGCTGAAAGCTATGGAGCGAATGCAGGAGATAAATAAAGACAAGGAGACAGCTTCCGATGCCATGATAATGTTTCTTGTGCTGAATACATCGGGTCTGACATTGATTCCGGTAAGCATCCTGGTCTATAGAGCACAGTTGGGAGCAGTACAGCCTGCTGATGTTTTTCTACCTATTCTCCTTGCTACATTCTTTTCCACTATGGTGGGCTTGATAGCCACCTGTATAATCCAGAAGATTAAATTTGATAAAGTGTTGTTCGCCTTCTTTGGCGGGCTGAGTCTGTTGGTGGCGTTGATAATATGGGGTTTCAGCTCTATGCCGGCTGTGAAGATAGGCTCTGTATCTACATCATTGGCAAATATTATTTTAGTACTGGTGATAGTGGGCTTTATGATTGCCGGAATGATTAAGAAGATAAATGTATATGAGGCCTTTGTAGAGGGTGCAAAAGATGGTTTTACCACAGCAATAAGAATTATCCCGTATCTGGTGGCTATACTGGTGGGAATTGGTGTGTTCCGTGCTTCAGGAGCTATGGATTTTCTGGTAGATGGAATAGCCTGGTGTGTGGAGAAATGCGGTATAGACAGTGATTTTGTAGCAGCCCTGCCTACTGCAATAATGAAACCGTTAAGCGGAAGTGGTGCTCGCGGTCTGATGATTGATGCAATGACTACATACGGTGCCGATTCCTTTGTAGGACGCATGGCCTGTCTGTTCCAGGGTTCTACCGATACAACATTCTACATATTGGCGGTATATTTTGGCAGTGTAGGAATTAAAAAGACCAGATATGCAGTACAGTGTGGTTTGCTGGCAGATCTGGCAGGAATTATAGCAGCCATTGTGATGGGATACATATTTTTTGGATAACATAAATTTAGATAAAGTGAAGATATTGTTTTACACTGAAAACATAAAGATGCCTGCAATCAGCAAGAGTAAGGTTAAGGAGTGGCTGAAGCAGGTGGCAGAAATGTATGGCAGGGAAATAGGTGCATTGAATTATATTTTTTGCAATGACGACAGAATTTTAGAGGTAAACAACCAATTTCTGGGCCACAACTACTATACCGATATAATTACCTTTGATTACACTGATAATAAGGTAGTTAGCGGTGATATGTACATAAGCGTTGATACGGTATGTAGCAATTCTTTAAAATATAAAACATCTTTTGACACAGAATTGCATAGAGTTATCGTTCATGGTTTATTACATTTGTGCGGTATTAACGATAAGGGACCCGGTGAAAGGCAGATAATGGAGGCTGCCGAAAACAGGGCACTATCACTTTTAAACAGATAAGAAGATGATGAAGAGACTATCTATATATGTTACATTGGCGCTATTGCCTCTGTTGATGTTTGCACAACCACAGCTGGAGGGTGCTGACGCTTTTTTACAGGAGGGTAGAAGATTATTTTCAGTAGGTGATTACCAGGCTTCGGGAAACTATCTGGAAAAGTGGCAGAATTTAACCATGCAGCAGAACGGTACAGAAGCGCGTGATGCAGAAGTGGAGTATATGCTTCTGGTAATAGATGCGGAAGCTGATATGTGTAATGCGGCAGGAAAGATTTCTGAATATCTTTCACGTTATCCGCGTTCCATCTACACAAACAGACTTAATTCACTTATGGCTGCATCATATTATGCACAGTGTGAATATGAAAATGCAGTTATGTGGTATGAAAAAACGGCAATTGAAAAACTGACCATGGCAGACGTTCAGCGAGCTACATACTACTATATGGTCTCTTTGCTGAAAACCGGTGATATAGAGAGAGCCGGACAACAGATGGCAATACTGAAAATAATTGATAGCGGAACGTATGCTGACGAGATTGCTTTCTACGATGCATATCTGGATTATGTTCAGGAAAATTACAACAGCGCTAAGGAGGGGTTCTCCAGGAGCCGCGGATTGACAGGTTTTGTTAATGAATCGAACCTGTATCTTGCAGAGATTGCGATGATACAGAAAGATTATACAACTGCTGCGGATATAGCTGCAGTGCTTCTTGAAAGCGATGCTTCCGATGCAGTGCTTTTAGAATCGGAAAGATTGATGGGTGAATCACTCTTTATGCTTGAACAGTACCAGGATGCCTATCAGTTCCTGCTAAGCTACGTAATGAGTTGCGATAATGCAGAACGTCAGGATTATTACTATTTAGGTGTTGCCTCTTATATGGTTGGCGATAATGATGCCGTAGTGGAGTATCTGCCTAAAGTAACAAATTCAAAGGATGTAGTAATACAGGATGTGATGTCTCAGAATGCCCTGCTCTACACAGGTATGGCCTATCTGAAAAAGAACTATAAGGTTATGGCAGGACTGGCATTTGAACAGGCATCTGCCATACAGGGTGATGATAAGATACGTGAGCAGGCCCTTTATAACTACGCACTGGTTATACATGAAACATCATATTCTCCATTTGCAGAATCTGTTAATGTGATGGAGCGTTTCCTGAATGAGTATCCAAAATCAAAATACGCAGATAATGTGAACAGTTATCTGATAGATGTATATATGAATACTACCAGCTATGATGCTGCCCTGGCATCAATAGCCAAGATAAATAATCCGGGGCAATCTATTCTGGAGGCTAAACAGCAGCTGCTTTACAAGAAAGCTATGGACCTGTATGCCAATTCAAACTTTGCAGATGCTGCCACATTGTTTGGTTCTGCCATTGAGTATATGGATTTGAACAGGCAGTTGGCAACCGATGCCTATTTCTGGAGGGCAGAATCAAATTATCGTACAGGTAATGTAAGCAGAGCCGAATCTGATTATCAGAGATATATAAGTTTAACACCTGCTAAAAATACCAGAAACTATCTGCTTTCCCAATATGGTTTGGGTTATATAAACTACAATCAGAAAAAATATGCAAAGGCATTGAGCTATTTTACAGAGATGCTGAACAGAGTATCTGTAGTAAAGATGTCTGACAACATAGTAGCCGATGCCTCCATACGAGTAGCCGATTGCCATTTCTATATGCGCTCTCTGGATAAGGCAACCGATTATTATAATGCAGCCATTAACATGAATTCTGCAAAGAGTGATTATGTACTCTATCAGAAAGGACTGGTAAGCGGATTGCAACACAATTACCGCGAAAAGATATCCTCTCTGGAACGTCTTATTGCGGATTATCCATTGTCAACATACGTTCCAATGGCACTTTATGAGGCAGGAAGAGCGTACAGACAGATGGACAATACAGACGGTGCAGTTAAGGTGTTTACCAAGATTGTATCGGATTATCCACAAAGCGATCTGGCAAGGGTGGCTTCTACTGAAATAGCCCAGATTTACTATCAGGTAGAGGATTACACAAATGCAATATCGGCTTATAAGAATGTTATAGATAGATTCCCTGGTAGTGACGAGGCGCGTCTTGCCATGCGCGATCTTCGTTCTATCTATGTGGAGCAGGGCGATGTAAACACATTCCTGAATTATTCAGAGAGTGTGCAGGGGGCAGCTCCAATAGAACTTAATGAACGAGACTCCTTGTTGTATGCTTCGGCTGAACTTATATACAGCCGTGGTGATTATTCAACTGCCTTGAATCTGTTTAAAAACTATTTGGAAGAGTTTCCTCAGGGTGTGTATGCTGTAAATGCATGGTATTATCAGGCTGTTATCTATCAGAATGATAACGATTATGAGAATGCGCTTGATTGCTACAGGAAGAGTGCTTCGTATGAAACCAGCCGTTTCTGTGAAGAGTCGCTTTATCAGGCTGCACGCATGGCTTACACTGTAGGCGATTATCAGGCTGCATTTGACAACTATCAGAAACTGGCAGCCAGAACCGTAGATTCTGAAAAGAGACGTAGCAGCTATACCGGATTGGTAAACAGTGCAGTACAGTTAAGTAACCATGCAGCAGTACTACAGTATGCAGACAAAGCACTTGAATTGGTACAGTCATCTACAGAACGTACTGCGATAACTTATCATAAGGCAAAAGCATTGTTGGCTACCGGTAACAACAGTCAGGCTCAGCAGTTGTTTGAACAGTTGTCGGCCGATCCAAGAACGGCTTATGGTGCCGAATCTGATTATATGCTAAGTTTGATGCTGTACAATAAAGGAGAATATGACGCAGCAGAAAAGAATATTATGGAACTGATTCAGTCAGGTACATCGCATACGTACTGGTTGGCGCATAGTTTTATAGTTCTGGCTGATATCTATATAGCGCAGGGCAAGACTATAGAGGCACGTCAATATCTGTTATCATTGCAACGCAACTACAACACCAAGGGAGACGATATTCCTGAGATGATTAATGATAGGTTGAATAAATTAGAAGAATGATTATGAAAAAGAGATATTTTTTGTTTGCATTGTCCGCATTGGTGCTAACAATGCCTGTATGGGCGCAGAATAATAATCTGCTTCCCGACAGAACAATGACAATAGAAGGAGACTATAATCCTTCGCTACAGAAGGGTGAAAAGATTACCGTGGTATCAGAACAGATAGATACAGAACGTAAGGCTGGAACAGTACAGTATGTTACGGAAGAACAGCAGGTTGTAGGGTACGGACGTTCACCAATGAAGGTGATTGATACTGAGATAGATATAATTGAGGTTGATCTGTTTTCAGGATTGGTAAGTGCAGGTTATGGCCTAAGAAACAATCTGGATGCTTTGGTAGATCTTAAACTGGCTACATTAGACGGATCTGTTTTTGGACTTGGCGGATATGCGCAGGGCTGGAATACAGTATTGGATGATGACTGGCGCTCCAAAATGTTCAATACAAGCGGTGAACTGTCATTTATGCACGATTTCGACAATGTAGCATTGCAGTTCAATGCCGATTATGGTTACAGAAACTATAACTTCAGAAAAGGTGATGATTTTGAATTGTTTGGAAATGGGTACAATCGTTTCAACAGAATAATAAACGAAGGTTCTATGTTTGCATCGCTCTTTTCTACCGGTAGCTCTATGTGGGATTATTATCTGCAGGTAGGATACCAGGGGTTAAAAGCAGACAAACTGGTTATTAATGATAAGTCAAAGGACTACGATGAGAATATTCTGCGCGTCTATGCCAATATGGCTATGCCTCTTGGCTCCGGAATACTGAATGTGGATTACAGCCAGAAGAGTCTTTTAGGAGATAAGTATTCAGCAATGACAGTAACACCATCCTGGATATGGAGCAATGAAAAGCTGTTCCTTTCAGTTGGTGCAAACGTAGATTTCAGAACCAAAAAGGAGGACAATATCCTGGCGTCGCCTATGGTTGTCTTCAAACAGAATCTGAAGACTACCAAAAACGCTGATTTTGTCCTGCTTACTGAAGTTACCGGTGGCTTGATTGATAATGACATGCGCTCATTATGGGAAATCTCTCCATATTGGACAAGTCAGAACAAGGTGAAGGATGGATACACATTGGTTGATCTATATTCCGGTGTTTCCATGTCGCTGACAGACAGAGTTACCTTTGTAATAGGTAACGGATATAGTTATACAAAGAATGCTGTTTTTCAGACACTGTCAGATTCTCTCATAGTAAGTTCCATGCTTGAACAGCATAACTCCGGATTGTTCTACAATAAACTATCAGTTGATGTAGAGATGTCTTCGCTGCTGAATATGCGTTTTGAGGCAACTCATTATGACTGGACAAACAAAAACTTAGGCAAGGCACTGGCCTACAAACCTGAATGGGATATTCTCCTCGATACCAGATTTGTGATTACAGATGAATTGGATATGACATTGACATACAATTTCAGCAACTTCCATGAATACGAAGGTAAAAGAGTAAACAGTATAAATGATCTGTCTCTGGGTGCCGATTACAGATTCAGGAACAATTTCTCCTTATTTGCCGATGTGAACAACATTTTTAATAGTAGTCACTACTATTATGCAGGCTATATGGCGCAAAAGTTCAATTTTGTAGTAGGTGCAGCGTACAGATTCTGAAATATTTGTTCTACTTTTGCCCCCGAATTTTTTCGGAGCGAATAAATAAATAAGAGTGATGCAGAAAAATTTAGTGATAGTTGAGTCTCCGGCAAAAGCCAAGACTATAGAGAAATTCCTTGGAAAAGACTTTAAAGTTTTATCAAGCTACGGACATATATGTGACTTGAAGAAGAAGGATTTGAGTATTGATACAGATACTTTTGAACCAATATATGAGATACCTCAGGATAAGAAAAGAGTTGTAACGGAACTTAAGGAGGCCGCATCAAAAGCTGAAATGGTCTGGCTGGCATCCGATGAGGACCGCGAAGGAGAGGCTATCAGCTGGCATCTGTATGATACTTTAGGGCTGCAACCGGAAAAGACCAAACGTATAGTATTCCACGAAATTACCAAGAATGCAATATTGGAAGCTATAGAGAATCCACGAGACATTGACAGAAATCTGGTTCTTGCTCAGCAGGCACGCCGAGTTCTTGACAGAATAGTGGGCTTTAAGCTTTCACCTGTATTGTGGCGTAAAATTAAGCCATCATTGTCAGCAGGTCGCGTTCAATCAGTAGCAGTACGTCTGATTGTAGAACGTGAACGTGAGATTAAAGCATTCAAGCCGGAAGTTTCGTATAAGGTGGTTGCTATATTCAACTATCAGACTGCAGACGGAAATGTAGTGAATGTAAAGGCAGATTACAGTGAGCGTTTCAAATCAAAAGAAGATGCTACCCGTTTCCTTGAAAGCTGTAAGAACAAGGAGTTCAAGGTTATGGATATATCAGTTAAACCTCTTGTCAAGACGCCGGCTCCTCCTTTCACTACATCTACTCTTCAGCAGGAAGCTGCAAGAAAATATGGATTTACTGTTATTCAGACCATGATGCTGGCTCAGCGTCTGTATGAATCAGGACGTATCACATATATGCGAACAGACTCTGTAAATCTGTCATCACTCTGTATCAATTCAAGCCGTCAGGTGATTGAGAGTACAATGGGTGCTGAATATGTTAAGAGTAGACAGTACAATGTAAAATCAAAAGGTGCTCAGGAGGCTCACGAGGCTATCCGCCCAACATATATGGAAAATGCCACAATTGATGCTCCGGCACCGGAAAAGAGAATATATGAGCTTATCTGGAAACGTACCATAGCTTCACAGATGGCAGATGCCCAGATAGAGAAGACAGTGGTTGCTATTCAGGCAGAGGGTCTTCAGGGCGAATTCGTAATTACCGGCGAAGTGACAAAGTTCGATGGTTTCCTTAAGGTTTACAGGGAGACAAGAGACGAAGATTTGGAAACTTCTGCTTCAAATGATTCTCCATTGGGAATGCCGGCATTCAGTATGGGCGACAAGTTACAGGTAAGCAATATAGACGCCATAGAGCGCTTTACACAGCGTCCTCAACGATACAACGAAGCTGCTCTTGTACATAAGATGGAAGAGCTGGGTATTGGCCGTCCATCTACATACGCTCCTACTATCAGCACAATTCAGCAACGTGAATATGTTTTGCGTGAAGATATAGCAGGTACTCATATTAAGTACAATCTGGTTAGATTGCAGGATGGCGAAATATCAGAACAGTTGCTGTCTGAAAATCATGGATCGGAAAAATCAAAGCTTGTTCCAACTGACATAGGACTGGTGGTCAATGACTTCCTGCTGGAAACATTCCCGGATATTATGAGTTACAACTTTACCGCGATGGTGGAAAAAGAGTTTGACGGAATTGCAGATGGTGAAAAGCCATGGGATGCAGTTATCCGTGAATTCTATGCAGACTTCTCACCAGCTGTGGATAGTGCAATGACTCAGAAGAACGAATATAAAGTAGGTGAACGTGTGCTTGGAACAGATCCTGTATCGGGTAAACCTGTTACAGTAAAGATAGGCAGATATGGTCCTATTGTTCAGATAGGTAGTGCTGAAGACGAAGAGAAACCTCGTTTTGCACAGATGAAGAAGGGACAGACACTGGAAAATATCACCTTTGAACAGGCAATGGAACTGTTTAAACTGCCACGAACACTCGATGAATATAATGGTCAGAGTGTAACTATAGGTACAGGTAAGTTTGGACCTTATATTCGTTATGCAGGTGGATATGTGTCCATACCAAAGAGTTATGATCCATTAACCATATCTTTCGAAGAGGTTCTTGATCTGATTAAAGAGAAAGAACAGGCAGAAGCAAACAAGTTGATAAAGAAGTTTGATGAATCTGATATAGAGATACTGAACGGAAGATACGGACCTTATATAGCAAGTGGCGGAAAGAACTACAAGATTCCAAAGAATGTTACTCCTGCAGAACTGACATTAGAAGAATGCAGAAATATCATCAGTGAGCAGGATAGCAAGGCGCCTGCAGCAAAACGTTCTACAAAACGTAAGTAGATGATACGTATTTTCCTGTTGGGGTTTATGGGTGCCGGCAAGACTACATTAGGCAGGGCATTGTCGAAAGAACTCAAGCTATCATTCTGTGATCTGGACCTGTATATTGAGCAGAGATACAGAAAAAGTGTTTCTGAAATATTTGCTCAGAAAGGAGAACAGACCTTTAGAGAGATTGAAAAGGCTATGTTGCATGAGGTAGGCGAATTTGAAGATATTGTTATCTCATGCGGCGGATCTACTCCTCTCTTTTTTGACAATATGGATTATATGCTGGGGCAGGGCGAAACAATATATCTGAATGCAACAACAGATACATTGACAAGGCGTTTAAAACAGGCACGCATGAAACGTCCGCTTATAGCTCAGAAGAGTGATTCTGAACTGGAACAGTATGTAGAGAGTGAGATAAAGAGACGCGAACCCGGTTATCTGAGAGCAAAGCATATATGTCGGGCCGATTATCTGGAGAGTATAGATCAGATTTCTGATACAATAAAAGAGGTGAAAAAACTGTTGACCATAGAATAATTCATAAGTGCAATGAAAGAATCATTAGTAATAGTAAAAGTAGGAGGTAAAATAGTAGAGGAACCGGAAACATTACAACAGTTGTTGCAGGACTTTTCTGCAATTCCGGGAAAGAAACTATTGGTGCATGGTGGTGGCCGTTCAGCAACAGCTATGGCTGCAAAATTAGGTATAGAGAGCAAAATGGTTGATGGCCGACGCATTACCGATGCAGAGACTCTGAAGGTTGTTACTATGGTTTATGGTGGTCTGGTAAACAAGAATATTGTGGCAGGTTTGCAGGCCAAAGGTGTAAACGCAATAGGTTTGACCGGTGCCGATTGTAATGTAATACAGTCAGTGAAACGTCCTGTAAAAGAGATTGATTATGGTTTTGTAGGCGATGTTAAATCAGTAAATGCCGATTTCCTTTCAGATTTGCTGGACAAAGATATTGTGCCTGTTCTGGCTCCGCTTACACACGATAAGAATGGACTTATTCTGAATACAAATGCCGATACAATTGCCGGAGAAACAGCTAAGGCTTTAGCATCAAAGTTTAAGGTAACCCTTATCTTCTGTTTTGAAAAACCAGGCGTACTGATGAATCAGGACGATGATAATTCTGTTATCCCTTATATTTCATACTACGATTTCCCGTTGCTGGTTGAAAACGGAACTATAAACGGTGGTATGATTCCAAAGATTCAGAATGCCTTTACAGCACTTACAGCCGGTGTAACATCTGTACTTATCACATCGGCATCATCATTGGATAAACTGACAGGAACAACTATTGCATTATAGTTGCTCCTGATTATTATTCTTGTAGTATTTTACTGTGAAGTAGATTAATGCAGCTGCAATTATAGCAAATGCTGTGGCTGTTACTATTGTGGTTGGATCTGATAAAGAGGCTTGTTCGCCGCCGTCAGTCCAGCCAAATTTCATATCCAGGAATGCGAATGAATTATTTACTATGTGGCCAACAACAGATGGCAGGATGCTGCCTGTCTGAATGTACATCCAGCCAAAGAAGATTCCTGCCAGAAATGCAAATGGAATCTGTGCCGGGTTCAGGTGTACAATACCAAACAGGATTGATGATATAAGAATGGCAATCCATGCCTTCTTTGTAGATTGCTTAAATTCGTCTATCATTATCTTTCTGAATATCACCTCCTCCATAATCGGGGCCAGAATAGCAATTGCAACAAATCCCCAAATACTTCCTGTCATGGCTTTAAACTGTTCTGCCATCAGGTCCGGTAACTGTATTACAGTATTAAATATATTCAGCACCATCATAACGCTGAATACCATTGGTATTGATATCAACAGGATTTTGCATGGCACCTGTCTGGTTAAATCGTTTGGCTTAACATATTTCAGAGCCCATAATATCAGGAATGTCATTATACTACTGATAATCAGTCCCCAGACTGTTATGGAGATCATATTGTCTGAATACAGTGATTGAATGTTTTGAATAGACAGTGTTTCTAACTGAGACATTTTAGGCATAATAACAAACAGAATAGCTATTCCGGTGCCAATAATCTGCATTACCAGAAAAAGCAGGAATGAAATAATGGATCTTTTCATAGTTGTATAATTGATTTAATAGTCTTATCGGCTGTATCTTTATCTATTGCCAACTGTTGTGCCAGCTCATTGGGTGAATTAAACTTCCTTTCAGAACGTATATAGCTTACAAACTGCAGTGTAAGTGGTTTGAAGTAGATGTCTTCAGAAAAGTTTAGTATGTGGGCCTCTATGGTTCTGTTGTCCTGACCGTTGAATGTGGGCCTGAATCCAATATTTACCATGGCTGGATAACTGGCGCCATCTACAGAGGCAATAGCAGAATATACTCCATTGCATGGAATCTGCATTAAGTCGCAGTAGGGGCCTAAGTTTGCTGTTGGGAATCCCATCTTTCTGCCATTCTGCATGCCATGGACAACTGTTCCGCTTATAGAATACAGATATCCCAGCATATTGTTAGCCTTTTCTATATTGCCTGCAGCCAGTTTCCTGCGAATGCGAGAGCTGCTGATAGGTTTGCCATCAAACTGTAGTGCCGATGCTCCTATCACCTTCATTCCAATCTCATCGCCTATCTTTTTATAATCTTCAAGTGATTTGTCTTTGTCGCATCCAAAATGGTGGTCATGTCCTACTAAAAGCAACTGAACTCCCAGTTTCTTCTGCAGAAACTCCTTCATAAAGGTGTAAGCGTCCATCTGAGATAGCGTTTTGGTAAAGTGCAGGGGAAAGCACATGTCTGCTTTGGTCTGCTCCAGTCGCATTATTTTCTCTTCAGGTGTAGAGAGTAGTAACGGTTTGTAATCAGATTGAAGAATCTGTCTTGGATGTTCCGGGAAGGTTACAACCATACTATGCAGGTTCTCTTCTGTTGCAATTTCCGATAGTTCATCGATAAGGTGAATATGCCCACGGTGTACACCATCAAAGAAACCTATTGTGGCTGCCATCCCTATCTTCTTCTTTTGAATACTCTCTATAGTCATTTCAGAATCTGTTTATTGTTGTGCAAAAGTAATCATACTGATTTATTAAATCTATTTCTGCGAAATTATTTTTTATAAAACTTGTCAGTTTAAACTACTTGCTATATCTTTGCACACGAAAACGGCACTAAACTTGTTTGGTGATGTTTTACGGGCTTTTAGCTCAGTTGGTTAGAGCAACAGACTCATAATCTGGAGGTCCTAGGTTCAAGCCCTAGATGGCCCACAAGAGAATCGCTAACGCGGTTCTCTTTTTTTGTACTAGGACTTTCACCTACGGTTATCTCCTTCGTTTTACGTTTGCACCGGCTTTGCCGACAGCAAACACGAAGTCGATGGGTCTCTTCGAGACAAATCTCAAGCCCTAGATGGCCCACTTAAGGAAACTGCGATGGCAGTTTCCTTTTTTTTGTGTAGGACTTTCACCTACGGTTATCTCCTTCGTTTTACGTTTGCACCGGCTTTGTCGACAGCAAACACGAAGTCGATGGGTCTCTTCGAGACAAATCTCAAGCCCTAGATGGCCCACAAGAGAATCGCTAACGCGGTTCTCTTTTTTTGTACTAGGACTTTCACCTGCGGTTATCTCCTTCGTTTATTGTTTGCACCGGCTTTGCCGACAGCAAACACGAAGTCGATGGGTCTCTTCGAGACAAATCTCGTTAGTTGTTAAAGAAACTTAAAAAACAGGTGGTTTTATTGTTTTTCGATAAAAGAGTTATACTTTTATATCGTTAAACGATAAAAAATTATTGAATTATGAAACAAGACTTATCAAAACGTATGACTGTACTAACAGTTATTGTGATTCTTTTTGGCGTATTAAGTATAGTGGCAACGCTAATAACAACAGGGAATACAGTAGGGCTTTTTAGCATAGGTTCCGGAACTGTACCCACTATTGATTGGGATGGTAAATTTCTGGTATGGAAGATTTTAATGTTGCTGGGACTTGTTGTATCGGGGCTGACAACAAATATTTTATTGATAGCATTTATGTGGAATACAGTAAGGCTGATTAAGAGCGGTGAATTCTTTTCGCGTAGCAACACAAAAATATTGTGGCGCTTAGTTCCATTTAGCTTTTTAAATGACTTTTTAGGTAATAATGCTGATATGCTATTTGCTGATATGCTATTTAAGGATCCATCGTTTACATTATCACTTGGGTCTATTTTTATACCTCTTTTAATAGCAGTGGTGGCTTTGATCTATTCAACAGGAGTATTGCTTACTGAAGAAAACCGTTTGACAGTTTGATAATCAGGTATTAACAAAACAAAAGAATGTTATGTCAATAATAGTGAATGTAGATGTGATGTTAGCTAAACGTAAGATGAGTTCTGGCGAACTGGCTGAAAAGGTAGGTATTACAGCAGCTAATCTTTCAATATTAAAGACCGGTAAAGCGCGTGCTATTCGTTTTTCCACTCTGGATGCAATATGTAAGGCTCTTGATTGTCAGCCCGGAGATATACTGGAGTATCGCGATTAAATTTTATGGTTCTCAATTATTTTGTAACTTCGCGCTGAAGACTAATAGTAAGTAGTTTAGGCGTATGGAACAGAGTAGAAGAGATGTAGATAGACTGGCCAGATGCATAATGATTGCGGCTGCAGTATCATTAGTGGGCTTTTTATGCTGGTTTTTCAGAGATATTATAGCATATATATTGGTAGCGGTAGTAGTATCACTAATAGCTAATCCTATAGTGAAACTGCTAAAGAAGATACATATAAAAGGTAGATATATACCGGGATGGATGTCGGCAGCGTTGGCTTTGATCATTGTAATAGTATAATACTTCCGATTTTTAATACAGGTATCTAAGTTAAATTTTACAACTTAGCAGACATGACAAATAAGAGAAAGAAATATGATTCTGGAGAACAATAAAAGATGAGTACATATACATCCATCGCGAGGATACGGGCGCAGAACTGTATCAGGGGATAAAGAGGTCTATTGATGACTACAACTACAATCGCAGGCATCAAGGTATTAACCATAGAGTTCCTGGTAAAATCTACCTGAAAGAGGTAGCTTGAGTATTAACTAAAAACAAACAGATAACTGTTTAAAAAACGAGATTATTAAAATGAAACATCTAAAAAATAAAATAATTTCGATCTATTCAATAATAGTCGCAATGTCTTTTTCTGCTTGTATAAACAGTCACAAAAATAATGATGTGATGGAAATTTATACGCCAATAGTTGAACCCGTAAAAACAGAACCGCTAGATATTACAAAGTTACTTCCTCCTGCTGAAGTTGTATATCTTGATAATAGTACAGAAGAAAGTATGCTAAGCCTTATTCAGGATGTTAAAATAGAAGAAGAAATCATTTATATACTATCCGATGATGCTATATACAAGTTTAATATGGACGGCTCTTTTATATGTAAAATTAAAAGATATGGTAGGGGGCATGGAGAATATCTTCGCCTAAAAAGGTTTGATATAGATATTATGCGTAAAGAGATTTCTGTTCACGATTCGGAACAAAGAAAGATATTGATTTACGATTTAGATGGTAATTTTAAACGCAGTTTTGATATATTAGATAACGAAGTGGTAGAGGATTTTACCAGATTACCTAACGGTGATTACCTGTTCTACCGCCCACAAAAATTAAAAGGTGGCACGCGTGGACTTTGGCAGTCAGATAGTAATGGTGTTTTTAAGAAGCATCTTATAGAAATAGATGATTCTTATGCATTTGGTGTTATTTTGGATTATTATTTGATAAAACAAAAGGATGGAACAGTAACACTTATGGGAAATGAACAATACAACTATTTTTACAAAATCACCTCCGATACCATATACACAACATATCAAATGATTACTGATGTGGAAATGAAAAGAAATGTTCAGAAGAATAAGTTACACGATATTAAATCTGATCCTTCAGATGCATTCTTTAAATATGGATATTTAGAAACAGATAAAATGCTATCCTTTGGAGTAAGTGGTACATCCGGTAATGTACGCGTTTATGTAGATAAAGAGAACAATTACACATATAGAGTTTATAATAATGACGATAAGCTTCCAGTGGAAGATGGTTATCTATATCCAAATATGTATTATTATTCATACAAAAATATGCAAATCTGTTATCTATCAGTTGAGGCTATATTATCAATAGAAGAACATCACAAAAGATTTCCTGATATTACAAGCGAATCAAATCCTTTGCTATTTATTGCCAGAGAACAAATCAACGTTAATTATGACCAATAACTGCAACCAATAGAGTATTAACCATAGAGTTCCTGGTAAAATCTACCAGAAAGAGGTAACTTGAGTATTAACTAAAAACAAACAGATAACTGTTAAAAAAACGAGATTATTAAAATAGGACTTCTGCTGGCGATAATCTTTCTGGTAGTTCCTATAGTGAGCGGTATAGTTAAAAACATATCGGTAACCAACATAGAAAGCTCTGCTAAAAGTATTGCTGTTCCGTTAGCAGATTTTAATGCCTTTTTAAGAGATAGCTTCTCTTCATTAGGTCCCGATTTCCGTATAGAAGTTGCTATTGTGCAGGAACTGCAAAAGTTGTTTGATACATCTCGTATATCGTCTATAATTGGTTCGGCAGCATCGTTTATTACCAGTTTTGGTGTAGGAATATTTTCTGTAGTATTCATTAGTTTCTTCTTTATAAAGGACGATTCGCTGTTTACCAAAATACTCTGTGCTATTGTTCCCGATAAGCATGAAAATACCGTTGAAAAGGCGATTTCTGATATTGAATATCTGCTTTCAAGGTATTTTGTGGGTGTGCTGGTGCAGGTAATGGGAGTAACATTGGTAAACTTTCTGGGATTGTTCTTTATAGCCAGATTAGGTTTCCACTCATCCATAGGAATAGCGTTTCTGACCGGAATTTTCAATATTATTCCTTATATAGGCCCGTTGTTGGGTGGCGCATTGGGAACCATATTCGGTTTGGTTCTAAAATATACCAGTGTAGTTCCGGTGGGACTGGATGTAAGTTTCTGGTTCTTTACCGCTGTTCTGATAGCAATATTCTGCTTTACTCAGTTTATAGACAACTATCTGTATCAGCCATTGATATACTCCACAAGCATTAAAGCAAAACCGCTTGAGGTGTTTTTTGTGATGCTCATAGTGGGATATGTGGGCGGTCCGTTGGCAATGATAGTGGCAATACCTATATATACAGTTTTCAGAGTTATTGCTTTCCGCTTCTTTGGCCATATAAAAGCAATACGCAAACTAATCCCATCAGAGGATTTGATTTCCAACGATTGACGGCCGTACATATTATCTCTTTTTTGAGAGATATTTCTTGATTTTTTTTCATATCTTCGCTAAAATTTTAACTATTTATTCAAATGGCAGTAAAAGTTTTAGCGATTGACGCATGTTCAAAACGTGAATTAAAACGTTTTATAAGGTTCAATGATAAACTATACAGAGGAAATCCATACGCAGTTCCGGAACTGTATTTCGATACATTCGATACCTTAAGTCCCAAGAAAAATGCAGCATTCAGTTTTTGTGAAGCGCAATATTTTTTAGCTTACAAAGATGATGAACTTGTAGGTAGAGTAGCTGCCATTATAAATCACAAAGCAAATAAAATATGGGGTACAAAGACTGTACGCTTTGGTTGGATAGATTTTATAGATGATTTAGAGGTTTCAAAAGCGCTTTTAGATACTGTCGCAGAGTGGGGTAAAGAGCGTGGAATGGAAGAAATAGAGGGTCCTTTTGGATTTACAGACTTTGACCCGGAAGGTATGCTTACCGATGGCTTTGATCAATTGGGAACACTTGTTACCATATACAACTATGCTTACTATCCGGAGCACATGCGTAAACACGGACTGGAAGAATCGGCAAAATGGATAGAAATGAAACTTACTGTGCCAGATGAAGTTCCGGAAAAACATACTCGCGTGGCTGCACTGGTAAAACAGAGATATGGTTTGCGTACAACGCATTGCAGATCTGTAAGAGAATTGGCGAATAAATACGGTAAGCAGATATTCAATTTGCTGAATGAAGCGTACGCCTGTCTGTATGGCTATTCGGAACTATCTCCAGAACAGATAGAATTATACATAGATATGTATGTGCCTATTTTGGACCGCAGAATGATATCGATGGTGGTAGATTCAGATGATAATCTGGTTGCTGTGGGTATCTCTATGCCATCGCTTTCAGAAGCATTGCAGAAAGGTCACGGTATGATGTTCCCATTTGGATGGTGGCATCTGTTGAAAGCCCTATTTATAAAACGTCCTAAGGTACTTGATCTTATGATGGTCGCTGTAAAACCGGAGCTTCAAAATAAGGGAATTAACGCTCTGCTTATGGAAGAACTTGTGCCAAACTACAAGGCTATGGGTTTTGAATATGGTGAAACAAATCCGGAACTTGTAACAAATACAAAAGTTCAGTCTATGTGGGAATTCTACAAACCGGAAATACATAAGCGCAGAGCTACATTCAAAAAGAGTATTTAAAGATGAAATCCCAAATTACGATAGTTGAAGTTAAAGACCGTAAAGAACTTGACAGATTTATCAAGTTCAACTATACCCTATACAAAGGAAATAAATATGCAGTTCCGGAACTATACGGTGATATGGTTAATAATTTCACTCCACAGGGCAATGCTGCACTTGAATTTTGTGATTTAGTGCTCTTCAATGCCTATTGCGGAAACACTATTGTAGGGCGCGTAGCAGGAATAATAAACCACAAAGCCAATAATGTCTGGAACAGAAAAGTAGTTCGTTTTGGCTGGATAGACTATATAGACAATAAAGAGGTATCAAAAGCTCTGCTTGAAGCTGTAGAGAACTGGGGTAGAGCGCAGGGAATGGCAGAAATAGAAGGACCGTTAGGTTTTACAGATTTCGATCCTGAGGGTATGCTTACCGATGGTTTTGACCAATTGGGTACTATGGCAACCAACTACAATCATCCCTATTATGCTGAACATCTGGAAGCATTAGGCTATGAAACATCAGCAAACTGGGTAGAATGGCAGATTCCGTTCGATGTTATACCGGAAAAGATGAGCAGACTGGCAGATGTCGTACTGAAAAGATACAATCTGCACATAGCAGAGTTTGGTAAAAGCAAATCCGATGAAGCCAAGAGATATGCTACCAAACTATTTGAACTTGTAAATGAAGCATACGCACCTCTATATGGATATTCTGCATTCTCCGATAAACAGATAGCAGATTACGTGAAGCGTTATCTTAAACTTATAGATAAAAGATTGGTAGTTATTATTTTGGATGAAAACGAAGAGCCTATAGCTGCCGGTCTCATTATGGCATCACTATCCAGAGCGTTGCAAAAATCGAAAGGTTATATGTTTCCGTTTGGCTGGTGGCATCTGGCAAAAGCCCTTTGGTGGAAACACGATAGCATAGTGGATTTAATGTTTCTGGCTATCAAACCTGAATATCAGAATAAGGGTTTGAATTCGGTAATGTTCAACAGACTTATTCCTATTGCCAAAGAGATGGGGCTTAAAGTAGCAGAGAGCAATCCTGAACTGGATAACAATAGCAAGATGCAAGCTCATTGGAACTATTTTGAGGGCGCACATATACATAAACGTAGAAAAGCTTTTAGAAAAGATATATAATATGGCAGAAGAGGCATTGTTTGATGAAAATTTAGATAGTGTAGTTCAACCGGAACAGGTTCGTTACGATGAAGATAATATCCGTCACATGAGCGATATGGATCATATTCGCAATCGTCCGGGTATGTATATAGGTAAGTTGGGCGATGGTTCACAGCCTGACGATGGTATATATGTCTTAATGAAAGAGATTATCGACAATAGTGTCGATGAATTCAGAATGAATGCCGGTAAACGCATTGAGATAGATTTAGAGGAGAATTCTGCAGTAAGAATACGTGACTATGGACGCGGAATACCCCAGGGTAAACTGGTGGAAGCAGTAAGCGTTTTGAATACAGGTGGTAAATTTGACAGCAAGGCATTCAAAAAGAGCGTAGGTCTTAATGGCGTAGGTTTGAAGGCTGTGAATGCTTTGAGTTCTGCTTTTATGGTAAGCAGTTACAGAGATGGTCAAGTGCGAACACTCAAATTTGAAAAAGGCAACCTGTTAGAGGATACTACTGAACCATCGGTAGATGAAAACGGTACTATGATATACTTTATACCGGACAAAGCACTCTTTGTAAACTATTCATTCCGTGCCGCAATAATAGAGACAATGCTCAGAAACTATGCCTATCTGAATACCGGTCTTACCATAATGTATAATGGTCAGCGCATAGTCTCCAGAAACGGTTTGGAAGATCTGCTTGTGGAGAGAATGAGTTCTGAAAGTCTATATCCTATAATACATCTAAAGGCCGATGATATAGAGATAGCATTTACTCACGCAAACCAGTATGGTGAAGAGTACTATTCTTTTGTAAACGGACAATATACATCACAAGGCGGTACTCATCAGAGTGCATTCAAAGAACATATAGCCAAAACTATTAAGGAGTTCTATAACAAGAATCAGGAGGCATGCGATATTAGAAACGGTATTGTGGCTGCCATAGCAGTAAATGTGGAAGAACCGGTGTTTGAAAGTCAGACCAAAATCAAATTGGGTTCAACCACCACCAGCCCTAACGGTGGAATGTCTTTGAATAAGTTTATAGGCGATTTCATTAAAAAAGAGGTAGATGATTATCTGCATAAGAACAGCCAAATAACCGATGTACTACTACAAAAAATTCAGGAATCGGAAAAAGAGCGTAAAGCCATAGCCGGTGTTACAAAGCTGGCACGTGAAAGGGCCAAAAAGGCAAATCTGCATAATAAGAAACTGGCAGATTGCAGAGTGCACCTGAACGATGTACGTGGTACGCTACAGGAAGAGAGTTGCATCTTTATTACTGAGGGCGATTCTGCAAGCGGTTCAATAACAAAGAGCCGCGATGTTAATACACAGGCT
Source organism: Bacteroidaceae bacterium (assembly GCA_045660365.1). Classification (GTDB taxonomy): domain Bacteria; phylum Bacteroidota; class Bacteroidia; order Bacteroidales; family Bacteroidaceae; genus Colenecus. Next base: position 62,047 of record JAZRDQ010000020.1, read on the forward strand.
GTATTCAGTCTGCGTGGTAAACCATTGAACTGCTTTGGATTAACAAAAAAGGTGGTTTATGAAAACGAAGAGTTCAACCTTTTGCAGGCGGCGCTGAATATAGAAGACGGACTGGAGGGATTGCGTTATAACAAGATTATAGTAGCAACCGATGCCGATGTGGACGGAATGCATATACGCCTGCTTATGATAACCTTCTTCCTGCAGTTCTTCCCGGTACTTATAAAGAAGGGACACGTATATATTCTGCAGACACCATTGTTCCGTGTAAGAAACAGACGAAAAGGAAAGAAAGGTGTTGATTTTTCAGAGGGAGTTGTAACACGAAAGGGCGATTTTGAGACTATTTACTGCTATAACAATGAAGAGCGTCTTGCAGCCATAGAGAAACTGAGTCCGAATCCTGAAATAACCAGATTTAAAGGTCTTGGTGAAATATCGCCCGATGAATTTAAGAACTTCATTGGTCAGAACATGCGTTTAGAGAGAGTAACGCTGCAGAAAACCGACGATGTTGAAAATCTACTATCATTTTATATGGGAAAAAATACGATGGAAAGGCAGAACTTCATCATAGACAACCTGATAGTTGAACAGGATTTGATAGAGGAAGAGGAAATATTTTAATTAGTATCAATATGAAGTTATTATTCCCAGGAACATTCGATCCCTTTACAGTAGGACATGCTGATCTGGTAGAGCGTGCGCTAAGGATTGCTGACGAAATTATTATAGCAGTTGGTATAAATGAGAGCAAGCACACAATGTTCGATGTAGATGATAGAATATCTGCCATTAAAGAGTATTACAAGGAGAATCCAAGAGTAAAAGTAATGGGTTATGACGGATTTACTTCTGATGTGGTTAAATCAGAGGGCGCAAATGCAATACTCCGAGGGGTACGTTCTGTTGTGGATTACGAATATGAGCGCAATATGGCTGATGTTAATTTTAACATAGAGGGGGTTGAAACTATATTCTTATATGCTGCGCCGGCAAATCAATACATTAGTAGCAGCCTGGTAAGAGAAATGATAAGATTTGGCCGCCCAATAGATAAACTAGTGATAGATACATTCCATACCTGATATGCGAAAGATATATATACTGATAACGATACTTGCTGTTGTACCAAAACTACTGTTGGCTCAACAGGCAATAGATGCACAGTTACAGAAACTATTGATAGCAGAGAGTGCTATAGAGAGCCTATATGTAGAAGAAGTTGACGATGAAAAACTGGTGGAATCGGCTATAAGAGGTATGTTGGAAGAACTTGATCCCCATTCAACCTACCTGACAGCCGAGGAAGTTAATAAATCAAACGAATCTCTTCAGGGGAATTTTGATGGTATAGGTGTGCAGTTCAATATGGTGGAAGATACCTTGTTTATTGTACAGCCACTTCCGGACGGACCATCTGAAAAGATAGGAATATTGGCAGGCGATAGAATAGTGACAGTGAACGATACTGCTATAGCCGGAGTAAAGATGGCTCAGGAAGAGATAATGAAACGATTGCGAGGCCCTAAGGGCACAACGGTGAAACTTGGTATCAAACGTCAGGGATTATCAGAGTTGCTGTATTTCAATGTGGTTCGCGATAAAATACCTGTAAACACTGTAGATGCAGCCTTTATGGTTGCCGATGGTATAGGTTACATCAAAGTATCAAGTTTTGGTTTAACTACATTGACGGAATTCAGGGAAGGTTTGAATAAGCTAAGGGCGGAGGGAGCAAAATCTCTTATCCTAGATTTACAGGGTAATGGCGGCGGTTATTTACATGCAGCAGTTGAGCTTTCCAATGAATTTTTGCAGAGAGATCAGTTGATAGTATATACAGAAGGCAGAAGGACTCCAAGAAGCGGTTATAAGGCATCGGGTAATGGAATGTTCAAAAATGGCAAGCTGGTAGTTCTTATAGATGAATATTCAGCATCTGCTTCTGAAATAGTATCGGGTGCTATACAGGACTGGGACAGAGGTACAATTGTGGGACGCCGTTCTTTCGGTAAGGGATTGGTACAAAGACCAATAGAGTTTCATGATGGCTCGATGATAAGGTTAACTATCGCCCAATATTTTACACCTGTAGGCCGTTGCATACAGAAACCATACGGTGATGATGTTGACTATGCTGCCGACATTGAGAAGCGTTTTGATGCAGGTGAATTAACAAATGTGGAGAATATTCACTTCCCGGATTCACTCAAGTATAAAACAAAGATCAAAGGTAGAACTGTATATGGTGGAGGTGGCATAATGCCAGACGATTTTGTACCATTGGATACAACACGTACCAATATATATTATAGAAAGGTAACGGCGAAAAACTGTGTTCTGCAAACTTCCCTTGCATATGTAGAGAAAAATCGCAGACAGTTGGAGAGAAAATACAAGAGTTATCAATCGTTTGAAAAAGAGTTTCAAACAGATGAGAAACTACTTAATATGTTAAAGGATAAGGCAAAGGATGCTGGCGTGGAATTTGATGAAAAACTTTGGGCAGAATCACTCCCAATCTTTAAAATACAGCTGAAAGCATTGATTGCCAGAAATCTCTGGACAATGAATGAATATTATCATTCAATGATAGAATTAGATGATATAATACAGCGTGCAATAACCATTTTGAAAGAGTAGTTTGTACTTTTCATAATGAAAATGGGTTAAGTAGGTTAAAAACTATGATTATTGTTGTACATTTGCAATGTTTAGGTGAATTATACTAATTATTAAATCAATTTATAAAATTATGGCAAACAACGAAAATGCGGGTTTTTATAAACTCAATTGGGTGCAGAGAATAGGTTTCGGTGCCGGTGATATGGCTCAGAACCTTATCTACCAAACAATCAGTATGTGGTTGCTCTTCTTCTATACCAATGTATTTGGTATTAAACCGGGTGTAGCAGCTACAATGTTCTTAATTGTACGTATTATTGACGTTATCTGGGATCCAATAGTAGGAGCCTTTGTCGATAAGAAGAATCCAAAGATGGGTAAGTATCGTTCTTATCTGGTACTTGGCGGTATTCCATTGACAGGTTTCGCTATCCTCTGTTTCTGGAATGGTTTCTCAGGCTCATTGCTGTATGCTTACATTACATACGTAGGTATGTCAATGTGCTACACTTTGGTTAACGTACCTTACGGCGCTTTGAATGCATCTCTGACACGCGATACTCATGAAATTACAGTGTTGACATCAACACGTATGTTCATGGCTAACCTTGGTGGTCTTGCAGTGTCCATGGGTATTCCAATCCTTGTTAAGTACTTTGCTAAAGGTAGTGAATTGGTAGGTGAACAGGCTATGCCTAACGATGGTCGTGCATGGTTCCTCACAATGTTGGTATATTCTTTGGTTGGTCTCTTCTTCCTGATTTTCTGTTATTCACAGACTAAAGAAAGAGTGGTTATGGACCAGAAGGAGACAGAAAACGTTAAGGTTTCTGACCTCTGGACTGAGTTTGGTCGTAACAAACCATTGCGTATATTGGCATTCTTCTTTATCACAGCATTTGCTATGATGTCAGTAGGTAATGCAGCAGGTTCATACTATATGCAGTACAATATTGGTTCAACAGCAGAACAGATGTCATTGTTCATGGGTCTTGGTTCAATTCCTGCATTTATCTTTATGCCTCTGGTTCCAGCAATCAAGAAGGCGGTTGGTAAAAAAGGAATGTTCTACATCTTCCTGTCAACAGCAATCTTTGGTATGGCACTTTTGTATGTTGTATCTATAGTTCCAGCACTCAGATCACAGATGTGGATAGTTTATCTTGCACAGTTTGTAAAATCAACAGGTGTTATTGTTGCTACCGGTTACATGTGGGCTCTTGTTCCTGAAGTTATTGCTTATGGTGAATTTACAACAGGTAGAAGAATCTCAGGTATTGTAAATGCCTTGACAGGTATCTTCTTCAAGGCTGGTATGGCACTTGGTGGTGTTGTTCCAGGTTTGGTACTTGCTTGGACAAGCTTTGATGCTGAAATGGCAACTCAGCCTGCTTCAGCTCTGCAGGGTATCCTTTGGTTGGTATGCGTAATCCCAGCAATCCTTTTGGTATTGGCTATGTGGATTATCAGCAAATACGAACTTTCAGACGAAAAGATGGACGAAATCAACAAGGCAATTGAGGCTAAAGCAAAAGCTTAAGCTATATTGCTAGATAAATACAAAGAGATTGGGATTGACTTAAAAGCCAATCCCAATCTCTTTTTGTATTATTAAAAAATAGCCACCCTCCTGATTGCAGTATATATCTTTATCAGAAACCAAAACCGAAATCTTCTACTACTTCACGTTTGGTGTTCTCTGGTTCTTTTGCTTCCAGATGAGTTTCGTTACCATTAATGAAGATGGCCTTAACCGGACAGATGAATTCACAACCGCCGCAGCCTACACAGAGTTCAGGATGTATTTCCGGTATGGTTATGCCATTCTTGTAGGGTACCATTCTGACTGCCTGAGTAGGACAATGTTCAGCACAGGCGCCACAACTGGTGCCATTTACTTCTACTACACATTGGCACTGTGAAAATGCTACCTTACCCGGCTGGGTTTTATGCTTTTGTTCTACTGTAAGCGGTTTGATTGCTCCGTTAGGGCATATTTCGCTACATACGGTACAATCATAATTACAATAGCCTTTGTCAAACTTCATTACAGGTTGCATGATGCCTCCCAGACCATATTCCAATGCAGCCGGTTTTAGTACGTTTGACGGGCATTTGCTTATGCACAGATGACATGCAGTGCAGTGCTGTAACAGATTCTTGTGGCTTATAGAGCCCGGAGGTGACAGAGGTACCAATTTCTCTCTAATATCGCATCCGCAAGCGTGTTCGGCGGCTTTTACTGCCAGAGTCGCCGGTGTCATTGTAGCTACTGCCAGTGCCGATTTCAGGAACTGACGTTTTGATTCATCTACAGCAACAGGTGTAACGCTCTCTTTTGAAGACTTTTTCCATGAAGGAACATATTTGATTGCCTTCTGTTTGCAGTTGTCTATGCAGTCAAAACAGGTTACGCAACGTGAATGGTCTATAGTCTGGTTTACAGAATCTATACAGTATGCTTTACATTTGCGACTGCATAAAGAACAGTGGTTACATTTGTCTGTGTCTATCTGCATACGGAATACAGAGAATCTGGATACTCCTCCCAGGATAGTTCCTACAGGGCAGATGGTGTTACACCAGGTTCTGCCAAACTTAAACGATATGAATCCAATGATTCCTAAGGTAAGTATGGCTACTATGAATGATGTAACAGATCTAATGGTAAGTTCCACATAGAAGAATGTGTAGCTTCCGGTTTTTTCCGATATTATAGCCAGAAGGTTGTTGCCCAGAATGTAAAGTGGTTTGAATAGCTGTGTGGCCATACGTCCGTATGCACTATATGGCTCAACAAGGCTCACTAAAAAGGTGAAACCGAATATCCAGGCAACGATTAGTGCAGCCAGAATACCCCATCTTAACCAGGGACGTTCAGGTTTATAACCGTACTTCTTTTTCTTGTTTGTCTTTTTGGCTATCCAGTTGAACAGATCCTGAAATATACCTAATGGGCATATTACAGAACAATATACTCTGCCAAACAGAAGTGTGCCAACTACCAGTATAATAAGTGTTGCAATGCTTAATGAAAACAGTGCAGGCGCAAACTGAATCTTTTGCAACCATGGGTTTTCAATAATTCCTGCAAAATCAATAAAACCGAATGTAAGGATTGCTATGACTGCAATAGCCAGAACAACTCTAATCTTTTTTAGCATAGTAAACAGGTGTTATAGTTTAATTCTCTTTACGTTCAGTTTATCTATATCCATTGTACCCATGCCAAGTTTCTGGCCATTTTCAATGTGTGAAACGGTTTCAAGTGGAATCTGTCTGAACTGGTTGAAGAATTTTGCTGCAGCAGTATCCACAGCTACTATATCTGTAGATGCAAAGAGCGCTTTAGTAAGTACTACATCGTTTGCATTTCTGCCCTGAGGACCATTGTCGGTCATTATTCTGTAAGCATCAACTATATGCAGGGCTGCAGGCTTTGACAGAGTTGTGATATCTGCTATGCACTCCTGTAAACCCTGGCTGTGGAATGCACGTCTGTCCCATACTATACCCATGTGATTCTTCATTGCTATGGTCAGTCTGGCACCGCCATGGTTTTTCAGAATTGGCATATTGAACCATACATCGCTTTCCAGAATGGCTTTGTGTACCTTTGCTTTTTTCAGGGCTTTACCTTTTGGGAGTTCTATCTCCTGGTAGTATGATTCTTCGTTTGCAGGAACCATTATACCACCGGCGCCTTTAACAGCCTTTTCTATTCCGCTATGGTCATAGCATCTGGTCCATTCGTCGCAGGTGTGGTCAAATACCTTAACCTCTGCTGCGCCGGCACTCTGGCACTGCTTGATCATCTCTACTATAAGTTCCGGATTAGTGTTAGCTGCAAGTTCAGGGGTTCTGTCCCAGCCAATGTTTGGTTTTAAAACAACTTTATCGCCCTTCTTTACGAATCTTTTTATGCCACCCAGCTGTTCCAATGCTGCTCTCAGCATTGCTGCGGGTTCTCCGTTCATAATGGCAGCCATATCGGCGTATGAATCGGCATTGGCCGTTGCTGTTGATCCTGATGGTAATGTTGAAGCCATTACATCCATTACACCATTGCTCTTTAGTGTAAGCATAGCACCTGCTGCTGCAAGTGTTTTAAGAAAATCTCTTCTGTCCATTTCGGTTAGTTATGTAATTTATGTGATATTTAAAAGTTTGCTAATGTAGTGAAAAGATATGTTATGTTTGATATATGAAAGCTGAATTTTAATCTGAAAAAATATTTTTTTAATAAATGACCAACTCTATTGTAAGACTTTGTAAAAATGGCTAATTTCGCGGAATATTATACATATTAATTTTAATCAAGATGACAGGTACAAAAAAGATTACTTCAGCATTGATTTCAGTGTATCACAAGGATGGACTGGATGAAATTATTACAAAACTTCACCAAGAGGGTGTTAAACTTATTTCTACTGGTGGAACCCAGCGTTTTATAGAGTCATTGGGTATTCCATGTCAGCCTGTCGAAGATTTGACCGGATACCCATCTATCCTTGGCGGACGTGTTAAGACACTTCATCCAAAAGTGTTTGGTGGTATTCTTTGTCGTCGTGACGAAGACGAGGATATGGTTCAGATAGTTAACTATGATATTCCAGAGATAGATTTGGTTATTGTAGATTTGTATCCATTCGAGGAGACTGTTAAATCGGGAGCATCTGAAGCAGATATTATAGAAAAGATAGATATAGGCGGAATCTCTTTGATCCGCGCAGGCGCTAAGAACTTTAAGGATGCTGTTATTGTAGCAAGCAAGGATCAGTACAAACCATTGCTGGACATTCTTAATGAAAACGGAGCAGTAACAACTCTGGAAGAGCGTCGCTGGTTTGCAAAAGAGGCATTTGCAGTATCATCATACTATGACAGTTGTATTTTCAACTATTTTGCTGATAATAACGATGATAATCATTTCCGTCTGGCAATAGATGGTCATAAGGCACTTCGTTATGGTGAAAACCCACATCAGAATGCTCTGTTCTATGGAAATCTGGAAAATATGTTTGACCAGTTGCATGGCAAGGAGATATCATATAACAATCTGCTGGATATTACAGCAGCCGTAGATCTGATTGACGAATTCCAGAATGATATTACATTCGCTATTCTGAAGCATAATAACGCATGTGGTGTTGCATCCCGTCCAACTCTGATTGAGGCATGGAAGGATGCTTTGGCAGGTGATCCTGTGTCTGCATTTGGTGGCGTACTTATTACAAATGCCCCGGTTGACAAAGAAACTGCAGAAGAGATCAACAAACTCTTCTTTGAAGTTATTATTGCTCCGGATTACGATCTTCAGGCTCTTGAAATACTTGGTCAGAAGAAGAACAGAATTATTCTGGTAAGGAAGGAGGAGAATTTATCCAAGAAGCAGGTGCGTTCAGCTTTGAACGGTGTTCTGGTGCAGGATAAGGATCTGAAGACTGAAGTTGCAGACGATCTTAAGTTGATGACTTCAAGAACTCCATCTGAACAGGAGATTGATGATATGCTTTTTGCAAACAAGATTGTAAAGAACAGCAAGAGCAATTCAATTGTATTTGCAAAGAATAAGCAACTATTGGCCAGCGGAGTAGGTCAGACTTCACGTGTAGATGCTTTGAAACAGGCTGTAGAAAAGGCTGGTAGCTTTGGTTTCTCGTTGGAGGGTGCGGCAATGGCAAGTGATGCATTCTTCCCATTCCCTGACTGTGTAGAACTGGCAGATAATGCAGGTGTGAAGAATGTTATACATCCGGGAGGTTCAGTACGTGACCAGGAGACTATTGACTATTGCGAACAGCATGATATGACTCTGGTAACTACAGGTTTCAGACATTTCAAACATTAATTTAAACAATTTAAGGGTTAATACGGTGGGATTGTTTTCTTTAACACAAGAGTTATCGATGGACCTTGGCACTGCCAATACCATCATAATGTACAAGGACAAGATTGTTGTCAATGAGCCATCTATTGTAGCTTTGGACAATAAGACCGATAAACTTATTGCCGTAGGTATAGAGGCAAAAGAGATGTATGAGAGAAATCCTCAGAACATCAGAGTTATCAGACCATTAAGAAATGGTGTGATAGCAAGCTTTGACGCATGTGAACAGATGATTCGCGGTTTCATAGAAAAAGTAGATACAGGCAGACGTCTGTTTTCCCCATCGCTGAAGATGGTTATTGGCGTTCCTTCCGGTATTACTGAAGTAGAGCTTCGTGCTGTGCGAGACTCTGCAGAACATGCCGGCGGTCGTGATGTGTATATGCTGTACGAACCTATGGCAGCTGCACTTGGTCTGGGCATAGATGTATTGGCACCCGTAGGTAATATGATTGTTGATATAGGTGGTGGTACAACAGAAATAGCAGTTATTTCCCTGGGCGGTTTGGTTTCAAACCGTTCAGTAAAGGTTGCTGGTGATGATTTTACTGCAGATATTCAGGAATATATGGGACGTCAGCACAATATCAGAGTTGGTGAGCGTATGGCAGAACGTATTAAGATTAACGTAGGCGCGGCCCTGACTGATTTAGGCGAAGATGCTCCTGAAGATTTTATCGTAGCAGGTCCAAACAAAATAACAGCTCTTCCAATGAGAGTACCTGTATGTTATCAGGAGATTGCCCATTGTCTTGATCATTCTATTCAGCGTATTGAAATGGAGATACTTAATGCATTGGAAAGTACTCCACCGGAATTGTATGCTGATATTTTGCAGAATGGTATATATCTGTCAGGTGGTGGATCTATGCTTAGAGGTATAAGCAAGAGACTCACTGACAAACTTGGTATTGAATTCCGTGTAGCAGAAGAACCATTGCTTGGAGTAGCAAAGGGAACAGCTGCTGCGCTGAAGAATGTAGAAAAATTCCCATTTTTGATGAGATAAAAGATAAGGAGACATTGCCGTGCGTTCGCTTTTTGACTTTATAATTAAGCACAGCTATGTTATCCTGTTTCTGATTCTGGAAACAGTTTCGCTGGTACTTCTGTTTAGTTACAATAACAGTCAGAAGGAGGTTATTATGACCTCTGCCAGTAGTTTTTCTGGGTCGGTTTTAGAAATAAGATCGAAGATAGGTGACTTTTTTTCCCTGGGTAAAGAGAATAGTAAGCTTGCAGCCGAAAATGCACGGTTGCAAGCTGAACTTTTTATGTTACGTGATTCTGTAGCTGAAAGTAAACTGCCACAGACAGCCAGCTCTATTCTTACTGCCCGTGTAATTGATAATTCTATTCGAAAGGATGATAACTATATAACGCTCAACAAAGGAACATTGGATGGCATACATCAGGGAATGGGTGTTTATGACAGTAATGGTGTTGTAGGTGTTATTATGCTGGCAGGCAAACGTTATAGCATTGTTTTGCCTGTTATCAATGGAAAAAGTAGTATAAGTTGTAAAATCAAAGGTGATAATAGCTTTGGTTTCCTTGAATGGGAAGGTGGCGATGCATCGGTTGCTGAGCTTAGGGATTTACCATATTATGCCACAATAAACGTAGGTGATACGGTTGTTACAAGTGGCTATTCTGAAATATTCCCGGAAGGTATTGATGTTGGTGTAGTTTCAGGTGTACAGCAGGTTTCATCCGGATATACGTTGAGGGTGTTCGTTCGTCTGGCTGCCGATTTAAGTAATTTAGGCTGGGTGTATATTAATACTGCGCAGACCGATAATGAACTTAAAGAGTTGTTGATTAAAACAAAGGAGTAATATGGGGTCATTATCTGTTTTTAAAAAAATTGGACAGATTATTCTGCTGGTAGCTTTACAGGTGCTGATACTGAATAAAATTAACCTGTTTGGCTATGTTACTCCGTTATTGTATATATGGTCTATAGTAAAGATAGAAAATACATATTCCAGAAATACCTTGTTGTTACTGGCTTTCTTTACCGGATTGGCTGTTGATATGTTTACAAGTACTCCGGGCATGAATGCAACTGCAGTTACATTATTGGCGTTTGTGCAACCATATCTTCTGAAATTATTTGTGTCGTATGATCGTAGAGAGCAGATGACTCCTGGAATATATTCAATGAAAAGAGGACCATTTATTGGTTATGTATCTTTATGTGCTGTAGTTCATCATCTGTTCTATTTTATATTGAAAAGCATACCGGTAGCAGATTGGTCAATGCTTATCTCAAAGGTTGTGTTCAGTGCCACTTTGACTGTGCTTCTGATAGTGGTGATTGAGGTATCGTTTGTTAAAAACGCGAATAAAAGGAGCAGAAGGTGAAGGGCTATAAATACAAAAACAGAAGGTTTACAATAATGGCTATCTTTATAGTGGTCATTATTGTTTATATATGCCGTCTTTTCTCTATTCAGGTAACAGACACTACTTACCGGGAATCGGCCAAAACCAATGCTCTTTACAGGAGTACACTGCATCCTTTGCGAGGTGTTATTTATGACAGGAACAATAGATTGGTAGTGGGAAATCAACCCTACTACGATGTTACTGTTACAATGCGCAATGTAAAGAATCTGGATACATTATTACTGTGTAAATATTTAGATATTACACAGGAGTACTTTGACGAGCGCATGGCTGAAATAAAGAATATTAAGCGAAATCCAGGGTATTCAAGTTATACATCACAGGTCTTTATGCCTCAGCTCTCTATAGAGGAGATTTCTGATTTCAGAGAGAATCTTTATCTGTTTAAAGGTTTCGATATTGACAATCGTTCCCAACGACAATATCACTACAATGTTGCTGCGCATCTGCTTGGTGATTTGGGTGAAGTCTCAAAGTCTGAAATGGAAAATGATGACTTTTATGATCGTGGCGATTATATAGGAAAACAGGGCATTGAAAAGTATTATGAAGAGCATCTGCGTGGTGAAAAAGGTGTAGCATTAATGCTGAGAGATGCATACGGCAGGATTCAGGGCAGTTATCATAACGGAGATTACGATGTAGCTCCTGTAGCAGGTAAAAATCTGACCTTAGGTATTGACATTGAGTTGCAAACTTTAGGGGAAAGGCTGATGCAGAACAAGATAGGTTGTATTGTGGCAATAGAACCATCAACTGGCGAAATTCTGTGCATGGTATCGGCTCCTACATTTTCACCAACCGATTTAGTAGGCAGACATAGAAGTAGCAACTATCAGAAACTATATGACGACAGTCAAAAACCTTTGTTAAACAGAACAATATCCGGTACATATCCTCCAGGCTCCACATTTAAGACAGCCCAGGCCCTGACATTTTTGCAGGAGGGTATTGTTGACAATAAAACATCGTATCCATGTTCTGATGGATTTGTTTATGGCCGTTTAAAGGTGGGTTGTCATGATCACTCTTCCCCAATATCATTGATTCCGGCTATAGCAACATCATGTAACAGCTATTTTTGCTGGGGATATTTCAGATTGATAGGCGATGAAAAGTACGGTTCTGTACAACAGGCTATGACGGTGTGGAAAGATTATATGGTGGATATGGGTTTTGGTTATGCTCTTGGTGTTGATTTGCCAGGTGAAAAACGAGGTATGATCCCTAATGCACAGTATTATGACAAACTATACAATAAGAGCTGGAATGGTTTAACAACAATCAGTAATTCAATTGGTCAGGGTGAAGTTACTCTTACCCCATTGCAGATTGCCAATTTAGGTGCAACTATAGCCAACAGGGGGCATTATATAGTACCTCACATTGTTAAGACAATAGAAGGTGGAGAGATAGATTCATTATACACTTCAAAACATAAAGTAGCAGTTGACAGAAAAAATTATGAACTGATAATAGAAGGAATGAGAGAGGCTGTGACTGATGGTACATGCAAGGCTGCAAACTCTGAATTTTACGAGGTATGCGGAAAGACAGGTACTGCTCAGAACAACGGTAAGGACCATTCTGTCTTTATGGGTTTTGCACCACGCGAGAATCCTCAGATTGCTATTGCAGTATATGTAGAGAATGGTGGATTTGGTGCTACTTATGGTGTTCCAATAGGAGCACTTATGATGGAGCAGTATATTACTGGAAGATTGTCAGAGGAGAGTGAGGAAAAAGCAAAATATTATGCTGATAAATCTATAGATTATGACAACAAAACGCGTTAATGTAATCTCAAATATTGATTGGCTTACGGTATTGCTTTTTTTTGCAATAATGATATGTGGCTGGTTAAGCATATGTGGTGCTGCTTCTGATGTAGATGCCACGCAATTATTGTCGTTTAGTACCCGACCTGGTAAACAGTTGGTTTGGATGATCTGTTCTGTGGTGTTAGGTATCAGTCTTTTGTCAATAACAAAGGAGTTCATAGATAAGTATTCGTATCTGATTTATGCACTTTCAATATTATCTCTTGTTGTAACTATAATTATAGCGGACGACACTAAAGGATCCCGTTCATGGTTAGATTTTGGTGTTTTTAAGATACAACCGGCCGAGTTTGCCAAGTTTGCAACTGCTTTGGCTATGGCCAGGTTTATGGACACAAACAAACTTGATCTGAGTAATTGGAGTTCACTGCTTAAGAGTGCAGCAATCTTTATGTTCCCTTTGTTGTTAATAATATGTCAGAAGGAGACGGGTACAGCTATTGTTTTCCTGGCATTCTTTTTAGTACTATTCAGGGAAGGAATGAGTGGTAATATATTGCTTATAGGCTTTTGTATGGTGCTATTCTTTATATTGGGAATTAAATATTCTGATGTTACCTTTACGAATCAGCTGTTTAGTGTTGGCCTGTGGCTGGTGCTTTCGCTCATACAAATTATTACTACTATTCTGGTATGGATCTATTCTAAGGAGGGAAGGATAACAGCGCTCACCTTTTATATAAATATATGTGGTATGCTGTTGGGTATCTCTGTTTCAATGTTGTTTCATCCGTTTGATGTAGTTAAGTTGCAGGTGGCTTTGATATGTGTCGAGATAGTTCTGTTATTGTTTGCCGGCTTTAAGGAGATGATAAAACCATATCTGTATATAGCTGCTTTTGCAGTATGTTCTGTAGGCTATCTCTATTCTGTGGATTATGTTTTTGAAAAGGTACTGGAACCTCATCAGCAGGTAAGAATAAATGTGATATTAGGTTTGGAGGACGATCCATACGGAGTAGGTTATAATGTAAACCAGTCAAAAATAGCAATTGGTTCCGGTGGTTTTACCGGCAAGGGATTTATGAAGGGAACTCAGACTAAACTGAAATATGTTCCTGAACAGGATACGGATTTTATCTTCTGTACAGTGGGCGAAGAACAAGGTTTTCTGGGCTCTGCCTTTGTGCTGCTACTATATCTGGGGTTGTTATTAAGGTTGGTACATCTTGCAGAACAGCAGACCTCTATCTTTTGCAGAGTATATGGCTACTCAGTTGCATCCATTCTCTTTTTTCATGTATTTGTCAATATCGGTATGGTATTGGGTATTACACCGGTTATAGGCATACCTTTGCCATTCTTCAGTTATGGTGGATCTTCGCTATGGGGATTTACAATACTTCTGTTCCTCTTCCTCAGAATGGACTGCGAACGAACTGCCCGATAGACAATCCGTTCGCAAGTTACTTATAGTGCTGCCCCAAATTATTGAGGTTGGTTATTACCGTTGTTGTTCCTTCTGTTGTGGTATCTGGATCGGTTGTTTCTATGACCATCTCTTCTGGATCTCTGCTCTTTTTGCTGGTTTTCAGCTGTGTTGTTCTCAGTTCTGTTCTCCTCTCTGGTCTGATCAGCAACACTATCTTTTTCGTGATTCTGATTTGGCCTTTTACCTGATTTCTTCTTCTTTTTCTTAGCGTTGTCAAAACGTGTCAGACCATCTTCGTCAAGAATATCAGAAGTCACTTTAATGTTGTGGTCTGTGTCGTTTCCGTTAAGACTCTTAGGCTTGATTCCTCGTTTGTTTAAAGCTATAATCTCTAATGCTCTGCCCGATGAAATGGTTTCCAGGTTTGCTGCAAATACCTTATCGGTAGAATATGATAACAGATCATTAAGTATATCTGCCTTAAAGAAGTAATAGGTATTGTCTAATGTGATTAATTCAACTTCGCGGGAAGGGAAGTGTTTCTGAGCCTCAACGTATGTATCTACTTCATAGTTCAGACAACACTTCAGTTTGGCGCACTGTCCGGCCAGTTTCTGTGGGTTCATTGAAAGGTCCTGAAAACGAGCTGCACCTGTGGATACCGATACAAAGTTTGTCATCCAGGTAGAACAGCATAGTTCGCGTCCGCATGGGCCTATTCCACCTATTCTGCCGGCTTCCTGTCTGGCGCCAATCTGCTTCATCTCTATTCGTACGCGGAAAGCTTCTGCCAGTACTTTAATAAGTTGTCTGAAATCCACACGGCCATCAGCTATGTAGTAGAAGATAGCCTTGTTACCGTCGCCCTGATACTCAACATCGCCAATCTTCATCTCAAGTCCAAGATCTTTGGCTATCTGTCTGGAGCGTATCATAGTGCTGTGTTCACGGGCTTTAGCCTCTTCGAACTTCTCCATATCAACCTCTCTGGCTTTTCTGTAGATACGTTTAATCTCAATATCCGGTCTAAGATTAGCTTTCTTCATCTGCAGCTTAACGAGTCTGCCGGTCATGGTTACTGTACCTATGTCGTGGCCTGGGTTAGATTCTACTGCAACAATATCGCCCTTTTCAAGCTCTAGATTGTTTGAGTTAAGGAAAAAACCTTTGCGGGTGTTTTTAAACTGTACCTCTACATATTCACAATTATTGTCAGCTCCTGGCAGACCCTCCAAATAGTTGAAAGAGTGTAGCTGGCCTATATGTTTTCCGCATCCTTTGTAGGATACGCCCTGACATCCTGGTTTGAGTATGAAATCCTGATCCATATCTATTGTTTTATTAGAATGATAAGTTTTAGTGATAAATCAAAAAATACCATTCTGGAATTTACATTTTGTTCTATATGTCGTTGGGCTAATGAAAGTTCTTCCATTAGTCCTAAAATATTTTTCTCATTTACAAATGGAGCGAATCTGCTGGAAAAGTTCTGCTCCTGCATCGTTAGGTAGTTAAGTGTAGGATTATGAAAATTGTAAATAAAGTTTTCACGTATCATACGCTGGCAATAGGAGAGGAATCTCTTTTGCCATTCACGACCATATGCTGCTAATGTTTCTGCTAATGTTTTTATTTCTCTTACGTTTCTGGCATACGCTAAACGCATTAACTGCATAAAATATTCAAGATACTCCTGACTCTCTTCATTGATGGTGAGAGTTTCAAGTGCTTTATGCCAGTTTCCTGCACTGATATGTGCAATGTTTTGTGCTGTACCAATATCCAGACTGTATGGTGGTTGCTGGAGTTTTGCCGATATTTCGTTCTCATGCAACCTTTTGAATTCTATTCGCTGTGTACGGCTTGTTATGGTCTCCAAAATCATTTCAGGATTGTTGGATACCAAAATGAATATGGTTTTCTGTGGTGGCTCTTCCAATAACTTAAGCAGACTGTTTGAGCATGCCGGATGCATCTTTTCAGGATGCCATATTATTGCAATCTTGTAACCGCCTTCAGTAGATTTTAAAGATAGTTTTGATGTGATTACATCGCTTTCAGCTGCAAAGATCTGTGCCTGTTTATTGTCGGCTCCAAGCGACAACAGCCACTCTTCTAATGTAAAGTAACCTTTCTGGGTTACTATTTCACGCCAGTTACCTATTTCGTCATCGCACCTTGTGGGCTTCTGCGATGTTTTGCTTTTGTTTATTACAGGATATATAAAATGCAGGTCGGGATGGACCATCTTGTTCATTTTGTAACAGGATGGGCAGGTACTGCAGGAATCGCTCTCTGTTGTTTTGTCGCAGAGCAGAAATCTGGCAAAGGCAATAGCCATCTGTAGCTTGCCAGTGCCTTCAGGACCGCTGAACAGCAGTGCGTGAGGGATAGTTCCCTGACGCACCATATTCAGCAATCTTGCTTTAATATCTTCCTGTCCTATAATATCCTTAAAGTACATTCTGTATATTCAGTTTGAATTATTTATAGGATTGTACAGTTGCAACTTGGTTTCAATTGTTTAAAGAAGTCGTTACCCTTGTCATCAACCAGGATGAATGCAGGGAAGTCTTCCACTTCAATCTTCCAGATAGCTTCCATGCCCAATTCAGGATATTCTACACACTCAATTGATTTGATGTTGTTCTGAGCAAGGATAGCTGCAGGACCACCAATTGAACCTAAGTAGAAACCACCATGTTTCTGACAGGCGTTTGTAACATCGATAGTACGGTTACCCTTTGCCAGCATAATAAGTGAACCGCCGTGATCCTGGAATTCATCAACGTATGGATCCATACGACCTGCAGTAGTTGGTCCCATTGAACCACAAGCCATTCCGGCAGGAGTCTTGGCTGGTCCGGCATAGTAGATTGGGTGATCTTTCATATACTGTGGCATTGGTTCGCCGGCATCAAGACGAGCCTTGATTTTAGCGTGGGCTATGTCACGGCCTACAATGATTGTTCCGTTCAGTGAAAGTCTGGTTGAAACAGGGTATTTGCTCAATATCTTGCATACTTCGCTCATTGGCTGGTTCAGGTCAATTCTTACAACTTCGCCTTCGCCTGCATTTCTCAGCTCTTCAGGTATCAGTTCGTATGGTTTGTCATCCATCTTCTCAATCCAGATACCATCCTTGTTGATCTTACACTTAATGTTGCGGTCTGCTGAACAGCTAACACCCAAACCTATAGGGCAGCTTGCGCCATGTCTTGGCAAACGAACAACGCGTACGTCATGAGCCATATATTTACCACCGAACTGTGCACCCAAACCAATCTTGTATGCCTCCTGAAGCAGCTGCTTCTCTAATTCAATATCGCGGAATGCACGACCGGTTTCGTCGCCGGTAGTTGGAAGTGAGTCATAGTAGTGTGTTGAAGCCAGTTTTACAGTCATTAAGTTCTTTTCAGCACTTGTACCGCCTATAACAATTGCAATGTGGTATGGAGGACATGCTGCTGTACCCAGGCTCTTCATCTTCTCTACCAGGAATGGGATAAGTGTGCCTGCGTTCTGGATTCTGGCCTTTGTCTCCTGATACAGATATGTTTTGTTTGCAGAACCACCACCTTTTGTTACGCACAGGAAGTGGTATTCCATACCTTCTGTTGCTTCAATGTCAATCTGAGCAGGCAGGTTACATTTTGTGTTAACCTCATCGTACATGTTAAGCGGAGCATTCTGGCTGTAGCGCAGGTTCTCTTCTGTGTATGTTTTGTAAACGCCTAATGAAAGAGCCTCTTCGTCACAATAGCCTGTCCACACCTGCTGACCTTTTTCACCATGGATGATGGCTGTACCTGTATCCTGACAAAGTGGAAGTTTGCCTTTTGCTGAAACCTCTGCATTGCGCAGGAAAGTCAGAGCAACATACTTGTCATTGTCGCTTGCTTCAGGATCTCTTAAGATTTTAGCCACCTGTTCGTTATGTGAACGGCGTAGCAAGAAAGATACATCGCGGAATGCTGCATTAGCCATCTTTGTAAGACCCTCCTTTTCAATCTTCAGAATAGGTTTGCCTTCAAACTCGCTTACACTTACGTGATCTTTTGTAAGCAGATAATACTCTGTTTTGTCTTCGCCCAACTGGAACATTGGAGCATACTTGAATTTATCCATATCTATATATTTTTATTGTTCGAATTCTGTATCGGGATAGAGAAAATCGTTGTATGGGTACTTCTGTACATGCAACTGCTTTACTCTGTCATAAAGAACATTTCTTAGCTCTTCTATATTGGTTCTCTTTGTAGCTGAAATAAAGATACACTCACCATCCAATTTTGCCATCCAGGTCTGCATCAGTTCATCAATAGTGATGTTCTCCTTTGTGGCAGGTGTCAGGTCATCGTCCTCCTTCTCTATCCATGAATAGGCATCAATCTTGTTGAATATCACAATACATGGTTTGTCGCCTGCACCCAGATCGGCCAGTGTCTTCTCTACAACCAGCATCTGATCTTCAAAATCAGGGTGAGATATATCAATTACGTGCAGCAACAGATCGGCTTCGCGAACTTCGTCCAGTGTAGATTTGAATGATTCTACCAGGTCTGTAGGCAGTTTTCTGATAAATCCTACTGTGTCGGACAGCAGGAACGGCAGATTTTCCACAACCACTTTTCTTACTGTAGTGTCCAGAGTGGCAAATAGTTTGTTTTCAGCAAAAACTTCACTCTTGGAAAGCAGGTTCATAAGTGTGGATTTACCCACGTTGGTGTATCCTACCAGTGCTACGCGGATAAGTCTGCCACGATTCTTACGCATAGTAGATTTCTGTCTGTCAATATCCTGTAGCTGTTGCTTAAGCCATGAAATTCGTTTTGTGATAATACGGCGGTCCATCTCCAGCTGGGTTTCACCGGGACCACGCAGACCTACGCTACCTTTACCACCACCTGCACCGGAACCACCGCCCTGGCGCTCCAGGTGAGTCCACATTCGCTGTAGTCTTGGCAGCAGATATTTATACTGTGCTAACTCTACCTGTGTCTTTGCGTGGGCTGTCTGGGCACGCATTGCAAATATGTCAAGGATAAGCGATGTTCTGTCCAGAACCTTTACGTTCAGAGCCTTTTCTATAGCTGACATCTGTTTTGCTGTCAGCTCATCGTCAAAGATGGCCATACCTACTTCGTCTTCAAGGTCTTCCATCCTGTCTATGTATTCTCTTATCTCTTCAAGTTTTCCCTTTCCTACGTATGTTGCAGAATTGGCGGCATTTATTTTCTGTGTAAATCGGCGCATTACCCTTACACCTGCAGTATCGGCCAGGAATTCCAGCTCGTCAAGATACTCCTGCGTTTTGCGCTCGTCTTGTTCCTGGGTGATGATACCTACCAGTACGGCTGTTTCTGCTTTACTTTCAGAGGTTATGATAAACTCTTCTTTCATTTTAATCTCTCTTTTTTGTCTCTTTCTTCTCTTTTTCCTCTTCCTTGCCTCCAATAATCATGACTATTTCTCCTTTTGGTTCGTGATTAGTGAAGTGCTGAATCAATTCTGAAAGCGTGCCACGTACGCACTCTTCATGTATCTTTGAAATCTCTCTGCAAACAGCACCATGTCTCTCTTCACCAAAAACTTCGGCAAACTGTGTCAGTGTTTTGACTACCCTGTATGGCGATTCGTAGAAGATCATTGTTCTGGTTTCGTCTTTCAGAGAATTTATTTTTGTAGAACGTCCCTTTTTCTGTGGCAGGAAACCCTCAAAGCAGAATCTGTCACATGGCAGTGCGGAATCCACAAGTGCAGGCACAAAAGCTGTAGCGCCTGGCAGACATTCCACATCTACTCCGCAGCTGACGCACTGGCGCACCAGCATAAAGCCGGGATCAGATATGGCAGGGGTGCCGGCGTCACTTATAAGCGCAACAGATTCGCCGCTTAAGATACGTTCCGATATGCGTGCAACGGTTTCATGTTCGTTGAACTTATGGTGCGACAATAGTGGCTTTTTAATCTCGAAATGCTTTAGCAAGATGCCACTGGTACGTGTATCTTCTGCAAGAATCAGGTCCACCTCCTTTAAAATTCTGATGGCTCTGAATGTGATGTCTTCAAGATTTCCTATGGGAGTAGGAACAATATATAATTTACCTGCCATTTTATCTTTTTATTAGAAAACAAAAGTAGTTAAAATAATTATCAAACAATGCATATATTGACCTTATTAAATAGTAAAATTACTTATCTTTTGATATTTTAAAGATATGTACTTATTTTGTATTACCTTTACGCGTTTTTGTATGTAAAGTAAAATTGATATGAAGAAATTATTGAAGATATCCGGAGTGATTTTTGTGTTGCTCTTCTTTTTACTTGTTTTTTTCTATTATCTGACAACTGTCTCATACCAGATAGGTTTTAAGGAGCAGTTGGGAATATTTGTGGCAGATAATAGTTTTTATGCAATGTATTTGCAGAAACCTGCCATTTTATCGGAGTTTCTGGGTGATTTCCTTACACAGTTTTTTTCAGTAAGGCCTGTTCCGCAGATAATATTGCTGTTGCTTCTAGTTGCAACCTGGAGCGGAATAGTCAAATTACTTAAGTTATGTGGTGCCAGCAGCAATGCATATATTTGGGCTCTGCTACCTGTTATACCGGAAGTTGCATTTATAGTGTTTCTGAACTATCCCTTGTCTGCAACAATCGGATTACTCATAGCCATATGGATGGCTGTTGCTTTATGTTCTGTTAAATGTGCTTTGTGCAGAAGAATATTACACATTCTGGCAATACCATTGCTGTATATTCTCATAGGAAGTGGCGTTTTGCTGTTTATTGTTTCTTTACTATTTGTTCATTTAAAAGACTGGAAGGTAGGCCTGGGTATTTCCTTAACAGGTTTATTGTTTATAATCCTGATAGGTCATTTCTGCAATCTGACTCTTTCTCAGTCTCTTTTGTATCCAATAATTGACGGATATGTGCTTCCAGTAACAAAGGCTTTTTTACTTTTACCATTAGCATTGTTGTTCTCTCTCCTGTCGGGACGATTTAAGGTACCTGGCTGGATAGCTGTTATTCCGATAGCAGTTTCACTGTTTTTTGCCATCAGATTGTCATATAATAAAAATCTTGAGTATTCTGCCGAAATAGGTACGCATGCCTATAACGACAATTGGGATAGAGTAAAGATGATGTCAATAAACAATAAAAGCAATAATCTGCATGGAATCTACTACAGAAATCTGATTTTTGCTCGCGAGGGTAAACTCGCAAAGGAACTTTTTAAACATACACAGGTGGCATCCGATGGATTGTTTATGGATTTGCAGCCAGGAGTTACCTTTCTTGATGTGTTCTACTATATGGACGTGTTGTTGGAGGTGGGTGATATATCTCAGGCCACAGATTGCGCCTTGTTCTGTCCAACAGTAATGCCAAAATCGTATTCATCAAGAGGAATTAAAAATCTGGCTGAGATTGCTATGATAGTTAACGATAGGGAGGCTGCTGAAAAGTACCTGTGGATTTTGTCACGTACCTCAATGCATAAAAAATGGGCTTTAGAGATGAAAGAGTGCCTGGAAACAGATTCGTTACCTGAAGAATATCAGATATATCGTGAACGAATACCTCGTTATGACTATTTGTATCAGCAGAATAACTGGCTTGAATCCTTAAAAGCAATTGCTGATGCAAATCCACTCAATAAGGTGGCAATAGATTATTTGTTGTGTGGTACACTTCTGAATAAAAACTATCAGACATTTCTTTCCATGTATGACCGCTACTATTTGAATAAGCTGGACCGAGTTGTTCAGGTACCTGAAATATATTTGCAGGCATTATTGTTGCAGGCAACTGACGATGAGAGTCTTCAGGCAATAATGGAGAAATATAATATACCTCAGGTGATTGTAGAACATTATTTTGCATTCGTGGATATGCAGGCACAGGTGCAGGGTGATGTAACACGTCTAAATGATTTTTTTGGAACTTACTGGCTCTATATGTTAACTGCAAAATTTAATAATTAAACGTATGAAAAGAGTATTGTCTATACTAACCATTATGCTGGCTTTTTTGGGTTGTAAAGAGTCTGCAAATAATCTACAGTCAGAAATATTTCCAGATTATTCTGATGTAACAGTACCATGTAATATAGCACCTCTGAATTTTATGGTTGAGGGAGCAGATAATATAGCTGTTACCATAGATGGAAACTCTACGTATAAGTTTCAGACACGTGGCGACATTCTCTCCTTTCCAATAAAAAAATGGAAGAAAATGCTACAAAGCGAAGTGGGAAATACTCTCAGTGTATCTGTATTTGTAAATTCATCGGAAGATAAGTTCGCCACTCTGAAATGGTTGATATCTCCCGATTCCATCGATGCTTTTTTAAGTTACAGACTGATAGAGCCGGCATACGAAGTATGGAGCAGGATAGAGATACAGGAGAGAAATTTGGAGACATTCTCAACAAGGCTGATAGGCGATAACAGAACTGCGGACGGGTGTTGTATAAACTGTCACACATCAAATAAGCAGGGCACATCCTTTATGCACATGCGCGGAGAAAATGGCGGAACCATACTTAACAGGAATGGTGTAGTTACCAAGTTGAACACCAGAACGGAAAATACTGGTAATACAGTTTATGGAGATATCTCTAAAGATGGCAGGTACGGAGTTTTTACAACTGCCGATATTAAGTTTGCAATTCATTCGCATTATACAAAAAGAATGGAGGTGTACGATTCGTCAAGTGATCTGGTAGTGCTTGATTTTGATAACCTTACAGTTACAGATGCTCCTTCTGTAACTGGTAGTGAATATCAGGAGACATTTCCATGTTTCTCATCAACTGGTTCCATGATCTTTTTCTGCAGAGCAAAGTCGCGTCCGCAACCGGATAGTCTGAAGAGTATGATGTACGACATAGCAGCAGTGGAATTTGATAAGGATACAGGAAAGATAGGCGATAAGATATTCACGGTATTGAGTAGTGAAAAATATAATGCATCTTTTAGTCATCTGAAGTGCTCGCCTGATGGTAAGTATTTGATGGCAACAGCAGCTATATATGGAACATTTCCTGTCTGGCATGATGAGAGTGAACTTATTATGGTAGATCTTGCAACAGGCGCTGTGAATTTTATGAAAGATGCAAACGGAAAATATGCCGATACATACCATAGCTGGAGCAGTAATAGCAAATGGGTGGTTTTTGCTTCAAAACGTGACGATAAGGTGTATGGTCGTCCATATATAGCACACATTGATGAATCGGGTCGTGTTTCTGGTGCATTCCTTTTGCCACAGAAAAATCCAAAACTGTATAAGACAACTCTGAAATCTTACAATTTACCTGAGTTATACGGCAATTCGGAAGACTATAATGCGAAAGATATTTCAGCTATCTACAAAAAAGCTGAACCTCTGCAGGTTACATACAAAGCAAATTAGTCAGAAAGTATCTTTTTAGTGGTAAAAAGGGACAGTATTGAAAAAATATAGTTTTTTTATTCTATATTTGTCCTGCTCTAACAGTAAAAGCATATAAACCGTGAAAAAAATTAGTAATTTTTTGATGATTTTTGCCGTAACCATGGCAATGACTTCTTGCGACAAGCAGAAGGTTAGTTTGAATCCTGTTAACGATGAGGGTTCAAACAAAGTGACAATCAAAGTATCCAGTTTTGAAAAAATCCCTTTTGGAGCATCAACTAAGGCAGGAACCAAAACCTTGTCTGATTTGTGTACCAAGGTGAATTTTGCAATCTTTGATGGTGAAACAAAGGAAGAGAGTGTTGTTCAGAATGCAGATGATGAAGGTTTTGGTACTATATCGCTACACCTGAAACAGGGTGTCCATCAGATAGTTGTTATAGCTCATAACGGTGATGCAAGTGCTTCCATATCAACTCCTGATAAGGTCTCATTCAGTAATAAAACTACACAGAAAATGACAGATACCTTCTTCTATTATGGAGATATCACAGTAGGTAAGGATGAACAGGTCTATAATTTGAATCTGGAACGCGCAGTTGCAATGATACGTTTTGATATTGCTGACGAGATACCCGAGCAGGCTACAAAAATGAAGTTCTACTATACGGGTGGCAGTAGTACATTGAATCCAATCGACGGATATGGATGTGTAAATAGTAAACAGACGGAAATCTTTGATATTGAGGCAGGTATAAAACGTTTTGAAATGTTTACCTTTCCTCATGCTGTGAATGATACACTTTCTATGACAGTTTCTGCCATTGATGTTAATGAAAATGTAATTAAAGAGAAAAGTTTTGATGAGGTACCAGTTACAGTGAATATGATTACCTCATACAGTGGTAACTTTTTTGAAGGTGAAACATCTTCATACACAATGAGTCAGATAGCAATTAATGCTGGCGGTGAATGGGCTGGCGAAAAAGAGTTTGAGTATTGATATCAGTTTATTAATCCATGTTAGAGCAGGTCGCAGAATGGTTCCATTTTGCGACTTTTTTATATCACTTGTTTGTTTGTTAAATATTTTTAATACTTTTGTAACTATGAAAGATATTTTAAAGCGATCAATTTTTGCCGGTATTGCCATCTCATTGGGTGGTACGGTATTCCTGAATGTAGGAGGAGTAGCAGGAGCAGTACTATTTGCTTTTGGGTTAATCACTGTGGTTTACTACAAGTTAAAGCTTTATACAGGTACCGCGGGATTTATTGAAAAAGGTGAACTTAAAGATCTGCTCCTTATTTTATTGGGCAACATTATTGGCTGTTTCCTAACTGCAATGACCGTAAAGTTTTGTGCCTCCGATGTAGTTATTATATCATTTGACACTTTATCTCAAACTAATAAAAGCACTGGTAATGCAATAATTGTGGCAGCCGATGGTATTGTACAGAAAAGACTGGCTGCCGGTCCTTTAAAATGTGGTATTTTAGGTATTTGGTGCGGTATGATTATGACAACAGCAGTAAACTTTGCACGCAAAGGACAAATGTTACCGCTGTTATTTGGTGTGCCTCTGTTTATACTATGTGGATTTACCCACTGTATAGCAGATGCGTTTTACTATTGTGCAGCATCGTGGGATGCAGTATCGGCACAGCCATTTAAATTACTGGTTACATATCTGTTTACGGTACTGGGTAATTTTGCCGGTTGTAATCTCTACAGGCTTTTTGTTAAAGAGTAAATTTGCAATGTAGCAGATTTAACCAAGAAGAGACTGCAATATATAAATTATGGTGAATAAATTTAAACGAGATTATTTATGAAGAAAGTTTTAACATTGGCATTAGGCTGTTTATTGTCAGTAAATGCTTTTTCACAGATGGGCTTCGGTGGAGGCTTTGGTGGTTTTGGTGGTTTCCAGGCAGATAATGATAATCTGAAGTATTCAGAGAAATTTGCTGATATAAATTATGCAGGTGATGATAATGTATATCATACTCTTGATATTTATCTACCTGAAGAGGTAAAGGATTCATATCCTGTAGTAATTCACATATACGGAAGTGCATGGTTCAGCAACAATTCAAAGGGTGCTGCCGATCTGAACACAATTTGTGCAGCTCTTCTTAAGGCTGGTTACGCTGTTGTAACTCCAAACCATCGTGCTATCAGCGATGCTAAGTATCCTGCTCAGATTCACGACATCAAGGCTGTTATCCGCTTTGTTCGTGGTGAAGCAAAGAAGTATAAATTCGACACCTCATTTGTAGGTATCTCAGGTTTCTCATCAGGTGGTCACCTTGCATCACTTGCTGCAACTACAACTGGTGAAAAGGTTTATAAACTGGGTACAGAAAGCGTTGACCTGGAAGGTTCGCTTGGTAATTATACATCATTCAGCAGCGACGTAGATGCAGCTTGTGACTGGTCTGGTCCTATCGATTTGCTGAATATGGATTGTGGTGAAGCTATGATGATGAACCCATCACCAGAAGAACAGCTTATCGGTGTTCCAAAACAGGGTAACGAAGACAAGTATGCTCTGCTCAGCCCTATCACTTTCATTGACAAAAAGGACCCTGCAATGTATGTATTCCACGGCAAGAAGGATAATGTAGTTCCTGGCTGTCAGGGTGAAAGAATGTACAAGGCTTTACAGGATGCAAAGGTGGAAAGCTATGCAGTATTCGAACCAGAAGGTGGTCATGGTATGGGTATGTACTCAGAAGAGAACCTTTCTAAGATGACAAAGTTCTTTGATAGCATAAGAGCTAAGAAAAAATAATTTCAATATTATTTGTAATGTATTTATGGGGGCGTGCATTTAATATGCGCGCCTTCTGTTTTGTATTTCTAATTTGAACGATATTTGCCCTCTTCGTCATCTTCCAGCATACTGAGATAACTTGCATAGCGCGATATGCTTATCTTACCATCCTCTACAGCTTTTTTTACTGCACAGTGAGGCTCGTTGGTATGGGTGCAATTACCATACTTGCAACCATCTGAGTATTCAAAGATTTCTGTAAAATAGTGGCTTATCTCTTCAGGATTCATATCGTACAGACCAAATCCTTTTATGCCCGGAGAATCTATTATCCAACCGCCATAGGGTAATGGAAACATCTCTGAAAAAGTAGTGGTATGCATTCCAGTATTGTGTTTTTCTGAGATTTGCGAAGTGCGTAGATTTAAGTTTGGAAGCAGTCTGTTTATCAGTGTGCTTTTTCCTACACCTGAATTACCGGATATTAGTGTCACATTATCTTTTAGCAGGTTGTTGATCTCTTCTATTCCATCGCCTTGCAGGGCATTGCATATCAGACATTCATATCCTATGGAACGATACAATGTTATCAGTTCATTCATTCGTTCCAGTTCTGTTTCATTGTATAGGTCAACCTTATTAAACAACAGTGTAACAGGTATTCTGTATGCTCTTGCAGAAGCCAGGAATCTGTCAATGAAAACTGTGGATGTTTCAGGGTGATTGATAGTTACAACCAATAGGCACATATCCAGATTACAGGCCAGTATATGGGACAGTTTAGACAAATTAGAGGAGCGTCGTATTATGTAGTTACGACGTTCCTCTATATCAACTATATATGCGGGCGTATCTTCCGATGCGTGAGCTATCTTTACATAATCGCCCACTGCAACAGGATTAGTACTCTTTATTCCTTTTATTCTGAAGTTGCCTTTAATAATGCATTCCTGCGTTTTGCCATCGTCGGTATGCACAAGATAGCTACTTCCTGTACTTTTAATTACAATCCCGCGCATCAATTTAATCAGATAGTCATTATCTCTTTTTCCTTTTCGGCAAAGAGTTCTTCTGCCTTCTTTATGTACTTGTCGTGCAGCTTCTGTAGTTTCTCTTCTGCATCCTTTTCTGCATCTTCTGGCAGTCCGTCCTTCAAAGCCTTTTTAAGAGCATCAATGGTATCGCGACGGGCATTACGTACAGAAACCTTTGTTGCTTCATTTGCCTTACCGCTCTGTCTTACCAGCTCTTTACGACGCTCTTCTGTCAATGGAGGAATAGCCAGTCTGATTACTTCACCATTGTTACTTGGCATAATACCTACAGAAGAATCAATGATAGCCTTCTCTATAGGTCTGATCATTCCTTTATCCCATGGACGGATAGCGATAGTACGTGCATCTGGAGTAGATAGTGCAGCAACATTGTTCAATGGTACCATTGAACCGTATGAATCAACACGAATCTCGTCAAGGATACGTATATTTGCCTTACCCGCACGAATATGTGCAAATTCATCTTCCAAGTGTATGATGGCCATCTCCATCATCTCTTCAGCCTGCATCAGGCATTCATCAATATCGAACATAATTCTTATATTTTTATGCTGTTGTATTCTGTTTAAATACAAAGATAATACAAACAAGAGAAAAAGAGAGTAAGTATGCCTATTTTTTGCATTAACTCTTAAATATGGCTCTGTATTTGAGTGTTAGAAGTAAAAAAGTAAGCTTATATCTTTATAAGTAAGATATTATTATTATATTTGCATAATATAGGTTAATTATAACCTGTGTTGTGATACTGCTATTGGTGTTTATGCGTACCGACTTCTTGAAATATTTAGAGACATTGCCAGGTATTTCACTTGACGAAATGTCTGCTATCCGTTTGATGAACAGAACGGACAGAAAATATTTGGCTTCAGAAGAGCAGCTTATCAAGTTGTTGGAAATGGTACAGGATGATTATATGGTACAGGTGATTGACGACAAAAGATATGCAGAATACAGAACCACATATCTTGATGACGACAGTTACACAATGTACATTAAGCATCACAATGGTTTCTTGAGAAGACAAAAGGTGAGAGTCAGAGAATATCTTACCACCGGTGACGTTTTTTTTGAGGTAAAAATCAAAAACAATCACGGTAGAACAAAAAAGAAACGTATTGAGGTCGATAGTCCTGACAGCATCTACACTAATGAAACTTCTGATTTTCTGGACAGGTATGCAATACTGCCCATAAAATTGGATGAATTGACACCCAAAATTACAAACCATTTTGAGCGTATAACTTTGGTGAACAACGCAAAGACAGAGAGATTGACAATTGATACAGGACTCTCTTTCAGTAATAACGTTTCAGGCAAAGATTTATGTATGAACAATCTGGTGATAATTGAGGTGAAAAGAGATAGCAATACCTATTCTCCCATTTTGGAAATACTGCGAAAATTGCGTATCCATCCATCTGGGTGCAGCAAGTATTGCGTAGGTATAGCATTGACTGCCAATGGTATAAAGAGAAACCGTTTTAATATTAGATTAAGAAGAATACAAAAGATTACTAACCATTATGTTTAAATTATTATCAGGAGGATTAACGCAGATGTTTGCTGCAGTTGCAGACGAAACAGAACTATTAGGAGATGAGGTTAACGAAATAGCACAGAGTGTTACTGCTACACCTTTCTGGCCAATGTGGGATGGTGTCTGGGAGATGCTTATCAGACTTGGTTTGAATATACTGACAGTTGCGATTATTGTACATGCTTTCTACTATCCGAAAGCAAAAAGACGTGATTATTATTTTACCTTCACCCTGATTGGAATCAGTATCTTTATGCTTATCTATCTGATGGGAGGCGTAAAACTGAAGATAGGATTTGCACTGGGTCTGTTTGCCATTTTCGGAATAATAAAGTATCGTACAGAACAGGTGCCTATCAGAGAGATGACTTACCTCTTTGTGATTATTGCAGTGTCGGCAATCAATGGTCTGGCTACCAGTGTCAGCTATTTTGAACTGATTCTGACAAACTCCATATTCCTGATTGCACTATGTGTATGTGAGAACACGACCTGGATGAAACATGTTCCGTCTAAGTTGGTCACTTATGATAATGTTAAACTTATAAACCCTGAAAAGGAGAATGAATTAAAGGAAGATCTTGAAAAGAGATTAGGCTTGAAAATAATAAGAATAGAGGTAGGTAATGTTGATTTCCTGAAGGATTCAGCCATTCTGAAGATATACTACGAACCTGTAATGGATGAATTCGGAACAATTGACAACGTAGTAAAGGGAAGTAAGAAATTTTAAAATATAGTATATATGAAGAACTTTAAGATATTAGTGTTGTTGGCGGCAGTAGCAGCCCCTGTGTTGGCAATATCTGCGCAAGAGAGCGAAGGAGTTGGCCTGTGGACCAGTATAGGAGCAGAAAAGAAAATTGCAAAGGGTTTCAACGCCGATATGGAGGTTGAATATAGAATGCGCGATAACTTCAATCATACAGATCGCTGGACCATTGGTGCAGGTCTCTCATATCGTCTTTACAGAAACGAAGCAAAGACATTCAGTATAAAAGCAGATGCAGGATATAAGTATATGAATGTATGGAATGCAGAAGAGAGAGCTGACAAAGATCTCTATGTACACCCTGATGTTGACTACTCTTTTCAGGAATACAATTTAGACGAAGCCTATAATATTGTAAAACATCGTACATACGTTTCATTATCAGCAAGCTATGAAGTTGGCAGATTTAAGTTTGGATGGCGTGAACGCTACCAGATGACATATAATGATAGTCTGCAGATAATGGAACATAAGTTCAGATATGACGAGGGGTTAGATCCGGATGGTGATATTGATGGCATTCCAGGTGGAATAAGCGAAGAGAGTGAATTAGAGTGGAAGAATGCAAAGGTAAGCAATGTGCTAAGGTCAAGAATCAGCATAGATTATGACATCCCTAATTTTAAGGTGAATCCATATTGTTCATTAGAATTGTTCAATAATCTTAACAAGAATCTTGCTCTTAATAAGGTAAGATGTATAGTTGGTGGTGCATACACATACAAGAAGGTACACAGCTTCAAACTATACTACCAGTATCAGGATCAGAAAAGTGGTGATGATCCTAACAGTTCTGTTATTGGATTCAATTACAAGTTTGAGTTTTAATGAAGTAAATATATGCGTATGAAAAAAGTTCTACTCCTTATATTGACTATAGCAATTTTTACAACTACTGCAACCGCGCAGAATCTGGTTATAAATGGTAAGAATGGCGGTACTACAGATCTTAATTTGGAGAGTTTAAGGAAAATAACCTTTTCAAAAGGAAATCTTGTGGCCAAATATTCCGATGGTACATATTCTGAGTATGCACTATCTACTATTGGCAAACTGGCTTTTGAAACCGGTTCAGGTCTGAGTCCTATAGAGATTATGAAGGGACATCTTGCTTATTCATCACAGGCTGCAACTGCATACGTTACAGATTCTAAGGGCGCTGACCTTATTGTATATAACATAAGCGGAAGAATTGTTCTGAAACACTCTGTCCAGACAGATGCTGAAACAATTGATCTGTCTGCCCTTCAGGAGGGTATCTATCTGCTTAAGTTAAATGGTGTAACAGTAAAAATCAGGAAATGAATTTAAAGCAAATATTACTATTTTCATTGATATTTTTATCAATAAACAGTTTTGCTCAGAATATAAATTTTCACCAGAGCAACGGGATGACCAGGTTTCAGGATTATTCAGAGATGGATTCAATAAACTTCTCTGAAGACGAAAAGTTTGTATCTTTCTTTTCAGGTGATGTGGTTGCAAGTTATCCATTGACAATGATTGACAGCCTTACATTCAACATGCCGATTGCAACAGCAGAACAGTTTCCGTCTGCTACGGAATTTAAGGATGAGATACTAAATGATTTTGACCATTTAATATCCTTCAATGGTGAGGATACAGAAGAGGAATATTCACCATCTACAACCATTTTAATAACCTACAATGGCAACACAGCTTCTGTAAACAGAACAGTAGAGGAGGTTGATGTAACCATAGACGGAGCCCATGTAACAGTAAAATCTACTAAGGGTAGGGTTCGTTACAGACTGACAGGTACTACTTCAAATGGTTCATTCAAGATGCTGGCCAATGATGGTGTTCTTGAAGAAAACAAAAAGTTTGTACTCCAGCTGTCGGATGTTAACATTACAAATAAAACCGGCGCAGCCATCAATATTCAGAGCGGAAAATCCGTTTATGTTGATATAAGAGAGAATACAACCAACTATCTGACTGACGGTGCTGCATACAGCAACACAACAGACGAAGATCAGAAAGGTACATTCTTTAGCGAAGGTCAGTTGATTATAGATGGTAGTGGTACACTGAACATCACATCAAATGGTGGACACGGACTATGCAGTGATGATTATATCCACATTCGCAAAACCTGTGGAATTATAAACATCAATTCAGCTAAAGATGGTATAAATACCAATGACCACTTTACAATGCTGGGTGGAGATGTAAATATTACTGCTGCAGACGATGGTCTTACAGTAGGCAAGGGATATTTGAGTCAGTACGGAGGAAAATTGTGCATCAATTCTGTTGATAATGGCATTGTTGCTGATTATAGTGCAACAGATTCCACACATCTGGATTTCCTTGGTGGATACACCGAGATAAATACAACAGGTGAAAAAGGTCATGCTATAGCAACATCGGGAAAACTTAATATTGCCAACAATGTTATAATTGCAAAGGTTACCGGCAGTGCATCAAAAGCTATTACTGCCGATCTTGACATAAATATTGACAATGCTTACCTGAAGCTTATAACATCCGGCAGTCCACTATATGATGAAGATGAAGCAGACTATTCGTCAGCTGCCGGCATCCGTGCTAAAAGTTCAATGTCTGCAACACAATCACATATCTCAATTCTCAGCAGTGGTAGTGGAGCAAAGGGTATAAATGCAGTTGGTGCAGTTACCCTGGCAAGCAATCAGATTACTGTTGTTACTGAAGGAGATTCATTCAGCGATGGAACGGAGAATGTACGTCCACGCGCTATTGATGCTGGTAGTCTTACTATAAGCGGCAATAATATATTAAAGGTATCATCAGCACATGCTGCTATATACACAGAGCAGGATCTGACTATCTCAGGAGGTGAAACTTTTGCATTCAGTGAGGACAGTACTGTAAAGAGCATAAATGTTAAAGGTTCTAAGAACCATATCGGTGGTCTCTTTATGCATAGTGTAGGTAAATAAAACTACAGAAAAAAATTACGAAAAATTTGCAAGATATATCAAAAGAGCATATCTTTGCACCCGCTTAACGGCACATAAGGTAGATTCGCTAGCTCAGCAGGTAGAGCACATCCCTTTTAAGGATGGGGTCTTGGGTTCGAACCCCAAGCGAATCACAGAAAAAGGCTTCCATTTGGAAGCCTTTTTCTGTGATGTTCATATTTGTTATCTTCTTTCTTTAAAGAATCTCTTCATCAGTTCTGCACATTCGTCAGCCATTATTCCCGACGTTACGGTGGTTTTGGGGTGCAGAGCATTAGGGGCTATCAGATTGTATCCACGTTTTTCATCGTTTGCTCCAAACACTAATCGGGATATTTGCGACCAGCCAAGAGCACCTGCACACATGGGACATGGTTCTAAAGTGACATATAAAGTGCAATTTTCCAGATATTTTCCACCTAGGAAATTTGCTGCCGAAGTTATTGCCTGCATTTCGGCATGTGCTGTAACGTCAGTCAGGGTCTCCGTCAGATTATGTGAACGTGCAATTACCTGATTGTTACATACAATGACAGCTCCAACAGGAATTTCACCCTTATTATACGCCATTTTAGCCTCTTCCAAGGCAATCTTCATATATTTGACATCTTGTTCCATGTCTATCTGCGCATGTCTTGTTCTGTGAATAGCGTAGGGTAGTCCTGTTCTAAATTCTTCATAATAAAGGTTAGAATAGTTTCACGCATCCATCTGCTACGGTTCTTGATATTGTATTTCCGTAAGTAGTGGTCAATTATGCGCTCCTCTTCTTCGCTAATCAGACAGGTCATTCGTTTGTCTCTTACTATCTCCTTTTTCATAATTGAATACGAAGATATTACATTTTGTTTAAACTTGTAGTTTTTTACCGCTTGTTTCATTAAATTCGCAGTGTAAAATCCTTTTATCTATGGCAAAACATAACGAATTGGGAATGACCGGCGAAGCCGTTGCTGTTGACTATTTATTAAATAATGGATATGAAATAGTTGACAGAAACTGGCGAAGTGGACATAAAGAGATAGATATTATAGCAGCAAAAAATGGCATACTGGTTATAGTTGAGGTTAAGACGCGTAAAAATAGCCAGTATGGAAACCCTGAGGATGCTGTAACAGGCAGGAAAATAAGGCGGATAGTTACTGCTACTGATGCATATTTACGTCTGAAAATGATTGATATGCAGGTCCGATTCGATGTAATAACCATATTGATAAAAGATAATAGTGTGTTGAGTATAGAACATATAAAGGACGCATTTTATGCGCCTATTTGGTGATGAAAAGAGAGATTAGGATAAAAAGACATAGTTTTGAATCCATCAATTCCACAAATAGCTATCTGAAAGG
This sequence comes from Bacteroidaceae bacterium, assembly GCA_045660365.1. Taxonomy (GTDB): domain Bacteria; phylum Bacteroidota; class Bacteroidia; order Bacteroidales; family Bacteroidaceae; genus Colenecus. The sequence goes on from JAZRDQ010000020.1 coordinate 96,063, forward strand.
ATTGAATGGTGGTGATGCCGATTTTGATATTGAGGTTGCAACAACTGATTATCAGACAGCTGGAAGAGGGCAAAAAGGAAATTCATGGGAATCCGAAGGAGGAAAAAACCTCTTGTTTAGCATATTGATTCATCCTGAAAACGTAATGGCAAGTAAGCAGTTCTGTCTTTCGGAAGCGATATCTCTTGCGGTAGTTGATACATTAAAGAGGGTATTGTCTGATGAATCATTGTCAAAAGATGTAGCAGTAAAGTGGCCAAACGATATTTACTGGAAAGATAAAAAGATTGCAGGGATATTAATAGAGAACGATCTTGTAGGTTGTAATATAAGAGATTGTATAATAGGTGTTGGTCTGAATGTAAACCAGGAAAAGTTTGTTAGTGATGCACCAAATCCGGTATCGCTGTACAATATTTCAGGCAGGAGATATGACAGGGAAGAGCTGCTGAATATATTGTTGGGCTATTTTATAGCATATTATCAATCAATAGTGAAAAACAAACAACTTCAATTGCACAATCAGTACAAGCAGAGTCTGTTCAGAAGGGAAGGCTTTTATAGTTATATGGATAGTAATGGTCTCTTTTTGGCCTCTATTGAAGATGTAATGGATAATGGTAAACTGGTTCTAAGAGATAACAATGGTACAATGAGAACTTATGAATTCAAAGAGGTTTCCATTGTTCTGGATAAACAGGAATAGTAAATAGTTTTAGATATGGCAAAGTTTAAAAGAGTATTGCTCAAATTAAGCGGAGAGAGCTTGATGGGCGAACAGAAGTATGGTATCGACGAAAAGAGACTGTCTGAATATGCACAGCAGATCAAAGAGATACATGACATGGGTGTGGAGATTGGTATTGTAATTGGAGGCGGTAATATTTTCCGTGGTCTGAAGGGAACCGGACGCGGATTTGATAGAGTGAAAGGTGATCAGATGGGTATGCTGGCAACCGTTATCAATGGCTTGGGATTAAGTTCTGCCCTTACATCAATAGATTGTCCAAATGTGGTGCTTACAGCAATAAGAATGGAGCCAATAGGTGAATTGTATAGCAAGTGGAAGGCTATAGAGGCTATGCAGAATGGAAAAATTGCCATACTTGTAGGTGGTACAGGTAATCCATATTTCACAACTGATACGGGTTCGTCTCTACGTGGTATAGAAATTGAAGCAGATGTTATGCTTAAAGGAACCAGAGTTGATGGAGTTTATACTGCCGACCCTGAGAAGGATCCTGATGCAGTAAAGTTTGATGAAATTACTTTTGATGAGATATACAACAAGAACCTTAAAGTAATGGATCTTACTGCCACAACAATGTGTAAAGAGAATAATCTGCCTATTTATGTCTTCAATATGGATGTTATAGGTAATCTTAAAAAGGTAATGGATGGCGAACCAATAGGAACATTCGTTCATAACTAATGGTAAATAAAATGAGGAGGTTTATTTGACCTCCTCATATTCTACATATTCTCCTTCATTTTCTGAATATACCTTCTTTTTCTTTTTTGTATTGTACCTGACTTTAGGCTCATTGGGTTTTACTTTATTCTTGTCTCTTTTGAAAATACCAAATACACCGGCTAATAATGCCAATAGTATATTTCTGAATATACTCAGAATGGCAAGTATTATAAACAGTGTTGTGAATAAAATAATCATCATCATAGGCAATAATCTTTACACAGATAAAAGCAATCTTTGTGCCAATAGGTTATTTCTGTCCTTTTGTCAGCAATGATAATATTATATACCATCCTATGATTGCTGAAATGCCCTTTATTCCTGTTGTGGCTAAAATGATAGCTGAAATAGCCAGAAACATAAATCGTACACGATTTTCATTCCAGCTCAGGTTCTTGAATTTTAGTGAAAACATAGGTATTTCGCTAACCATCAAAAAAGAGAAAATGATGATAAGGATAATAGTAATCCAGGGACGTTCTTCCAACAGTGTTATGTCACTGTAAAACAGACCGCACCAGAACAGCGCGTTTGCTGGTACAGGTAAACCTAGGAAAGATGTGCTTTGGCGTGTGTCCGTATTGAATTTTGCCAAACGTATTGCAGAAAATATTACCAGCAGGAATCCTAATAATGGCGTTATATACATAAGTAGTGTAGAGCTGCTGTTATATTCACAACTACCTAACATTGAATAGCATAGTAATGATGGTGCCAATCCGAATGTTATTAAATCTGCTAATGAGTCAAGTTGTAATCCTACAGGTGAATATGCTTTAAGTAACCTTGCAGCAAATCCATCAAGAAAATCACATACAGCACCTATTGCTACCCATAGCAATGTCGAATGGGTGTCGCCGGCAAATGCAGCCAATACAGCCATGCATCCCGAAAACAGGTTGCAGCATGTAATAAAGTTTGGGATATGTTTAGTTATTGCGTTGCTCATTTCGGTTCAAACTTACGGAAGTTTTGCCAATATGGTGATGTCTGCTTTGGTTTTTTGATTGATTTTAGCACAAATTAAGGAATCTACAGGCAGATAAACATCTACTCTTGAACCCAATTTGATAAATCCGAGATGTTGGTTTATGTGGCATTGCTCTCCAACTTTCGGGTAGGTAACAATTCTACGTGCGCATGCGCCGGCTATCTGGCGTACCATAACCTCTTCGCCTTCCGGTGTCTTTATGATAACCATAGAACGTTCATTTTCAGTGCTCGATTTGGCTTTGTATGCAGCGTGGAAATTACCTCTTTGATGTTCAACCTTAGTAACTGTTCCATTAACCGGGAACCAGTTTGCATGAACGCTGAATATACTCATGAATATTGATACAACAATTCTTCTGTCATGAAAATATTCCAATTCATCAACCTCTTCTATAGCAACTATTTGTCCGTCAGCTGGTGCAACAACAACCTTTTCTGTATCTTCAGAAGGAAATACTCTTTTGGGATTCCTGAAGAAATTAAGGAGCAATAGAAAAAATAGTAAAGATAGTATTGCAACTACAAAGGAGTACCATCCAAAGACGTTGGGTAGAAATAAGACCACATTTAGTGCGATAGATGAAAGAAGCACCGTAGCTAATGTGGTTTTTCCTTCGCGGTTTATAGTAGTTATTCTCTTGTTATTCTCTGCCATAAAATAGCTTGTTCTATTATTAGTCTTAAATTCTGCAAATTTAGATGTTTTAAATCAAACTAACAAATAGTGAGTGTGGAATATCATATTTGGCTGGATAATAGTAATAGTAAATAATTGGTGAATAGTATTTTGAGTAAAAAAAAGGCTCCTGCGAAACGCAGGAGCCAGATATGATAATTTTTGAATTTTATGGTCTGATTGGAGCACCCATTTCAGAGTTCTCTACGTCAGCTTCGTCTAATTTGAAGAGCATAAATTCAGGATTCTCCTTTGTGCAAGGTGTCCATTCGCCGCCATTTGCACCATTAGGATCGCCATACTTTGCAAAGTTGGTCCATGCTGTCAGCATAACTTCTGACAAATCCCAGTCACCCTGTACCCATGGTCTCCAGCAGTGCTGTAGTGATTTGAATACATACCACAAATCTGATGAATGGAATGCGCCGCTTAATACGTTGCTGCGTCCGTCAGTTGGAAGAGGACGTGCAAATTCGTATGCGTAAGCCTTATCACCAACACTTTCACGGTTGTAGCAGAATTCAGCAATACCACCTGCCATGTTGCCCATATCATTCAGTGTATAACCAATCATATAAGGTATGTTAGGCAGAGTATTTGACAGAGCTGCCTCGTCAAAACTCTGTGTAGATACATAACCATCAATGATAGGAGAGCCATTAATACGTGCAGAACGGTCGCCGGTTACTGAGCTATAAAGTGTACCAACAGTGTACATAACTTCTGTAGAAGCTGAACGCATTTTCTGCAGTGTTGTCAGACCTGCCCAGTCAAGAACAGTTTTAGCCTGTGCTTCAGCTCTTTCCAGCGCGGTACCGCTTGTTTCAGGGCGTGACATTCCCATGCCCATTCCCATGCCCATTCCCATGCCGCCGGCAGGAGATGTGGAAATACCGCCACCACTCATAATGATAGCTTTGTTGAACAGACCTTTTGTCAATGGAGATGCGCAAAGAGTCTTAACGCTACCTGCACCTGCACTCTGGCCAAAGATCATAACATTGTTAGGATCACCACCAAACTGCTCAATATTTTTCTTAATCCATTTCAATGATTCAATCTGGTCCAGGATACCATAGTTACCGGAAACACCGTTTGGACTTTCAGCTGAAAGTTCCGGATGGGTAAGGAAACCAAATACGCCAAGACGATAGTTGATAGATACTAATACTACATCTTTAGCTGCCCATTCCTGTGCGTCGAATTCAGGTTCTGAGCCCCAGCCTTCTCTGTAGCCACCACCATGTATCCATAAAGCTACAGGTAATTTTTTGTCTGTCTTACCAGGATACTTTGTCCATACGTTCAGATAGAGACAGTCTTCACTGTAAGGAGCTTCGTCACCATATCCCCATTCTGTTGTATATCCGCCTGGATAATGAACTGCCTGATAACCCGGGTGTCCGAATTTATCTGCAATTAATACACCTTCCCATGGAATAACCGGTTGTGGAGCCTTCCAGCGTAAATCTTTAATAGGAGGAGCTGCGTATGGAATGCCGCGATAAACATAAACTCCATCAATGTCTGCTTTTACACCCTGAACCTGTCCGCCTTCAATAGTAAGGATAGGATTCTCTTTTGCACAACCAATCAACATGATTGCTGCAACCAATAGTGATACGATTTTCTTCATAATAATTAATTGTTAGTTGCACAAAAGTAAGTTATATTTTTGAATATGCAATTAAGTGTTGTTGAAAACTTTTTGTTCTATTTAGCTTGTAGGGTTCTGTTATCGGAAGTAACTTTATGAACTTTTTCAGAAAAACGGATAATATGCAGGACTTTGTTCATCTACATGTACATACACAGTATTCTCTTCTTGATGGTCAGACTAACATTAAGAAGATGATAGATAAGGCTGTAGCAGATGGAATGCGCGGCGTTGCCATAACCGATCATGGAAGCATGATGGGCGTTAAGGAGTTTATGAATACTTGTAAAAACAAGAACAAGGAACTGAAGGAAAAAGGTGAGCATATAAAGCCAATAATAGGTTGCGAAGTCTATGTAGCTCCTCGCAGAAAAGAGCAGCGTGAAGGCAAACTGGACTCTGCCAACTATCACCTTATACTATTGGCAAAGAATAACAAGGGTTACCATAATCTGGTTAAGATAGTATCAAGAGCCTGGACAGATGGTTTCTATTCACACGCCAGAACGGACAGGTATGATATAGAAAAATATCACGAAGGACTGATATGCTGTTCTGCATGTTTAGGTGGTGAATTGCCAAGATTGATAAAGGCAGGTCAGATAGATGAGGCTGAAAAAGTAGCTATGTGGTATAAAAATCTGTTTGGCGAAGATTACTATATAGAACTTCAGCGTCATAAGGCTACAGTATTAAAGGCCAATCATGAAACATTCCAAATTCAGCAACAGGTTAATGAAGAACTGATTAAGATTGCCAGGAAACTGGATATTAAGGTGATATGTACAAATGATGTCCATTTTCTTGATGAAGAGAATGCCGATGCGCACGAACTATTGATATGTCTTTCAACAGGTCGTGATCCGGATGATCCGAATCTGATGCGTTACTCTAAGCAGGAGTGGTTCAAAACGCGTCAGGAGATGAGTGACGCATTTGCTGATATACCGGAATCGTTGGATAATACGATTGAGATTCTGGATAAGATAGAGGAGTATTCTATTGATAATCCTCCCATAATGCCAAACTTTCCAATCCCGGAAGAGTTTGGTACAGAACAGAGCTACAGGGAAAAATTTACTGATGAAGATATCTTCAATGAATTTACCCGCGATGAACATGGAAATGAGGTGCTTTCGCCGGAAGAGGCAAAGAAGAAAATAGATAAGCTGGGCGGTTGCGATAAGTTGTACAGAATAAAACTGGAAGCCGACTATCTGAAGGAACTGACATTTATTGGAGCGAAAAAGCGCTATGGAGATCCACTGCCTGAATCTGTAATAGAGCAGCTGATTTTTGAATTGCACATTATGAAGACCATGGGTTTCCCTGGTTACTTCCTTATAGTGCAGGACTTTATAAATGCTGCCCGTACAGAGCTGGATGTTTCCGTAGGTCCTGGTCGTGGATCGGCTGCAGGTTCTGTAGTGGCATACTGTCTGGGAATTACCCAGATAGATCCAATTAAATACGATCTGCTTTTTGAGCGTTTCCTGAACCCGGATCGTATATCACTCCCCGATATTGATGTGGATTTTGATGAAGATGGTCGTGGACGTGTGTTGCAGTGGGTAACAGAAAAATATGGTGAAGAGAAGGTTGCTCATATCATAACATACGGTACAATGGCTACCAAGATGGCACTGAAGGATGTGGCCAGAGTTCTGCGTGTTCCGCTAAATGTGGCAAATGACCTTTGTAAGGCTATACCGGACAGATTGCCCGATACTCCGGACGGAAAATCCAGAAAGATGAATCTTCAGAATGTCCTGGAATGTGTACCGGAAATACAGCAGGCATCTGTTTCGCAGGATGAACGTCTCAGAATGACAATTCAGTATGCAAAGATGCTGGAGGGTAACGTGCGTAATACAGGTGTACACGCGTGCGGAACAATTATCTGTCGTGACGATATAACAGACTGGGTGCCTGTATCTACTGCAACTGATAAGACTACCAAAGAGCGTCAGATAGTAACACAGTACGAAGGTAGTGTGATTGAAGATACCGGTCTTATCAAGATGGACTTCCTTGGGCTTAAAACATTGTCTATCATAAAAGAAGCGGTAGAAAATGTTAAGCACAGTCTGAATATCGATATAGATATAGACAATATCCCTATAGATGATGAAAAGACCTTCCAGCTCTATTGTGAAGGAAAAACCATAGGAACATTTCAATTCGAATCTCCCGGAATGCAGAAATATCTGCGTGAACTACAGCCCGGAGTCTTTGAGGATTTGATTGCTATGAATGCCCTTTACCGTCCGGGCCCAATGGACTATATCCCCGATTTCATAGACAGAAAATTGGGTAAGAAGCCTATTGAATACGATATACCTGTAATGGAAAAATATCTGAAAGATACATACGGCATTACAGTGTATCAGGAGCAGGTGATGTTACTCTCCCGTCTACTTGGAAACTTTACCCGTGGAGAAAGCGATACTTTGCGTAAGGCTATGGGTAAAAAGATACGTTCCAAACTGGACGAATTGAAGCCAAAATTTATTAGCGGTGGTAAAGCAAACGGTCACGATCCCAAAGTGCTGGAAAAGATATGGGCAGACTGGGAAAAGTTTGCATCGTACGCATTTAACAAGAGTCATGCTACCTGCTATTCCTGGGTAGCCTATCAGACAGCATATCTGAAAGCCAACTATCCGTCGCAATACATGGCAGCCACATTGAGCCGCAACCTTTCAGACATTACAGATATAACCAAACTGATGAATGAATGTAAGTCAATGGGCATAAATGTACTTGGTCCCGATGTAAATGAAAGTGAACGTAAGTTCAGCGTTAATGCAAAAGGTAATATCCGCTTTGGACTTGCTGCAATCAAGGGTGTAGGCGATAGCGCGGTACAGAGCATAATAAAGGAGCGTGAAACAAATGGTCCGTTCAATGGCATTTTTGATTTTGTTCAGCGTGTTAATCTGACAGCCTGCAATAAGAAGAATATTGAATTTCTGGCTTTGGCAGGTGCTTTCGATTCATTCACGGAGATAACCCGTGAGCAGATAATGGCACCTGTCAGTACAACTGAAACCTTTGCTGATGTATTGGTAAGATACGGAAATAAGTATCAGACAGATAAAAGTGAACGTCAGAATTCACTATTTGGCGATTTTGGCGATGATATAGCGCTGGTAACTCCAAAAATAGCAGAAGCCCCGCAATGGAATGCTCTGCAAAAACTTAATTATGAAAGGGAACGTGTGGGTATCTATATATCCGGCCACCCTCTGGATGAATACAAGGTAATAATCAATCATGTATGCAATGCAAAGTTATCGGCATTGAAGAATGATAGAGCCTCATTGAAGAATAAGGATATTATTGTAGCCGGTGTGGTTACTGGCAGACGCGAAGCCATGACCAAGAAATCAGAAAAATGTGGTTTCATAACCATAGAGGATTTTACTGAGTCGGGTGAACTGGCACTCTTTGGGGAACAGTGGATGAAGTGGGAATATCTTCTTAAGGAGGGTAACTTTGTACTGGTGAAGGCTACAGGTAAACCCAGAAGATACAATGAGAGTCTGGTAGATATAGATATTAACTCTGTTTATCTTTTGCAGGATGTTAAAGATACAATAATTGAGAATTTAACCATCTCCGTTCCTTTGACTGAAGTGGATGGTCTCTTTGTGGATGAACTGGATAATCTGCTTATGGAGAAAGGAAATACAAATCTGATGATTAATATTATCGATTATGTTAGCAAGGAAACGGTTGATTTAGTATCTTCGTCACGTAAAATAACTGTTACAGAAGATTTGATAGATTATTTGGAGAAAAAAGATGGTATAATGTTTAAAATTAATTAATTATATAACTATGGCATTACAGATTACAGATCAGAACTTTGAATCACTGGTTGCTGAGGGAAAACCGGTGGTGATTGATTTTTGGGCAACATGGTGTGGACCTTGCAAGCGTTTGGCTCCTGCTATTGAGGAGTTGGCTGCTGAATATGAGGGCAAAGTCATCATAGGCAAGTGCGACATCGAAGAGAATGTTGATTTAACTGAGAAGTTTGGAATAATGAGTGTTCCAACTGTTGTCTTCCTGAAAGATGGCGTGGAGGTAAATCGTCAGGTAGGTGTAGCCAACAAGGCTTTTTATGCTGATGCAATTAATTCAATGCTTTAATCTATGATTAACGACGAGTACATAAATGAAGATATAGACGACGAGAAGACCGTTGAATATATAAAGAATGCTCTGCCTGTTGAATTGAAGGAGAAATATTCTGATGACACCTTATATTATATACTGGATGTTATAAATGACTATTTCACAACAAGTGGAGTGCTGGATCAGGAAGCCGACGAAGATGGTTATGTGGATATAGATAACGATGCTCTTGTAGCATATATTATCAAAGAGGCAAAACGCGACGAAATAGGCGATTTCCCTGCAGAAGAGATATTGCTTATTGTAGAGGCTGAAGCCGATTACGTGGATTCTCTTGAGTAACCGATTAATCGTTGATTGTGATAATACGTTCTCCATCGTTGTTCTCTTCGATGGAGATCTTTTTTGTATCTGCAGGTAGCAACTCTTCAATCAATTCAGGCCATTCAATAAAACATAGCGCACCGCTATAGAAATAATCTTCATATCCTAAGTCAAAAACCTCTTCCACCTTTTTGATTCTATAGAAATCAAAATGGTAAATCAGTTCAGCAGTAGTTTCAGAACGATATTCGTTTACAATAGCAAAAGTTGGAGAATTAACCTCATCTTCAACACCTAATTCTTTGCAGAGTGCTTTGATAAATGTGGTTTTACCTGCTCCCATCTTGCCGTAAAAAGCAAAAATGGTGTCATCGCCCATTAACTCTATAAACTCTTTTGCTACTGAACTGATATTATCGACAGATGTTATTTTCAAACTTTTCATATTCTATTCTTTTTAGGTTGTAAGGTTATAAATGGAATAATCATCTCCTCCATAGAGATGCCTCCATGTTGAAATGTATCCTTGTAATACGATGCAAAGCTATTAAAGTTATTCTGATAAACAAAATAGTCTGATTCGCATGCAAAAATGTAAGATGTACTTACGTTTGGCGATGGTAAATGTGCCTTATGAGGTTCTGAAATCTCATAGATATCTTTAGGATTATATCCCAGGTTTTTACCTAATTTGTATCTGAGATTGGTGTTGGTATTCTTATCGCCTGCTATCTTTACAGCCTTGTTTACCATAATACTGCCATGATCTGTGGTAATCATCACCTTGTAGTCTGTCATGGAGAGCTTTATAAATAGCTCTCTAACAGAAGAGTGTCTGAACCATGACAGAATAAGGCTTCTGTATGCAGCCTCGTCAGACGCAAGTTCCTTTACCATTTTGGAGTCGGTCTTTGCATGTGATAGTATATCTATGAAATTTACAACTATTACATTCAGATCGTTATTTAAAAGATTGTTGAATTGTGATAGCAGTTTATCACATGCATTTGAGTTGTTAAGTTTATTGTATGAGAAACTATGATGTCTGCGGTATCTTTCAAAGTGAGTTTGTATCAGGGGAGCTTCATTTACATTTTTGCCCTCTTCTGAATCTTCGTCCACCCAAAGTTCAGGAAACATCTTCTCTATCTTGTCAGGCATTAGTCCCGAAAAGATGGCATTGCGTGAATATGCTGTAGCTGTAGGGAGTATGCTGTAGTACAGGCTTTCATCGAATGAAAACATGTCGGCAAGTTCACTTGATAGCACTTTCCACTGATCGTAACGGAAATTGTCCAATACAATCAGAAAAATCTTTTCACCATTGTCCAGGGTAGGGAAGATATGCTTTTTGAACAGGTCAGGGCTCATAACCGGGCTCTCTTCTCTGTTTATCATCCAACGCATATAGTTGCGCTTAATAAACTTGGTAAAAGCAGCGTTAGCTTCATTTTTCTGCATGTAGAGCATGTCATGCATATTGCTGTCTGCATCGTGAAGTTCCAGTTCCCAGTATACCAGTTGCTTGTATAATTCAATCCAGTCATCGCTTGTAAGCGAATCGTTTATCTGCATACTGATTTTTCCGAAATTCTGCTGATAACCCATATTGGTGGTAGCAGTAACAATCTCTTTCTTGTGAATGTTTTTTTTCAGTGACAGAAGTATCTGGTTAGGGTGTACAGGTTTAATAAGATAGTCAGCAATCTTGGCACCGATTGCCTGTTCCATGATATTTTCTTCTTCGCTTTTGGTTACCATTACAATAGGAATGTTCGGATCAATCTCCTTGATATATCCTAATGTTTCCAGACCACTCATACCTACCATGTGTTCATCCAAAAGAACTAAATCGTAGCTAATCCTGCGACATTGTTCTATCGCATCCGGACCATTAGTTACGGTGTCAACTCTGTAGCCCTTGTTCTCCAGGAACAAGATGTGGGCTTTAAGAAGGTCAATCTCGTCGTCCACCCAAAGTAATACCCCGTTTTTATTCATATTCATAGTATTCTTCAAAAAGTGATACACCATCAATCTCAAACTCAGGAATGCTTAGGAATTGCTTGTTATAGAATTCCTGATATTCGTTAAAGCTATAGAATTTGAACAATAGCTCCAGATTTTCTTCAGTTATGATAAACGCCTTTATGCCACTTAATTTTTCTGCAAGTTCACTATTGGAGTATAGACTCTGTTTGTAGAAATATGCTTCATCATAGCTCAGGAACTCTTTTATTTTCATCATGCCAATACCTTGCTGTTCTGTGAAGGATATTTCAAAGTTTCGAACCATGAAGTTGGTGAAATTAAATTTTGCAACTTCATATAAGAGATGATTTTCATTCAGCGAATCAGCAGGGTATGCCAGCAGGAATATGTATGGCTGATACCTTTCACCATTAAACTCAGGTCTAAGACTGTCAGGCAATGCAGATGTTTCATCTTTTATTTGTCTGACATCCCATATACTGTTAAGTGAAGATGTTTGCAGAATTTTACCCTCTTGCATACCTTGTGCTATTAGTCCGGCTAACTGGCTTATCTCATTTTCCGGGTACTCAGCTACAATCTCTTTTAATAGCGTAAGGAACTCTGTCAAATTATCTTCTGCCAACTTTACAGATGCCTCCAGGAAAAGGAATTTTGCTCTGTGAGCCCCTAATGGGTATTTCTGTGCAGATAGTTCGCAGTTGCTTTTTACCAGAACATAGTTACCCTCCTGATATGCTTGATAGGTCTCTGCATATAATGAGTCTTCACGGTGCTTTCCATATTTTGCATTCTCCTCAAAATCTGGATCGCAGATGGTGATTGTTAGCGGATTGTTTGGAAACAGTCTCTGCATCTGGTTCCTGCACGAATCTGCATCTGCATCTTTTTTCCATAACGAGTACATCAGATATAGTTGATAATAGGCATCGGGAGCCTCTTCTGCATCAGGATAGCTGTCTATAATCCTGTTGAATGACTGTTCGGCCATTTCATATTCGGATAGCCTGTCCTTATACACAATACCGGCATTCAGTAGCGCATCAGTTATTATTCTGTCCGATTCCTGTAACTGTTCTTCTGTATAAGGTATATTCTGCAGATAATACTCTTTTGAGAATGGATCATTATTAAATGTTATGGCAATAGTGTCTGCTAATGTATTTAGTGTATCGGTAAGCAGACTGTCAATAGCAATGTTTTGATCTGTATCATTATCAGAATCTGCAAGAACTGTCTTGTTGGATCTGCGCCAGTTATCTTCAAGCTTTCTGTTGCCCCATTGCTGTATAAATCCTTTTTTACCATTCTGAACCAATGTAGTATTGTAAAAATACCAGTCATTGCTATTGTTTGAATCAGATGTACCCAGTCTTCCTTCGGCTATCTCTTCTCCATTGGCCAAAGCCTCCTCTTCTGCCTTTTTTCTTGCCTCTTCTTCAATCTTCGCTTTCTCTATAAGGTTGGCAATAATTGCATCCACTTCGGTAGTTGGGAGTGTGGCCAGATGTTGCAAGCTGTCCTGCAACTGAATATTTTCTATATGTATGGTTAGTTCATCCAGAACTTCAGAACGCAGTTTTACTGTGTTGTATTCTCTGTGTTCCTTGTCTATCAAGCCTATAGCTTCAGAATAACACCTGCCTGCATTGGCATAATCGGTCATATCCCAATACAGATTGGCCATTGTAAGTAATAAAACACCCTTTTCCGGACTTTTTTTTGTGCTTTTTTCTAATCCGGTCTCATAATTTGATATTGCTGTAAGCGTATCTTTCTGAGATAAATGGATGTTTCCTATAGCATAATATATCTGGTCCAGATAGTCTTTGTTGTTCAGGTCTCGCTCCATTTTCCTGAGTTTTTTCAGCATCTGTTTGCTATTGCTCAGGTTCATGGTCTCAGTCTGCTGAATCCTTGCGTAAAATTCAATAATGTATGGCGGATTCATATTCAGAACCTTCTGAAAGGCATGATACGCATCTTCGTTTCTTCCTGTGGATTTGTATAGTTGTGCCAAAAGGTATTTTTCTCTTATTCGCTGAATTCTGCTTACTCCACTACGGTCTATTGCCTCTTCCAGCAGAGGGATACTCTCTTTGTATCTGCCCTGTTGTAACAGGTGTGATGCTTTTCTGGCTGCGTACTCCTTTTTCATCTTTGCAGGGATGCTGTCCAGACGGTCAAATAGTTCGTCCGATTCGTAGTTCCACCCCAGTTCTGAATAGCACTGTGCCATCTTCATCAGAGCCTCAGCAACAATATCAGGTTCATCAAAATAGAGGTTTGAAATATATGTGTATGTACTGGCAGCCTCTATGAATTCTCCTTTCTGCATCTGTGCATCTGCCAGAAGCATCCACGCATTCCACAGAAATGGATTGTATTCATTCTTGTTTTGCCACTCTTCCTCTTTTTCTGTTAACTGTTTTCCTGGTTTGCGTTTGGGTTTAACGGTAATGGAGTGTAGCTTGATGCCCTTCTGCGCTTTTTCTATTGCCAAGTCAAAGTTGGATGTGCCGGTTTTCCATACTTTTTCATCACTTACAGGATATAGGTCAAGAATTTCAAGATAGTTGTCATTTACAGCTTTTTCCTGTGCTTCATAACCCTGCTTGTATGCTTCGTATCCATTATGATAAACGTTGTATTTTGTTATCATTGATTGATAGAATCTGGATCCGGCAGTATTTTTGGATGTAGAACAGGCTGTCATTATCATTATGATTATGACAAAATAGAGTAATGTCAGTGTTCTACCTCTTTGCATCGGTCTATTTACTTTCGTTGATTATTGCAAAAGCCTCTTCCTTAAGTTCGTTTGGTAACTCAATTTCTCTGGCATTGAGTGATTCCAGCCACTCCATAACCTCTTCAGGTTGCATAGTGTACATTACGTAACGAAACTCTTCTATATCTGTATCTGTATATTGACTGGCCTCAATACCTTTGTATTTGTCCAGGTCTTCGTCCTCAAAATAGTGAGCTCCGTTCAGTTTGGCATCCACCAAACGCTGTTTTTCGCATACGTCATGTTTGCCGCAGCACTCTGAACTGTCATCATCGTGGTGATGATCCTCTATTACCACTCCATTCTGATGCTTTCCCTTGTTGACGATGGACATCATTATAACCAGAGCCAACAGGATAATTCCGCATATTAAATAGATATTCATCCTTTCTTTTACTTTTTGTCAGTTCCTATCCAAGTTGCTTTATTCCAGATGCCTTCCAATGGACCTCTTTTGTGATTTTTCATCCACCAGTGGCTAAATAAAATTTGCAATGCTACAAACACTATTGCCATACACAAACTTTCGGTGTGACCGCTGGTTTTGAAAAGTGCCAGTCCCCATCCGTAGAATATAAAAGCGCCAATTACTGACTGGCCTATGTAGTGTGTCAGACTCATTTTACCGTATGGAGCCAGTACCATAAACCTCTTGCCGTTTTTGGTGCGATGAAGCAACCATGTTATACCTGTTACGTAGAATAGTGCCATTGCTACATTTCTCCACATATTAAGCATAACTCCTAATGAATTTGATACACATCTGTTATCAATTGATCCCGGCAGGAATTTTGCAAGTGGTGCAAAAACGGCAAAGGCTATAAATGTAATTAACATTATCTTTTGCCATTTCTTGTAATTGTCATTTTCGTTATAGAGCAATCTGCTTCTGCCTATCATTATACCCACCAGGAATAGATAGATGTTCTGTGTGAAACGTCCGTTTTCTATAGCCCATAAGAAGTTACAGGGCAGTCCGTCTTTTATACCTACTAATGCCACATCCCATATAGTACCGTTAGCTTGTGCCGGCATCATGTTCATAAAATGTATGCCTGATCCTAAATTCAATGGTCTTGTTTCAGGGTTTATAAGTCCTAATACTATATAGATAACCTCTATAGGCTGTATCATCAATATTAAGATAATCCAATTTAAAACTTTATTGCTACATCTTATAAAAGGAATAATTAGCAGACCGCATACAGCATAAATAAACAGAATGTCTCCATTATAGAACATTAAGTCGAGCAGTCCGAACAGCATAAGCAGTACCATTCTCCATACAAAACGTGGGCGGAAATCTTTTCCTTTTTGTGCCTGATTATCGTGTTGAATAAAGAAACTCAGCCCAAACAGCATTGCAAATATAGCATACATCTTTCCTGCAAACAGGAAGAATATGGTGTCCCACACGTTTTCGTCTAACTTTGTCAGTTCGGGAAATGAATAGAAATTCATGTGTTCCAGAAAATGGATAAGAATGATGCCACCTATGGCAAATCCGCGCAACACGTCTGCTGCATCTATACGATCATTGGGTAATGTGGAAGGTTTGTACATATTTGCGTATTCTATTGATTAGTTTTCTTTTTACAAAAGTAGTTATTATGAAACTCTTTAGCAAGATATTCTCTGAAAACCACTTGAATAGTAGCATTAATTATTAGGTTCGTAGTTTTAGGTTTATAAATTTGTTCAGGACGTGTATAAAAACAATCATATTTGATACAGAAAGTCAAAATAACCAAAAAATGATTTGCGTTTGTAATGATTTTTTCAATCCTTTGCAAAAAGCCATATTTGCAATTGGCTTATCAGAATGTTATGCTTATGAGAACTGTTTTCGCGTATCTGGCAATATTGTGCCTGATGTTCACGTCTTGTGTACAGAGTGAGTGTCTTCTCCCTCTGGATACAGAGATCGGATTCACTGCTTTGACAGGTAATTCTACCAAAGCACTCATAAATGACGGAGTTTTGTCTAATGCGTCACCGTTTGATGTGTGGGGCTTTTATTCCGGTGATGGCACTTTTTGTGAATTTGATTCAGAATCTAATCCAAACTTTATGAATGGACTGAAAATGGAGTGGACTGCAGATGCTTTAAATTCAAAACAGAATGCCTGGCGCAATAGAAATAATCATTACTATTACTGGCCCCTTTCAGGAAAAATAGGTTTCTATGCTTTATATCCATCTGGAATATCTGGTGTGCAAATACCTGGATTTAAGGGAAAAGGTATTCAGATTAATAATTACAAGGTGGATGTCACAAATAAATATTCAGATTTGATGTATGCTTACGTAGTGGGTAACAGCCACTCGAATGTTCTTCCGATACGTTTTAAGCATGCGTTATCACAGATAGAACTTGTATTAGAACTTGAAGATGCCAATTCAGGTGCAGATTTATATGTAACCGAGATTGATATAATAAATGTGGACTTATCGGCTCAGTTTAATTATGTGCAGACAGAAATTGCTGGATCATGGAGTAGAAACATGGATGATCCTACTGAGACTATAAAGTATTGTGATAACAACGTGTTGCTTACAGATGTCCCTCTTACTTATGCAACTGCAATGGTAGTGATTCCTCAGGAGTTAAAGGAAACAGCCTTACAAATAAAGTACAACCTGGTATCTGAGGGTGGTAATGTTATATCCGGTACATTGGTTAAGGATATCTCGTCTTTGAATGATGAGTGGGAGATGAGTACACGGTATATCTACAGGTTGTCTTTCCGGATTGATGAAGATAATCTGATACCGTCTGTTAATGTAGCCCTTTCTGACATTGTAAGTATCTGATGATGTATAGTTTTTGACTGGATTCGCTCACTTCGTTCGAAAATCCTTTCAAACTTCGTTTCTGACTGGATTCGCTCACTTCGTTCGCGCATCCAGGTGTTCCCTTTTAGAGAACACAAACAACCAACAACTGTAAGTCTTTTTATCACTCATCTTCGATGGTTCTAAAAATCCTTACCTGTTTTCTATTGTATTATCCCGCTTGCAAGCAAGCTTGCGCGGTCTAATCCAATAGAAAACGGTCATTGCTTTTTTGCAATGACCGTTGTTGGTTGTTTGTCGGGATGACTGGATTCGAACCAGCGACCACACGCCCCCCAGACGCGTACTCTAACCGGGCTGAGCTACATCCCGTACTATTTGTGCCGTATTTAGCGAGTGCAAATTTACTCGCTTTTTGGTTTAAGCACAAATTATATGCCAACTTTTATTCGGTTATAATCTGGTACCGGTGCGTCCCTGGTTATTGGGTCTGCGATCTGCAGGACGATTATTTGGTAGTGGTTCCCTGCGATTGCTTGTTGGTGGCATAACTCTGTTTGGGGGAGTATCGCGGTTTTCTCTTATTCTTACAGGGTCTGAGTGATCTCTGCTTAAAGGCTTGTACTTCTCCTTTGGAATGGCTACCACTTTTGCCTTGTGTGGAGACTTTTCAGGTGGTCTGTTAATCACTGCTGCTCTTAATGTGAAGTTTTCAGCTCGATTTCCTTTATAGTTCGCGATACTGGTTATCTGGTTGTCTTCAATATATTCAAAACTTATTGCGTATCTGACAAATGGTGCTAATCTGTCTGTTGGAAATGTGGTGGTTATTCGGTATATACGTCCTGGCTTCATCTTTATATGCTCACAGGCCAGTACCTGATAGCTATGACCACGCTCAAAAATCCTAATGTAGATAGGACCCTGATATGTCAGTATGTCGTCATTTATTATCTCGAAAGTTACAAAACCTTCGTCACCTACAAATAGATTGTCTAATCCTATAATAGGTTCGCTATAGAGCTTTATTCTGCGCTCTGTCTGTGGAAAACCAAAGAACTGTGCCTGTGCTACTATTGTTATCAAAACTGTAGCAAATGTTAGTAATAGTCTTTTCATAAATCAAACTGTTTATACCGATATTTTACAAATCCAAAAATATGTAATGATTTACACAAATGCAAGATTTTGGCTAAAAACCTTCTCTGCAGAAATCAAACGCTTCAAACATGATGCTCTTTTCAATAGGATGTGAGCTGTAAACTCTATGTGAATCTGGAATGCTTAGTATTGTGTAATCCTGATCCTGCTCTTTGATCCTTAACCAGATATCTTCGTACCAGTTGCACTTCAATTTTATCTCTCCGTAAAGATCTTTTAAATGATACTGCCAATCTCGGATAGCAGAAGATGGAGTGTCCAGAATGATATGTGACAGATATAATTCTATTAAAACTCCCCAATCCTGAGCCTCCTGCTGATTTAGATCTATATTATGCTCAGTTGCATAATATAGCAGTGCCTGGCCAATTTTTTGATGACTTTTCATGTTGTAAAGCTAATGAAAAATGCTAAAATACCCTTGAGTGTATCTTTATTTTTCAAATTAGCTTATTTTTAAATCTATATCTATATAAGGTGATTAAACTTTTTTCAACTAATTATATCAAAATGTAACAATGCATGCAATTATGAGAAAAAAGATTCAATTACTAACCATTTTACTTCTTTTGGTGTCAGGTATATCGGCACAGAATAACAATAATAAAGTAGAGAAACAGCAAAGATTGACAGGTAAGGCAAATGTTTCGGGAAAGGTTGTAGATGTAAAGACAGATGAAGTTATGCAGCAGGTCGCTGTACAATTGTTCTCTTTACCCGATACTGTTTTTGTACATGGAGTAACCACTGACGATGGTGGATGGTTTAGCATTAAAAAACTAAACGAAGGAAAATATTTTTTGCGTCTTTCTTACTTGGGATATGCTACGCAGGAGGTAAATATGGAGGTGGTAAAAGATGACAGAGAGAAACCTCTGGGAGTCTTTAAGATGTCTGATGATGCCATTATGTTGAGTGAGGCAGTTATTCAGGAGGCACTGCCACCCACACAGGTTGTAGATGATACTCTTATGTACAATGTTGATGCATTTAAGGTTCCTGATGGCTCTGTGCTGGAAGATCTCGTTAAGAGATTGCCTGGTGTGGAGATTGATGAAAATGGTACCATAACTGTTAACGGACAGGCTGTTACAAGAATATTGGTTGATGGTCAGGAGTATTTTGGTAACGATCAGAATATGGCTATGAAGAATATTCCTGTAAACATTATAGACAGAATTAAAACATATAGAAGAAAGAGTGATTTTACCAGAATTACCGGTGTTGAAGATGGTGAAGAGGAGACCGTACTTGATCTTCGTGTGAAAAAGAATATGCACAAAGGATGGTTAAGCAACTATGATGCGGCATTGGGCTATCCGGTAGGTGAAAACGATTTCAGAGAGTGGCTGAAGGCATTGTATTCCGGACGTTTTACTTTAAACAGATTCCAGGCTAACACTCAGTTCTCACTGAATGCTAACACAAATAATTCCGGTAGAGGTGGTGGAGTAAACCAGAGCACACAACTAGGTGTGAACTTCTCCAAGAATATAGGCGAACCATATCCTCGCCGCAGAAATGAATTCCCTCTGGTTGTGGGCGGTAATATCCGTTGGAATGGATCTTCATCACGTTCTCTCAGTGAATCGGAATCAGAGACATTTACAACTGAATATACATCGTCTTCTTTCAGAAACAACCGTTCAAGAAGTAATAATGAAAGCAATAGTGTAAGTGGTGATGCACGTTTTGAATGGCGCCCCGATACATCTCTTACCATTGTATTCCGTCCAAGTTTCTCAATAAGCAGAAGCAATAGCTCTTCAAGTAGTGAATCAGCAACATTTAATACCGATCCATATAAGGCAACAGATATGCGTGATGTGCTGAATGAATTTATGAGCCTGGATCCGGCACTGTTAGATTCTATAGGTGTGAACTCACAGACAAGTGCAAACAGCAATGATAACAACAGCAACCAGATAAGTGGCAACTTCCAGATAAGTAAGAAGTTTAATAAAGAGCGTAACAGTAATGGCCGAAATCTGTCAATTGATATGTCTTTCTCAAAGAATGGTGGCGAAAGCATAAGCCGTTCAGCTACCGTTCAGGAGTATTATCAGAGACATGACAGAGATACTGTGATGAATCGCTATAATGTAAATCCAACCGATAATAGTAGCATGTCAGGTAGAATTATGTGGACAGAGCCGTTTGACTCCGGTAGAACAAGCCTGAGCTTAAGTTATCAGATACAGGCTCAGAACCGCGAACAGAATCGTCAGACATATGTACTTCCTGTAACAGGCGATTATGAATATTGGGATGAACACTGGTATGTTCCGTCAGATTTGCAGCAATATCTGAATAGTGAACTAAGTCGTCAGGCTACTAATGTAACTCGTAACCACACCATATCAATGACATTGCGCAGAAATACCGAAAAGGTGAATTTCCAGATGGGTCTGAATATTCTGCCTCAATATACCGGTATGGATAACTTCAAATACATGGGATATGAAATAGGTGATACATCACGAGTAGTTGTGAACTATACTCCAAGCATGAGCTTCAGATATCGCTGGACCAGACAGAAGAGCTTGAGAATAAATCTGAACTCCAGAACCAGCCAGCCTTCAATGGAACAGATGATGGATATTACAGACGATAGTAATCCTCTGAATATCTCAAAGGGTAACCCTGGCCTGTTGCCTACTTTGAACAATACTATGAGTCTGGAGTTCCAAAACTATATAGAAGAGACCAGACAGACATTCAATGCCAATGTGTCAATAGGAAACACCTTGCGCAGTATATCAAACAAGACCGACTATGATCCTGAAACAGGTGTCTCTATGACACAGCCTATGAATATGGATGGTTTCTGGACAAACTGGAATACCAGCGGTAACTTCTCATATCAGAAGACATTTAAGAACACCAAGTACAGAATGTCATCAACTACAAATATGCAGTACCGTCATCAGGAGGCATATATGAGAACAGGTAGTATAGGTAACTATAACGAATCGGCAGGTACCGGTGGTGCAGCTGTACTAAGTACAACCAGAACACTTTCCGGAGGCGAAAGAGCATCAGTTACATATCGTGATGACTGGTTGGAATTTAGTCTGAATGGTAATATCAACTTTAACCATTCTGAGAACAGTGTCAGAAAAGATGGTAATATGGACACCTATAACTTTAGCTATGGTGGTCGTATAGATGCTACTTTACCATGGAAGAATGTTCATCTGGCAAGCGATATAAATATGTCCAGCCGCAGAGGTTATAGTGGTGGATATAATCGTGATGACCTGATATGGAATGCTTCTGCATCAATGAGTTTCTTTAAGGGTAATTCAGGTACATTGCGTGTAGAATACTTTGATATATTGAACGATGAATCAAATGTAAACAGAAGTGTATCTGCAACAGGCAGAACTGACTCCAGAAACTACAATATCAATAGTTATTTCATGGTTCACTTTATATATCGCCTGAATGTCTTTGGAAACAGACAGGCTCGTCAGGAGATGCGCCAGAATCAGGGAGATAACAGAGGTGAACGTCAGGCTCCATCTCAGATGCAAAGAGGTGGCAACTACGGCGGCGGCAGACCAGGTGGTAACTTTGGTGGTGGTCGTCCAGGCGGTGGCGGCGGTTTTGGTGGCGGTATGCCAGGTGGTGGCGGAAGAATGTAATTCCGCTTAGATATATTGGAAGAATGAGAAGTGTACTGAACCGTACTTTCTCATCTCAACAAAGTTTGGATGATCTTCAAACCTGTTGTTTTCGCCATGTTCAAGCACAAAGATACCATCGCTTTTAAGTAATCCTTTCTCAAATATCAGATTGGGAATTTCTGCGATGTTCTCCAATTGATATGGAGGGTCTGCAAAAATGAAATCAAATTTAGTAGTGCATTTGTCTATGTATTTGAATACATCACCCTTTATAGGCAGGCAACATGTAGTGCCTACTGTATTCATCACTTTCGTAATAAAGGCATAGTGGGCCTGTTCTTTCTCTACTGATATAACCTTACTGCATCCTCTTGAAACAAGCTCAAGGCTTATGCTTCCTGTTCCGGCAAACAGGTCAAGAGCTGTTGCATCTTCAAAATCTATTCTGTTGTTAAGAATGTTGAACAGGTTTTCTTTGGCGAAGTCTGTTGTTGGACGTGCGTTAAATGTTCTTGGAACATCAAATCTGCGATGCTTGTATATGCCACTTATTACTCTCATCTTATAATTGTGTATAAAAAGAATCCACCCGCTGGATGCAAGTGGATTCAATATGTTATAATAAATAATTACTCCCAGTTACCTGCGTTGTTGTTACCGCTGAATGCATCACCAACCTTCATACCAGGATAACGGCCCAACTGTTCGCGTTCATCAATCAAGTTGATGATTTCCTGTTCGTTCAAACCATCCAGATATACATCGAACAATACTCTTGCTTCAAACAGACTCATGAAAGAACCTGACTTGGTTGAATCAAGACCAACTTCCATTTCAAACTGAGCACCATTTCCGAAAGGAACATAGCGCAATGAATCTGGATTGATTCTGCCTTTGTAGATTGAGTCGTAAAGACTTACCCAAACAGTATCACGGCTGAAGATATACTCAATTGTACCATCTTCTGCTCTTGTAACAAAACCAGCTTCGATAGCTTCGTCCCACTTTGCGTTAGCGGCTCTTTTATTCTTAGCCTCCTTAGCCTCTTTGTAAAGGTTAAGAACTTTTGACTCTGTCCAACCATTTTCAAGCTGTGTGTCATTCAAATCACCTACTTTCTTTACAACAGGAAGTTGACCTGTTTTTACAAATGCGATAAGTGAATCAAAGTTGTCGGTATAATATCCACCGTGCTGTGCATGATATTCTACCTGTGCTGAACGGATATCGATAAGTCTGTTAATGACTTCGGTATCTCTAATTGTCTTCTCGCGATCAAATTTGATAGGGCCCATAATACTTCCGTAGAAGATGTAAGCCAACCCAACTACACATAGTGTAAGAAGAATGTTGATAACTTTTTTCATTATATGATGATTATTTGATTAATTTCGTCTCGCAAAAATATAACAAATATCCGTATAACACTACTAATTTTTGTAAATTTTGCCTTCTAAGTAGATGATAACAGCCAAAATATCTAAAAAAATAGTCGAAAATTATCCTTTTGCCCCTACAAGGGAGCAAGAAGAGTTAATAGATAGGTTGACACATTTCGTAGCAGCCGTCCCTAATCGTTCCTTGTTTTTGCTTAAAGGTTATGCTGGAACGGGTAAGACAACAATAGTAAGCAGTCTTGTCAAAACACTAAAACAGTTAAAACAGAAGGTGGTTTTACTGGCTCCCACCGGCAGGGCAGCAAAGGTGTTTTCTCAATATTCAGGATATTCAGCCTACACAATTCACAAAAAGATATATCGGCAGAAATCTTTAGTGGAAACCGATGTGTTTCAACTAAATACAAATATGTCGGAAGATGTTCTGTTTATAGTTGACGAGGCTTCTATGATATCAAATCAGGGGTTGTCCGGAAATCTGTTCGGCACTGGCAGACTGCTTGATGATCTGATTCAGTATGTCTACTCTGGATCCAGATGCTCGTTGCTGCTTTTAGGTGATACTGCGCAATTGCCTCCGGTCGGCGAAAGTGAAAGTCCCGCACTTTCTGCTGAGTTTCTGAAACAGTATGACCTGGATGTGCAGGAGTTTACGCTTTGTGGAGTGATGCGACAGATGACCAATTCCGGTATTCTGTTTAATGCAACCAAATTAAGATCTGCATTACCACATTGTAACTTCAAATTTAAATTGTCAGGATTTGCCGATATAGTTAAAATCTCGGGAACTGAGTTGATAGAGGCCATTGCTAATTGCTATTCACATGATGGTATAGATGAAACGGTTGTTCTTTGTCGTTCAAATAAGCGGGCAAATATATACAACAATGGAATCAGAACTACGGTTTTAGACAGGGAGGATGAATTGAGCAGAGGTGAGCATCTTATGATAGTTAAAAATAACTATTATTGGACTGAACATCTTGCGGCGGAAGACAGAGACTCATATCTGGAGTATCCTACATTTATAGCAAATGGTGATGTGGCAGTAGTTCAGCGTGTGCGAAGAAACAGGAAACTCTATGGTTTCAGATATGTTGATGTTTTGCTGACTTTTCCTGATTATGATGATGTAGAGATGGAAGTAACTCTGATGCTGGATACACTTCATAGCGAATCTCCGTCTTTAACGCATGCTGAGAATGAACAATTATTCAAGAATGTGATGGAAGATTACGAGTCAATTCGATCCAAGAAAAAAAAGATGGAGCAACTTCGTGAGAACCAGTATTATAATGCAATGCAGGTAAAATACGCATATGCTGTTACATGTCATAAGGCTCAAGGCGGTCAATGGAAAAATGTATTTGTAGATCAGGGTTATATACCAGAAGAGGGACGTAATGCCGAATATGGTAGATGGCTATATACGGCATTGACCAGAGCATCCCAAAAAGTATATCTGGTAAACTGGCCTGATGAACAAATAGAATAGCGACATCCTCCGATAGAAGATGTCGCTATTCTATTATCAGGATATGATATTATAACTTTTCAATAATGGCATTTACAGCCTGCTGTAGTCCATCCTTGTTTTTACCACCGGCAGTTGCATAGTGTGCCTGTCCGCCGCCACCACCTTGTATAAGTTTTGCAGCTTCGCGTACCAACTGGCCAGCGTTGAACTGTTGTGTCAAATCATCACTTACGCTTACTGTTAACAGAGGTTTGTCAGCATCAACACTGCCTATTACAACAATAAGTTTCTCTGTAATTTCTCCGCGTAACTGGAATGCCAAATCTCTTGCCACATTTGCATTTACAGCCAGCACAGCACTTATAACCTTATTGTCTCCGATAGTCTTGATGTTTTCTATCAGTTCCTTTTTGATTTGAATAGTCTTCTCTTTCTGGAACTCCTCCATCTGTTTCTTTAAAGCATTGTTTTCGTCAATGACTTTCTGAATAGAAGCTGTTATGGCATTTCCTGGAAGGATAGCCTTTATGGCTGTGATTGTATCCTGAAGTTCAGCTACCATCTGCTCTACTGCAGTACCTGTAATGGCTTCAATTCTTCTTACACCGGCAGCGATAGAACTTTCGCTGATAATCTTAATCATACCAATACGTCCTGTTGATGATGTGTGTACACCACCGCAGAACTCTATTGATTGTCCAAACTGAACCACGCGGACTCTGTCGCCATATTTCTCGCCGAACAGAGCTATTGCGCCCATCTTCTTTGCCTCTTCTAATGGAGTGTCTCTATGTTCTATCATAGGAATATTCTGGCGAATCTGAGCATTTACAATCTCTTCTACTCTGCGTATCTCTTCTTCAGTAACTTTCTGGAAATGTGAGAAGTCAAAGCGCAGGCTGTCAGGAGTTACCAAAGAACCCTTCTGCTCTACGTGTGTACCCAAAACCTCTCTTAATGCAGCATCCAGCAGGTGTGTTGCAGTATGGTTTGCTTCACATGCACGACGTTTCTCTGTATCTACGCAGGCCATCATAGGTGCATCAAGATGTTCAGGCATCTTTTTGGCAATATGCAGTGCAAGTCCATTCTCTTTTTTGGTGTCGAGAATCTCTATGGTTTCAAATTCGCTTACCAATACACCGGTATCGCCTACCTGACCACCCATCTCTGCGTAGAAAGGAGTCTTGTCCAGTACTATCTGCCAGATTGTGCCATTTTTCTGTTTAACAGAGCGGTAACGCAGGATAGATGTTTCAAATTCTGTGAAATCGTAGCCTACAAATTCTGTTTCGCCCTCTTTAAGAACTATCCAGTCGCCGTTTTCTACAGCAGCTGCATTACGTGCACGGGCTTTCTGCTTTTCCATCTCTGCATTGAATTCATCGATGTTTGCACTCATGCCGTTTTCACGAAGAATAAGTTCTGTCAAATCCAATGGGAATCCGTATGTGTCGTATAGTGTGAAGGCACTTTTGCCATTGATTACAGTTGTATTGTCAGCTTTTGCCTCTGCAATAACCTTGTCTAACAGCTTGATGCCGGTTTCAAGGGTACGCAGGAATGATTCCTCTTCCTCTATGATAACCTTCTCTATAAGTGTCTTTTGTGCATTCAGTTCAGGATATGCATCGCCCATGTTGTCAATCAAAGTAGGAATCAGCTTGTAAAGGAAAGCCTCTTTCTGCTTCAGGAAGGTATATGCATATCTTACTGCACGGCGTAGTATTCTGCGAATTACATAACCGGCTTTTGCGTTGGAAGGTAGCTGACCGTCTGTAATAGAGAATGCTATAGTGCGGATATGGTCTGCCACAACACGCATAGCTATGTCAATCTGTTCATCTTTACCATATTCAAGTCCGGTTAGTTCACCAATAGCCTTGATAATTGGCTGGAATACATCGGTGTCATAGTTGGAAGTTTTACCCTGCAATGTGCGTACCAGACGCTCAAAACCCATACCGGTGTCAATAACCTTTGCAGGAAGTGGCTCCAATGAATGGTCTGCTTTTCTGTTATACTGCATAAATACCAGGTTCCAGATTTCAATCACCTGTGGGTGATCTTTATTTACAAGCTGATTACCCGGTATAGCTGCTTTCTCTTCATCTGATCTGGAATCAATATGAATCTCAGAACATGGTCCGCATGGACCGGTATCGCCCATTTCCCAGAAATTGTCGTGTTTGTTTCCGTTCAGAATGTGGTCTTTTGGAAGGAACTTTTCCCAAATAGCTGCAGCTTCGTTATCACGCTCCAAACCCTCTTCTGCACTACCTTCAAATACTGTTGCATAGAGGTTCTTTGGGTCAATCTTAAGAACATCTACCAGGTATTCCCATGCCCATTCGATAGCCTCTTTCTTGAAATAATCTCCGAATGACCAGTTACCCAGCATTTCAAACATTGTGTGGTGATATGTATCGTGCCCTACGTCTTCCAGGTCGTTGTGCTTACCGCTAACTCTAAGACATTTTTGTGAATCCGCGACACGCTTGCTCTTTGCTGGTGCATTACCCAGGATTATATCCTTAAACTGGTTCATACCAGCGTTTGTAAACATTAGTGTAGGGTCATCTTTGACTACCATTGGAGCTGAAGGAACAATCAGATGTTCCTTACTCTTGAAGAATTGTTTATAAGATTCGCGAATCTCTTTTGCTGTCATCATAATGATATAGTATAATCGGTTTATATGCAAATTGTTTAACAAGTGGCAAAGATACTACATTTTTTTGCTACTTTTGCACGAAAGTACTTAATAACAAGATGAGAAAAGTATATTATCAGTACGATCCTCAAAGAAAGATATATCGTAGGGTCTATCCTACTATAGGTCAGAAGTTCTTGACTCTATTATCAAGAATATTCTTCTCGTGCCTGTTGGGTGGGTTTTTTTTTCTGCTATACTTCTTCCTGATTAATACCCCTTCGGCTATAGAACTGGCTGAAGAGAATTCAAGGCTTCTTTCTCAGTATAAGGTGCTTTCCAAGAAAGTGGATGAGTCTTTAATGGTTTTAAGCGATATTGAGCAGCGTGATGATAATCTCTACAGGGTGCTTTTGGAGGCTGAACCGTTGTCTGAATCTCTGCGTCAGGTTAGTTATAACGGAACCAACAGGTATGAAGAACTGATGAATATGCCCAATTCTGAACTTATTATAAATACTGCTCAGAAAATTGATTTGTTACAGCGAAAATTGTATGTTCAGACACGTTCTTTTAATGAGGTGGTGGAATATACACGAGAACAGGAGAAAAGGATAAAATCAATGCCTGCAATTCAGCCTGTTTCAAATAAAGATTTAAAGCGTACAGCTTCAGGTTATGGGTATCGTACCGATCCTGTATATCATGTCAGAAAATTCCATTATGGTATGGACTTTGCATGCGATACCGGTACTCCGGTGTATGCTACTGCAGATGGAGTAGTAAAGTATGCAAAATGGAAAACGGCATATGGAAATCTTATAGAGATAGATCATGGCTTTGGATATGTTACGCGTTATGCGCACCTTAGCAAAATGCTTGTAAAGCAGGGTCAGAAGGTTGTCCGAGGTGAAGAGATAGCAAAGGCAGGTTCTACAGGTAAGAGTACTGGTCCGCATCTGCACTATGAAGTTTTGGTTGATGGTAAGAATGTTAATCCGGTAAACTACTATTTTATGGATTTGGATGCAGAGCAATATGAAGAGATGATTCAGATGGCAGAAAACCATGGTAAGGTATTTGACTGATTTTAGTTATGGCATATAATCCAAATAAAGAACTGAAAAAGTACTATTCAATAAAGGAGGTTTCCGATAAAGTAGGAGTACCGGAAACCACTTTGCGTTATTGGGAGAAGGAGTTTAAGGAGTTATCCCCAAAGAAAACTTCAAAGGGAATACGTCAATATACAGTCAAGGATATTGAACTTGTGGAATTGATCTCTTTCCTTGTAAAAGATCAGGGATTGACTATAAGTGGCGCTAAAACCCGACTAAAGGAGAACCCAAAGAAAACTGTCAATCTGCATGATGTTGTTTCCAGATTGCAGGCTATCAGAAGCGAATTGCTTGATATAAGTGCAGAACTGGATTCTACTCCTCCTTGCGGAAAACCGTTGTAATATTGGTGATTTTCTTCAATCCCTTCTTTATATCCTCTAATTCATCCAGGCTGTGAACCAATACTATAATTGTTCCTTCAAACAGTCCGTCGTTCGTTTCTAATGTCAACTTTTTCATGTTGGCATTCATCTTTTGTGAAATAACTTCCGTAACCTTACCTAAGGTTCCAATGTTATCTACACCTTTCATATATATAGATACAGGGAAGAGACTGCTTTCGGTATGCCATTCAACAGTTAAAATCTTATTACCCATTGCCGATTTTAACTTATTCGCATGTTCACATTTACGCTGGTGAATGGTGATACTACCGTCATCCTCAGCAAAAGCCAGCACACTGTCGCCGGGAACTGGGTGACAGCAAGTTGCCAGTTTGTAGTTGTGCAGATCCTGGTCTGTAATAATCAAAGTCTTCTTTACATCAACTTTTTTATTGCTACTCTTTTCAGCCTCTGCTGTAGTTTTGTTCTCTTTCTTTTTTGTGGAGAACGATAGTTTAAAGCGATTATACCAACTGTTGCTTTCACCTTTCAGAATTGATTTTTCAGAATCGCCAAGGATTACCCTTTTTTGTCCTATGGCCACCATCAATTCATCTTTTGTTTCAACATCATGGAACTGACAAAGTTTTTCCATTTTGTTGGTGTTGATATCTATATCTTCATTACGGAGGAATTCGTTAAAGATAGCTTCTCCGAATTTTCTATGTTCTCGTTCCTCTTTTCGTAATATAGCTTTAATCTGTCCTTTTGCTTTAGCGGTTGTTACTAAATCCAACCAATCTGCTTCAACTTTGCTGTTTTTAGAGGTGATAATCTCAACCTGATCACCACTCTTCAGTTCGTAGTTAATTGATTCTAACTTCTGATTTACCTTAGCTCCTATACAGTGCGTACCCATATATGTGTGTATGGTAAATGCAAAATCAAGAACAGTACTGCCTTGTGGCATCATACGTAGTTCTCCCTTTGGTGTAAATACAAAGATTTCAGATGAATACAGGTTAAGCTTGATTGTATCCAGAAAATCCATTGAGTCTGGCTGTGGATCTTCAAGAATCTCCTTAATGGTCTCCAGCCACTTGTTAAGTTCGTTTTCATCTTCATCGTATGATCCTGTACCGGCTTTGTATTTCCAGTGTGCAGCAATACCTTGTTCGGCTATATCATCCATTCTGGTACTTCTGATCTGCACTTCAACCCACTGTCCTTTATTACTCATCAATGTGGTGTGCAAGGCTTGATATCCATTTGCCTTAGGCTGTGTAACCCAGTCCCTAAGTCTGTCAGGATGGGCCTTGTATATCTCAGACAGCATTAAATATATATTGAAACATTCACTTAGCTCAACTTCTGCTACAGGAGGTTCATAAATGATTCTTACTGCAAGAATATCGTAAATTTCTTCAAAAGTGAGATTACGGGCATTCATTTTTCGCCATATAGAGTATGGGGTTTTTATACGTCCCATAATTCTATACTGGATACCCATTTGCTGGAGTTTATTGTTTATCGGAGTGATAAAATCCTTGTAGGCATTATTCAGTTCCTCTCTTGAAAATGCCAGTTTATCCTTTATTGCATTGTACTCTTTGGGGTGTTCAAATCGGAAACTCAGATCCTCCAGTTCTGATTTGATTTTGTTTAATCCCAGTCGGTATGCCAATGGTGCATACAGGTAGAGAGTTTCGCCTGCAATCTTATACTGTTTGCGTGGAAGCATGTGCTCAAGTGTGCGCATGTTGTGCAGACGGTCTGCTATCTTGATAAGGATTACACGAATATCGTCAGACATGGTAAGCAGAAGCTTCTTGAAATTTTCTGCCTGAGCCGATGCTTTGTCTCCAAAAATACCACCGGCAATCTTTGTCAGTCCATCAACAATCTGGGCAATTTTTGGACCAAATACATTCTTTATGTCATCAATGGTATAATCGGTATCTTCTACAACATCATGCAGAAGAGCAGAACAGATGGAAGTAGAACCCAGACCTATTTCGCTGCAGACTATCTGCGCTACAGAGAGCGGGTGCATAATGTATGGTTCACCCGAATGGCGTCTTACACCTTTATGTGCCTGACGTGCAAACTGGAAAGCTTTGGTAATAATCTCAACTTTCTTGCGATGTTTGGTCTGTAGGTAACAATCTATAAGATGGTTGAAAGCTTCGTCTATCAACCTCTCTTCGTCTGCTGAAAATAGTTTCTCTTCATTCATACCGATAAAAATTAACGATTATAAATTCTTAGAGTCTTTCCTGCGCGAATTCTATCACTGCTCAGGTTATTCCAATTCTTAATATTCTTAACTGATGTATGATATTTAACCGCAATTGAAGAGAGTGTTTCACCCTCTTTAATACGGTGTACAACGTAGGTGTTACGGTTTTTCATATCATCATCAATATATGCAAGTTTGCTTTTGGGGAACAATACCTCCTTTTTATGTTCATACAGTGAATCACCGGCTTCTACAATTGGTCGGATATGTTCCAAAGGTAGTCGCAGGGTGTATGTTTTGTATGCACCGGGAATTACATCGGTAAGGTACTGCGGGTTCAGAGCTTTTAGTTCAGCCTCTTCTATTCCGCAAAAGTCCATTATCTGCTGAAAATGGAGATTCTTGTTTATGTGTAAAGTGTCTGTTATTTCTGGCTGTGTTGTAGCCATTGCACATATTCCATGCTCCTTGTAGAATGTCATAGCATAATTTACAGCAACAAAGGCTGGCAGATATCCTCTGGTTTCATTAGGAAGATATGGGTATAGATCCCAGAAATTTCTTTTACCGCCAGATCTGGTTATGGCCTTGCTGACATTGCCTGGTCCGCAGTTATATGCAGCTATAGCTAAACTCCAGTCACCAAACATATCGTACAGATCCTTAAGATGTTTGGCTGCAGCTTCACTGCATTTAGCTACATCGTATCTGTCATCTACCAAGCTGTTTACATACAGTCCGTATGTACGACCTGTGCTGTAAATGAACTGCCATAAGCCTGCTGCACCCATTCTGGAATAAGCTTTTGGTTTTAATGCCGATTCAATAATTGGCAGGTATTTAAGTTCTACAGGAACTCCATATTTGTTAAGAGCATTGACAAAGATCTCTTCATAGAAGTTCATCATGGAGAGACAGTAGGAAATAACCTCTTTGTTTCTGCCCGTATATGCGTCAATGTATTGACGTGTCAGATAGTTATATGGCATTTCAACTATCGTAGGCAGACTGCTTAATCTTTCAGCATAAATTGTGTCACTGAACTTAACTGTAGCTGCCCCGCTAATGCAGGTTGAGTCATAAATCAGATACTGGCGTGCATACCAATCATTCAGCAAACTATCTAATCCTATATAAAAACTTTCCGGCAGGTTAATAGTGGTGTCTGCAACTATGGTCAAAGTACTATCGGGTGTTGCAATACTATCCGATTGTGCCTTAACGGTAGTTGTTATAAGTAAAATGGTAATAAGTGAAAAGCAACTCTTTAATATACTCATAAGTGTGTGTACGTTTAGAAGTTGAATGCTAGATTAAAACCTACGTTTCTATATCCTTTATCTATTGATATACTTGGCGATAGGTTCATGCTTATGTCAGATGATACATCAAAATGAGAGAGCTCTGCATCAACGTAAGCATCTATCACCGATACTAAATATACCCCAGCAAAGGCAAAAATACTCATATCTCTGTAACGTCTGTATTTGTTCTTCCTATTTTTTATAACATCCTTCAGCCAGTTCATATTAGAATCAATATCGAAATTTGGTGGCAACAAGTCTTCGTAACTCTTGGTGTTTGGATCACTATCCATAATATCGATATATGCGTTGGAATAATCTCTTAACATCTGACCGTTCCATGAGAGTGCATATACACAACCTATAAATCCGCCGTAAACAATAGGTAGTTTCCAATATTTCTTATTGTAAATCTGTCCGCCGCCGGGAATAGCCAAAGCCAGCCATGTCGCTTTTTTTGGATCAGGTATCCAGTTTTGATTTGTAATCTCAAGATTTGCAATAATCAGACTATCTTTTTGTTTCCATTTGATACGCTCTTCTTTGATATCAGAAAAGGATGGTAAAAACATAGATGAATCTGTGTCTGTAGTAAAATCCAGGTTTCTGACAAATTCCATCTCTCTATTCCATCTTGTAGAATCGTTCAGAGTGGAGAATATACTATCCACTTTTGCTACTCTGATGCTGTCATTCAGAATCTGTACGTCTTGTGCATTTACAGATATAGCAAATCCGATAAATGCAATAACTATGATTATGTGTCTAATACTTATCTTAGCCATTATTTTTTAATGGTTTCTATCAGTTCAATAATTCTGTTTAGCTCTGTTTGGTTCTTGAAAGGTATGGTAATGTTTCCCTTACCCTTATCGTTGCATTTTACACAAACCGATGCACCCAGGATATTGGTTAGTTTAAGATCTATTGATTTTCTGGCACTTGTCCTTTTTTTTGCAGTTTCTTCTTCAGCGTTAATCTGACCTGCACGTTCTTCTACTTTTCTGACGGAGTAGCCGAACTTTTTCAGTTCATGAAAGAGGGTAAGCTGCTTTATTGGGTCTTCAATAGCAAGTAAAGCTCTTGCATGTCCCATATCTATAATTTTGTCCTTAAGTGCTACCTGGATTTCAGCAGGCAATTTCAACAGGCGTATATAGTTAGAAATAGTGGCACGTTTTTTACCAATTCGTGTGCTCAACTGTTCCTGTGTCATATTATAAACTTCTATTAAGTTCTGGCAGGCTAATGCAACTTCCATAGCATTAAGATCTTCACGCTGAATATTCTCAATGAGTGCCATTTCCATAACATTTTCATCGTCAGCGGTACGGATATAAGCAGGAATTGTTTCCAGATTTGCTATCGTAGCTGCTCTGTAGCGGCGCTCTCCAGCTATAATCTGATACTCATTTTCTTTTATTTTACGTAGCGTAATAGGCTGAATTATGCCAATCTCTCGTATCGAATCGGCCAGTTCAGTCAGTCGTTCTTCATCAAACTCTCTACGTGGCTGGTCTGGGTTTGGGTATATCTGATTAAGAGGTACTTCGCTAATAGAAGAAGACCCCTCGGCTTTTGTGAAATCTGTAGGGATTAATGCTCCTAAACCTCTGCCTAAAGGTGATTTTTTTATTGCCATATTTCTTAACTGTTTTTACTTATTAATTCCTGTGCCAATGCAAGATAGTTCTGAGCACCTTTCGAATCAGCATCGTACATTATGGCTGGCACTCCATAACTTGGCGCTTCGCTGAGCCTGATGTTTCTGGAGATTATAGTTTCAAATACCAGTTCCTGAAAATGCTTTTTAATTTCTTCTTTAATCTGATTGCTTAAACGTAGTCTGGAGTCATACATAGTGAGTAAGAAACCCTCTATGTCTAATCCTGGATTAAGTTTCGTCTTTATTATTTTGATGGTATTCAGTAGTTTGCTAATACCTTCCAATGCAAAATATTCGCACTGTACAGGTATTATGATTGAATCTGCAGCAGTGAGTGAATTGACTGTTATAATACCCAAGGAAGGTGAACAGTCAATGAAAATATAGTCATATAGGGATTTTAAAGGAGCCAATGCCTCTTTCATAACCATCTCTCTGTTCTCCATATTCATCATTTCCAGCTCGGCTCCTACCAGGTCAATATGTGAAGGTATAACGTCCAGACCCTCTACACAGGAATGTTGTATTGCATCCTCTGCTTTACATGTGCCTATAAGGGATTCATAGATAGATTTCTCGATATTCTGAATGTCTATACCTAAACCTGATGATGCGTTCGCCTGTGGATCTGCGTCAATAACTAACACCTTCTTTTCGAATGTGGCCAGTGAAGCAGCCAGATTTATAGTGGTAGTAGTTTTGCCTACTCCACCTTTTTGATTTGCCAAAGCTATGATTTTTCCCATATTCTTCATTTTAGAATGTAAAGTTACTGCAAACAGAGCGGAGTACAAAATAAGCTTGCTTATTTTTTCTATTTAAATCATTCTCTACCCGAATAATAATGCTAACTTTACACCCAAACAATGAAGAATGAAATATTATTTGGTAGCCGGTGAGGCATCCGGAGATCTGCATGCCTCGAATTTGATGAAAGCCATATCAAGAAAAGATGATAATGCGGAATTCCGTTTTTTTGGTGGCGATATGATGCAGGCCGTAGGCGGTACTCTTGTAAAACATTATAAACAGTTGGCCTATATGGGAATATGGCCTGTATTGACTCATCTTCGTACTATTCTGAATGGAGCAAAATATTGTTTTAACGATATCTCAGAATGGAAACCCGATGCTGTTATCTTAGTGGATTATCCGGGTTTTAATCTTTCTATAGCAAAAAGAGTTAAACATCAGCTTAATATTCCGGTCTATTATTACATATCTCCAAAATTGTGGGCATGGAAGAGTTACAGAATAAAGAACATAAAGCGTGATGTGGATAAACTCTTCTCCATACTTCCGTTTGAAATAGATTATTTTGCAAAACACAATTACGCTATCGATTATGTTGGAAATCCTTGTGTAGATGCTGTTTCTGAATATAAAGCGGCTCAGGATAATGGGAATTCTGCTACAGAA
This sequence comes from Bacteroidaceae bacterium, assembly GCA_045660365.1. GTDB lineage: Bacteria > Bacteroidota > Bacteroidia > Bacteroidales > Bacteroidaceae > Colenecus. Next base: position 131,298 of record JAZRDQ010000020.1, read on the forward strand.
GAGAAAGGTAAGGTATTGGCGCTTTTAGCTGGAAGCAGAAAACAGGAAATCAGTAGAAATCTGCCTGTAATGCTTGAATCCATTAAAGGGATAGATGGTATAAAGCCAATTCTTGCTGCTGCTCCGGGAATATCGCCCGATTTTTATACAGAATACATCAGAAATTCCAATGTGGAGATTGTTTACGGTAAAACCTATGATGTTTTGAACAGGGCTTATGCCGCAATGGTAACATCGGGTACGGCAACACTTGAAACTGCACTGTTTAAAGTGCCTCAGATAGTTTGCTACAGGATGCCTTTAGGGTGGATAGTATCAAAACTTCGCCCGTTTTTCATAAAGGTTAAATATATCTCGCTTGTAAATCTGATAGCAGATAGGGAACTTGTACCGGAACTTGTTGCAGATGGAATGAATGTGAAATCCATCAGGAAATATCTGTTGCCGTTATTGTCCGATACCGCAGAGCGTCAGGCGCAGCTTGATGGTTATGAGAAAATGTCGGAAACTCTTGGCGATGCCGGAGCTTCAGAAAGGGCGGCAGCAAAGATATTTGAATCTCTTAATAAATAGGCTGTTTATAAAGTAGCTGAACTTGCGTAGTAGATATAGGCATATACCATAGGCGCAGCTAACAGAGTGCTGTCAAAACGGTCTAACAGGCCACCATGTCCTGGTAATATTTTGCCGGAATCCTTTACACCTAATTCTCTTTTTATCAGTGATTCAGCTAAATCTCCAAATGTGCCGAATACTACTGTGGTAATGGCCATTCCAATCCAGATCCACATATTGAAAATAGGGAAGAAATTCCAGATTACTATAGCTGCAGCAATTGTGACAACTGCGCCACCAATAGAGCCTTCCCAACTTTTCTTTGGAGAGATTCTTTCAAACAAACGATGTCTTCCTATTGTGCAACCAACGCAGTATGCTCCAACATCATTAGTCCATATAAAAATGAAAAAGGCAAGCGGCAGCAGCCATATTGATTGATTAGTTCCTATAATATGACCCAATCCGTTTAATAGTCCGAATGGCATTGCTATATAGATAACCGGAAATATTGCAATACTAAGATTTAAAATATGGTTCCTATTAGGTTTGTAAAGTTCCCATATTATGGTCAATACCAGATAAATGATAAATGGCAGGAACAATCTTACCGGATTTGCAGGTACCGATGAAACTCCGGTTAAGAATGTGGTTATTCCGGAATAGAAGAAGAAAGAGAGTGTGGCAGCCCAGAACCAGGATGCATTGCACTCCTTCTGCTTGTTTATAAGCGTTACAAACTCTATTGTAACTAAAACTGCACAAACAGCAAATAGCCAATACATCCAATTGCCTCCTAAAACTATACCTGCAACAATTGCTGCTACGTATAATATGCCGGTTATACTTCTCTTGATAAATTCCACTATTCTATTTTTTGATTGTTCTCATTGTCTAAAATTTCTTCGCTTCTTGATGCCCATGGGCGTTTGCCAAAAATTCTTTCTACATCCTCAGCAAAAATAACCTCTTTCTCCAATAGGAGTTGTGCCAGTTCGTGGTGGCCATCCTTATGCTCTAAAAGAATCTGCTTACCCCTTTCATATTGTTCGGCAATCATAGCTTTAACTTCAGAATCAATTAGCTCAGCTGTTTTGTCGCTGTATGGTTTCTGGAAAGCATACTCGTCTCGGCTGCTATAATAACACAAATTGGCAAGTTTTTCACTCATACCTGCGTATGCTATCATGCCGTATGCCTGCTTGGTTACACGTTCCAAGTCGTTCATAGCACCTGTAGATATATGACCTATGAACAGCTCTTCTGCAGCACGTCCGCCTAATGTTGCACACATTTCGTCCAGAAGTTGTTCTTTGGTTGTAATCTGACGCTCCTCCGGCAAATACCAGGCTGCACCCAGTGCTCTTCCTCTTGGTACAATGGTAACTTTTACCAGCGGATTTGCATGTTCCAGGAACCATGATAGAGTGGCGTGCCCTGATTCGTGAAGAGCAATTGCTCTTTTTTCATCTGCAGTAAGAACCTTGGTCTTCTTTTCCAGACCTCCAATAATTCTGTCCACTGCAGAAAGAAAATCAGCCTTTTCTACTGATTTCTTATCGTGTCTTGCCGCAATCAGTGCAGCTTCGTTACAAACATTTGCAATGTCTGCTCCGGAAAAACCTGGTGTTTGTCTTGCAAGGAATTCTACATCTACATCCTTGTTCAGCTTTAGATTACGAAGATGTACATTGAACACTTCTATACGTTCATTCAAATTTGGCAGATCCAGATGTATCTGTCTGTCAAAACGGCCTGCTCGCAACAGAGCTTTGTCCAGAATATCAACTCTGTTTGTTGCTGCCAGAATAATAACACCGCTATTGGTACCGAAACCATCCATTTCTGTAAGAAGCTGGTTCAGAGTGTTTTCTCTTTCATCGTTACCGCCCATTGCAGGATTCTTTCCGCGAGCTCTGCCTATTGCATCAATTTCATCTATGAAAATTATACATGGCGATTTTTCCTTTGCTTGATGGAACAGGTCTCTTACACGTGATGCACCTACACCTACAAACATCTCTACAAAGTCAGAACCTGAGAGTGAAAAGAATGGAACATCAGCTTCACCTGCCACAGCTTTGGCTAATAAAGTCTTACCTGTTCCCGGAGGGCCTACAAGTAGTGCACCTTTAGGAATTTTACCACCAAGGTCAGTGTATTTCTTTGGATTCTTCAGAAATTCCACTATTTCCTGAACCTCTTCCTTGGCTTCGTCCTGTCCGGCAACATCTTTGAACATGACTCTGTTGGCCTGACCTTTCTCAAACAGTTTGGCTTTTGATTTACCTACACTGAAAACTCCGCCTCCGGCACCACCTCCAGCGCCACCACTCATTCTTCTGATCATGAAGAACCAGATGGCTACCAGCAGGATAAAAGGTACCAGGCTCCAGAAAACATCACCAAATGTATTTGATTTCTCTTTGTATTCTATTGTTCCAATAAAATCGCCATTGGTTTCTGCTTCGTCTATAAATAGTTGAAGATTGTCCAATGATCCAACACCAACCGTTACCATAGGTGATGTTAATTGGGTGCTGGCAATTTTATCTCCAAATATGTATTTTGCAGAATCCGGATGAATGTACAATTCTAATGAGTGCGCATTAGAATAGATAACAATCCTTTCAGCGTACCCTTTTTTAACGTACTCTTTGAATTCTGAGTAGTTGGCTTTGCCCATCATCCCTTCCTCATTGCCGTTCATGATGATATAGCCAAAGCCTATAAACAGTAGTATGTAGATCCACGATATGTTGAATGTGGATTTCTTTTTATTGTTATTTTTGTTACTCATATATTAATCCAGGTCCGGTATTTCCTCAAGTTTTGCATCTGCCCACAAATGTTCCAAATCGTAATATGTTCTTAATTCTGGGGTAAAAATATGAACCATTACTTCTCCATAATCCATAGCAACCCAGTGTGCGTACGAAGTGCCATCTATAAAATCAGGTTTGCGTCCTTCATTAATGCGTACACTCTCTCTTATGGAGTCCGTTATTGCTAACACCTGATTAGGTGTGCCGCCCTGGCAGATAACAAAATATTTACAAATAGTATCCTCAATAGGAGATAGGTCGGCAATAGTTATGCTTTCACCCTTTCTATCCTGGATACCTTCAATAATGCTGTCTATTATACTTTCCCTTTTGCTCATTAGTGTATATATAAATTCAATGATACAAAATTAGCCTATTTTCTTCAACAATAGTGCACTCTGCAACAATTCTTTTACTTTTTTGTGGTTTTGAATGTTTTGTTTTAGCTTTTTAAGGTTTGAAGAGGATATTTTTCAATAAAAATCAGAAAAAAAAGCAGGAATGATTTGTGAATGTAAAAAAATGACTATCTTTGCACCGCAAAAATGCTTTGGGCTATGGTGTAATGGTAACACTGCAGATTCTGGTCCTGCCTTTCCTGGTTCGAGTCCGGGTAGCCCAGCAAAAAAAAGAGCCGTTTTTTAACGGCTCTTTTTTTATTCCTGTTCCTCGTTGATTTCCAGATCTCTTACTTTGTTAAGAATATCTTCAGCTTCCTTCTTAAGAATTTCAATATTATTAAGAATGCCGTCAATAAAGCTGTTGCCACTCTTGGTTGATATGGCTGCTAAATTGTTTTCATAAGTTTGAATTTCATTTTTCAGGTTTTCGTACTGACGCATTAGCTTCTCCTTCATGTTGGTAGGTTGCTCTTTGAATGTACGGTTGGAACGCTGAATTTGTTTGCGGTTCTTTTTGTGGATTTCCAACTTTTCTGAAAGTGCTGCAAACAGAGAATCGAATTCGCTTGTAAGTTTATCCTTTACTCTGAATGGTACATGACCAATATTGTTCCATTCGTCTATGAGTGCCTGAACTGTCTCTTTCATATCCTCTGTCATTTTTGCAGGATTGAACGATTTTAGTTTGGCAAGGATAGCCTTTTTTCTAAACAGATTTTCGTGCTCTTCCGACTTTATTGAAGAACCATTTTCTCTGGCTTTATAGAAATTGCAACATGCCTCAGTAAATCTTTCCCATACCTGATTGGAGTGCTTTTTGTGTGTAGGACCTATTTCGCGCCACTCTTTATGTATGGCATTTAGTCTTGTACTTGCATTTTTCCAATCAGTAGTGTTGCAAAGTTCTTCAACTTCTTTACATAGTGCAGTCTTCTTTTCAAAGTTTTCACCCATGTCATTTTTTGTCTGTTTGAAGAACTCTGATTTAAGATTAAAGAATTTATCGCAGGCTTCTTTATATCTGTCGAATATCTTTTTGTTTTGTTTCTGAGGTGCAAAACCTATCTCTCTCCATTTCTTTTGAAGTGTCTGAACTTCAGCGGTTTTGTCGTTCCAGTCCTGGAAATGTTTCATTGAGCTATAATCAATGCTTTCCAAAATTTCGCATATTACAACTTTCTGATCAAGGTGCTCTTGTTCAGTTTGCTTAAGTTGTTCAAAATGTTGCTGATGGCGTCGATTTATAGTTGTCGATGCAGTTTTGAATCTTGTCCAGATCTCTTCGCGCAGTTCTTTCGCAATAGGACCTGTTTCGCGGAATTCAATATGCAATTTCTGCAGCTTGCGGAATGCTGCAACAATATCTTTGGCTTCAGCAAGTTTTTCAGCTTCTTCACAAATGGCAAGTTTGATCTCAAGATTCTTCTTGAAATCGTACTCCCTGAATTCGTTGTTTAATTTCTGGATATCATAGAACCTTTCAGAACACTGCTGATAGCTCTTCCATAATTCATTTACCTTCTCTTCCGGAATCTCTTTTATCTCCTTCCATTCTTTCTGAATGGATTTTACCTCATTAAAAGGCACACCTTCAGTTGCTGCCTTTTCAATGAGAGCATTAAATCTGTCAAGAAGCTCATATTTTTTCTTCAGGTTCTCTTTTTTGATTATCTCCAGAGCTTCTAATTGTGCAGCTCTCTTCTCTTTGATAATCTTTACAAGTTTCTTATACAAAACTTCCAGTTCATCTGTTTCCGGAGTATAATCTTCTGCTTTTCCTCCATCTGCCAGAAACTTTGCTTTTTTTGCCTCCTGTTCTGAATGAAGCAATTTGTAAAATCCTTGTTTCAGATGCTCTAACTCTGCTTTACCGGCTAAGGTTATATCGTTGACAATCTCTTGTAAGCGTGCTATAACCTGATTGCGGTCTGTGATTGTTTCCATGACAACAGTTGTTTTGTTCTCTTCATTTGCAGTGGCTTCAATATTCAAATCTTCATTCATAATCGGTAAGAAGCTAATAATTGGTTAATAAAATAAGTATTTTGGTTGTCGTTTGCCATCATGTTGCAATGTTTACTTTTTACATGGGCAAACAGATTAACGTTGCAAATAAAAGCATTTTTAATAACAATATCTAATAAACAGCCAAAAAACTTCTTAAAGTTTGGTTTTTAGGATGTTAAACCATGAAAGAAATTACACCTATATATATAGCTATACCCAGCAGGTCGTTTGTTATCTGTACAAAGGGGCCGGTAGCAATAGCCGGATCAATATGGATTTTCTCAAATAATAGTGGTAGTAGAGTTCCCCACAGAGTTCCTATTATTACCAAAACAAAAAGACTTATCGGTACTGCGTAAGTTACAGGTGCAAGATAACCGAATCTGATTAGGTTATAACCTAATACAAGTATTGATAAAATAGAGGCATTGATTAATGCCACCAATGACTCTTTTAATACCTGTCTGGTAATATTGTTGGTGTCTAATGAACCATTCGCCAGACCCTGTACTACAAGAGCTGATGACTGGGTGCCTACGTTACCTCCTGTACCACCAATAAGTGGAATAAACAGCAATAGTTCGGGATGGGCAGCAAATGATCCTTCAAAATTACCTAATAACATTGAATTGCATATACCTCCAATCATACCAATAAGTAGCCATGGTATGCGGGCTCTGGTCTGACGGAATACATTATCAGCAGTTTCAACGTCGGCAGTAATACCTGATGCCAGCTGGTAGTCATGTTCCTGCTGTTCACGCAATTCGTCAATAACATCATCTACAGTAATCTGTCCTTGCAGACGGCCTATGCTGTCAATTACGGGTACAGCTACCAGATTATATTTTTCTATTAATTGAACAACTTCGTCAATTGGTGTGTCAACTTTAGTTGTAATAAGGTCTTCATCCATCACATATTTAACCTTTGAAACCGATGGATTGGTAATCATCTTCTTTAAAGGAAAGACTCCCTTCAGTCTGCCCTCGTCGTCAACAACATATACGTTGTATATTTCATCCATGTCCTCTGCCTGCAGTCTCATCTCTGTAAGACATTCCGGCATACTCATGTTCTCATTCACAATAACCATCTCGGTACCCATCATACCGCCGGCTGTGTTTTCATCGTATTGCAGAAGGTCAACAATATCGCTGGCCTGTTCTATGTCTTCAATATGTGAGAGAACCTCTTCCTGCTTCTCTTCGTCCATCTCTTGAATGATATCAACGGCATCGTCGGTATCCATGTAGTCGATGAACTTTTTTGCGATGGTCTCTGATGGAAGAATTTCCAGAAGCTCCTTACGTGCATCTTCATCCATCTCGATGAGTACGTCTGCAGCAGTTTCATTATCTAACTGGCGATAAACAAATCTGGCTTCGTCTATACTTAATTCATCGCATAATTCTGCTATATCTGCAGGATGCATTTCAGACAGCATATCCTTTAGCAAAGCTGCATCCTGTTTATCTATAATTTCAATAATATTATCCAGAATATATTTCTCCATAATAAATCTCTGAATATGTTCCGATATGAATCGGGTTCGTAAATCCGCCTAAAAAGTCTCTTACCTGTTGTTCTTGTCTATCAGATTTGTAAGAAGAATAAAGTCTTCTACTGATAGTTGCTCAGGTCTTTTATCCAAGAAACTACACTCCGGAAGAGGTGTATCCTTTTCTACAACCTGTTTAAGAGAGTTTCTCAACATTTTGCGTCTCCAGCCGAAAGATGTTTTCACTATCCTTTTGAAAAGAACAGGGTTGCATCCCAGTTCTTCTCTGTTGTTTCTTGTTAATCTGATTACCGCGCTTTTTACCTTTGGAGGAGGGTCAAATACATTTTCATCCACGGTAAACAGATATTCTGTATCATACCATGCCTGAATGAGCACACTTAAAATGCCGTATGCTTTACTGCCCGGACCAGAACAGATTCGTTGTGCAACTTCGCGTTGCACCATGCCCGTACAACATGGTATGATATCCATATTATCAAGCATCTTAAAAAAAATCTGGCTCGATATGTTATATGGATAGTTACCAGTCAGAACAAACTCTTCGCCATTGAAAAGTTCCTTTAGATTCAATTTGAGGAAATCACCTTCAATTATATTAAGAGTGGGGTAGTGTTCCTTAAGATAAACAACCGATTCGCTGTCTAGTTCCACTACTTTAAGATTTCTGTCTTTTGGGATAAGGTACTGTGTGAGAACGCCCATTCCGGGACCAATTTCCAATATTGGTATGCCGGCACGTGCATCAACTGTGTCGGCTATTGCTTGAGCAATTTTTAAATCTCTCAAGAAGTGTTGGCCTAAGCCTTTTTTTGGTCTTACTGTCTGCATCAACGTCGTCCATATTGAGATAATTAAGTCCATATTAAAGCAAAATTAATAAAGTGCCGTTTTATATTCGGAATATCATTAACTTTGCAATATCTGTTAGCATTTAACGCCTAACAGATGCAAAAGTAAAAAAAAGTCTTAAAGATAGTATTGCATACTGATGAAAAAGTTTTTTTCAAATTCTGTAAAGGTGTTACTACCGTTACTGATTTCGGCGGTAGTTCTTGTATATACATACAGGGATTATGATTTTTCAAAACTTTGGTACGATATTGAGCGTTTAAAACTGGGGTGGATATTTTTTGCTGTTGTTTTTAGCTGGTTGAGTCCGTTGTTCAGAGGACTCAGGTGGAACCTGATACTTTCCCCGTTAGGATACAAGGTACCATACAGAGATAGTATTCTGACAGTCTTTACCGGGTATGCTGCAAATATTATTATTCCGCGTTTTGGCGAAATATCCAGATGTGCAATACTGGACAGACATAATTCGGTTCCATTTAGTAAAGGTCTGGGGACACTGTTAGCAGAGCGCTTTGTTGATATGGTTTTACTGATGCTTATATGTGGGATTACAGTCTTATGGCAATTCCCGTATTTTATGCAGCTATTCTCAGGTAATTCAACTGTATCAGCAGATGTGGTCTCAGAACCAGCCTCTTCTACTCTGAATATTCCTGCTGCTTGTTATTGGGTTTTGGGAATATTGACAGTAGTGGTATTGGTATGGCTTTTTGTGAAGTTTAAACCTGTTAACTGGATAAGAAAGTTTATTTCCGATCTGTGGGCAGGATTTATGTCATTGAAAAAAGTAGATAATCTGCCTTTGTTCCTATTTTACTCTTTAGGAATTTGGGTTTGTTATTATCTGGAGATGTATCTTGCATTCTTTAGCCTGGAATCAACCGCATCTGTTGGAGCAATAGCAGGACTGGTCTGTTTTGTTGCTGGCAGTGTGGCGGTTCTTGTCCCTACGCCAAATGGAGCTGGTCCCTGGCATTGGGTAGTAATAAGTATGCTGGTTATTTATGGCGTTCCGGTTGAAGATGCAAAACCATTGGCTTTGGTGTTGCATACCGCACAGACAGTGGCTTATTTATTAGGTGGCTTTGTTTCCTGGATTGCTCTCCATTATGTTCATAGAAAAGCAGACTGAAAACTTTTTTATGAATTTTTGTGATAAAAATTATGGAAACTAATCAGATTACTATACTTTTGTTATAAGAAAATTAAAATTTGTTTCATCAATAAAAAATTAACAACTATGAAGAAATTTAAATCATTGGCTATCGCAACAGTATTGTGCGGTTCAGTTCTTTTCTCATCATGTATGGGTTCTTTTAACCTGACAAAGAGTGTTTATCAGTTCAATGAAACTATTTCTGGTAATAAGTTTGTGAACAATGTAATCTTCTGGATTTGTGGTCACGTAGTATATGGTCTGACTATGACTCTTGACGTTGTTGTTTTCAATACAATTGAATTCTGGACAGGTTCAAATCCTGTAGCTGCAGGTGAAACCAGAACTATCAAAGGTGAAAATGGTGAATATCTTGTAAAATCAACTGAGAACGGTTATCAGATTATGCAGGGTGAAGAATCAATGGAATTGGTTTACAATCAGGAGAATAATAGCTGGAATGCAGTTGTAGAAGGTAATGCAACAGAATTGCTTCGTTTCAACGAAAATGGTACTGTAACATTGGCAAATGGTAAAACAGTTACTATGGATGCTGTAGGTATGATGTATGCACGTCAGTCTATGGACAACAGTTCTTTGGCATCACGTTAATGGAACATCCTGAAAATAGTAAAGAATATAAAGGATTGACGGTCAATAAGGGGATTGAACAGCCTTCGATCGTCAATCCTTATTTTAAAGCGAGACGTCCGGTCAGACGCCCGCAAATGACCGTTTCTCAATACGTAGAAGGAATAGTAAAAGGCGATATTACCGTTTTGAGTCAGGCTGTAACTCTGGTGGAAAGTTTAAAACCAGAACATCAGGTTATAGCTCAGGAGGTAATTGAAAAATGTCTGCCTTATACCGGCAATTCCATAAGGATTGGTATTAGCGGTGTTCCCGGAGCAGGTAAGAGTACATCTATTGATTCTTTCGGTCTTCATGTGTTAAAAGAGGGCGGAAAACTTGCTGTATTGGCTATTGACCCAAGCAGCGAACGTTCAAAGGGTAGTATTCTGGGCGATAAAACCAGAATGGAGCGCCTATCTGTGCATCCGGATGCATTTGTACGTCCCAGTCCTTCAGCAGGTTCTTTAGGTGGAGTGGCCCGTAAAACTCGTGAAACAATAGTGCTTTGCGAAGCAGCCGGTTTCGATAAGATTTTTGTAGAGACAGTAGGCGTTGGACAAAGTGAAACTGCTGTTCATTCTATGGTGGATTTCTTTCTGTTAATTCAGCTGGCAGGTACCGGCGATGAATTGCAGGGTATAAAAAGAGGTATCATGGAGATGGCAGATGGTATTGTTATCAATAAAGCTGATGGCGATAATATAGATAAGGCAGAACTGGCTGCCCGTTCATTCAGGAATGCCCTGCATCTGTTCCCGGCTCCTGAGAGTGGATGGACACCACAGGTATTGACATATTCCGGATTCTATGATTTACGTATCAAGGAGGTTTGGGATATGATTTATGATTATATTGCCTTTGTCAAAAAGAATGGTTATTTCCAGTATAAGCGCAATGAACAGTCAAAGTACTGGATGTATGAGACCATAAATGAGACCTTGAGAAATGATTTCTATCATAATCCTGTGATAGAGAATCTTTTGAAAATGAAGGAGGATCAAATCCAGAATGGTGAGATTACTTCATTTACAGCAGCTAAACATCTTCTGGATATATACAAAAAACCCCAAGGATAATCCCTGGGGTTTTTGTTATTCAGTTAATATCAATTACTTGATATATTTCTTACCATTTATTATATAGATTCCTTTCGGTAAAGATTCTATGTCTTCTGCTTTATCGCTAACCTTTACTCCAAGTATTGTGTATATTCCATGACTCTTTTTGTTGTCGGATTCAATGCTTTGAATTCCATCAGGAATAGGCTCTTCTTTAGGTTCTTCATTTTGTTTGTTGTCCAAATATACCTGATACTCCTCATCTGTCATGATTGGTATCTCTTGAGGTGTGTCTGCAGAAACTACCAAATATGCTTTGTTTGCAGGCATATATTCGCAATCGGCAGTAATAAAACCAAGTTCGCCATTAGACATTATACCCAAAACTCGCATAGTCTCTTTGTTGTTCTCTATGCGATTGATAAGATTGTTCTTACTGTTACAATAGTATGTGCCATCAAGACAATTGTCTTTAGGGGCGGTAGCGGTTGAACTGTGTATATCAAGTTTATTGTCAATAGGAGCTGCCGATATGCATTCAAATATAACAGGTGTTCCTGCTGCAATATCTCCACTCTCTTCTCTGATAATTGCAATATTGTCCTTTATGTTACAAACAGTATAAACCTTTGTGTTTGATGTTGTTGTAGAAAATGGGAAATTGGCATACATGGTAGTGTAAAATTTTTCATTGTATGACAATTCGCCCTTAATGCCAAAAAATTTGTCATCATCCTGATTGATAGGAATGATGCGCCAGTTTCTGTCAGTACCAGTGCCGTTACCCATAAAACCGTCAGGGCTATATACGCTGGTCTCTGTATCTGCCAGGTAAATGGTAACACCATGCGCGGTTCCTGATGCCATGTAAGTACCATTTCTGTTATCGCGGATTTTTACATGGAAACCTCCTGTTATATCGTATGTACTGGTGTTTTGTGCATACAGATCGTATTCTGTTCCTTTTACGTTTTTTATATAGATAACAGTAGCTGGATCGGATGATGCCTTTTCAAAATCCTTCCATAGACTTATGGCTCTCATGTCAATTGAACTGGTACTTGTATTTATGCTTCCTTTATTATCTACTACATAAACATATCTGCCAGTGTAGTCGTTTTGTATGCGATAGTATCCATCGCCATTTAACTGTGCACCGATTTTAGTAATGTATAATGCAATTATTAAAAGTGTGAGTAGCGCTTTTTTCATTAGAATACACCTTATTTATATTATAAAGTAAACTGCACACTCTTGTCCGCGGAGTGTGCAGTTTGTATTGTATGCTTTAAATTACTTTACGATACAGATACTTACGCGGTTCAGTTCTGCCTTTTCGTATGGCTGTTCTGAATCACCCATTGCAACAGTTGAGATACGGTTTGCTTCAATACCAAGGTCTTTCAAAGCTTCAGCTACAATTTCTGCACGTCTCTTTGAAAGTGATTCATTGATTGATGCGTTACCTGTTCCTTTATCTGCATAACCTGAAATGGTAACCTTTGTACCTGCATTTGCCTTCATGAATTCAGCAATTTCGTTTACTTTAACCATTTCAACATCACTGATAGCACTCTTGTTGATGATGAAGAATACGTCACGACGCATTTCCTGAACTACTGGTTTAACCTCCTCTACTGGCTGTGCAGGAACCTCAACTATCTTCTCAATTACGCGCTCAACAATTTTGGTTGGCTGTTCAACAGGAACTGAACGTTTTGTGTATTTGTTTCCAAATGCATATTTAACTCCAACCAATGTGTTGAAGTACCAGTCGCTGTTGCTAGCCTTTTTTGAGTTGTATTTATCGCTTAATACATTTGAAGACATTTCAAGACCAATGCTCAGACGTTCTGTAACGTTAAAATCAACCATTGTTCCGAAACTTGCTTTCATGTAAGCTTTTGTACCATTCCAAAGGTATGCCAATGGTTCGTAACCACCCATGTCATAATTGGCCATGATCTGTTCTTTTGCATCAGCTGCAGCACTATTATTGAATGCAATGTTTGCGCCTAAACCTGCAAATACATTTACGCTTACCAGACGTTCTGGGTTGAAACCTCCAAATAGATTGGTAAGATCAAGAGTTGCATCCAGTGAAGGAGCTACATAGTTCCATTTCCATGCGTATGATGCATCTGCAATTTCCAAACCTGCTTTACTCTTCCATGCATTAACTGAAAAACGCAAACCGAACAGTTCGTTAAACTGATAACCACCACCTAACTGTGCATTAAATGAATTTAAATCTTTGGTTTTGATTTCACCTAAGGTGTACTGAGCACCAACCTGACCCTGAATGTACCAGTGTGGGTTGAATTCATATACGGTTTCTGTTGTCTGTGCAGAAGCAGACATACATGCTACAACTGCCAGTGCTGATGTTAATATATTCTTGAATTTCATATTCTTTTTCTTTTTTATTGTTAACTATTTATCTTCATTTTTATAATCTTACTGTTAACTATTCTGTTTTGCTACAGTGATTTACTTAACGTAGATGTAGAACTTACGTGTTGATGAATATCCGCTGTAGTCAAGTGCTGAATATGTTAGCTCAAGAGTCTTACCTGAGAAGCTTGAAGGGATGTTCAGCTTGATAGCCTTAGTGTTGCCTTCAAGAACAGTATTCAGATAATCGCCTGTATTCAACTGGCTTAGCTGAGTAGCCTGATCGCTATCGCTTACACCATATACTTTAGTGAATGCAATAAACTTCTTGTATGCTGGAACAACTAGGTCAGCAGTGTATGATGTTGGATAAAGAACTGCGTCTTTACCGGCAACAATCTGAGATGCGCCTGCGCCAGAGTTACTTAACTGAGCAAAGTCGCCATCAGCTGTTTCGTAAAGCATTGTAACCTGCAGATATGCGTTCAGATTGTCAAGTCTGCTGTTAATCTTCTTTGTGAAGTTGTTGATACGAGGAATGTATGAATTAACTTTGTCGATAGCTGAATTAACCTTGTCGTCAATACCATTGAACTGATTAACCAAATCATTTACATCACCAAGCTGGCTGTTGATATCACCAATCATATCTTCCAGATATTTGTTGATTTCAGATTCGATACTTTCAATTTGACCTTCCAGTTGATTCTTGATTTCCTTTTCAACTTCTGCATTTGCAGAGTTAATCTGTGTCTCAATCTCAGCAATCAAATCTTTGATGTCGATTTCCTTGTTTTCGTAGTTACCTGTAAAACCACCACCATCGACTTCAGGGATCGCTACCTCAACCTTAATCTGGTTTTCATCAATATTAACATCCTGAATTTGAACGTTTACATTGCTATTGATAGCAATAGGATCAAAGTTCAAATTAAAGTTAAGATTGATGTCATCAAGGTTGATGTGGTCAAATTCGCTAATCATAGGAAGCTTACCAAAACTATGTCCTTTCAAGAAAGAGTATGAAAGAGGTTTGAATGCTGTAGCTGCGATGTCGTAGTTTGAATACACTGCATGTTCGCCCAATGGATCGGTCCATTCTGCGTTGACTGCGTATGCATCCATAAAGTTGGTCATCTGCTTAGCAACTGCAACTGCCAATTCTGTGAAATCAACCTGCTTTGATTTTGTCTGGAAGCTTTCCAAAATGTCCTTCAAAGAACTCTTCAAACTGCTCTCAATATTAATCTTAACAAGGTCAATGCTTGACTTGTCAAGAACAACATCTGCCTCGTATAGACCATTGGTGATGCTCTTTGTATATGGTGAGTAGCCAAATGAAAGTTTCTTTGTTGATTCTCTCAGTGGAGTAACTGATAGACCATTGGTCTCTTCAATGCTGTTTTCAATACCTACTGTCAAACCTGTAAAGTCTGTTTTTGCAGGGTTGATGGTCAGGTATACTGTTCCGAGTGTGTCGTTGAATAAGATATCATCAGTTGCATCAAAGGTGTTCAAGCCAGAGATGAATTTGTATGCATCAGCAACACCGGTAGCGTCCATGCCGCCCTTGTTACTTGGGAATTCATAATCTCTTTTATTTTCACCATAGTAGCCAAACAAAATGTTTGAGTTGATACCTACAGGTAGTGAGAAGGATCCGAATAATGGGTTTTCAACTCCCTGAACAATGATTCCAGTCACCATTTTTGCAAGATGATCCTGTATGCTGTCAACACTTTCTACAATCTCATCAATCTGTTCCTGAAGTCTTGCTTCCAATGCGTCCAATAGCTCTTTAGTTGCAACTTCGCCTAACTCTGTCCATGTGCCGCCATTGTCGTATGAAACTTTCATTAGACCTGTAGTCTTGTCTAATTCTAGGATAGGGCTAATGCCATCAGCGCCTTTGTCACCCTGATCACCTTTGTCACCCTGGTCACCTTTGTCACCCTGGTCGCCTTTCTCGCCATCTAAACCTTCGGCCTTGACTTTATTTCCGTTTTCATCCAGTAACCATTCACCATTTACTGTCCAGTAATAGATACCATTATCCTCCTTTACACCAATTTCAATTGTCTGTGGTGATGTACTAATAAGTTGGTTGATTCTGTCAAGCTGTTCTTGAATACCAGCTGTTTGGTAATTAAGCTCAGCCATTACGTCTTCAGTGTTGTCTTTACATGAAGACAAAAAACCGCCTATCAATGCAATTGTGCATGTAATAGTTAAAAGTTTTTTTGTAATTCTTTGTAATTTCATAAATTTTATTTTTTAAAGGTTATTATTGCTCTTTTTTTGCTGTTGTTAACTTACGCAAACAAAATAAGTTGTTACGACAGCCAAAATTGAGTTGCAAAGATAGTAATTAAAAAATGAATATCTTATAGTTTTAGGTGATAATTTTGTTAATTTATATTGCATAATGCAGTTTGATTATGCGGATTTGTGTAATAGTGGTAAAAATACTAATTTTGGCCTGATAAAGAAATAGTTTGAATATGAAAAGATCTGTACTAATTGTGTTTGCTTTGTTATCGTCTTCTTGTTTTTTTGCACAAGAGATAAAGCAGATAGGGATGGATAAGCGCCTAGACGTGGCGCTAACCTTGGGAACTACCGGTGTGGGATTTGATCTGGCTACACCAATTTACAAGGATGTGATTCAGCTGCGCGCAGGTTATGCGTTTATGCCGGGATTCCGTCAGACAATGACGTTTGGTGTTGATAGCTACACTAAGGATGGAACAATAGTAAGTAGTAAAAAGCAACAGATATCGGAACTTATGCATCAGTTTACCGGATATGACATTGATTATGAAGTTGATATGATAGGTGTGCCAACCTATCAAAATGTGAATGTGATGGTAGATGTTTTTCCTTTCAAAAATAAAAAATGGCATTTTACAGCAGGTTGTTATGTTGGGCCATCTCGTATAGCAAAGGCTTATAATACCACGGAAGATATGCCTACTTTGATGGCTGTAGGTGTTTACAATAATCTCTACGATTTTTTTGCAGAAGAGAAGTATTTAGACGAACCTTTGTATGGTAATTATTATCTTGATTGGGAAGTGGGTGATATGCTGCGAGATAAAATAGGGGGATATGGTCGAATGGGTATCTATCTGGGCGATATGAGTGATGGTTTGTATATGATGTTGCCCGATAAAGACGGAATGGTAAAATGTACAGTGAAAACAAATGTGTTTAAGCCATATCTGGGATTTGGTTATGGCGATGCAATGGCGAGTTCTGATAAAAAATACAACGTCTCATTTGATTGTGGAGTTATGTTTTGGGGAGGTAGTCCGAAAGTGATTACTCATGATGGAACTGATTTGGTGTATCAGGTTGATAATGTACGTGGAAAAGTTGGCAAATGTGTCGATTTTATATCTGCTTTCAAGGTGTTCCCGGTGCTTAATTTAAGAATAAGCAGAAGATTGTTCTGATAGATTCAAAATAGTGATAAAAGAAAAATGGGACTGAAATTCAGCCTCATTTTTTATTAATTGGCGCGAATGCGCGTTGCGTAGCAACCATATAGAAAATGTAATGCTGCTTTAAAACGAAAAAAAACTCCTTTTTGGGAGCTTTGAAGTTATATGATTAATTGGCGCGAATGCGCGTTGCGTAGCAACCATATAGAAAATGTAATGCTGCTTTAAAACGAAAAAAAAAGCTCCTTTTGGGGAGCTTTGAAGTTATATGATTAATTGGCGCGAATGCGCGTTGCGTAGCAACCATATAGAAAATGTAATGCTGCTTTAAAACGAAAAAAAGCTCCTTTTTGGGAGCTTTTCGTTTTAAAGTAGCGGGACCCAGGATTGAACTGGGGACCTCATGATTATGAATCATGCGCTCTAACCAGCTGAGCTATCCCGCCATCACTAATATCGTTTAGCGGGTGCAAAGGTAAGATACCTTTTTGATTTATGCAATACTTTTGGTAACATTTTTTTTTATTCTCTATTTTCTTGCAATTGTGGTTTTTTTAATTTTTCTTTGCATAAGCAGATTTTGGTGAAAGTATCATACTGCAAGTGTTGTTAGAATCCTTTGTTTAATAAAGAGTTGGCTTATGAGTGAGAGTATGACTGAATCTAAAAAGAAGATTGTGTTTGAATATGTACTAAGTGCAACATCTGTACCTATGATCTGGGACGCAATAGCAACTGCTCCTGGACTTGCTGCCTGGTTTGCTGACACTGTATCAATGTCAGGCAAGGAATTTAGGTTCAAATGGGGAAAACATGAGGATCGCATAGCAGAATTAATCAATAGCAGACAAGGAACTTATGTGCGATTCCATTGGCTGGACGAAGAGCTTGGAACTTACTTTGAAATACGTATTCTACGTAATGAATTAACAGGAACTTATTCTCTTGAAATAACCGATTTCGCAGGCGAAGGGGAGCAGGACGATATTCGCAGTTTGTGGGATTCTTCTATTGAAGCATTAAGGCGATGTGGCCTATAGTGTGAAAATCATATAAAAACACTCTTTCAGATTTTGTTGTTCTTCTGAATTGCACTATTTTTGCAAGTTAATTGCGGAAGTGGGCACATTAGCCTGTTTCCACTAACACAAATAAAATTAAAAAGTGCGACCAAAGAAATTAGACATATTTATCCTTAGGAGTTTCCTTCTGCTATTTGCGGGAACTTTCTTTGTATGTCTGTTTATTCTAATGATGAACGTTCTTTGGCGATACATTGAAGATCTTGTAGGCAAGGGATTTACCATTGATGTATTAGTCAAGTTTTTCTATTATTTTTCTCTTACATCTGTTCCTTTGGCCTTGCCATTAGCTGTGTTGTTAGCTTCGCTTATTACTTTTGGAAATCTTGGTGAAAGGTTTGAATTGCTGGCTATGAAAACGGCAGGAATATCTCTGATGCGTATTATGCGTCCGCTTACCATATTTTGTACCATAATGGTTGGTGTGTCATTCTATTTTCAGAATGTAACAGGTCCCAACGCCTCTAATAAGCTATATTCCATAATATATTCAATGCAGCAAAAATCGCCGGAATTAGAGGTACCGGAGGGCGTTTTTTATAATCAAATAGATGGATTCAATCTTTACGTTAAACATAAAGATACAAAAACAGGCCTGCTATATGATGTTACTATCTACGATATATCAGAAGGCTATGAAAATATTAGTGTAATAGTAGCAGATTCAGCAAAGTTAGAGACTACAGCCGATAAACAGCATCTGTATCTGCGCTTGTATAGTGGAGAGATGTTTGAAAATATGCAGGAACAGCAGATGAGTAGGGCTGATAATCCGTACAGACGTGAATCGTTTGCAGAGAAACATATTCTTATAGAGTTTGACTCAGATTTTACTATGGTTGATGAAAGTGTAATGAGTTCACAGGCTGCCAGTAAGAATATGACTCAGATAAAACATACCATAGATTCGTTGTCGTTGATGCAGGATAGCGTAGGACTTGGAAATCTTCAGGAGTATAAAACTACGGCATTGAATACATATAAACTATCTGCAAGCGATTCATCCAAATTGGCAGAAAGCACATCTGCAATAATTAGTTCAGATAGTATATTTATGGTGTCAAGTCGTGCTGAACAGTTGGAAATAAGAAAGGCAATGCAAACGCGAATACAATCCCAAAAGAGTGAGCTTTCACTGAAGGGAACAAATATGTTTTATCAGGATAGAAATATCAGGAGACATTGGGTTGAGTGGATGAAGAAGATTACCCAATCACTCTCTATACTCATATTCTTCTTTATAGGTGCATCATTGGGCGCAATTATTCGTAAAGGTGGACTGGGAGTTCCTGTTATAATATCGGTGTTGACATTTATTATCTTCCATTTAACTTCTACAGCGGGCGAGAAGATGTTCAGAGAGGGAGAGTGGAGTATAGTAGGGTGTTGGCTCAGTACATTAGTGTTAACTCCATTAAGTGTCTTTTTCACTATCAAGGCGAATGCGGATTCCACGATTTTTCAGTTAGATGTATATAAGGAGTTCTTCCGTTACTGGTTTGGAGGTAAGCAAGAGAGAAATATTGTTAGAAAGGATGTTATAATAAATGAGCCAGATTATAAAGCTTGTGCAAAAGAGTTAAGAAGTATAAGTTCAGACGCTTTGGATTTATCATCTTCAGGACTATTCAATGGTCTGCCTAACTATATCAACCTGTTCTTTAGAAGAGTAGATACATCAAAACTTGATAAGTTCAGCGATGGAATTGAGTTTGTTATCAGTGATTTGAGCAATACCAGAGACAAGATAGTGCTGGATAAGATTAACAGATTACCAATAATGCCGGTATATGGTATTGAGCCACCGTTTAGTGCAGGGTGGGTGAATGTAATTTTGGGAATTCTATTCCCGTTAGGGTTGTTGTTCTACCTGAGAGCCTGGTTCTTCTCTATGTATCTGAAGAAACATATAAATACTATAACGGTTGTGTCAGAAGAGTTGGCAGAATATTTAGATGAAAAAGAATATTAAAATTAAAATACAATGGGACAGATTTCAGATTGCGTAAACAGATTGGCTGCGTCAGCAACATTTGCTATGATGCAGAAGAGCAATGAATTGGCAGCGCAGGGTGTCAATGTAGTTAACATGAGTGTGGGCGAACCAGACTTTAATACACCTGATTATGTGAAAATTGCTGCGAAACAGGCTATAGACGATAATTTTTCTACATATTCTCCAGTTCCTGGATATATGTCATTAAGAAAAGCTTGCAGTGACAAACTTAAGAGAGAGAATAATCTTGATTATGCACCAGCTCAGATTGTAGTATCTACAGGAGCAAAGCAGTCACTGTGTAATGCAATTATGGCTGTTGTAAATCCGGGTGATGAAGTTCTGCTTCCATCTCCATGCTGGGTAAGCTATCCTGAAATGGTTAAATTGGCTGGCGGTGTTCCTGTTGTAATCAAGGCAGGCATTGAACAGGATTTTAAAGTTACTGCTCAGCAGATTGCCGATGCAATAACTCCAAAGACAAAGGCTATAATGATATGCTCTCCTTCAAACCCTACCGGTTCTGTATATTCAAAACAGGAGTTGGAAGAGATTGCAAAGGTTTTGATTGCAAATCCTCAGGTATTTATCATTTCTGACGAAATATACGAACATATCAACTTTATTGGTGGTCACGAAAGTCTGGCACAGTTCCCTGAACTGAAAGATCAGATAGCCGTTATAAATGGTGTGTCAAAGGCATACGCTATGACAGGCTGGAGAATTGGTTTTATGGCTGGTCCGGAATGGCTTGTCAAGGCTTGCAATAAGTTGCAGGGACAATATACCAGCGGTACATGTTCAGTTGCTCAGAAGGCAGCAGAAGCTGCTTTCAATGGCCCGCAGGACGATGTTGAGAATATGCGCAAGGTGTTTAACAAGCGTAGAGATCTTATAGTTTCATTGGCAAAGGAAATTCCTGGTTTTGAGGTTAATAACCCTCAGGGTGCATTCTACCTCTTCCCAAAGTGCGATAGCTATTTTGGAAAGAAGTATGGTGACAAGGTTATTGCTGATGCTGATGATCTGGCTATGTATCTGTTGGAAGTAGGTCACGTGGCAACTGTAGGCGGTACATCTTTTGGTGCTCCTGAATGTATCAGATTCAGCTATGCAACAAGCGATGAAAACATAGTAGAGGCATTTAAGAGAATCAAGGCTGCTCTGGCAGAATTGAAATAATCATTAATAGGATAAAGAAAGGTGGCTTTCCGAAAGGTCTGCCACCTTTTTTATTTTGTTATTTCTTCTCTGGAATAAGTTTGATTACGCAAACCGAATTCTCAGGGATATTTATGTTGAAACTCTTCTTTACCGGTCCGAAACCTGTAGATTGCGGTGTAATGGTTTCGTTGTAGTTGAAATTAACTATGCCCGGATAACTAGAATAGTAGTTCTGCTCTCCCTGGTTCTTAACCGAAGTATCATCTGATGTGATGTATTCAAACACTACCTTATATATATTACGGTTGTCAAGCTTAACTTCAAGTGACTTTTCCACAGCCTCGCTGTTTACCAGTTTAAGGTAGATTTCACCACTTTCAGTATCGATTGTTGGAGATATGTATATGCTTTCGTCTATTGAATCACCAATCATCACATTGCTGCTTGCAAATGCTCTGTTACCTGATTTACTGAACAACTTCATATAGTAGTAGTTTGTTGAACGCCACATACCGCGATTGTCAAACCAGATAAGATTTGAATTCCACTTGTTGAATCCTTTTTTGCAGAATAGAGGAGCGTATGCAGCCATAACAACCATATCTGAATTCTTTTCCAGTGATGTGTAGTATGCTGCTTCTGCTAATGTAGATGCGTATGCATTGTTAGTGCTGTTGTTGGCAAATTCACCTACAAATACTCTGGTTGGGCGTTCTCTGTCATATTTAATGCCCTGACCACCACGAACCTTGTCTGCATTGTATCTGTCCTGATTGGTGTAGAACCATCTGTCATTCTTGTAGTAATGCTCATCTACGTATGTATCCGGGTACTTTTCGTCAATCTGGGCATAATTGTCATTGAACTCCTTACCATCACTTGCAGAACCGGCTGTAGAAACAATTATAATTTCAGGATACTTCTCTTTGATAGCATTGTACATAATATCAAAGCGTTCCCAGAATGCTTCACCTTTGTTTTCGTTGCCAATTCCCAAATACTTTAGATTGAATGGTTCTGGATGTCCCATCTCTGCTCTTAATGCACCCCATTCAGTATCGGTATCTCCATTGCAGAACTCAATGAAATCAAGTGCATCTTTTACAAAAATGTCGTAGAATCGTTTCCTGTCTTCTTCGGTATCTAATGGAACAACGTACTGATGTCCTGCAAATTGACAAGTAACACCATTATTAAGAACAGGCAGTGGGGTAGCGCCCAACGATTCAGCCATAAGCAGATATTCATAGAAACCTACATATTGCGATGTCCAATATCCCCAGTGATTACGGAAACCTATTCTCTGTTCTACTTTGCCAACAGAATTTTTCCAGAAAACTTGTCCAAAATAGTTGGTTCCTTCTGATGCACAACCGCCCGGAAATCTCATAAATGTAGGGTTAAGGTCGGCAAGTGCCTGCATCAGGTCTTTTCTGAATGGGCCTGCCTTACCTTCCATCCATAATTCTGAAGCTTCTGGCATAAGTGTTACAAAGTCCATGTAGAATGTTCCGGCTTTGTCGGCAACAATAGCCAGTCTGCAATCTGCAGTACGTTCTGCCTTTAGTGTTGTTGTATATTTGGTCCACTCATTCTTCAGGTTCTCAATAACAAATACCTGAGAGTTAACTCTTCCCTGAGCATCTTCAAGATATACAGAAATCTTACCGGTATATGCAGCTCCCTGCAGGTAGAGTGATAAATCGTATGATATACCTTTATTAACAGCAATAGATGGAATTTGGGTGTTATTTGAATAGTAGTATCCTGCTCTTTCATTTCCATATTCGCTAATGCCGTATCCGTTTGCAGCCAGACCGAAGCCCTCGCCTGCCTCTTCAATGTCAAATCTGACAGAGTACTGAATGTATCTTAGTTCATCATTGTACTTGTCGTTAGGATCAAAGTCGTAGTGGCGTGGCATATCTTTAACCAGCGGTTTTTCACTGACTGTAATAACCTTGCCTTTAGCGCCACCTTTGTTAATAGTGCTCCAGCCAAATATTATGGAGTCTGCCTGTGAAAACTCCTTGGCAGGAGCATCAGGAACCATATATTGCTGAAAAGAAAAATTCTGGATAAGCTGTGCGCAGATACCTCCATCAAGAGAATTATTGATGTCTTCAAAGAAAATTCCACTAAATGTAGGGCTGATCTCAATGCCCAGATCTTTAGTACTGAGACTGATGCTGCGCTCTTCAATATCTGCAATAGTCGCAGCTGATAAGGCGCAGTTTGCTGCTATAGCAGACAAACATAAGGAAATGAAACGTTTAAATCTCATAAAATAATTGTTTTGTTGTTCTAGTAAAATACAAAAAAGGAGTGACAAAAACTATCTTGTCACCCCTATAGTTGTGGTTGAATATTCTAATTATTCACCTGGCTGAATAGCTTCAGATGGACAAACGCTTGCGCATGTGCCACAATCTACGCACAAATCAGCGTCAATTGAATACTTATCACCTTCTTTGATAGCCTCTGATGGACATTCATCGATGCAAGTTCCGCAAGCGATGCAATCGTCATTGATAATGTATGCCATAATCTTATTATTTTTTGTTGTTTATAATTTCTGCAAAATTACATACTTTTTGCGCTAAGAGTGCAACTGAAAAGCTTGTTTTTAGTAATTTGGACAGAGTCTAAATAGTAATCTACTAAATTTGCCTGTTATGCAATAATAAGCAAAGAATATCGTTAATAGGTTACATGAGGTTGAAATATAATATACCAAGATTATTGTTTTTATTGCTTTTAGCACTTCCTGCTATAGTTTATTCACAGGAACGCAAGGTGATGAACAGACCCTATATTGATGATAGGATCTGGCATTATGGGTTTTCATTGGGGCTGAATTACCAGGATATGAATATTATAAACAATGGTTACCCATATATAACGCAGGAAGGTACTTTAGAGTATTGGTATGCTGATGTTGCAAGCTATACACCCGGATTCAGTGTAGGTATTCTAGGGGAACTGAAACTCTCTGAAACCATGGCTCTGCGCATTATTCCAACAATGTATTTTGGCGATAAACAGACTCTCTTTTCGGAACAGTTGTCTGGCGTGAAAAGAGAACAGATAATCAGGTCAACCTATATAGCTGTACCTTTTGATGTTAAAATCAGTGCACCGCGGTATAATAATTACAGACCATATTTGATAACCGGCCTGTCGCCAATGGTAGATTTGACGGTAAAAAAGCAGAAGGAGATGTTGGTGAAAAGGTTTGATTGTATGTTTGAGGTAGGTATGGGTATGGACCTGTATTATCCTTTCTTTAAATTAATCCCGGAATTGAAGTTTTGTTTTGGCTTAACCGATATATTGATAAAGAATAGGAATGATCTGACTGACAGAAGTCTGTTAAAATATACGCAGTCTGTTTCGTCTGCACAGAATAGAATGATAGTGCTGACGCTCTATTTTGAATGATTTGTTTAAATCAGTATGTAAAATCATTTGGTTATCAGATAAATTGTATTACCTTTGCGCCACTTTTTGGGTGATCGCTGCCATAGGAAGAGTAACTTGGTATGTCGCTCAATACATTAACTATTTTACAATTTTAGAGAAATGGATTTTATTAAAATTGCAGAAGAGGCATTTGCTACAGGCAAAGAAGGACAGTATCCAAAGTTTAAGGCTGGTGATACAGTTACTGTAGCTTATCGTATCATCGAAGGTAACAAGGAGCGTGTACAGCTTTATCGTGGTGTAGTAATCAAGATTAGCGGCCACGGTGACAACCGTCGTTTCACAGTTCGTAAGATGTCTGGCACAGTAGGTGTTGAGCGTATCTTCCCAATTAACTCACCAGCTATTGATAGCATTGAAGTGAACAAGATTGGTAAAGTACGTCGTGCAAAACTTTACTACCTGCGTAATCTTACAGGTAAGAAGGCACGTATCCGCGAAAAGAGAAGCAACGCTTAACTTTTCCCTACGGAAGAATAGAATGGATTGCAGAAATGCAGTCCATTTTTTTGTTGTTAATATCAACCTTTTATGAGCGTATTTACATATATTTTGTTCAGATTGCTTAACTTTGTACAAAATCAGTAAGAATGGAGATAATTAAGACCGAAATACCTGGCGTGTATATAATGGAACCAAAAGTGTTTGGTGATTCCAGGGGCTATTTCTTTGAATCCTTTTCTCAGAGAGAGTTCAATGCTCTGACAGGGTGTAACGATATAGTGTTTGTACAGGATAATGAAAGTCGCAGCAGATATGGCGTAGTTCGTGGACTGCATTTCCAGAAACCTCCATACGCTCAGAGCAAGCTGGTGCGTTGTCCGGTTGGTAAAGTATTGGACGTGGCTGTTGATATTCGTAAAGGATCACCTACATACGGTAAATCGGTGGCGGTTGAACTTTCTGAAGATAACCATAGAATGTTATTCCTGCCTCAGGGTATGGCCCATGGTTTTTCCGTTCTGAGCAATGATGCAATCTTCCAGTATAAGTGTGATAACTATTATGCAAAAGAATCGGAAGGGGCAATTCTCTTTTCCGATCCTTCACTTGGAATAGATTGGAATGTTCCACAAGAAAGTATGATTCTTAGTGATAAGGATAAGGCAAATCCTCTTCTTAAAGATTTTGATTCACCATTCACCTACAGCTTATGAACATCTTGGTAACTGGTGCAAACGGACAATTAGGTAATGAAATGCGCGTGCTTGCGGCATCATCTGCAAACAGATATCTTTTTACAGATATTGCATGTGCAGATGGTAAAGAGACAACGATACTGGATATTACCGATATAGAGGCGATAAGAACTCTCTGTAATGATATACATGCTGATGTAATTATAAATTGTGCTGCATATACAAATGTAGATAAGGCAGAAGATGATTATGATACTGCATGCAGAATAAATTCGGATGCGGTAGGTAATCTTGCAAATGTTGCTATGGAGTGTGGGGCTTTGCTGGTGCACATCTCTACTGATTATGTATTTAGTGGTACTTCCTGTGTTCCATATACTGAAGAGTTGCCTGTTCAACCAATAGGTGCTTATGGTAAAACCAAGGCACTGGGCGAAAACAAAGTGTTTGAAAGCGGTTGCAACTATCTGATATTCAGAACAGCATGGCTATATAGCGTATATGGTAATAATTTTGTAAAGACAATGAAACGGCTAACGTCTGAACGTGATTCACTCAAGGTAGTGTTTGATCAGGTAGGTTCGCCCACGTATGCTGCTGATCTGGCCTTTGCAATCTTTGATATTATAGAGAATGGAAAGGCTGCCGGAAATAACGGAGTATATCATTTCAGCAATGAGGGTGTATGTAGCTGGTACGATTTCAGTAATGCTATAGCTGATCTGTGTGGTAATGTAGCCTGTGATATCCAACCTTGCCACTCAGAAGAGTTTCCAAGCAAAGTTAAAAGACCACACTATTCTGTACTGGATAAGACAAAATATAAGAGTGTCTTCGGCATGAAGGTGCCACACTGGTATGATGCTTTGAAAAGATGCGTTTTATTGTTGAATAACCAATAATGTATATATGAAATATAACACGCCCCCTCATTTGGGTATATTGTTAGCTGTTTTGCTTTCATTTTTATCAGCTACTAATCTGTTTGCTCAGTTTGAGCAGGAAAATACATTCTCAGATGATCTGTTTGAGATAGATCAGCCATCTGTACGCAGAAATCCACGTAGGGGGCAATGGACTCCTTCTACATATAATGATCAGGCTGAAATGATTGAGAAGATGCTTAAAGCATCAATAAAAAGAAAGATGGACTACCGGTTTGAAACTGTTGGCGCACTCTCACAAGGGAACTATGCGCCGTTCTGGCTTGTTTCGAACAGACAAGGTCTGTCTTCTCTGGAAAATAAAAGCGGGTATATAAGATTGTCTGCCTTAGGTGGTATGCTGCTTCCAAATAAGTTTGGTGTTGATTATGGTATGGATATGTCTATTAACACCGGTTTTAACTCCAGCTATTATATTCAGCAGGTGTATGTAGATCTGAAATATAACTGGCTGACGCTCTCTATGGGAACAAAAGAGAGATGGGGTGAGATGAAGAACCCAAAACTTAGTAGTGGTGGGCTGACCTGGTCAGGTAATGCTTTGCCGATGCCGCAGATGCGTCTGGAAGTTCAGGAATTTACCCGTTTGAATATATTGGGCGGCTGGTTTTCTCTAAAAGGGCATGTTGGCTATGGCAGATATACTGATAGTCAGTATAGAGAAGAGATGGCATTGAGCATATCAAAAGACAAACCTTCGTATGCAGATAAGATTCTTCACCATAGTAAATCGGCATTTTTAAAGGTGGGAAATGTAGATAAATTTCCGTTGGAGTTTATTTGGGGATTGGAGATGTATGCTCAGTTTGGAGGAAATCTGTACAATACATCTACTGCCGGTGAATTCCATGAATATAAGCAGTTTCCATCAGGATTGGGTTCATACTGGGATATACTGTTGCCATTCAATGCTACAGGTAAACAGGATCATGACAACGGAAATACTTTGGGCAGCTGGCATTTGTCTTTCGATTTAACCTTTGATGAATGGAAATACAGGGCATATTATGAACATTTTTATGAAGACCACTCCTCTTTACTGGGTATAGAGTATAAGAATAACGCCCAGGGTGAAAAGGACTTTGTATTTTATGGATATAAGAGAAACTGGTTTGATGGTCAGTTCGGAATTGAGATAAATGCTCCCGATGGCCTGCCTTTCAAAAACATCGTCCTGGAGTTTATGAAGACTAAGGATCAGTGTGGCTCTCTCTGTGTAGATACAGATGCTGTAACGGAACGTGTTGATGGTGCGGAAAACTACTATAATCATACAGTATATAAATCTTATACACACTGGGGATATGCAATTGGAAATCCAGTGCTGATTTCGCCTGTATATAACAAAGATAATTCTATGCTATTCAAAAGTAACAGAGTCCTGATGTTTCATTTGGGAGTAGATGGCGCAATTTCAAATAAGCTTGATTACAGAATACTGGCAACCAATACCAGCCACTGGGGTACATATATGAAACCATTAAATAAAGTCTCCAATATTACATCGCTTATGCTTGAATGTTCCTACTGGACAGGCGATGCATATAGCTGGAAGTTCACCCTTACGGGAGCTATGGATATAGAGAGAGGAGGAAATCTGTTGGGTGGAACAGATAATAAAGGTGTAATGTTGTCAATATCTAAAGTTTGGGATATACTATGAGGAAATTGTTGTTAGGTACTATAGTGTTATTTGCATTGTGTTCGTGTAATCCTGTTTTTCCGGATTATGAGTTGGATAATTTCTGGAAGTTAGAACAGATAGACTACAAACAGGGTGAAACCCTTCTGGGCGTTCCGTGTGATTTTGAGCGTGCCGATTCTATATATTTTGGTTTTGCCCGTAATCTTGTACAGATACAGAATCTGGCTGATAGGTTTCAGCAGGATGGTTATGGCTTCAGTAAATTTGGGAAAATTGTATATACTACAGATTCTCTGCGTATAGACTATTCTGTATATAGAGCGGATGATAGTTCAGCAAAACTGTTGCAATCCCTGAATAAGTGCGGAGTTGAAGATTATGTTACCGCATTTTCTGTGGACAGACTGGATAATAAGTATCTTATTTTGTCAAATGATAAGGTAATATTGAATTTCAGAAGGTGGTAATCATGCCATCCACCAATCTGATACTTCTGTCAGTCATTCCGGAAAGTGACTCATCATGTGTGATAATAACGAATGTCTGGTTCAGTTCTTGTCTCAGTTTGAAGAATAGTTTGTATAACTCTTCGCGATTTCTGCTGTCCAAGCTTCCGGATGGTTCGTCTGCAAGAATTACATCCGGGTTGTTTATCAGCGCTCTTGCTACAGCAATTCTTTGTTTTTCTCCTCCTGACATTTCGCTGGGTTTGTGATTTGCTCTCTCTGCTATATCAAGTAGTTTCATTAGTTCCATAGCCTTTGACTTTGCGTCAAACGCATTGCTTCCGGATATTAGTGCAGGAATCATAATGTTTTCTTCTGCTGTAAATTCCGGTAGTAATTGATGAAACTGAAAAACAAATCCAATATGTCTGTTCCTAAACAATGACAACTCTTTCTCATTGAACAGAGTGATGTCTGTATCATTGTACTTGACGCTGCCGGAATCAGGTTTGTCAAGTGTACCCATAATCTGCAATAGAGTGGTTTTTCCTGCTCCGCTGGGGCCGACTATACTGACAATCTCTCCTTTGTCAATGTTCAGGGAGATATCTTTAAGGACCTGCAGACTTCCGAAACTTTTATTGATATTTTCTAACTCTATCATAATATTACTCTGTTAAATGTTCAACAACGTATTGTGCAATGTGGCAACCAAATACAGCTGGAATATAGCTGATAGTTCCTACTGTGGCTCTTTTGCCTGGTATCTCACTTGGTTCTGTGGCATTTTCAATGGGCGGTTCTTCACTATACACTACATCCAGCCTCTTAAGAATGTTACTTCCTGTGAAACGTTTTCTTACAGCCTTGCTAAGCCCGTCATGATGGGTGTTGCATAGTCGTTCTATTCTAACTTTGGAAGCATCTCTCCTGCAACCGGCTCCCATACTGCTTATTATACCAATACCTCTATTGTGCGCCTCCTGAATAATAGCGCATTTGGCAGATATGGAATCTATAGCATCAACTACAAAGTCAAAGCTGTTATTGTTGAATAGCTGTATAACATCATCCGTGCCAAGGAACTTGTCTATGGCACAGATCTCCACGTCTGGGTTGATGTCCTGCATCCTTCTCTTCATGACATCTACTTTGCGGTTCCCGATTCCGGAGTGCAGTGCTATTATCTGTCTGTTTATGTTGGTGGCGTCTATTTCGTCTCCATCAATGATTGTAAATCTGCCAATGCCTGCACGACACAAGAACTCAGCAGCAAATCCGCCAACCCCGCCAACTCCAACTATAGCGACGTGGCTCTGCTGCAGTTTGGCCGATGCATTACCTCCTATTAATAATGCTGTTCTGCTTTTGAATTCGTTCATTGTGTCTGAATTTTCTTATTTTAATTGCAAAAATATGCAAAACCGGCCTTATTTAAAAGAAATATGTCAAAAATTATGCAGAATTATGTAGCATTTTGTATAAAATGAGTAAATTTGCGCCGAATTAATTTTAATAGTGTTTTAAATCTTATGCGAGTAGCAATTGTAGGTGCCAGTGGCGCAGTAGGACAGGAGTTCCTTCGCGTATTGGATGAGCGTAATTTTCCGCTCGATGAATTAGTATTATTCGGGTCAGCCCGTAGTGCCGGAACCACTTATACATTTAAGGGTAAACAGCTTCAGGTGAAATTACTACAGCATAACGATGATTTCAAGGGTATTGATATCGCATTCGTTTCTGCTGGTGGTAGTATTTCTGAAGAGTATGCAGAAACCATCACTAAACACGGTGCAATAATGATTGATAATTCAAGTGCATTCCGTATGGCAGACGATGTTCCATTGGTTGTACCAGAAGTTAATCCGGAAGATGCTTTGGTACGTCCACGTGGTATTATTGCAAATCCTAACTGTTCAACAATAATGATGGTGGTGGCATTGAAAGTGCTTAATGATTTGTCGCCAATCAAAAAGGTGCAGGTATCTACCTATCAGGCAGCAAGTGGTGCAGGAGCAGCAGCAATGGCAGAACTTGAAGAGCAGTATCGTCAGATGCTGAATGGTGAACCTGTTACAGTCCAGAAATTTGCACATCAGTTGGCATATAACCTCATTCCTCATATCGATGTATTCAAAGAGAGTGGATATACCAAAGAGGAGGAAAAGATGTTCTATGAAACTAGAAAGATGTTCCACAACGATATAGCTTGCAGTGCAACTTGTGTAAGAGTTCCTGCTTTGCGTTGTCATTCTGAAGCAATCTGGGCAGAAACAGAAAACCCTGTATCAGTTGAAGAATTCAAGGCAGCAATTGAGAAGGCAGAAGGTCTGGTTCTGATGGACAATCCTACTGAAAAAGAGTATCCGATGCCTCTCTTCCTGTCAGGTAAGGATCCTGTATATATTGGCAGAATTCGTAAGGATATTGCCGATCCTAATACAATGGTATTCTGGTTGGTAGGTGACCAAATTAAGAAGGGTGCTGCACTAAATGCTGTCCAGATAGCAGAGTATCTGATTAAACAGAATGTAGTTAAATAGTATAGTCCTATTTATAATATATACACAGAAAGAATCAGGCTGCGCTATAAAAGTGCAGCCTGATTTGTTTGTGTATGTAATGACATTAGAATAATTTGGCAATTGTCAATACACCTGCTGAATATGGTTCAACCTGAAGTATTACTTTGTTGTCGCTTTTTTCTGGTGAAAGCGTTTTTAAAGCTACTGCATTCTTGTTTTCCATACTATTGGCTATATCAAGCGCTCCAGGTGCATAATATTCGTATTCGCTGTTTGCAATACCTTTCCAGTCCCCGTTAATGTTCAGGGTGTATGGTTTCTCTGTAGGGTTCACCACCTTCACAATAACATTTCGTCCATCTTCTGAAAGTGTAGTCATTACACTTAAATCTTTTGTGTCTCCTTCAAAATCCAGGCGATACTTTGAGAAGTGGTTATACCATAGTTCTGTTACTTGGTAGTTTGGAGCTACAAATAAGTCTTTATAGTCAAAATTTATAAATGCGTTGTTCCAGTCCGGAGCGTCTGTGCGGCGTATAAACAGTGCTGCTGCGCCCATGGCCACTACGTCTCTTGCTTCGCATTCGTTAAGGAATCCGCCAGCAAACAGTCCGGTTTTCCAGTCAATGCTGTTTAGATTCCATTCAGAGATGAACAACTTGATATTTGGGTTTGGTGATTTAGCAATCATTTCAGCATACTGGTCGTATTGAGCTCCTAGTCTCTTTGGGCCGGTTGCGTAACCACCTTGCTGTTCGTAGTGGTGAAGGCTCATATAGTCAAAGTAGTTGCCTGAACGCATTATAAGACCTTCATCTTCGCCGCGGAAACCACCGCATGCAATGATTTTGATTGTTGGATCGACCTCTCTCATCGCTGTAGAGAATTCACGCAGGCACTCTTCGTATTTTTCAATACCCATTTCCCACATCTCATTGTCAATCTCCCAGTATTTTACATTGTATGGTTCCGGATGACCATTGGCTGCACGTATGCTGCCCCATTTGCCTGTAGCAGGTTCATTACAATATGCTACCCAATCCACAGCCTCCTGAAGTATCTGTGCTCTTTCTGATTCAGGGCGATCAAAACCTACAGAAACAACTATTACAGGCTCTGTATTGACTTCGCGGCAGAATCTTATAAATTCATCAGTGCCAAAGCAGTTCTGGTCATAATCCATCCACATCCAGTGTGGCCATCTCTGTCTCTCTTCCTGTGGGCCGATACCCCATTTCCAGTGGTATTGTGCTACATAACCACCACCAGGCCAGCGCAGACATGTAGGATGCAGGTCTTTTACAGCCTGTAGTATATCAGGGCGGAAACCGCCTAATGATTGTCCTGTTGCGGTTGAAAGTGTTACCTGATCAACCTGTACTGTTCCGTTTTCAACGCAGATGGCAAAGTCTGCATCTCCTTTCAGATCTCCTACGGGAATGTTGATGTCAAATTTCTTCCATTCGTTGCCGGGAGCTCCAAGTTTCTGTTCTGCGATAAAGGTTTCTCCTCTTTTCAGAGCGATGGAAAGATTTCCGTTGCCTTTAGCATAGATAGAGCCAACAAATGTTTCTCCCGGGATAAGATTCTGCGGTCCCTGTGAAACACCAGATTTTGATGTAGCTGTGATTTTTTGTGAATAATCCATATTGATTGCATCACCTTTTACCATCTCAAAAGTTGCGCTGCCAAATGAATCCCATTGAGGAGCAACAGTTGGAATTTTTACATCTTCAGGAGTACCTTCAAAGTATGTGGTTTTACCATTAGGTGATGTAACCTTTATGTTTCTGTAAAGTGTTTCAGTGTAGTTGACCCAGAATACTATCTGGTTCTTGCCTGCAGATTCCAGCTTGTTGTGGTTCAGAACTCGCTTGCCGTCCCAATAGACAGAAATGCTGTTTTTCTTACAGCTTATACGCAGTTTGTGCCATTCCTGTTTGTCGTTAATCTGAAGATCGGTTGCGGTTTTTGATACAATTGGATCTAATACTGTTGTTTTTCTTGTTCTACCACCAAAGCCCTGTACCTCTTTTTCTACCATAGTTGAAATAGAAAAGTATGGTTCTGCAATTCCTGCTAAAGCTCTCTGGCGTGCCTGTGCCAGGTTTGCAGCCTCTATCTGAGATTCTGTCTGAGCTGTGTTAAGAGTTCTGGCTTCATAATAAGGATCGTGTATTCTGATAAAATATGGTTCGCCGTCTGTTCTATCTTTAACTGCGAATCTTATATCCATCAGACCACCGCTCCAGGCGCGGCTTGCTAGCTTGTAGGCGCGCCAGTTAATATCCATTGTAATATCGTACTCGTCGCTTTCTATGGACGAGATTTGCAGAGGTTGTTCGTATCTTGTAGGAGAATGGAGAATGTTCTCGTCATCCATAAACCAACCATCAAAGTATCCATCTCTGGGTGGTATGCCTGGGTAATGTTCCGGTTCGAATGAACGTTCATAAATCAGTTCCTGCCACACACCATTGTTTGCGGAAAAATAGATGTGCTCAAATAGTTGTCCATACAACATCGGGTCTATTGTACCGGATGGTTTGCTTGCATTGATGTTAATGTCAACTTTTTCTTGTGATACAGCTGCAACAGTTGTTAAAAGAAATAATGCAGATGTTGCAATAAGTTTTCTCATAATTGGTTATAGGTGTATGTTGTGAATTTTATATTTTGCATTCTGAAAAACAAACAATTCAGGAAAGTCTGATTTCTTCCCTGAATTGTTTTGTTATGTAAGAAATATTTACTTCTTTTTATTCTTCCAGAATGAACTCATCTCTTCCAGTGTCTTGCCCTTGGTTTCTGGAACCATCTTCAATACAAAGATTGCAGACAGGATAGAGAATGCACCGTAGATCAGGTATGTTCCACCTACGCTCCAGTCGCAAAGTGATGGGAATGTGGAAGATATGATGTAGTTTGAAATCCACTGTGCAGCAACAGCTATTGCAACTGCATTTCCGCGGATAGTATTTGGGAATATCTCTGAAATAAGAACCCAGCAGATAGGACCCCATGACATCATAAATGAAGCTGTGTAAATAATGATGAAGATCAATGCTGCAACACCGATTACATCACAGAATGATAGTACGCTAAGTGCAATCATGCCGATAGCCATACCGATAGAACCGATGATCAGGAGTGGCTTTCTGCCAAACTTGTCAACAGTCAGAATAGCTACCACTGTGAATATGATGTTTACAATACCCATTACTACTGTCTGAATCATAGCTGCATCTCCTGAAGAACCCATCTGTTCAAAAATTCTAGGTGCATAGTAGAGTACTACGTTGATACCTACAGCCTGCTGGAAGAATGAAAGCAAAACGCCTACGATAATTACCAATACGCCATAAGAGAACAGTTTCTCTTTCTTCTCAACAACAGTCTCTTTGATTTCCTGCAGAATAGTCTCAGCTTTGCTTGTACCGTTAATCTTGGTAAGAACATGCAGTGCCTGCTGAGTGTTACCTGTTGTTACAAGATATCTAGGTGTTTTTGGAACAAGCAACAGCAACAGACCGAATGCGCCTGCAGGGAATGCTTCGCTCAGGAACATCTTTCTCCAACCCAAGTCAACCATAGCAATCTCAATAAGTTCCGGTGTTTCTGCCAGACCGCTTCTAATCATAAAGTTGATGAAATAAACAACCAACTGACCGAAGATGATTGCAAACTGGTTACATGATACTAATGTGCCTCTGATGTTAGCAGGTGCAACTTCTGCTATGTACATTGGGCAGATAGCAGATGCCATACCAACGCCGATACCGCCTAAGACTCTGTATAAAACAAATGCCCACAAAAGTCCTTTTGTAGCTTCGCCTGGCTGGAAAAATTCGAAATTAGGTTTGAAGAGGAATTCTGGCATGTAGCTGCCTAAAGCTGACAGGAAAAAGAATACAGATGCTACTATAAGTGAGTTTCTGCGTCCGAATTTAGTTGCCATGAAACCGGAGATTAATCCACCGATAATACATCCTATCAGTGCAGATGAAACAACTGTTCCGTGTAGCGCATTGGTGTACCAATCGCCTAAACCGCTTCTGAAAAACTCTTGTAATGCCTGTTCTGCTCCTGAAATTACAGCAGTGTCGTAACCGAAAAGTAGTCCTCCGATTACAGCAACAGCACAGATACCATAAAGATAAGCTTTGCTGCCATTTTCTTTGTAGTTACTCATAATGATATTTTAGTTAAAATTAGTATCTTGATGATTCTGTTTCAAAGATATGAATTTTGTGTTAAAAATACACGTTTTAGATTTCATAATGTGCATTTGGTTTAATATGTGCTTTAATAAGTTTTTCGGGCATAATTTGTTTGTGTTGTATGTAGTGTAAGGAATTTTTATGGAGAATATTTTTGTTTTACGAAATATGCAGTTACTTGCTATGTTGGCTGAAATAAAAGTCTTATCTTCGTGGGTGTATTGTGTTTTTAATAAATAGTATGTATGGATCAGAAAGAGAAAAAAGATGAAGGACGTTTATCTATAGGTTTAACTGAGGACGTCGCTAAAGGCGTATATTCAAATATGGCATTAATAACACATTCTCCTACAGAAATAGTGTTGGATTTTGTGGCAGTACTTCCGGGGATGCCAAAACCACCGGTTTGTTCGCGTGTTATAATGGCTCCACAGCATGCGAAGCGTCTGTTGTATGCTTTGCAGGATAATATATCTAAGTATGAAAAAATGTTTGGAAAAATTGAAATAAATGAGGGTAGGCCATATATGCCTCCGGTTTCGGAGTTTCATGGTGATGCATAGTGTTCATTTTCCCGGTTTTTATTCTGAGATGCGGTTGTCAAATCATTTGATGATCGCATTTTTCTTTGTAAATGCCTCATTTTTTGTAAAAAAAGACAAAAAGGTTTTGTGGAATGAAACAAAACCCGTACCTTTGCGCACCAAAATTTGGATTTACTATTAAATAATATATAAATTAAAAAACAAAACAACATGCCAACAATTCAGCAGTTAGTACGCAAGGGTCGTCAGGCTATGGAGGAGAAGAGTAAGTCTCCTGCACTCGATTCTTGCCCACAGAGAAGAGGCGTATGTGTAAGAGTTTACACAACAACGCCTAAGAAACCTAACTCAGCAATGAGAAAGGTTGCTCGTGTTCGTCTTACAAACCAGAAGGAGGTTAACTCTTACATTCCTGGTGAAGGTCACAACTTGCAGGAACACTCAATTGTTCTGGTTCGTGGTGGTCGTGTAAAAGACCTTCCGGGTGTACGTTACCACATTGTTCGCGGAACTCTTGATACCGCAGGTGTGAGTGGTCGTTTGCAGAGAAGATCAAAGTATGGTGCTAAACGTCCTAAAGCAGCGAAGTAATTTAAAGTGAAACAAAGTTTTGGTCTGTGGAATGAGGTTGAGTAAATGTCCTAACGAGGACGTTGAAGAATCAAACAAAAACAACCTGAACGAAACAAAATTTTAAACAATGAGAAAAGCAAAACCAAAGAAACGTGTGATTCTTCCAGATCCAGTATTTGGAGAAGTTTCTGTAACAAAGTTTGTAAACCATCTTATGTACGATGGTAAGAAGAATATCTCATTTGAGATTTTCTACGAGTGTTTGGATAAGGTGAAGGCAAAGCTTCCTAATGAAGAGATGTCTGCACTTGAAATTTGGAAAAAGGCTCTTGATAACGTAACTCCTCAGGTGGAGGTTAAGTCACGTCGTATCGGTGGTGCTACATTCCAGGTTCCTACAGAAATTAGAGCTGATCGTAAGGAGTCAATTTCTATGAAGAATATGATTCTTTTCGCTCGCAAACGTGGTGGCAAGTCTATGTCAGACAAACTGTCTGCTGAGATTGTAGACGCATTTAACAACGCCGGTGGTGCATTTAAACGTAAGGAAGATATGCATCGTATGGCTGAGGCTAACAGAGCTTTTGCACACTTTAGATTCTAATAGATGGCTGATAATAAATTACATCTTACAAGAAATATCGGCATCATGGCCCATATCGATGCTGGTAAGACTACGACTTCAGAGCGTATTTTGTTTTATACGGGCCTAACACATAAAATAGGTGAAGTTCATGATGGTTCTGCAACAATGGACTGGATGGTACAGGAGCAGGAACGTGGTATTACTATCACATCTGCAGCTGTAACAACAAGCTGGAAGTGGAACGATCAGCTTTTCAAAATTAACCTGATTGACACTCCGGGTCACGTTGACTTTACAGCCGAAGTAGAGCGTTCGTTGCGCGTACTTGATGGCGCTGTTGCAGTATTCTGTGCTGTAGGTGGTGTTCAGCCACAGTCAGAAACTGTTTGGCATCAGGCTAATAAATATGGTGTACCACGTCTGGGTTACGTTAACAAGATGGACCGTTCAGGTGCCGATTTCTATAGCGTAATCAATCAGATGAAGGAGATCCTTAAAGCTAATGCTTGTCCTATCACAATTCCAATTGGTCAGGAGGAATCTTTCATTGGTGTTATAGACCTTATTAAAATGAAGGCTCTTTACTGGCGTGATGAGTCAATAGGTGCAGCATACACAGTGGAGGATATCCCAGCTGACTTGCAGGCAGAAGCAGAAGAGTGGAGAGAAAATCTGCTTGAAAAGGCTTCTGAGTTTGATGATGCAATGATGGAGAAATACCTTGAGGGTTCAGGTGATATCACAGAAGCTGAGATATTAAACGCAATCCGTGTAGGTACTATCGCCCAGAAGATTGTTCCTGTAGTTTGCGGTACTTCATTCCGTAATAAGGGCGTACAGCCTTTGCTGGATTATGTATGTGCATTCCTGCCATCTCCACTGGATGCCGGTGGTGTTACAGGTTTTGTTCCAAGATCAGAAGAGGAGACACATCGCGATCCATCATCAGAAGAAAAGACAGCAGCACTTGCATTTAAGATTGCAGTTGATCCATATGTTGGAAGATTGATTTTCTTCCGTGTTTATTCAGGTAAGATTACTTCAGGTAGCTATATCTTCAACTCACGTTCAGGAAAGAAAGAGCGTGTAAGCCGTCTCTTCCAGATGTATTCAAAGAAGCAGATTCAGGTTGATGAAGTCGCAGCTGGTGATATAGGTGCAGTAGTAGCATTGAAGGATATCCGCACTGGTGATACACTTTGCGATGAAACAGCTCCAATCGTATTGGAAAGCATGGACTTCCCAGATCCAGTTATCAGTATAGCAGTAGAGCCTAAGACTGAGAAGGATATGAGCAAGCTTGCAGATGGTTTGGCTCGTTTGGCTGAAGAAGATCCAACATTTACTGTAAAGGTAGATGAAGATTCAGGTCAGACTCTTATCTCAGGTATGGGTGAGTTGCACCTTGATATCATTATTGACCGTTTGAAGCGCGAGTTTAATGTTGAATGTAACCAGGGCCGTCCTCAGGTTAGCTATAAAGAGTCTATTTCCAAGACAATTCAACTTCGTGAAGAGTATAAGAAACAGACTGGTGGTAAGGGACATTATGCTTGTATCGTTGTTGAAATCGGTCCAGCTGACGAAGGTTGGCAGGGTGGCTTGCAGTTTGTTGACGCAACAAAGGGTGAGGCTCTACCAAAGACCTATCTTCCTGCAATCGAAAAGGGCTTTACAAATGCTATGAAGAATGGCGTACTTATGGGAGCTCCTATGGATTCACTAAAGGTTACAGTTCTTGATGGTAAGTATCATCCAGTTGACTCAGATGCTTTGTCATTCGAAGTTTGTGCTACTCAGGCATTCAAGAATGCATGTGTTAAGGCAGCTCCAAGCTTGACAGAACCTATTATGTCTTTGGAGGTTGTTACTCCTGAAGAGAGCATGGGTAGTGTAATTGGTGACCTTAACAAGCGTCGTGGTCAGGTTGAAGGTATGGAGACAAACAATTCAGGTGCTAAGGTTGTTAAGGCACACGTTCCATTGGCAGAAATGTTCGGTTACGTTACAGCTTTGAGAACTATCACATCTGGTCGTGCAACATCATCAATGACATACGAACGTCATGCTCAGGTTTCTAACGCACTTGCTAAGCAGGTAGTAGAAGAGCACGGAGGCGCAGTTCATTTGATAGGATAAAAATTAAGAGAGAATGCGAGTGGATAGTAAATGACTCTTATTCACTCGCTTAAATAAATAATTAACAATAATAATTAACAAAAAGACAATGAGTCAAAAAATCAGAATCAAACTGAAGTCATACGACCACAACGTTGTTGACAAGTCAGCAGAGAAGATCGTTAAGACAGTTAAAGCTACAGGTGCTATTGTAAGTGGTCCAATTCCACTACCAACACACAAGCGTATCTTTACAGTTAACCGTTCTACTTTCGTAAACAAAAAGTCACGTGAACAGTTCCAGCTCTCTTCATATAAGAGACTGATCGACATCTACAGCTCAACTGCAAAAACTGTTGATGCTTTGATGAAATTAGAACTTCCTAGCGGTGTAGAAGTAGAGATCAAGGTTTGATTTATTTAGAATTGATTATTTAATTTATTTAGTAACTTAAAAATTTATTTGAAATGCCAGGATTATTAGGAAAAAAGATCGGTATGACATCGGTCTTCGGTGCTGATGGAAAGAATGTTCCATGCACCGTTATCGAAGTTGGTCCTTGCGTAGTTACACAGATTAAGAGTGTAGAAAAAGACGGTTATGCAGCTGTTCAGGTTGGTTTCGAAGATGCCAAAGAAAAGAATACTACAGCCGCTTTGATGGGACACTTCAATAAAGCTGGTGTAACTCCAAAGAGACACTTGGCCGAGTTCAAGGATTTTGAAACCACTCCAAATTTGGGTGATGTTTTGACAGTAGAAATGTTTAACGATGCATCATTCGTTGATGTTATCGCAGTTTCTAAAGGTCATGGTTTCCAGGGTGTTGTCAAGAGACATGGCTTCGGCGGTGTAGGACAGCAAACTCATGGTCAGCACAACCGTGCTCGTAAGCCGGGTTCAATTGGTGCTTGTTCATACCCTGCAAAAGTATTTAAAGGCATGCGTATGGCCGGCCACATGGGAAGTCAGCAGGTAACAACTCAGAACCTGCAGGTGTTGAAAGTTATTCCTGAACATAACCTTCTTTTGATAAAAGGTTCTATTCCAGGTTACAAAGGTTCAATCGTTTCAATTCTGAAGTAATGGAAGTAAGCGTATATAATATAAAAGGTGAGGATACCGGAAGAAAGGTAGCCTTGAACGATGCTATATTCAGCATTGAGCCTAACGATCACGCTATTTACCTAGACGTTAAGCAGTTTATGGCTAATCAGCGTCAGGGTACTCATAAGGCAAAAGAGAGAAGTGAAGTGGCTGGTTCTACAAAGAAACTTGGCCGTCAGAAAGGTGGTGGTGGCGCTCGTCGCGGTGATATCAATTCACCTGTTCTTGTAGGTGGTGGACGCGTGTTCGGTCCAAGACCACGTAACTACAGCTTCAAGCTAAATAAGAAGGTTAAACAGTTAGCACGTAAATCTGCTCTTTCATACAAGTTGCAGGAGAGCGCTCTGATTGTTCTTGAAGATTTCTCATTCGAAGCTCCAAAGACAAAGAACTTCGTTGAAATCTTAAAAAATCTTAATCTATGTGAGAAAAAGACATTGTTTGTTCTTCCAGAGAGCAATAATGTAGTATCTTTGTCAGCTCGCAATTTGCAGCGCACAAAGGTTGTCAACGCTTCATCTGTAAACACTTACAGCATACTGAACGCTGACACTCTTGTTGTGACTGAAAATTCTATCGAGGTTATTGACGCAATCTTAAACAAAAAGGAGGCTTAATATGGGATTGATAATTAAACCACTTGTAACGGAGAAGATGAACTCCATTACTGAGAAGTTCCCCAATAGATTTGGGTTCGTTGTTCGTCCCGAAGCTAACAAATTGGAGATTAAGAAAGAGATAGAAGATTTGTATAATGTAACTGTTGTAGAAGTAAATACAGCATATTACATTGGTAAAAACAAATCTCGTTACACTCGTAAGGGCTTTACAAAAGGTCGTACTAATGCATTTAAGAAGGCCGTTGTAACTCTTAAGGAGGGTGATACAATTGATTTTTATAGCAATATTTAATAGAGATGGCAGTACGTAAATTTAAACCCACAACCCCGGGTCAAAGACACAAGATTATTGGTACTTTTGAGGAGATTACTGCATCGGTACCAGAAAAGTCTCTTGTTTTCGGAAAACTCGCTACCGGTGGTCGTAACAACCAGGGTAGAATGACTGCACGTTACATTGGTGGCGGTCATAAGAAGAAGTTCCGTATTATAGACTTCAAGAGAAATAAGGATGGGGTTCCAGCAACTGTTAAAACAATTGAATACGATCCAAACCGTTCGGCTCGTATTGCATTGTTGTTTTATGCAGACGGCGAAAAAAGATACATTGTTGCACCTAATGGTCTGCAGGTAGGCGCTACACTTATGTCAGGTCCTCAGGCAGCTCCTGAAGTAGGTAATGCTCTTTTCCTGAAAGATATTCCAGTAGGTACAGTTATACACAATATCGAATTGCGCCCAGGTCAGGGAGCAGTATTGGTTCGTTCTGCTGGTAACTTCGCACAGCTGACA
Organism: Bacteroidaceae bacterium; assembly: GCA_045660365.1. GTDB lineage: Bacteria > Bacteroidota > Bacteroidia > Bacteroidales > Bacteroidaceae > Colenecus. The sequence goes on from JAZRDQ010000020.1 coordinate 173,132, forward strand.
TCTAAAGAGGGTGACTATTGTGTTATCAAATTGCCTTCAGGTGAGGTTCGTAGAGTGTTGTCTTCTTGTAAGGCTACAATCGGAAGCGTAGGTAACTCAGACCATGCATTGGAACAGTCAGGTAAGGCTGGTCGTTCACGCTGGTTAGGTCGTCGTCCACACAACCGTGGTGTAGTAATGAACCCAGTTGATCACCCAATGGGTGGTGGTGAAGGACGTGCTTCTGGTGGACACCCACGTTCACGTAAGGGCTTGTATGCTAAGGGTCTGAAGACAAGACATCCTAAGAAAGCTTCAAGCAAGTACATTATTGAGAGAGCTAACAAGAAGTAAAACTTAACCTGAGTAAAAAATGACACGTTCACTAAAGAAAGGTCCATATATCTATAAGAAATTAGAGGACAAAGTGCTTGCTATGAATGAGAGTGGCAAGAAGGCCGTTGTAAAAACTTGGGCTAGAGCTTCAATGATATCACCTGATTTCGTAGGTCATACCATTGCAGTTCATAATGGTAATAAGTTTATTCCTGTTTATATCACAGAAAATATGGTTGGTCACAAACTCGGTGAGTTTGCTCCTACCCGTACATTCCGTGGCCATTCAGGTAACAGGAAGTAAACGTAACTTATCTGAAATAAAAAAAATAAGATAATGGGAAAAAGAAAACATTTAGCAGCCGAGAAGATTAAAGAGGCTAAAAAGACCCAGTACTTTGCCAAGCTGAATGACGTTCCTTCTTCACCACGCAAGATGCGTCTTGTTGTTGATATGATTCGTGGTATGGAGGTTAACCGTGCTTTGGGAGTATTGCGCTATTCACCTAAGGCTGCTTCGAAAGATGTAGAGAAAGTGCTTCGTTCCGCTATTGCTAACTGGGAGCAGAAGAATGACCGCAAAGCTGAGGCTGGCGAATTGTTCGTTACTAAAGTTTTCGTGGATGAAGGCGTAACACTTAAGAGATTGAGACCAGCACCACAGGGTAGAGGTTATCGTATTCGCAAACGCGCAAATCACGTAACACTATTCGTGGATACAAAGGCTGTAGCAACAAGTACTAACGATAATCAAGAGTAAGCAGAATGGGACAGAAAGTTAATCCAATTAGCAATCGTTTAGGTATCATTAGAGGTTGGGATTCAAGCTGGTTCGGCAAATACGATGAGCGTATTGTAGAAGATGCAGAGATCCGTAAGTATCTAAGTGCCCGTTTGTCTAGAGCAAGTATCTCTAGAATCGTTATCGAGCGTACTCTTAAATTAGTTACCATTACAGTATGTACAGCCCGTCCAGGTCTGATCATCGGTAAGGGTGGTTCTGAAGTTGACAAACTGAAGGAAGAACTAAAGAAGATTACAGATAAGGAGGTTCAGATCAATATATTTGAGGTTAAGAAGCCAGAGCTAGATGCAGTTATCGTTGCCAACAACATTGCTCGCCAGATTGAGGGTAAGGTAGCTTATCGCCGCGCTGTAAAGATGGCTATTTCAAACACAATGAGAATGGGTGCCGAAGGTATCAAGGTTCAGGTGTCAGGTCGTCTGAATGGTGCAGAAATTGCTCGTTCTGAGATGTATAAAGAGGGTCGTACTCCTCTGCATACATTCCGTGCAGATATCGACTATTGTCAGCTTGGTGCTATCACCAAAGTAGGTGTACATGGTATCAAGGTATGGATCTGCCGTGGAGAGGTTTATGGTAAGAGAGATTTGTCTCCTAACTTCACTCAGTCAAAAGAGATGGGCCGTGGAGGCGAAAGAGGTGGCAAACCTTTCAAAAAGAGAAGTAAAAGCAATCGTTGATTGCAATTTGGTAAACTGTAAATAGTAATTGAATTATGTTACAGCCTAAAAGGACAAAATATAGAAGAATGCAGAAAGGACGCAGCAAAGGTAATGCTATGAGAGGCAACCAGCTTGCTTTCGGTTCTTTCGGCATCAAATCTCTGGATACCTGTTGGATAACAGGTCGTCAGATCGAGGCAGCTCGTATTGCGGTAACACGTTATATGCAGCGTCAGGGACAGATCTGGATTAGAATCTTCCCAGATAAACCAATCACAAAGAAGCCTTTGGATGTACGTATGGGTAAAGGTAAGGGTGACGTAGAAGGATACGTATTCCCTATCACTCCAGGACGTATCATCATCGAGGCTGATGGTGTACCTTTTGAGATTGCAAAAGAGGCTTTGCGCCTTGCAGCTCAGAAGCTTCCTGTTACAACTAAGTTGGTTGTAAGACGTGACTATGATTTTAAGAATGAAAATTGATTAAACCGGTCATTATGAAGAATTCAGAAATAAAAGAGTTGTCAACTCAAGAGCTAGTAGAGCGTATTGAAGCAGAAACAGCCAATTATAAAATGATGGGTTTGAATCACGCTATCTCACCACTGGAAAATCCTTCACAGATTACAAAGTTGCGTAAGACTATTGCAAGAATGAAGACAGAGTTGAGAAGCAGGGAACTTAACAAATAAAGATTGGTTCGCATGAGTAATAGAAATTTACGTAAAGAACGTCAGGGTGTAGTAGTAAGCGACAAGATGGACAAGACTATCGTAGTGATGTCTATCTTCAAGAAGAAACACCCTATATATGGTAAATTCGTTAGAAAAACGAAGAAGTACCATGTTCATGATGAGAACAATGCTTGCGGTATCGGTGATACAGTTCGCATTATGGAAACTCGTCCTTTGAGCAAAACAAAGAGATGGAGATTAGTAGAAATTGTTGAAAAGGCTAAGTAATCATGATACAGACAGAATCCAGACTGACAGTTTGTGATAACAGCGGTGCAAAAGAGTGCCTCTGTATCCGTGTGCTGGGCGGAACAAAGAAACGTTACGCTACAGTAGGTGATACTATCGTTGTTACAGTAAAGAGTGTTATTCCTTCAAGTGATATGAAGAAAGGTACTGTTTCAAAGGCATTGATAGTACGTACAAAGAAAGAGATTCGTCGCGCAGATGGTTCTTATATCCGTTTTGACGATAATGCTTGCGTGTTGCTAGGTAACACAGGTGAAATAAAGGGAAGCCGTATCTTCGGTCCAGTAGCTCGTGAATTGCGTGCTGTTAACATGAAGGTGGTTTCATTGGCTCCTGAAGTACTTTAATTTCAAAAAGTAAGAAGTAATGAGTAAGTTACATATTAAGAAGAACGACACCGTTTTTGTCAATGCTGGCGAAGATAAAGGTAAGACAGGTAAAGTCTTGAAGGTGCTCGTAAAGGAAAACAGGGCCATTGTTGAGGGCGTTAATTTCGTTTCAAAACATACTAAGCCCAGCGCAAAAAATCCTCAGGGTGGTATCATCAAGCAGGAAGCGCCAATCCATATTTCAAACCTGAATGTTGTAGATCCTAAGACTGGTGCTCCAACACGTATCGGTCGTAAGCGCAACGAGGAAGGTAAATTAGTACGTTATTCTAAGAAATCAGGAGAGGAGATTAAGTAATGAGTAATACTGCAAATCTTAAGAAAGAATATGCCGAGCGCATTGCTCCGGCTTTGATGGAGAAGTTCCAGTACTCTTCTTCAATGCAGGTTCCTGTCCTGAAGAAGATTGTAATCAACCAGGGTCTTGGTAAATTGGCTATCGCTGATAAGAAGATGATAGATATAGCTATTAACGAGCTAACAACTATCACCGGTCAGAAGGCTGTTGCTACTCTTTCCAAGAAGGATATCGCTAACTTTAAGTTGCGTAAGAAGATGCCTATCGGCGTTATGGTAACATTGCGTAGAGAGCGTATGTACGAATTCCTAGAAAGATTGGTTCGTGTAGCTCTTCCACGTATCCGTGACTTTAAAGGTATTGAGAGTAAGTTTGATGGTATGGGTAACTACTCACTGGGTATCCAGGAGCAGATTATCTTCCCAGAAATCAACATCGATAGCATTTCACACATTCTAGGTATGAACATCACTTTCGTAACATCAGCTAAAACTGACGAAGAAGGTTATGCTCTGCTGAAAGAATTTGGTTTGCCTTTTAAGAACGAAAAAAATAATTGATAGACAATGGCAAAAGAATCAATGAAAGCTCGCGAAGTTAAGCGTGCTAAAATGGCTGCCAGATATGCTGCAAAGCGTGCTGCATTAAAAGAGATAGTACGTAAGGGTGATCCTGCAGAAGCATACGAAGCTGCTCAGAAGCTTCAGGATTTACCATACAACTCAAATCCTATCCGTCAGCACAACCGTTGTAAGTTGACTGGTCGTCCAAAGGGTTATATGCGTATGTTTGGACTATCCAGAATTCAGTTCCGTGAGATGGCATCTCAGGGCTTGATTCCTGGTGTTCGCAAGGCAAGCTGGTAAACGAAAAGAGAGTGTTAATTAAATATTGTCAGGAAGACCTGATCAATTTAAGATTTATTTTATGACAGATCCTATTGCAGATTTTTTGACGAGGTTGCGTAATGCCATTCAGGCAAAGCACAAAGTGGTAGAAGTACCTGCCTCGAATCTCAAAAAAGAGATTACAAAAATCCTTTTTGAGAAGGGTTACATCTTGAACTACAAGTTTGTTGAAGATGGCCCACAGGGCACAATTAAAATTGCCTTGAAGTACGATCCAGTTAACAAGTGTAATGCAATCAAGAAGTTGATTCGTGTATCATCTCCAGGTTTGCGTCAGTACACTGGCTATCGTGAAATGCCGAGAGTAATTAATGGTTTGGGTATAGCTATTATATCCACATCACAGGGTGTAATGACAGACAAAGAGGCTTCAAAGCTAAAGATTGGTGGCGAAGTTCTATGTTATGTTTATTAATATTGAAGGAGTTATACTATGTCAAGAATTGGAAAATTACCTATTCAGATTCCTGCAGGTGTTACAGTAACATTTCAGGATGGCGTGGTTGCAGTGAAGGGCCCAAAAGGCGCTTTGTCACAGAGCATCAATCCTTCAATCAACGTGTCAATAGAGAACGGGGTTATCACATTAACTGAGAACCTTGATATACTTCAGGATAATCCAAAACAGCGTCATGCTTACCATGGACTGTATCGTGCATTGGTAAACAACATGGTAGTTGGTGTATCTGAAGGTTATAAAGCTGAATTAGAGATAGTAGGTGTTGGTTACCGTGTTTCAAACCAGGGTAACGTAATCACTTTTGAGCTTCTACATTCACACTCAATTGTATTGGTTCTGCCTGCAGAAATCAAGGTTGAGACAAAGTCTGAGAGAAACAAGAACCCACTTGTTACATTGGAATCATGCGACAAGCAGTTATTGGGACAGGTATGTGCTAAGATTCGTTCTTTCCGTAAGCCTGAACCTTACAAGGGTAAGGGAATCAAGTTTGTAGGTGAAGTTATCCGCAGAAAGTCGGGTAAGTCAGCTGCTGCTAAGTAATTAACATTTTAAATGTAATATTATGTCAGCAAAAACAGAAAGACGAAATAAGATCAAGTTCCGTGTTCGTAACAAGATTTCAGGAACTACAGAACGTCCTCGTATGAGTGTGTTTAGAAGCAATAAGCAGATCTATGTTCAGATTATCGACGATTTGAATGGTAAAACTTTGGCATCAGCATCATCATTAGGTTTTGAGAAGATGTCTAAGAAAGATCAGGCAATTAAAGTTGGTGAACTTATTGCTCAGAATGCCAAAGAAGCAGGTATCACACAGGTTGTATTTGACCGTAACGGATTCCTGTATCATGGTAGAGTGAAAAATATGGCAGAAGCCGCACGTAATAACGGTCTCATTTTTTAACCAAAGTTACTATGAATAATAAGGTAAAAGTTACAAACGATATAGAGTTGAAAGATAGACTCGTAGCTATCAACCGAGTAACAAAGGTTACTAAGGGTGGTCGCACCTTCACATTCGCTGCAATTGTTGTAGTAGGTGATGGTAATGGTATCATCGGACTTGGTTTAGGTAAAGCAAGCGAAGTAACAGCTGCTATTGCAAAAGGTGTAGAGGCTGCCAAGAAGGATTTGGTACGTGTACCTGTTTTGAAAGGAACTATTCCTCACGAACAGACAGCTCGTTTTGGTGGTGCTGAGGTATTCCTGAAACCAGCAGCTCCTGGTACTGGAGTTGTAGCAGGTGGTGCTATGCGTGCAGTTTTAGAGAGTGTTGGTATTACTGATGTGTTAGCTAAGTCAAAAGGCTCATCTAACCCTCATAACCTTGTAAAGGCAACTTTGAAGGCACTCACAGAGATTCGTGATGCTAAGACTGTTGCTCAGAACAGAGGTATCAGTTTGAGTAAAGTATTTAATGGATAAGGAGGTTACAGATATGGCAACAATTAAAATCAAACAGACTAAGAGTCGTATTGGTGCTCCAGTTGATCAGAAGAGAACTCTAGATGCTTTAGGTCTTCGTAAGTTGTACAGAACAGTTGAACTGGAAGATAACGCATCAATCAGAGGAATGATCAATAAGGTAAAGCATTTGGTAACCATCATTGATTAATCTAATAAATTAAGAAGTATGAAATTAAATACATTAAAACCAGCAGAAGGCGCAACCAAATCATCAAAGAGAATTGGTCGCGGACCGGGTTCAGGCCTTGGTGGCACATCAACAAGAGGTCACAAAGGTGCTAAGTCACGTTCCGGTTATTCTAGAAAACTTGGTTTCGAAGGTGGTCAGATGCCATTGCAGCGTCTTGTACCTAAGTTCGGTTTCAAGAATGTTAACCACGTAGAGTATAAGGCTATTAACCTTGACTTGATTCAGACAGTTGCAGAGAAACAGAATCTTGATAAAGTAACAGTATCAGATTTGATTGCAGCAGGTTTTGTATCATCAAAGCAGTTGGTTAAGATTCTAGGTAATGGTCAATTGACAAAGAAGGTTGACGTAGAGGCTCATGCATTTTCAAAGAGTGCTGCAGCTGCTATTGAAGCATTAGGTGGTACAGCTATTAAATTATAATAACAATGAACGAAAATCTTCTAAAATATGTAATCATTTTGGCATGTGCAGCTTTAGCAGTATATGTAGTTGTTAGAAACTGGCAGACTCTAAAGAACATTGCTAAAATAGAAGATTTGAGGAAAAGGATTCTCACGACGGTACTATTTATAATGGTTTACCGTCTGGGAACCCATATACTACTTCCTGGAATTGATGCGGAAATGCTTATCAATTTGCGTCAGCAGACCAGTTCAGGTTTGTTGTCACTTCTTGATATGTTCTCAGGTGGTGCATTCTCCAATGCTTCTATATTTGCATTGGGTGTAATGCCTTACATCTCTGCATCAATTGTTCTCCAGTTGTTGACTATAGCAGTACCTTATTTCCAGAAATTACAGAAAGAGGGTGAGAGCGGTCGTATGAAGATTAATCAGTACACACGCTATTTGACTCTTGTAATTTTGGCAATCCAGGGCCCTGCTTACATGTTTAACTTGAGACAGACTATGGGCGTAGGAATCAATCCTCCTATCGATTGGACATTGTTCTTTGTTACATCAACAATCATTTTAGCTGCAGGTAGCACATTTATCCTATGGTTAGGTGAGCGTATCACAGATAAAGGTATTGGTAACGGAGTATCATTCATAATTATGATAGGTATCATTGCCCGTTTCCCTGAAGCATTTATCCAGGAGTTGACATCACGTATGTCATCTATCGGTGCTGCAGGTGGTGGCTTGATAATGTTCCTATTGGAAATTCTTCTTCTTTTCTTGGTTACCGCAGGTACAATTATGCTGGTACAGGGAGTTAGAAAAATTCCTGTACAGTATGCAAAGAGAATAGAAGGTGGCAGACAGTATGGTGGCGCACGTCAGTATATACCTCTGAAGGTTAATGCTGCTAACGTAATGCCTATCATCTTTGCACAGGCTATTATGTTTATTCCTATTACCATATTTGGTACTAGTGCTGAGCAGAGTAGTTTTGTACTGCAACTAAGAAATACAGATGGTCTAGTTTATAACTTGATTTATGCTGCATTAATCATTGTGTTTACTTTGTTCTACACTGCTGTTACAATTAATCCACAGCAGATGGCAGACGATTTGAAGCGTAATAATGGCTTCATCCCGGGCGTAAAACCTGGTAAACCAACAGCTGATTATATTGACAGTGTAATGTCTCGTATCACTTGGCCTGGTGCTATCTTCCTTACAATTGTAGCAGTCCTTCCTGCATTCGCTAGACTTCTAGGTATGAATCAGGCATTTGCTCAGTTCTTTGGAGGTACATCGCTGATCATTTTAGTTGGTGTCGTTCTTGATACATTACAGCAGGTTGAAAGTCATCTTTTGATGCGTCACTACGATGGTCTATTAAAGACTGGTAGAATTAAAGGACGTTCAGGGGTAACAGCATATTGATAATCTTTATAAGATGATATTTCTTAAAACTGAAGACGAAATAGCGCTAATGCGTGAGGCCAACATTCTTGTTGGAAAGACACTTGGAGAAGTTGCTAAGCTAATTAGACCAGGTGTTACAACCAAACAATTAACGCTGGTGGCAGAAGAGTTTATTCGTGATAACGGAGCAATACCCACATTTAAAGGGTATCCTGATAATGATGAAACATCTTTTCCTGCAGCATTATGTACTTCAGTAAATGAAATGGTGGTACACGGAATACCAAATGATATACCGCTTAAAGATGGTGATGTTGTTTCAGTAGATTGTGGTACACTATTGAATGGCTTTAACGGAGATTCTGCTTACACTTTTTGTGTAGGAGAAGTTTCCGAAGAAGTGAAGCAATTGCTTAGAGTAACTAAAGAGTCTTTATACAAAGGTATAGAGAACGCAATAGTAGGAAAGCGATTGGGCGATATTGGTTATGCAGTGCAATCACACTGCGAACAGTATGGCTATGGTGTTGTAAGAGAATTTGTTGGTCATGGTATTGGCCGTGATATGCACGAAGATCCTGCAGTTCCTAATTATGGTAAACGTGGTTATGGCACACAGCTCAAGAAAGGAATGTGTTTGGCTATAGAACCGATGATTACTCTGGGAAACAGGCAAATCGTGATAGAGAATGATGGATGGGGCGTAAGAACCAAAGATCGCAAACCTGCAGCTCATTTTGAGCATACTGTTGCAGTATATGCAGGAAAAGCAGAAATTCTCTCTACATTTGACTATATAGAAGCAGTTTTAGGAGATAAAGAGTTTTAATATGGCAAAGCAATCTGCAATTGAACAGGATGGAACAATCATTGAGTCGTTATCGAACGCAATGTTTCGTATCCAATTAGAGAACGGTCACGAGATTACCGGTCATATATCCGGTAAGATGAGAATGCATTTTATTAAAATTTTACCTGGCGATAAGGTAAAGGTGGAGATGTCTCCATATGATCTTACAAAAGGTAGAATAGTATTCAGGTACAAATAAAAAAGTAGATATATGAAAGTTAGAGTTTCATTGAAGAAACGTTCAGCCGACTGTAAAATAGTTCGTCGCAAAGGACGTCTGTATTTAATCAACAAGAAGGATCCTAAGATGAAATTACGTCAAGGATAAACCTAGTAAATTAATTTAATTATTATATGGCAATAAGAATCGCTGGAGTTGACATCCCACAGAATAAAAGGGGTGAAATCGCGTTAACCTACATTTTTGGAATAGGTCGCAGCAGCGCTACCAAAATTTTGGCAAAGGCTGGTGTGGATAAAGACATCAAAGCACAGGATTGGACTGACGATATGACAGCAAGAATCCGTGAAGTGATTGGTGCAGAGTATATAGTAGAGGGCGACCTCCGTAGTGAGGTTCAGCTGAACATCAAACGACTGATGGATATAGGTTGTTATCGTGGTATCCGTCATCGTATCGGACTTCCAGTTCGTGGTCAGAGCACAAAGAACAATGCTCGTACACGTAAGGGACGTAAGAAAACTGTTGCTAATAAGAAAAAAGCTACTAAATAATTGAACTATGGCAAAGAAAACAGTTACAACTAAAAAGAGAAATGTGAAGGTCGATGCAATGGGACAGTTGCACGTTCACTCATCATTCAATAATATCATTGTTACTCTTGCAAACAGTGAAGGTCAGGTAATATCTTGGTCATCAGCTGGTAAGATGGGTTTCCGTGGTTCAAAGAAGAACACTCCTTATGCTGCTCAGATGGCTGCAGAAGATTGCTCTAAAGTAGCTTATGACCTTGGCTTGAGAAAAGTTAAGGCATACGTTAAAGGCCCGGGAAATGGTCGTGAATCAGCCATCCGTGCTATACATGGTGCAGGTATTGAAGTTATAGAGATTATTGATGTGACACCGCTACCACACAATGGTTGCCGTCCACCAAAAAGAAGAAGAGTTTAATTTTAAAATCGCAAAATAATGGCTAGATATACTGGACCAAAAACCAGAATTGCCCGTAAATTTGGTGAGGCAATCTATGGAGCAGATAAGTCTTTTGAGAAGAGAAAATATGCTCCAGGACAGCACGGTAACAACCGTCGTCGTAAGACTTCAGAATATGGTGTGATGCTTGCTGAAAAGCAGAAAGCAAAATATACTTATGGAGTTTTGGAAAAACAGTTCCGTAATTTGTTTGAGAAAGCATCAAGCGCTGATGGAATTACAGGTGTTAACCTGTTGCAGGCTTTGGAATCACGTCTTGACAACGTAGTATTCCGTCTGGGCCTAGCTCCAACACGTGCTGCTGCTCGTCAGCTTGTTAGTCATCGTCACATTGTTGTTGATGGTAAGGTTCTGAATATTCCTTCTTATCAGGTTAAACCTGGTCAGATAATTGGTGTTCGCGAGAGATCAAAATCTCTAGAAGTTATCGCTGATTCATTGGCTGGCTTTAATCATAGCAAGTATTCATGGATTGAGTGGGACGAACAGTCAAAGGCTGGTAAGTTCCTGCACAAACCAGAGAGAGAAGATATTCCTGAAAATATTAAGGAACAACTTATCGTTGAATTGTATTCTAAATAATAAGTAGAGGCAAATGGCAATATTAGCATTTCAAAAACCTGAAAAGGTAATAATGGTGGAATCTACCGATGTATTCGGTAAGTTTGAATTCCGTCCATTAGAGCCTGGTTTCGGAATAACTATTGGAAACGCGTTGCGTCGTATTCTATTGTCAACTCTTGAAGGTTATGCAATTAACACAATCAAGATTGAAGGAGTAGAACACGAGTTTTCGACAGTTCCGGGTGTTATGGAAGATGTTACAAACATCATCCTAAACCTCAAGCAAGTAAGATTCAAGCGCATTGCTGAAGAGTTTGAAAGCGAAAAAGTCAGCATTAAGATTGCTAACTCAAAAGAGTTCAAGGCTGGCGATATAGGTAAATGTTTGACTGGATTTGAAGTGTTAAATCCTGAATTGGTTATCTGCCATTTAGATTCAAAAGCTTCACTTCAGATTGAGGTATCTATAAACAAGGGTCGCGGATATATTCCTTCAGACGAGAATAAGGAGTTCTGTACAGAGTTGAATACAATTCCTATTGATTCAATTTACACCCCTATTCGTAATGTAAAGTATTTAGTTGAGCCTTTCCGTGTAGAGCAGAAGACTGACTATGATAAATTGATACTTGAAATTACAACTGATGGTTCAATACATCCTAAAGATGCTCTGAAAGAGGCAGCTAAAATTCTGATTTATCACTTTATGTTATTCTCAGACGATAAGATATCTATCGAGAATGTAGATATTGATGGTAATGAAGAGTTTGACGAAGAGGTATTGCACATGCGTCAGCTTCTGAAAACCAAGTTGGTAGATTTGAATTTGTCCGTACGTGCTTTGAATTGCTTGAAAACAGCAGAAGTAGATACACTTGGTGATTTAGTTCGTTTCAATAAAACAGATCTGCTGAAGTTCCGTAACTTTGGTAAGAAGTCATTGACTGAACTAGATGAATTGCTTGAGCGTTTGAATCTTTCATTTGGAACCGACACTTCAAGATATAAATTAGATAAAGACTAACAATGAGACATAATAAGAAATTCAATCATTTGAGCCGTACAGCATCTCACAGAAATGCGATGCTAGCAAATATGACCTGTTCTCTTATCATGCATAAGAGAATCCAGACTACTCTTGCAAAGGCAAAGGCTCTGCGCGTGTATGCTGAACCAATTATCAACCGCGCAAAGAAAGACGATACAAATTCACGTCGTGTAGTATTCAGCTATCTTCAGAACAAGGAGGCTGTAACTGAATTGTTCAAGGAGATCTCTCAGAAGATTGCAGATCGCCCAGGTGGTTACCTACGCATCATTAAGTTAGGTATCCGTAAGAGTGATGCTACTGAAATGTGTTTCATCGAATTTGTTGATTACGATGAAAACATGGCTAAGACAACAAAGAAAGCAGCTAAGACACGTCGTTCACGTAAGTCTTCTGCAGAAAAGGCTGTTGTAGCAGAGGTAGCTCCAGTGGAAGAAGCAAAAACAGAAGAGTAAGAACTGATATATAAGTTCAGATAAAAATGAGAGGCCATGTGTCTCTCATTTTTACCTTATATATATAGTGAAAACCTCAAAAATGAAAAATTTTTAAAAAAAAGTTTGTAAAACATTTGGTGGGTATTTAAAATGTGTCTACCTTTGCATCCGCTTTCCGAGGGGAACACCTTGGTAAGTGAATTAAAAAAGACGTTCTTTGAACAATTTTCATAAATAGACAAGTAGTACGACGGG
>JAZRDQ010000021.1:0-75850 GCA_045660365.1 Bacteroidaceae bacterium
TTGGCAAATTGGTATCTCAGTGCTTAGAAGGCTCTTATATCAATGCTGTATCTGCATTATTAAAAGATGACAAAATAAGTATTGATGCACTTAAAGAACTTATAAATCGTATAGAACAGGAGGGTTAAATAACAAGCTAATAAAGTAAAAAATAGACAAAATCAAAAAATGTAGTTTGTGTCTAACTAATTTTTATAGATAATATTTTGATATGTTGATAAAAATATCTTATTTTGCAAGGAGTATTAATAAATTAATATGTTGTATGAATAAACACATTCGTTTTTTTGTTCTATGTGTGCTGCTTATAGCGCCGCAAGCTCTTTTAGTGGCGCAGACATTTGGGCCCCGAATATTATCTATGAAGGATGTAGTGGGGCTGGCACAAGAGAATTCTATCTCTGCCATGACCAATAGGAATATGTTTTTATCTTCTTATTGGAGTTATCGTTCTTACAAAGCAGAACTACTGCCTTCGTTGAATTTAAGTGGTAATCTGGCCAATTTTAACCGTTCTTTAGTGGCACTTCAAGATTATAATACGGGTGCTATTAGCTATAGAACCAATTACAATCTGACTAATGAAATGACTATGTTTGTTAGCCAGAATATTCCGTTTACCGGCGGTACGCTTTCTCTATCTACAGCTATGTCCCGTTTGGACCAATATAGTCCTACGCGTCTTACTACCTACTATGCGCAGCCTGTATATCTTTCATATATTCAGTCTCTATGGGGGTATAACCGTTTTAAGTGGAGCAGGCAGATAGAGCCTAAGAACTATGAAGTTGCCAAACGTGAATATATAGAGAATATGGAGCAGGTGGCACAGAATGCTGTAATGTATTTTTGGAACTATGCTTCCGAAAAAGAGAATTATGAAAGGGCATTGACCAGTTTTGATGAGAGTAAACGGCTGTATGCTGCGGCTCGGACTCGTTTTAATATGGGTACTATTTCTAAAGATAATCTGTTGCAACTGGAACTGAAGATGCTAAATGATTCTCTCTCTATAAGCAGTCGTGAAGTAAGTTTGAAATCTGCTTTAAACAGACTGTGTTCTTATATAGGTTATCAAGAAGATACGGAACTTACTTTGACTATAGATTATAATATCCCGCATATTTCATTGGTTTATGAAGAGGTGCTGGAGCGTGCCATGCAGAATTCGTCGTTCAGCATTAATCAGGAGATTCAGTCTTTGCAGGCAGACCAGAGTGTTGCGCAAGCAAAAGCCAACAGGGGTCTTTCGGCTTCCATAAATGCACGTTTTGGTATGTCAGGTTCTGCAGAAAGAATGAACGAAACGTTTGTGGCACTGCAAGATCAAGAGGTGGTGGGAGTATCTTTAAATATTCCTATAGTGGATTGGGGTTTGGGCAAGGGACGTGTTAAGATGGCACAGGCTCAGGCAGAGACAACAAAAAGCCGTTTGGAACAGAATATGATTGATTATCGTCAGGATTTGATGACTCAGGTAATGCAGTTTAATAACCAGTATCACCAATGTGAAATTTCCAGAAAGGCTGCCGAACTGGCAGATGAAACTTATAATCTGGCTCTTAGGAACTTTGGTCAGGGAAATATGAGTGTTACTAATCTGAATCAGCTGAAGAATGAACGCGATAATGCATATAGTCAGTATATTAGTAATGTGGCATCGTTCTGGAGTAGTTATTTTGGTATTAGAAAGACTACGTTGTATGATTATATTACCAATACTGATATTAGTGCTGAATTTGATAAACTTGTAAAGTAACTTTATTAATATGAACTATATGAATTTGAAGAATTTGACTCTCCTGTTTGTTACGGCATTTTTGGGTATGTCCTTAACGGGGTGTAATGCCAAAAAAGAGAACACAACCCAAGAAGAGATGGCTCGTGGTAGCTATTCTGTAGAGAAAAATCAGGTTACGGTAGTACCATTGGAACGCAAAACTTTTAACAAGCAGCTTATTTGCAATGGTAAATTGGAGGCTTATAGCAAGGTTAATTTGCAGTTTGCAGCACAAGGTGTAGTGGCTGGTGTGAATGTTGCTGAGGGAGCGTATGTTAAGAAGGGGGCTGTGATAGCTTATTTGAATAAGGAACAGGCTCAACGTCAGTTGGAACAGGCTGAACTCTCATTTGACAAGGCAGAACTGAATCTGGCAGACAGACTCTTGGATTATGGTTATGCGCTATCCGATACTGCCTCTATTCCGGCAGAACAGAAACGTGTTATCTATATCAATACTGGTTTTCTGGATGCCAAAATGGCTCTGGAAAATGCTGAATATACCTACAGAAATTCCGAACTGAAGGCTCCGTTCGACGGTAAGGTGGCAAATTTGAAGGGTAGAGAATTTGAACAGGCAGGTCAGTTCTGTACTTTGATAGATGATAGTAAATATTATGTTCGTTTTAGTGTGCTGGAAACGGAATATTCTTTTGTGTCGGTAGGTCAGGCTATTAAAGTTTCTCCTTTTGCCGATGCGTCGGTAGTGGTAGAAGGTAAGGTGGTTTCTATAAATCCTACGGTTGACAGTAGAGGTCAGATAGCGGTTACTGCCGTTATACAGGGTGGTACAGGTCTGATAGATGGTATGAATGTCAGGGTTATGGTAGAGAATAGCATACCGGACCAATTGGTTGTACCAAAGAGTGCGGTGGTTATTCGCGATAATTTAGAGGTGTTGTTCCGTTATGTGGACGGACGTAGCCTATGGACTTACGTTAATGTGCTTATGTCTAATACAGAGTATCATGTGATAGAAGCAAATGCAGATCGTGGTGCATCTATAGAGGTAGGCGATTTGATAGTTACTTCCGGTAACTTGAACTTGGGCGATGATACTCCAATAGAAATAGCAGAATAGTAATATTATGTTTAAGGGGTTAATTCATAGGCCTATAGCGGTTATAATGACTTTGGTGGCCATTATGATTTTGGGTGTGGCTGCCATACGTTTGCTACCGGTATCGTTAGTGCCCGATATTGATGTTCCGCATATTACGGTTCAGGTGACATCGCCCGACAAATCGGCAAGAGAACTGAATGAAACTATGGTAGCACCTCTACATTCGCAGTTGGTGCAGATTCCAAATCTGGAGAATATAACAAGTACTGCAAAAGATGGAAGTGGTATTATAGAACTTACTTTTAAGTATGGTGCCGATGCCGATTATATTTTTATAGATGTTAATGAACGTGTGGATAGAGCTATGGCTTCCTGGCCACAAGGAGAAGAGCGTCCGCTTATAGCCCGTGCCAGCGCTACGGATATTCCTGCTTTTTTTGTGAATATTACTTTGAAAGAAGAATCAAAGAACAGGAATTTTCTGGAGATGAGTGATTTTGTAAGGCAGGTTATAGTTCGCAGGTTTGAACAACTGTCAGAAATTGCCATGGTGGATGTTTCCGGACAGATGTTTTCCCAACTGTTGGTTATTCCTGATATGGAGAAACTTAGGTCTTTAGGTATAGATGAAAATACTTTAACATCTGCTATTCAGAATTCTAACATTCGTTTGGGTAGTCTCTCTATACGCGATGGTGAATATCGTTTTGATGTTCGTTTTGAATCTGCTATTCTGAGCAAACAGGATGTGGAAGATGTTTATCTGAAGATTAATGACAGGGTTTTCCAAATTAAAGATTTGGCTAAGGTGCGTGAAGAGCCGCAAGTAATGAAAGGTATGACTACTTCTGACGGTAAACAGGCAGTGACTCTTGCGGTTATTAAGCGTTCCGATGCCCGTATGGCAGAACTTAAGCATAATGTAGATAGACTGATGAAGTCTTTAGAAGAGGATTATCCCGATATGGAGTTTGTGATAACCAGAGACCAAACCGAATTGTTGGATTATTCTATTAATAATATGGTGCAGAATTTGGTGTTTGGTGCGCTGTTTGCCTGTATTATTATCTTCTTCTTTATGCAGGATTTTCGTTCTCCGTTGTTGGTGGTGGTTACTATTCCTACGGCATTGGTTCTATCTTTCCTGTTCTTCTATGTGTTTAAGATTTCTATAAATATTATATCGTTATCCGGTTTGGTGCTGGGACTTGGTATGATGGTGGATAACTCTATCATCACTATAGATAATATTACGCAGAGATGGCAAAAAGGTGAATCTTTAGATGTGGCCTGTGTAAAGGGTACTCAAGAGGTGTTTGCCCCTATGCTCAGTTCGGTGCTTACCACTTGTGCTATTTTTATTCCGCTTATCTTTCTGAATGGTATTGCAGGCGCTCTGTTCTACGACGAAGCTATGGCTGTGGCTATTACTCTGTTCTCTGCATTGATAGTTTCTGTTCTGCTTATTCCGGTGCTTTACTATAGGATTTACAGAAAACAGACTTGTTTTACTCCGAATGCTTTTATAGAACGTCTGGGTGTGAATAAGATTGATACAGTTTATGAACGCGGACTGAAATGGTTTTTCCGTCACAGAGGTGTAATGTGGTCTATTTTTGGTGGTTCGCTGTTGCTGATAGGTTTGCTGTTTGTTAAGTTAGATAAGCAGAAACTGCCAGATATGTCGCATACAGATATGCTGGTAAATATTGAATGGAACGAACGTATTACGCCCGAAAGAATGGATGAAAGGTGTGTGCAGATAATAAGCAGTTGCGCTGATAGTGTGGAGCAGTATTCTGTTTTGGCAGGAGCTCAACAGTTTGTATTGTCACATACTAAAGAGATGTCGCTTTCTGAGAGTCTTATTTATGTTAAGGCGGCTTCTGTGGAAGAACTGGAACGGCTGGAAGATTCTATCTCTGAATATCTGCGTAAGGAGTGGCCGGAATCGGTGTTTTCTTTCCATACGTCGGGTAATGTGTTCGAAATGATCTTTGCTGAACAGGAACCTCAGTTGGTGGCTTGCTTGAAACGTAATGATGGCAAAACTGCAGATCCGGAACAGCTAAATGAACTGCTGGCAGAAATCAGGGCGGTTCTTCCGGGTGTTGATGTGCAACCTGCTGAATGGAATGAATATATTGAACTGATAGCCGATCCGGAACGTTTGGTTATGTATGATGTGGATTATTCCAACATTCTCTCTTATCTGCGTAATTCAATGAATGAAAACGAAGTGTTGCGCGTGAATAAGGGTAATGTATCTATGCCGGTTATGATAGGTGTAGGCGAAAAAGAGGCTAAAGACTTGGTACAGGGTGTATATATAGATTCGTATCGTGGTGGTAGTGTCCCGCTGGAACTGCTGCTGAAGGAGACCAGAAACCGAGATCTTAAAACTATTACTATGGGTGCCGAAGGTGAATATTATCCGTTGGTGCTTGATATAGAGGGTGGTAAGGTGAAACAGGTAATGGATGTTATAAGGAAGACAGTGAAAGATGGCAATACTTTCCAGGTAGATTTCAAGGGTTCTTATTTTACTAACAGACAGATGATAGAGGAACTTTGTCTGGTTCTTGTTATCTCTATTCTGTTGCTCTTCTTTATTCTGGCAGCTCAATTTGAATCTTTGTTGCAACCGTTTATTATCCTATCGGAACTTATCATTGATATTTTTGCCGCTATGTTGGTGCTGTGGATTTGTGGTGTCAGCCTGAACCTGATGTCTATGATTGGTATTGTAGTGATGTGTGGTATTGTTATTAATGACTCTATTCTTAAGGTGGATACTATTAACCGTCTGCGCAAAGATGGAATGGGGTTGAAGCATGCTATTATGGAGGCTGGAGGCAGACGCTTAAAGTCTATTCTTATGACATCGCTTACTACCATACTTGCCATTGCTCCGTTCTTGGTTCGTGGCGATATGGGTAGCGATTTGCAATATCCGCTTTCACTGGCTTTGATAGCCGGTATGGTGGCAGGTACTTTGGTGAGTGTGTTCTTTATTCCTTTGGCATATTATGTCATTTATAAAAATACTGAAAAGAGATAGCTTTGGAACAAAATACAAATAATACTTGGAAAATATCATCGTTTTCGGTTATTCTGATAATGATTGTACTGATGATAGTGGGAGCGGTTACGTTACCACTGCTGAATGTGCAGTATCATCCTACTACGGGAACAAATAATGTAACTGTGAGTTTTAGCTACATGGCCTCTGCCCGTGTGGTGGAGAATGAAGTTACGTCGTTGGTAGAGGGAGCTATGAATACATTATCGGGCGTAAGCGATACCAGAGCGGTATCTTACAATGGTGGTGGTTATGTATCTATCACCTTTAAAAAGGGTACCGATATAGAGACTGCCAGATTTGATGTCTCTACCCGTTTAAGACAGATTAGAGATAGGTTGCCACAGGGAGTTTATCCCTCTGTAGGCGGTTCTATTTCCGGAAGAAACAACTCTACTACAGACGTGCTTTCATATACTGTGAATGCCGATATGCCGGCACAACAGATTCTGGAGTATGTGGAGAAGAATATTGTTACACCTATCTCGCGTGTGGATGGTGTGGAAAAGGTTACTACATCCGGGGCTATGCCTTTTGAATGGGTGCTTACCTTCAATCCTAACTCTTTGCGTGCCGCAGGGCTTTCTCCGGGCGATTTGAGTGCTGCTTTTAACAACTATTTCAATAATAGTATTGTGGGAACCCAGGTGCTGGACGATCGTTTGATGTTGGTGCGTCTGACTACTACCGATTTGCAGGGTGAACTGGAACGTATTCCTGTTAAAATGGTGAATGATCGTCTTTACTATATGGGCGATTTTGCTAAGGTTACTTATCAGGAGCAGTTGCCATACTCTTATGACCGAATAAACGGACTGAATACTATTGATATTCGTGTGATGGGGCAGGAGGGTATCAATATTTTGAATGTGTCTGATGCTGTTAAACTGAAGATGGAGGAACTGAAAGAGAAGTTTCCTGCCAATTTTGCTATTGAACAGACTTACGATGCATCGGTTTCATTGAAATCGGAAATCAACAGAATTCTTTTTAGGGCATTGCTCTCTTTGATTATACTGCTGGCTTTTGTCTTTGCAGTGAGCAGAAGTTTTAGGTATCTGTTTGTAATGTCATTGACTATTGTTGCAAATCTGTTGTCGGCAGTTATTTTCTATAATCTGTTCGATATCCAGATAGAACTGTACTCTATGGCGGGTATTACAGTGTCGTTGGGTATTATTATTGATACTGCCATTGTTATAGCAGACCACTATTCATACTATGGTAACAGAAAGGTGGTGCTATCTATAATTGGTGCCTTATTTACTACCATAGCTGCGCTAATGGTGGTCTTCTTCCTACCTGAGAGTGCGCGTGCAAATCTTACAAACTTTGTTTGGGTTATAGTAATAAACCTTACCATCTCTATGTTTGTGGCATTTCTCTTTGTGCCGGCTTTGCTTGATAAGATTCCGCTAAATGCAAAGGGTGTTGTAAAGAGTAGCTTTAAACGTCGTAGAAGGTTGATTAAACAGACTGAACGTTACACCAATATGGTTTTATGGGGCAGAAAGCACAGATGGGTGTTTGTTCTGCTCATTCTGTTGGGTTTTGGTATCCCTATTCAGTTATTGCCTTCTAAGGTGGTGCATAAAGATATGGCACTGAAAGATGTGAGTTACACTTATTATCCGGAAGAGGCATATAAAGGTGGTTTGGTGGGGTTGTATAATTCTACTATAGGTGGTAAATGGTATCAGCAGAACAAACTGTTCTTTGAATATCCGTTGGGTGGTGCATTGAATATATTTATGAAGGCCAGAAGCGGAAGTTCGGGCTTTAATCGTAATGAGACGCCTGAAGTGGTGTTGAGTATTTATGCAAATATGACAGAAGGTTGTACTGTACAGCAACTGAATGATATTGT
The DNA here is from genome assembly GCA_045660365.1 of Bacteroidaceae bacterium. Taxonomy (GTDB): domain Bacteria; phylum Bacteroidota; class Bacteroidia; order Bacteroidales; family Bacteroidaceae; genus Colenecus. The sequence continues at coordinate 7,793 of JAZRDQ010000021.1, forward strand.
GGTGGAGATGGAAAACTGGTTAAGTCAGTTTGATGAAATTAGTACTTTCAGAACGTCGCTATCCGGTACATCAGGACGTATAGAGGTGCATTTTAAAGATGAATATGAACATACCTCTTTCCCTTACGAACTAAAGAGTGCCGCTTGGAAAAAGGCTTGTGGATATGGTGGCGCCACTTGGACTATTCCGGCACTCGATTCAAATGATAATTATCTGAGTAACAGTGTTTATCGTACATCGTGGAGTAATTCCCTTACTCTAAGAGGTTATAACTACGATATGCTTTACCGTTATGCAGAAGATTTGATTGATTCTTTAAAAGCAAATAAACGTGTCTCCGATGCCGGTTTTTCTGCCGGATATAACTCTTTTGTGGCGAATGAATTCAGCCTGAAATACGATAGGGAGAAGATAGTTTCAAATGGTTTGAATCTGTATCGTTACTATTCATTTTTGGGTGAACAATTGTATAATAGTAACATAGGTTCGGTATTTGATGGTACAGAAAATACTCCTGTTCGTCTTATATCGGCAGAACGTGATTATTTCGATTTGTGGCATATCAGGAATGATATGGTGGATATAGACAGCGTAAAGACCAGACTGAACGATATAGGCAGTATAACTAAGCGTAGAACGGGTTTGGATATAGAAAGGGTGAATCAGGAGTACGTAATCTCTGTGGGCTATGAATTTATAGGTTCTTGGGAACTGCGTGGCGCTATGGAGAGATATCATGTGGACCGTTTGAACCAAACGCTTCCCATGGGTTACAGCGTAGATGGTGAATCGTATGGCTTTGGTATGGCTACTCAGAAACAGTGGACTATTCTGGTGCTGGTTATTATTGCTGTTATTTTCTTAATTTGTTCTATTCTGTTTGAATCGTTTAAACAGCCGTTTGCCATTATTATGATGATTCCTGTAAGTTTTATAGGTATGTTGCTGGTATATCCTATCTGCAAATCGGATTTTGGTCAAGGCGGATTTGCTGCTATGGTTATGCTTTCGGGTATTGTGGTTAATGCGGGTATTTACATCACTACAGAATATCGTACTGTGTGCGGGGCTGTTGGAAAAGCCGGTGTTCCAATTTATGTGAAGGCTTATAACAGAAAGATAGTTCCTACCTTGCTTACTATTCTTAGTACTGTGTTGGGATTGATTCCTTTCTTGTTTGATGGTAAAAGTGATCCGTTCTGGTTCTCGTTTGCCATTGGTGTTATGGGTGGCATGCTTTTCTCTATTGTTGCCATCTTCATTACTCTTCCCGTCTTCTTCCCCCTTAAATCATATAGCAGTTATGATAACTGAATAAACAATAGAGGGGTTCGCTTGTGAAGTGAACCCCTCTATGTTTATGACCGGTTTAATTATAGTGCGCGGAGAATATCCATTGTGTCGGTTGCAATCATCAGCTCTTCATCGGTAGGAAGAACTACAACCTTTACTTTGGATTCTTTTGTAGAGATGATGCCGTCTTTACCAAACATTACTTCTGCATTTATCTTCTTGTCTATGTTGATTCCCAGGAATTCCAAACCTTCACATACAGATTCGCGTATTTCGTGACGGTTTTCACCTACGCCACCTGTGAATATCACTACATCTACACCACCCATAGCAGCAGCGTATGCACCAATATATTTCTTAATGCTGTAGGAATACATCTGTTTTGCCAATTCTGCGCGTTTGTTACCGTCTGCAACGGCAGCGGATACTTCGCGCATATCGGATGATACTCCCGATATGCCTAACAGACCTGATTGTTTGTTAAGCAAGTTGGATACGCCTGTTGGGGTTAATCCCTCTTTTTCCATAATGAATGTAACTGCACCGGCGTCTATGTTACCGCTACGTGTACCCATCATTATACCGTCTAACGGAGTCAATCCCATTGTGGTGTCTATGCTCTTGCCGTCTTTAACAGCTGTTATAGAACCACCGTTACCTATGTGACAGGTGATAATCTTGCTACCTTCTGCCTTGATTCCCAAATATTCGCAAATCTTTGATGATACGTAGCGATGTGATGTTCCGTGGAAACCATAGCGACGTACACCATATTTTTCATATAGTGAATATGGAATTGCGTACAGATATGCATAGTCGGGCATTGTTTGGTGGAATGCTGTGTCGAATACACCTACCTGAGGAATGTTAGGCAATAGTTCCTGAACGGCATTTACACCCTTAAGGTTTGCAGGGTTGTGCAGAGGTGCCAAATCGTTGCAAGCTGCAAATGCTTCCAATACATCTTTGGTAAGCAGTACGCTCTGATTGAATCGTTCGCCTCCGTGTACCATTCTATGACCTACAGCGTCCAATTCGTCCAGTGATTTGAGTGCGCCTACCTTTGGGTTGGTAAGCATTTCAAAGATGAACTTTACACCACAAGTGTGTTCAGGAATGTCTTTTTCAATTATCTCTTTTTCTCCGTCAGGTGTGGTAAACTTTAGGAATGATCCTTTCATTCCAATTTTTTCTATACCGCCTTGTGCGGTTACTTCGTTGGCATCCATATCAAATAGTTTGTATTTGATAGATGAACTGCCGCAATTCAATACCAATATTTTCATTTCTTGTATCTTTTATTTTGCAGCCATAGCCTGGCAGGCTGTTACTGCTACCATTTTATAAATATCGTCTATAGAACATCCGCGTGAAAGGTCGTTTACCGGACGTGCAATGCCCTGAAGGATAGGACCTATAGCATCTGCATTGCCCAAACGCTGTACTAATTTGTAAGCTATGTTTCCTACTTCCAACGATGGGAATACCAAAACGTTTGCTTTACCTGCTATTTCTGAACCCGGAGCTTTGCTTGCGCCTACTGATGGTACTATGGCTGCATCGGCCTGAAGCTCGCCGTCTATCTTTAGTTCCGGAGCAAGTTCTTTTGCCAGTTGCAATGCGGTGGTTACTTTATCTACACATTCGTGTTTTGCAGAACCCTTTGTAGAGAAACTGGTAAGCGCTACTCTTGGTTCGCTGAATCCGGCTACTGCTTTTGCAGTTACTGCAGAACTTACTGCTATCTGTGCCAGCTGAGCTGCATCCGGAACAGGTGTTACAGCGCAATCGGCAAATACCATAATTCCGTTTTCACCGTATTGTGGTGTGTTGGTTATCATAATGAATGCACCCGAAACGCAACTTATGCCCGGAGCTGTTTTGATTATCTGCAATGCCGGGCGCAATACGTTTCCTGTGGTGTTCTGAGCACCTGCCAACTGACCATCGGCATCGCCATTCTTAATTATCAGACAGCCTAAGTAGAGTGGGTCGGTTACCTTTTTTCTGGCCTCTTCTATAGTCATGCCCTTTGATTTGCGCAGTTCAAACAGCAGATTTGCATACTCTTCGCTCTTAGGGTTGTTTTCAGGGTCTATGATAGTTGCCTTGTCAATATTCTTTAAGCCCCATTCAGCAGCCTTTGATGCTATTTCTGCCGTATTGCCTATGAGAATAAGGTCTGCAACTTGGTCGGCTAAAAGCATATCGGCAGCTTTTAGTGTTCGTTCTTCTGTTCCTTCCGGAAGTACAATGCGCTGCTTGTTCTGTTTGGCACGCGCAATGATTTGGTTCATTAATTCCATATCTGCAATATATATTTATTCTTCTTTTCTGAATGTGAGTGCGAAGTTACAAAACAATTCGGTAAGTTGTCTATTAAAAAAATGTCAATTATTTGGACAATAATACAAATATGGCTTATTTTGCGGTTACTATTTGGTGTTGTGTAACTCTTAAATGTGTTAGCCGATGTTTTTCAGAAAGATATCAATCAAAGTGTTAAAGTTGTGGACAATGGTTCTGAGTGCAGTGTCATTACTGGTTGTTGCCGGTTGTTCACGCAAAAACTATATTCAGTCTGCCGATAAAATGCAGACTGTTGATAAGGATTCTTTGATAGAAGAGCAACAGAGGCTGAAGAGTATTATTGAATACAGAAGCACTTCTGTTATTTATGGTACTCCTGAGATGATGAAGAAGAGGGCAGAAGAAAACGATTCTATCAAAAAACGTATAGGTGAACTGGACGAAGCGATACGCCTGATAGAAGAGTCTGAAAGGAAAAATGGCAAGTAGTCTCTCTTTACGCCAAAAACTGCATCTGGAAATAGAAAGAGTGGTTCAGAAGCAGGAATCATTGGAACACAAACTTAAACAGCTGTTCTGGGAATGTACTCTGCGCTGTAATCTGAACTGTCTGCATTGTGGCAGTGATTGCAAGATGTCGTCTGCCGAAAAGGATATGCCTCTGGATAATTTTCTAAAGGTTCTTGATTCCCATCCGTCTAATATAAATCCGTCCGATATTACTGTTATTACCACCGGTGGAGAACCTTTGGTGCGTCCGGATATTCTGGAATGTGGCGCACAGATAGTTAAGCGTGGATTCTCTTGGGGTATGGTAAGTAATGGGTTGCTGCTCTCAGAAGATAGACTGAAGGCGCTTGTAGATACAGGTCTGACATCTTTTGCAATGAGTTTTGATGGTTTTGAGAACGAACATAACTGGATGCGTGGAAACAGTTCCAGTTTTGAACGCGCTGATAAGGCAATAGACTATCTTACCAAAACAGGGGGGCTGGTATGGGATGTTATTACTTGTGTTAACTCTAAAAATATTGGCTATCTGGATGAATTTAAGGAGTATCTTATAAGTAAAGGGGTAAGGTACTGGCGAGTATTCACTATAGTACCTATGGGCAGGGCTGTAGAGTATCCGGAATTGTTTCTGTCTGATAAGCAATATGTTGAATTGATGGACTTTATAGTTCGTACCAGGAGAGAAGGAGGTATATTGCTTAACTATGCCTGCGAAGGTTTCTTAGGTAATTATGAAGGATTGGCAAGAGACAATTACTATAACTGCGTGGCCGGTACCGGAGTGGCATCAATACTGAATGATGGCTCTATATCGGGTTGTCTTAGTATCAGGAGTAATTATCATCAGGGTAATATCTATTCCCATGATTTCTGGCAGGTTTGGGAAAATGGTTTTAAACAGTACAGAAACCGCAAGTGGATGAAGCATGGCGCTTGTGCTACTTGTGATGCATGGCGATATTGCAAAGGTGGGGCAATGCATCTGCGTAACGATAACGGCGATATGTTATCCTGCAACTATCAGAAAATTAAGTGTGGCTGTTCAGATAGTTGAATGCTGCTTCGGCGCATCGTTCTCCATCTACTGCGGAAGATACAATACCACCCGCATATCCTGCTCCCTCTCCGCAAGGGAATAATCCGTTCATGGTAATATGCTGAAGTGTCTCATTGTCTCTTGTAATACGTACAGGCGATGATGTTCTTGTTTCTGCAGCTATCAGTGTGGCTGTGGATGACAAAAATCCTTTGCAGCTACGTCCAAACACCTGAAAGCCCTGTTGCATTCTCTTTACAATAAACTCCGGCATCCAGAAATGTAAGGGCGATGATATAAGTCCGGGCGAATATGATGTAGAGGGGAGGTCGTAGCTCAGTTTGCCGTTTACAAAGTCGGTCATGCGCTGGGCAGGTGCTGTCTGACGCATATTGCCGGCTATCCAGCAGTCTCGTTCAATCTTCTCCTGAAAACGCATCATCAGCAGTGGGTCTTTCAGTTCATCTTCGTTAGTGGCAATATCTTCTACTCTGGTCTCTACTACCATTCCCGAATTGCTCCATTTTGAGTTTCTGCCCGATGGCGACATACCGTTTACCACAATCTGTTCCGGGCCAGAAGCTGCCGGTACTACAAAACCACCAGGACACATGCAGAAGCTATACACTCCGCGTCCGTCAACCTGTGTTACAAAGTTGTATTCGGCTGCAGGCAGGTATTTGCCACGTCCGTTTTTGTTGTGATACTGCAGTCGGTCTATCAGTTCTGAGGGGTGTTCCAGGCGTGTTCCTACTGCTAACGATTTGGCCTCTATGGCAATATTTGCTGAATGCAGGTATCTGTAGGTGTCTCTTGCTGAATGTCCTGTGGCAAGTATTACAGGTCCCATAAAGGTTCGCTCTGTATTGTTTTGCACAGCTTCTGCACCAATAACCTTGTTGCCATTTATTATAAAACCGGTCATTTTAGTACCAAAATGTACCTCTCCGCCCGATGAAATAATGGTGTTACGCATATTTTCTATCACGCGGGGCAGTTTGTCCGTACCTATATGTGGATGAGCATCGCTCAGTATGGCTGTGCTTGCTCCGTGTTGACAGAAGATGTTTAATATGCGTTCTGTATTTCCTCTTTTCTTGCTTCGTGTATATAGTTTGCCGTCTGAATATGCTCCGGCGCCGCCTTCACCAAAACTGTAGTTTGATTCGGGGTTTATTTTGTGTGATCTTGTTATATCGGCAATGTCAATTTTTCTCTCTCTCACGTTCTTTCCGCGTTCCAGAACAATTGGACGTAGCCCCAATTCTATCAGTTTTAGAGCTGCAAAAAGTCCTCCGGGACCTGCGCCTACAACAATAACTGCGGGTTTTTGGCTTACATCAGGGTATTCTATGCGGGTGAATCCGTCGTCAGTGGGCTGTTCGTTAATAAAGATTCTCAGAGAAAGGTTTACAAAAATGGTACGTTGTCTGGCATCTATGCTCTTCTTTAGTACGCGTACTGCATTTATGGTTCTTGCATCAATGGCACACTGGCGTGCAACTGTTTCACGCAGCACCTGCTCATTGTATGCGAATTGTGGTTCAACCCTGATCTGAATCTCTTTTATCATAACTTATCCAAATAAATGACGGAATGCTTCTTCTACTTTTCGTGCCGATAGTATCTCTATCTTATAGTCCTCTTTTTTTACTCCCGATGCATTGTTCTGTGGAATGATGATATGCTTGAAACCCAGTCTTTCTGCTTCGGAAATTCTCTGTTCAATTCTGCTTACAGGTCTGATTTCGCCCGACAGGCCTATTTCGCCGGTCATGCAGAATGTTCTGTCTATGGCTACATCCAGACTGCTTGACAGAATGGCGCTTATAACAGCCAGATCTATTGCAGGGTCGTTTACCCTAACACCTCCGGCAATATTCAGGAATACATCTTTCTGTCCTAATTTAAAGCCGACACGTTTTTCCAGAACAGCAAGCAGCATATTTAATCTGCGAATGTCAAATCCGGTGGCTGAACGCTGTGGAGTGCCATAGACTGCAGTGCTTACCAATGCCTGGGCCTCTATCATAAACGGACGGGCACCCTCTATGGTGCTTGCTATGGAGACTCCGCTCATTCCACTATGATTATCGGACAATAAAAATTCAGATGGGTTGGAAACCTCTCTCAGACCGCTCTGCTGCATTTCATAAATACCCAGTTCGGCAGTGCTGCCAAAACGGTTTTTTATGGGGCGCAGTATTCTGTACATATAGTGCTGGTCGCCTTCAAACTGTAGTACTGTATCTACAATATGTTCCAGGATTTTTGGTCCCGCTATGCTTCCCTCCTTGGTGATATGTCCAATTAGAATGACTGGTGTGTTACTCTCTTTGGCATATTTCAGCAGTGATGCTGCACACTCTCTGACCTGTGTTATGCTGCCAGGCGATGATTCTGCACTCTCTGTCGATATGGTCTGTATGGAATCTACCACTACTATTTCCGGATCTGATTCTTTTATCTGTGCGTAGATGTTTTCAAGCGATGTTTCGCACAGGATTTGCAGATGATCTATATCAGATATGTTTCCGGCAGATAGTCTTTCTGCTCTTAACTTTATCTGTCTGGCACTCTCTTCGCCCGAAATGTACAGTATCCTTTTGTCTTTAACCTGCAGGGCAGTTTGAAGGATAAGTGTGGATTTGCCTATTCCCGGTTCTCCACCCAAAAGGATAAGAGAGCCCTTAACCAGACCGCCACCAAGTACACGGTTTAGTTCGGAATCGTGCATGTTGTATCTTATCTCCTCTATACTCTCTATTTCAGAAAGCAGATTTGATTTTGCCTTTGTCTGATTGCTAAATGCGGTTTTATGTTTCTCTGTGGATTTGTCGTGTATCTTCTGTTCTACAAATGTATTCCATCTGCCACACGACGGACATTTTCCACTCCATTTTGGGGTGTCGTATCCACATTCAGAACATACGAATGCAATTTTATCGCCTTTTGCCATGGTATTGTTTATCTGTTTTTATTCAATTTTATCCATACAATTACACCACGAATTGAATTCAGCAGGAAGAACAGTGACTGAATCATCATGATTACTGCGTATTGTTCACCACGAATGGTTGCTATTGCCCACATGGTGATAGTGGCGCTGTTAAGCAGTAACCACAAAAACCACTGCTCTATGAATGCAAATGTCAGAACAAATTGTGTTACTATCATTATGCCTGTACGTACTGCATCCATAACAGGCAGGTTGCCGTTGGTGGTTTGCAGTATGAAATATATTCCTACAATCAGTGCTACGCTTACTATTGCGGTGAGAATACGTTGCTTGTTGTTCATCCACTGGGTTTTAATGGTTGCACTTCCGCTGCCTTGCTGGCGTTTTCTCCACTGGAAATAGCCTATAAACTGCATTGGCAGATTATACAGCAGGAACAGAGCGGCCGATCCATAAATTTCAGCATGAAGGTATATGTAACCGTTTAAAATGGAGCCGAGGAATCCAAAAATGAAGTTTTCCATTCTGCCTTTTGCTCCGAATATTACGCACAATATGCTGCAAAGTCCTGCTGCAAAGCTAACTACTTCAAAATTCTGCTTTACTATGCAACTTATTATGCTCAATGTGATAAAGCCTGTTATAAGAAACCAGTCCCAGACTCTCTGAGTTTTGTTTGATGCTATTTTTTTATCTGTCATTTTTCTTTCCTTTTTTTCAGGGTGTGAAATTACATCTAAATTCGTGTACCTGCAAATTTTTGCTCTATTGCTTGGTTCAACAAGAGCCTAATATGGCTTATACCAGCAGCTATTTGTAGATTTATTTGGTTGTGTGGCTGCTTTTCTGTAAAAATCTGTACTTTTGTACTGTTTTTCAGAGTCAGAGGTATGAATGTGGAAGAAGTACAGAGAATGAAACAGCGTTTCCGCATAATAGGAAATGCGCCGGAACTGAACAGAGCGATTGATGTGGCTATACAGGTTGCACCAACAGATCTGTCTGTGCTTATAACCGGTGAAAGCGGTGCAGGTAAAGATATCTTTCCCCGTATTATCCACGAAAACAGTCTGCGCAGAACAAAGAAATATCTGGCTGTGAACTGCGGTGCAATACCTGAAGGTACTATAGATTCTGAACTGTTTGGTCATGAAAAAGGTGCATTTACTGGTGCTATAAGTGACAGAAACGGATATTTTGCAGAAGCTAACAATGGTACAATATTTCTGGACGAAGTTGCTGAACTGCCTTTGGCTACACAGGCCAGATTGTTGCGTGTACTGGAATCGGGTGAATTCATAAAGGTGGGTTCGTCAAAGGTGGAGACTACAAATGTACGTGTTGTGGCTGCAACAAATGTAGATTTGCTGAAAGCCATAGAGCAGGGACGTTTCCGTGAAGATCTGTATTACAGATTATGCACTATCCCTGTAAAGATACCGTCATTAAGAGAACGTCCGCAGGATATAGCATTGCTGTTCAGAAAGTTTGCTGCAGATTGTGCTGAAAAGTACCAGATGCCTGCCATACAGCTTACTGACGATGCCAGAAATCTTTTGGTTAAATATCACTGGCCCGGAAATGTACGCCAGCTTAAGAATATTACAGAACAGATATCCATAATGGAGTCACAGAGAGTGGTTACTGCCGATGTGTTAGGTAGTTATCTGCCTGATAAGCGTGAAAATATGTCGTTAGTACTTACCGGCTCTCAGCGACAGGAAAACTCCTTTGAAAACGAAAGAGAGATTCTCTACAGAGTTTTGTTTGATATGCGCAGAGATATTACCGATTTGAAGGATCAGGTAAAGAAACTGTCGGGTAATACAGTGAATGATCAGATGCAGACTGTTGTTCAGCCTGTTTCAATAATCACTAAAAATGAATCGCCTTCCAAACAGATAGTTACAGTTGATAATGATGATATACAGGATACAGAAGAGTATGTTGAAGAATCTTTATCTCTGAACGAAGTTGAAAAGGATATGATAAAGCGTGCGCTGGCCAAACATGGAGGTAAGCGTAAGGATGCTGCAAAGGATCTGAATATTTCTGAGAGAACACTGTATAGAAAGATTAAGGAGTATAATTTGGAATGATATGAAGTTGAGAAATATTATATTGGCTCTATCGTTGTTGCTTTCACTTTCAGCTTGCACTATCTCTTACAAGCTGAATGGCGCATCCATAGATTACAATCTGATAAAAACCATCACATTGGAAACTTTTGCCAACCGTGCATCATACCAGTGGGGTCCAATGGCTTCAATGTTTAACAATACATTGAGCGATATCTATGTTCGCCAGACAAAGCTTCGTCAGGTTAAACGTGATGGTGATTTGCAGATTTCCGGTGAAATAACATCATACGACCAGACCAACAAATCTATCTCTGCCGATGGATATTCATCTATGGTGCAGCTGAAGATGAGTGTCAGGGTAAAATTTACAAATAACAAGAACAGGGAAGAGGACTTTGAACGCACATTCTCAGCATCAAGAGAATATGATTCAAGCCAGCAGTTGTCGGCAGTGCAGGAAGAGCTGGTGCAGCAGATGATTGATGATATAGTGGATCAGATTTTTAATGCCACAGTTGCAAACTGGTAATATGCAGGAGAAATCTTCAGATAGAACTATGCAGCTTGTCGATGCTTTTCTTGACAAGTATGAAAACGGAGGCTTTGATGCCCTGCAAACTGACCGAGGATCGTCTGAATATATCTCTGAATATCTTTCTGAACAGAATGAAACACCGTTAACCAAAGGAGAAGAGGAGGTCTCTTCAAGAATGGAGTCGCTGTTGGATGCTTTTCTGGATAGTGGAGTGGATTTACAGAAATCTGTCTCAGATTCATTGAAATCTGAACAGAGTGTAGTCGGTAATGAAGATTCTTCTGAAGAAGCTGTATTTGTGGTTGAAAATCGTAATTATACTGAAACTTTAGCGCGTATATACCTAAAACAACGCAGATATGATAAAGCTTTGGAAATTATTAGGTCATTATATTTGAATTTCCCAAATAAAAACATTTACTTTGCAGACCAAATTAGATTTTTGGAAATTTTAGTACGAATTAATCAAAACAAATAATAAAGATGTATATAGTTTTACTTGTTATCATCGTAATATTGGCAATATTCCTTTGCTTTATTGTTACGATTCAGAACCCAAAAGGTGGTGGTTTGGCTGCAGGTTTTGCATCTTCAAACCAGATTATGGGTGTAAGAAAGACTACCGATTTGCTTGAAAAGACAACTTGGGGTTTGATTGCGTGTATCGCAGTGTTGAGTATTTTATCTGCCTTTGCTATTAAAAAGGCTCCGGCAAGTCACGATTCAATCATGCTTGAATCAGCTACAGAGCAGCAGATGGTTAATCCAGAGGTAACTCCTGTATATGATATCCCTTCAGCTGAAGAGATACCAACTATCCCTGAGAATAATTGATTATTCAGCATGTAAAATAATAAGAGGCGGAACATTTAAGTTTCGCCTCTTGTCTTATCTGATGGCTAATGCCGATGCTCCTAAAATGGCTGCATCCGATTCTTTTAATGAAGAGTAGAGGATTTTGATTTTCCCCTTCCATACTTTCATAAGATGTTCATTCATGGAATCTACCATTGCATTGTGAAAGAACTCTTTTGATTTGGTCATACCGCCGAACAGCACAATCGCTTCAGGTGCGCTGAACTTGACAAAGTCGGCAAAGGCTTTACCTAATATTGCACCGGTCTCAGTGAAAATATTGAGTGCAGTAGTATCGCCTTGCTTAGCTGCATCGTAAACATCCTTTGCACTGATTGTCTCTAAGTTGAATTGGTGCAGAATGCTCTCTTTGGATTCGGGATTTTGCAGTGCAAGTCTTGCAGTGCGTGCCACACCCATTGCGCTGGCGTATGTCTCCAGACAACCTTTTAATCCGCAATTACATTGGCGACCATTTGCTTCTACACAGACATGTCCCAGTTCACCGGCAAATCCATCGTGTCCATAAACCAGCTTACCGTCAATTACTATGCCACTGCCTACACCTGTACCCAAAGTTATCATTATGAAGTTTTTTAACCCTTTAGCAACACCGTATGCCATTTCGCCCATAGCTGCAGCATTGGCATCGTTGGTGATGCTTACAGGTAAACCTGTTTCTGTCTGCAGCAGTTCTGCAAGTTTTATCACTCCTGGTTCGCCTTTTTCGTTACGACACCAGGTTATGTTTGGCGCATATTCAATGGCACCTGTATAGAAGTTTGCGTTTGGCGCACCTATACCAATGCCCTGGACTGTGCCAATCTCTTTGCAGCTTTCGCTTAATTTGTTAATGGTGGCAGTAATATCAGCAAGGTATTGATCAATGGTTGGCTGAAGCGATGTTATAACACTTTGTGCCAGAATGTCGCCATTTGAATTTACTACACCGCATTTAGTGCTTTGACCACCAATGTCAATACCTATGTAAAGCTTTATTTTCATATATGCTTATTCAGCTGTTTCCAGCTTTTGTTTAAATTCTGCTATTCTGTTCATGTAAAATGCCTCTACCTTTTCCCATTCGTAGAAGTATTTATGTTCTTTGCCTTTACTGTCTGTATATGGCTCTACAGGCAGTGTTGCCTCTTCCTCGTTTAGTAATGCTCTGACTAATATTGTACCGTTTTTATCCTTGAAGAAGATTAGCTGAAGGTTACTTCCCATGTGGACAATATCGTATGCTACCCACTTGTCGGCAATCTTTTCATAATCTGATACAGACCAACCGCAGTCATTTATTTCCATAAGACAGAGCAGTGGGAACAGAGCTGTATCGTGTCCGTAACGCAGGTGAGCATTTGTCTCTCCTGTGCTGATAGCAAGATTTGCTTTGTCTATGATGTCCATTAGCAGAGATGCACGTCCGTATGGAACCATTCCTGATGTTAATGGGCTATATGCTGATACAGAATACCAGTAGGTGTTGTTTGTTGTGAACATTTCGTACCATTCATCGTATGTAAATACATCGTCAAGATTAAAACCTAAATCGTGACTCTGCATGTTTGCAGCTACTTCGTATATCTGGTTGTATAGTGCATCCGATCTGTCCTGAATTGATGAGGCTCCTGTTGTAGGTTGCTGCATTCCACCTCCCATAAAGGAGAATCTTGATGCAGTGGCTTTTACCTCATATCTGGTAATAAAGGTAGTGTCGGTGAATAGTTTACACATCAATCTCTCTGAGTTGAAATGTGCTTCGTTGAAATTTGAAACTGCAACGCTTCTTTCTTTGCTGTTTTTGTAACTGGTTATGGCAGGATCTTCACTATTCATATAATGTCTGTCGTAATCGCTGTCATCAAAATCAATCTGCATGGTTGGAAGCAGGGTAGAAAACTCCATGAGTGCAGCAGTCATACTTGCAACTACTCTGTGAGATGTTGTTGAGCGTGCTGTGATGTGGGCTTTCTTGTTGAAAATCTCAGGGTAATTTTCAACCATTCTTCTGGCAATCTCTCTGTGTTGTCTCTGTCCTTTTTTAGTGAGATCGCCTAATCTGCCATCTGCATCGTTCATCATTATTTCCAGACGGTCCATTACGCTTTTGCCAAATTCAGTCAGTACGCCTTTGTCGTATGCCTCTTTTAGTGTGTTGTATGGATCTGCATATTGGGAAGTGCTGAGCAGGTATCTGGAACCGTGTCTGCCATAGTGGCTCATATAAAAAGGCTTGAATCCTTTAGGGGCTTTACTGTACTCTACCTGTGGGTCCAAATATTCAGTCATACTTCCACCAAATTTGTACAGATTGTCTGCGTTGATGGCATCTTTTGAAATTATCTCAGCTTTTATGTAACATGCTGATGTCGCAATAGCAATAACTAAAATTAATTTTTTCATGTCTATTGGTTTTGTTTGATTTCTATAATGTAAAGTTACGGCTATTTTTTAATATACAAATGTAAAATACTCTAAATTTCTGTTTTCAGAAGATTTATGCGGTAAAGCCTGATGATTATTTCATATATAATTAGGTGTTTTCAAGTTTGTTTTTTACTTTTGTAAGTTGTAAAAAGGAAAAGATTACAATTAATTATTTACAGATATGAATAATAGTAAAGAACTAATGAACAAAGCAGCGGACAATATCCGTATCCTTGCTGCTTCAATGGTTGAGAAAGCAAAGTCAGGTCATCCTGGTGGTGCAATGGGTGGAGCCGATTTTATCAATGTGCTCTATTCTGAATTCTTGGAATACGATCCAGCAAATCCAAATTGGGAGGGTCGTGACCGTTTCTTCCTTGATCCAGGTCACATGGCTCCAATGCTCTATTCACAGTTAGGCCTTATTGGTAAGTTCTCAATGGACGAACTTGCTAATCTGCGTCAGTGGGGTTCAACAACTCCAGGTCATCCAGAGCGTGATTTAGAGCGTGGTATTGAGAATACATCAGGTCCTTTAGGTCAGGGTCATGTATTTGCAGTTGGTGCTGCTATTGCAGAGAAATTCCTTGCTGCAAAGCTGGGCGAAGAGGTGATGAATCACACTATCTATGCTTATATTTCTGACGGAGGTATTCAGGAAGAGATCTCTCAGGGCGCAGGTCGTATAGCAGGTACATTAGGTTTGGATAACCTGATTATGTTCTACGATTCAAATGACATTCAGCTATCAACAGAGTGTTCAGAAGTTACTTCAGAAGATACAGCTGCCAAGTATAAGGCTTGGGGATGGCACGTAATTGAAATCAATGGTAACGATTGCGACCAGATTCGTCAGGCTTTGACAGAGGCTAAGGCTGTTAAGGGTCAGCCAACTCTTATCATTGGTAAGTGTATTATGGGTAAGGGCGCTCTTAAGGAAGATGGTTCAAGCTTTGAGCGTAACTGCAAAACTCACGGTGCTCCATTAGGTGGCAATGCGTTTGTAAACACAGTTAAGAACTTAGGTGGTGATCCTGAAAATCCATTCCAGATTTTCCCTGAAGTTCAGGCTCTGTATGCTGCACGTGCAGAAGAACTGAAAGCTATCTGCGCTAAGAAATATGCTGCTAAGGAGGCTTGGGCTAAGGCTAACCCTGAAAAGGCTGCCAAGATGGAGGCTTGGTTCAGTGGTGCAGCTCCTCAGGTAGATTGGAGCAAGGTTCAGCAGAAGGCTGATGATGCAACACGTAACGCAAGTGCTGCTGTATTGAGCGTTTTGGCAGAACAGGTTGAAAATATGATTTGTGCTTCAGCTGACCTTTCTAATTCAGATAAGACTGATGGCTTCCTGAAGAAGACCAAATCATTCGTTAAGGGTGATTTCTCTGGCGCATTCTTCCAGGCAGGTGTGGCTGAGCTGACAATGGCTTGCTGCTGCATAGGTATGGCTCTGCACGGTGGTGTATTTGCTGCATGCGGTACATTCTTTGTATTCAGTGATTATATGAAGCCAGCAGTTCGTATGGCTGCTCTTATGGAACTTCCTGTTAAGTTCATCTGGACTCACGATGCATTCCGCGTAGGTGAAGATGGTCCTACTCATGAACCAGTAGAGCAGGAGGCTCAGATCCGTTTGATGGAAAAACTACAGAACCACCACGGTAAGAATTCAATGCTTGTTCTCCGTCCTGCAGATGCAGAAGAGACAACAGCATCATGGAAGCTTGCTATGGAAAATATCGATACTCCATCTGCTCTTATCCTTTCACGTCAGAATATCAAGAACCTGCCAGCAGGTAATGATTATTCACAGGCTGCTAAGGGTGCTTACATTGTAGAGGGTTCAGATGCTGATTACGATGTAATTCTGCTTGCTTCTGGTTCAGAAGTATCTACACTTGTTGCAGGTGCTGAACTGTTGCGTGCCGATGGTATCAAGTGCCGTATAGTAAGCGTTCCTTCAGAAGGTCTGTTCCGTAGCCAGTGCAGCTGCTATCAGGAAGAAATTCTCCCTGCATCAGCTAAGAAATTTGGTCTTACAGCAGGTCTGCCTGTAAACCTTGAAGGTTTGGTAGCAGGTAACGGTAAAGTTTGGGGCTTAAGCTCATTCGGTTTCTCAGCTCCTTACAAGGTGCTTGATGAAAAGCTTGGTTTCACAGCAGAAAACGTTTACAATCAGGTTAAGTCAATCCTTTAATATGATAGGAATAGCAAGTGACCACGCTGCTTTTGAACTGAAGCAGTTTGTAAAACAATATCTGGAAGAGAAAGGTCTGCCGTATAAAGATTACGGCACCTTTACTCCCGATAGCTGTAACTATGCCGATTATGGTCATCTGTTGGCAGAAGGTGTAGAGAACGGCGAAGTGGAAAAAGGAATTGCTATGTGCGGTAGTGGTGAAGGAATATCAATGACATTGAACAAACATCAGGGTATTCGTGCAGGTTTGTGCTGGATTCCTGAGATTGCTCATCTTATCCGTCAGCATAACGATGCTAATGTACTTGTTATGCCGGGAAGATTCATTGATAACGAAATGGCTGCCAAAATTATGGATGAATATCTGAATACTCCATTTGAAGGCGGACGTCATCAGGACCGAGTAAATGGTATTCCATTTAAGTAATCCAAACAGATATAAATCATTAAGGCGCTGAATTAAATTCAACGCCTTAATTTTTATCACATCGCTCCAACTATTATTGTCCACTCTTTTGAATCTTTTGAGAGCCTGATTTCATAGGTTAAATCAGTATCTAAGAACTCTTCCGGAACCCCTCTCGTCATAAAAATGCTTCTGAATGTATCAAACTCTTTGTGGTTATTATAGTATGATAAACTGAAATAGTATTCTCCAGAACCATTGGAATTCCAGGGACGATATATTTCTTGCCTATCTTCTTTTTCTATTTGATATTCTTGTTTACACGCAGTTTCAACTCTTTCAAAGAATGAATTGTCCGGTAAGGATTCAAATTCTAACTTTATGGTGTCACTATAATCTCCCATCCAGTTTGTTGGTCCCATAACAACCTCTTTTATAATATATGGTGGAATTTCAATACCTGCAAATCCTTCTACAATATGCTCCCTTGCTGCAGCAGGATCTGTCTTATATCTCTTTATGGATATAGCATCAGCTATCTTAACGCCAATAATAATTGCAATAAATGCCACAATTACTGTCAGTAAGCATCCTTTAATCCTTTTCTTCTTTTCCATTACTATCCTTATCTATATCTAATAAATCTATTAGAGCCTTTATATGTTTGCGAAAGGCTATATCTCCAGAATTCGTTATAATATATGATGTGTTTGGCTTACGACCAATAAACTTTTTAATTGATTCTATATAACCTAAATCTTCAAGAGCTCTGATGTGGCTTGCAAGATTCCCATCTGATACGCCGAGCATAGATTTTAGCGTGTTGAAATCTGATTGGCCGGAACCAGTTAATACAGACATAATTCCTAATCTGACTCGATTCTCAAAAGCTTTGTCAAGTTTGTTAATGCTAAACATAGCGTTTGTTAATTACGGTCAAAACAAAAATAAAACCAGAATCCCCAAATGAAGTGAAGAATACCGAAACCAATAGCCCAAAACATGAGTCCGTACGATGGTATACATAATGCAGCTATACCAACTAAAATCTGAGTATATCCCAAATATTTAGTAATAGAAAACTTTAGGGCGATAGGAGATATTAGGACTAACGATAATCCATAAAAGACCAACATGAAGCCGGGAATTAATTCCCAGTATCCATTGAATATTGGTGTTATACATATAAACCCACCGGCTAAAATAGCAGTAAAAAAGTTTTCTAGTAAATGGCGTGCGCCTGCATCAAGTGAGAAGATCATGCCTTCTCGTTTCGCTTTACGTTTTGACATAAACCATACTGTCATAAATGCTGTAATGAATACCGTAAAGCAAATTAGAAAAATTATACAGAATGTTGAAATATTTGCCTCACGTATTGGTGTGGCAATATTACCAATAATAGGATCTATTCGTCCGTAAATTACTAAACTTACTGCAATCACTCCGATTATAGCCCAAATTCCAGTGAGTAAGCCTGCAGTGCCATTAATATAGAGAACTTTCTGTGAACGTTCCATCATCTCCCTAATATCACTAAGCGTCTCTGTTATCTCCTGTTTCATGTTTTTTTTATATATAATCGCAAAAAAATAATTAATATAAAGTACTTTGTGACGCAAAGTAAATAAAAATAATAATAGGAAACAAGAATTATCGATTTATTTTGAAAATAAGTTATGTGGTACTATTTGTGGATTATTTATTTGCAGTGTAGTAATCGTATGCTGCTTTAACGTTTTCGCGAACAGCTTTGCTGCTAATAGTAGCACCCGAAACTACATCTACTGTAGCGTAATCCTTGAAGTCAACGCCACGGAATTTAGGTAGCATTTCATTTTTAACTCGGTCAAAGAAACGTGGAGTATCTCTGTTAGGTAGAGCCTCAACATTCACTATCTTATTCTTCTTGATAACTACCTTAAGTGGAGTAGGGCCGTGAAAACCTCTTGCATTACATATCTCAGTAGTAGTAATAGTGTAAACCTTACCTTTCTTTTTCATTACACCATCATTAAAATCCTTTTCATTACAAGCAATAGTAGATAGCGCAATTGTAGCTAAAAGCAGTGTTTTTTTCATAACTTTAATTTATTGTTTATTTTTTGCGAAGTTATATGTTTTTACTGTACAAAACAAAAATCTTTTAGTTTGTGCCTTAATACTTTTTGTTGATGTAGAAAGTACCAAAAAGAGGAGTTGTTGTTGTTGCAACTCCTCTTTAAAATGTTAGTGAAACTGTAGTCTATTTTTTCAGTTCAACTGCTGCTTTTTCAATACCTAAACATTGTTTGTAGTTTTCAATGTATTTATTGAAACCTTCAACTTCTTCAGGAGTTGGAGCTATTTCAGTTCCTGTATTGCCTGCAAATACAGCTTCGTCAAGGAAATCTGCAAGTGACTGGTTTTTGCTATTGTTTACCAGATAAGATGCAAGAATTGCCATACCCCAAGGTCCGCCTTCGCCTGCTGTTTCCATACAGGAAATAGGTGAATTCAGAGCTGCTGCAAGTATCTTTTGGCCTACAACAGGTGTTCTGAACAGACCACCATGTCCGGTTATGCGATCTACCTTAATCTTCTCTTCGTTAAAGAGAATATCATTACCAATCTTAAGCACACCTATAGCACCGCTTATAATAGCGCGCATAAAGTTTGACAGATTGAAGTTGTCGGTAGCTGAACGTACAAACAGAGGACGACCATCGGCAAAGCCTGTTACAGGTTCACCAGATACGTAGTTGTAACTGATAATACCACCGCAGTCTGTATCTGCTTTCAATGCAGCATTGAACAGGTTGCTGAATATCTGATTCATGTCAACAGGTAAACCTGAAATTTCAAGGAACTCTTTGAATAGTCCTATCCATGAATTTAGATCGGATGTGCAGTTGTTACAGTGTACCATAGCTACCGGACTGCCGTCTGGAGTAGTTACTATGTCAATAACTTCATGAGGCTGGCTAAGATCTTTCTCAAGAACAATCATTGAGAATGATGATGTACCTGCCGATACGTTACCTGTGCGAGGACGTACTGCGTTTGTTGCAACCATACCTGTTCCAGCATCGCCTTCAGGAGGACAGAATGCTGCACCTGCCTTTAGATTACCCGATGGGTCTAACAGTTTGGCACCCTCTTCTGTCAGACATCCTGCATCCATACCTGCATCCAATGATTCAGGAAGTATGTCGATAAGTTTCCAGCTGAATCCTTTTGGAGCAATCAGCTTGTCGAACTTTTCTACCATAGTAGCATTGTAGCTCTTTGTGGCAGGATCAACAGGAATCATACCTGATGCATCGCCTACACCTAAAACTTTCTTGCCTGTTAACTTCCAATGGATGTAACCTGCAAGAGTTGTCAGGTAGTCTATATCCTTTACATGATCTTCTCCGTCAAGAATAGCCTGATACAGGTGGGATATGCTCCAGCGTAGCGGTACATTGAATACAAACAGATCTGATAGTTCTGCTGCAGCCTGTCCTGTATTGGTATTACGCCATGTACGGAATGGTGCAAGTATTTCACCCTCTTTATTGAAAGGCATATAACCATGCATCATTGCGCTGATACCTACAGATGCCAGATTCTCTATTTCAATGCCATACTGCTCTTTTACATTGTTACGAAGTTCGCTGTAACAATCCTGCAAACCATTCCAGATGCTATCAATGCTGTAGGTCCACAGACCATTTTCCAGCTGATTTTCCCAGGTATGGCTGCCCTGAGCTATAGGCTTGTATTCAGGGTCAATAAGTACAGCCTTGATTCTTGTTGAACCAAACTCTATACCAAGAATAGCCTGACCAGCCTCTATAACTGATTTTGGGTTGTATGCCATATTACTTTAGAGCTTTATTTAGCATGTAATAAACTTCGTTGTTGCGGAGCTGCTGTTTGAAACCGCTGATAGTGGTGTTCTTGTCTATAGCAATGAACTCTATATCGCACATTTCTGCAAAGTCTTCCCAGTATTCAGCTGTGATGTCGTATGAGAATGCGCTGTGGTGTGTACCACCTGCCAGAATCCATGCACCGGCACCAATTTCGAATGTTGGCTGTGGAACCCACAGAGCAGATGCTACAGGCAGTTTTGGCATTGGTTTTGGTTCAATACAATCTACTTCGCTTGTGATAAGACGGAAGCGGTTGCCTAAATCTACAACAGTAGCTTTAATACCAAAGCCTGTCTTTGAAGTAAATACCAAACGTGCTGTCTGCTGTTTGCGGATACCAATACCTAAGAAGTGTACCTCCAACTTTGGCTTGTCTGTAGCAATAAGAGGACAGATTTCAAGCATGTGGCTCTGCAGGCTTGATGTGCAGTCTGCAGCAAAGTTCAGAGTGTAGTCTTCAAGGAATGAACAACCCTTTTCAAGACCCTGGTTCATAATCCATAGTGTGCGGCATAGACAAGCTGTCTTCCAGTCACCCTCTGCACCAAAACCATAACCTTCTGCCATCAGACGCTGTGATGCAAGACCAGGAATCTGGTCAAAGCCCAAGAAGTTAGGATCGTTAATATCTGCACCACCTAAGTCATCAAAATTGGTGGTAAATGCTGTTGCACCTTCATCTTTCAGAACGCGGCGCAGAGCAATTTCTGCCTTTGCTGCATTTCTTACCTTTTCCCAATAAACCTCTTCGCCACTCTCATCAATCTTTATGGTGTATAGCTGTTTGTACTCCTCTACCAATGCATCTGTTTCAGCATCGGTTACCTTCTTGAAGTAGTCCATCAATGAAGAAACTGGGTAGTAATCTACGTGATAACCCATGCGCTGTTCAAATTCTACACGGTCACCATCGGTAACTGCTACATTGTTCATGTTCATACCGAACATCAGACAACGTACGTTGTGTGCATCGGCACGACCTGCTGCAGCGCGGCTCCATACTGCAATCTGCTTCTGTGCCTCCTGGCTCTTCCAATGTCCTACAACAACCTTGCGAGCTACACGCATACGGGTGCAGATATGACCAAACTCTATATCACCATGAGCGCTCTGGTTCAGGTTCATAAAGTCCATGTCGATGCTGTCCCATGGAATATCTGTGTTGTACTGTGTGTGGAAGTGGAGCAGTGGCTTTTCAAGTGCCTGAAGACCCTTAATCCACATTTTAGCCGGACTGAAAGTGTGCATCCAGGTGATAATACCTATACACTTTTCGTCGTTGTTGGCAGCTTTCATTACAGCTTCAACTTCATTGCTGCTGTTTGCTGTACCTTTATATACTATCTTAACAGGGATATTACCGCTTTCGTTAAGACCTTCTACCATCTCTTTTGAATGGCCGTCAACAGCAACCACTGCATCGCCTCCGTAAAGAAGCTGTGCGCCGGTTACCCACCATATTTCATAATTTTCAAATGCTTTAATCATAATGGTTTACTTTTTTTTCTGTCCATAATAGGCATTCGGACCGTGTTTACGGTTAAAATGCTTCTCTATCAGGAGATTGTTCATTGTAAGGTTTGGGTTAACTCCGTATGCAATGTATGCCATCTTTGCAACTTGTTCCATTACAACAGCATTATGCACTGCATCATCGGCGTTTTTGCCCCATGAGAATGGACCGTGGTTCTTAACCAGTACACCCGGTGTGTGAACAGGATTCATTCCTTCAAATCTCTTTATGATTACATTTCCGGTTTCAAGTTCATATTCACCTTTAACCTCTGCTTCTGTCATGTCGGCAGTGCAGGGTATAGCCTGATGGAAATAGTCGGCATGTGTTGTTCCAATGTTTGGAATATCCTTGCCGGCTTCTGCCCATGCCGTAGCATAGGTGGAGTGGGTGTGAACCACTCCTCCTATCTCCGGAAATGCTCTATAAAGTGCCAGATGGGTAGGGGTATCTGAAGATGGATTCAGATCGCCCTCAATTATGTTGCCGTTCAAATCTACAACAACCATATCGGACACTTTCATTGTTTCGTAGCTAACTCCGCTTGGCTTGATAACTACCAGACCGCTTTCGCGATCTATACCGCTAACATTACCCCAGGTAAAGATTACCAGTCCGTGTTTTACCAAATCAAGGTTAGCCTTGAATACTTTTTCTTTCAGTTCTTCTAACATCTTCTTACCAAAGTGCTAAGTAAAGGATAATCAAAAGTGCAATAACGCAAGCTGAACCAATCTTGAAGGTCTTGTCTGTGTTGAAAAGTGACAAGTCGATTGACAGAGCCTTTTCGTCCTGTACCTTATTCAATGCGTTAGAACGCAGGTAGATAGCCAGAACAGTGAACATTGCTGTCAGGAAGAATACTGATTCAATACCCCATGAACGCATGTATTCGCTGCACATACCAGCTACACCAATCAACAGACATACAGCAGCTGCAATGAACATAATCTTAGACCATTTTAGCTGAGTCTTGATTACGTTTTCGCTCAGTTCTTCAGCCTTTGTAGTCTTCTTGCTGTACAGAGACATTGTGATGAAGATAACTACCAGACAGATGAATACGTAACCCATTCTGAGAAGGAATGGAGTTGCAGGCATCATGAACTTGAACAGGATAGAGAATACGAATGTACCGATAGCAGTAACAACAGCTGCAGCACCAGAAGCACGCTTCCAAAGCAAGCCCAAGCCGAAGATTACAACTACACCCGGATATACGAAACCTGAATATTCCTGAATAATCTGGAATGCCTGGTCAGCACCACCCATGATTGGGTAAACTGCGATAAGAGCAAGAACCAATGCTACAATTGATGTAATACGACCAACATTTACAAGAGTCTTTTCAGAAGCCTTCTTGTTGAAGAACTCTTTATAGATATCCATTGTAAAGATGGTTGATGTTGAGTTGAACATTGAAGCAAGTGATGAGATTACTGCTGCTGCAAGAGCTGCGAATGACAGACCCTTAACGAATACAGGAGTGAAGTTTCTGATCAGGAATGGATAAGCATCGTCTGAACGCTCAATACCACCTGCCAAAGAAGCAAACATTTCAGGCTGTTCGCTCATAATGTAGAATGCGCAAACACCTGGGATACATACGATGAAAGGAATCAAAATCTTCAGGAATGCTGCAAATACCATACCCTTCTGAGCTTCGCCAAGACTCTTTGCTGCAAGACCCTTCTGGATGATATACTGGTTGAAACCCCAGTAACCGAGGTTAGTCAGCCACAAAGCACCAACGATAACTGCAATACCTGGGATATCGAAATATGGGTCAGAAGCCTGAGTTGCTGTACCATTGATTACAGGATAGAGTTCTGCGTTACGCTGAACAACCAGGTTGAAGTGTGTATCGCCGTCAATGCTCTTCAAACTGCTGAATACTTCGCCAAGTGCGCCTAATGCACCACCGTCCAGGTTCAACTGGTTAGCAATAACATTCAGAGCTGCGTATGCTGTGATAAGACCACCACCAACAAGGAATGTTACCTGCATAACGTCAGTCCATGCTACAGATGCAAGACCACCGTAGATTGAATAGATACCTGCAACAAGGAAAAGAATCAGGATGATAACCATCAAAGTCATATCAACTTCCATTCCAAGGAACATACCATCAATAGTTGGCAAACCTAAGATCTGCTTGATAGCCAATGCACCCAACCATGCAACTGATGTAAGGTTGATGAATACATACAGGAACAACCAGAAAATTGAGAATGCCAGACCTGTTCCTGAATTATAACGTTCACGCAGGAACTGAGGAATGGTGAAGATATTTTTCTTGATCATTGTAGGAAGCAGGAACTTAGCTACAACAAGCAGAGTAGCTGCTGCCATCAATTCGTAAGCTGCAATAGCAATACCTGATTTGAATGCGGTACCGGACATACCGATAAACTGTTCAGCAGAGATGTTTGCTGCAATCAGAGATGCACCTACTGCCCACCATGAAAGAGTGTTACCTGCAAGGAAGTAGTCCTTTGAGTCTTTCTCTTTACCATCTTTTTTACGTGACAGGAATATTCCCAGGAATATCAGAACTGCCAGGTATACAAAAAATACCAAATAGTCAATGGTCTGGAAACCATTGTTCTTTAATCCATCTAAAACGCTTTGCATTGTTAATTAGTTTTATAGTTAATAATCATTTATTCTACACCAAATTTATAGATACAGTGGCTGTAGTACTCCTGACCTGGTTCCAATGTTGCATCTGGCCAACCTGGAAGGTGAGATTTGTTAGGAGTGTCAGGATACTTCTGTGTCTCCAAGCAGCAACCTGTGCGCTGTTCCATCTTGTTACCCTGTTTGTCTGTACCTGTTCCGTCAAGGAAGTTTCCTGAATAGAACTGAATACCCGGTTCGTTTGTATAAACCTCTACGTAGATACCTGTAATTGGGCTGTAAAGTTTTGCTGCACACTTGGTGTCATCACCCTTGGTGTTCAATACCCAGTTGTGGTCATAGCCATTACCGTTCTTCAGCTGTTCGTATTCATATTTGTTAATATCCTTGCCAATAGCCTTAGGTGATGTGAAATCCATTGGAGTACCCTTTACAGTGATAATTTCACCTGTTGTCATGTATGTGCTGTCACATGGGGTGAAGTTGTCAGCATTCAGAGTAAGAATGTGGTTTGTAACAGGGATTGAATGGTCACCGTTCAGGTTAAAGTAGCTGTGGTTTGTCAGGTTAACAACAGTCTTTTTGTCTGTTGTAGCCTTCCATACAATGTCAATAGCATTGTCATCTGTTAGTGTATAGGTTACAGTAGCTACTACGTTACCTGGGAAGCCTGCTTCGCCATCAGGTGAATTCATTACCAATGTGATGCTCTTTTTGTCAACAGATTTTACATCGTAAACAAGATTCTGCCAACCCATTGGTTCTGGCTCTAATGTGCAACCTCCGTGCAGACAGTGGCCAAAGTTGTTCTGTGGCAACTGATATGTAACGCCGTTCAATGTTATCTGGCCCTGATTGATTCTGTTTGCGTATCTACCTACGCTTGAACCAAAGTCGCTTGCCAAAGTTGTGTAATCCTTGATGTTTGAAAAACCAATTACAGCATCCTGCAGGTTACCATCACGGTCAGGAACCATAACTGCTACTATACGAGCACCAAAGTTTGTAACCCAAACCTCTGCACCGTTTGAATTTGTCAGACAGTACAAATCGGTCTTTTTGCCAATGAATTCACTCTGGAAATCTGCCTGATTCAGAACTCCTGAATTCTCGCTTTTTGTGCAACCGATA
This sequence comes from Bacteroidaceae bacterium, assembly GCA_045660365.1. Lineage (GTDB taxonomy): Bacteria > Bacteroidota > Bacteroidia > Bacteroidales > Bacteroidaceae > Colenecus. The sequence goes on from JAZRDQ010000021.1 coordinate 33,595, forward strand.
GTCAATAGACTACCAATAGCCAGCATTGCAATAAAAATCTTTTTCATTGTTGTTATTATTTAAATTGTTACTATAATTTTCTAGCTCCTTCGCCAATCACTATTTCATAAACTTCCGGTTTGTGACCAAACTTTTCACTGAATAGTGTAACTGCCTTCTCTACAAAAGCGTCGTGGATAGATTCCGGAATCAGGTTGATAGTACAGCCTCCGAATCCACCGCCCATAACACGGCTGCCTTTTACTCCGTACTCTTCTGCAAGCGATGCCAGGAAGTCCAGTTCATCGCAACTTACAGTGTACTCTTTGCTTAATCCCCAGTGAGTACCAAACATCATCCTGCCAACAGTGTCGTAATCGCCCTCTTTCAGAGAATTGCAGACTGTCAGAACTCTTTCTGTCTCTTCTATAACATACTTGGCTCTGCTGAAATCTGTTTCGTCAAGTTCAGCTTTTACCTCTAAAAGCATATCAATGGTAGCTTCTCTTAATGAATCTACCCCCGGATGGTTTCTTGATATATGTTCCACAACTCTTTCGCAACTCTCTCTGCGTTCGTTGTATTCAGTACCCAATGAGTGCTTTACGCATGAATTGATAAGGGTCAGTCTGTAGCCTTCCGGTTTGAAAGGGAAGTATTCATATTCCAGTGTTTTGCAATCCAGTCTGATAAGGCAATCTTTTTTGCCAAATAGCGATGCAAACTGGTCCATTATTCCGCATTTTACTCCGCAATAGTTGTGTTCTGTGGCCTGTCCTATCTTAGCCAGTTCAAAACGATCTATCTTGTTGTCTGCAAAAATATCGTTAAGAGCAACAGAGAATACGTTCTCCAGTGCTGCTGATGATGACATTCCTGAACCTGCTGGAATATTGCCTGTGAATGCTGCGTCAAAACCTTTGATTTCTACACCGCGTTTCATCATCTCCCTGCAAACTCCAAAAATATAGCAAGCCCAATGTTGATTGGGCTTTGATTTCTGGTTGATTGCAAATTCAATATATTGCTGTTCTGCAGGCATATCCATGGCATAAACACGAACTATGTCAAGACCATTTGCGCATATTTCAGCTGTTATGCCCTTATCTACAGCACCTGGCATTACAAATCCGTTGTTGTAGTCGGTATGCTCACCAATAAGGTTGATTCTGCCAGGGGCAAAATAGAGACTACCGCTGCAACCGAATTTCTCTGCAAAGAATATGTTGAGATTTGATGTTTCCATTTAAATGCAGATTATTCTACTCCAAAACGATAAATGGTGGTCTGTGTGTAAACTTCGCCCGGATTCAGGACTGTGCTTGGGAAGTATGGTCTGTTTGGACTGTCTGGGAAGTGCTGAGCTTCAAAACAGATAGCGCAACGTTTAGGTAGTGTGGAACCATGTGCGCATGTGCTGCCACTGCACCAGTTTCCGGTATAAACCTGAACACCCGGTTCTGTTGTGTAACACTCCAGGAAGCGTCCGCTTTCCGGATCGTAACACTTAACGGCAAAGCTTAATTCGCCCGGTTCTCTCTTGTTCAATACCCAGCAGTGGTCATAACCGTTACCGTTTGCTGTCTGTTCAGAACCCTCTATTCTTTCACCAATCTTGTGAGGTGTTGTAAAATCGAATGCAGTACCCTTTACACTGTCAACTGTGCCTAAAGGAATTGCAGTTTCGTCAATTGGAATGTAGTGATCAGCATTAACTGTCAGATCGTAATCCAGTATTGATGGGGTATCTTTACGCATGCCATTCAGATTGAAGTATGCATGCTGTGTAAGATTCAGAATAGTCTTTTTATCTGTTGTAGCTTCGTATTCAATTACCAGTTCATTGCTGTCGGTCAGCTTGTAAGTAACATCGATGCTCAATGTGCCTGGGAATCCCTCTTCACCATCGGCTGCAGTATAGTGCAGCTTCAATGTCTGCTGGTCTGTCTGCTCTGCATCCCATACGCGCTTGTGGAAACCTGTAGGACCACCATGCAAATGGTTTACTCCGTTGTTTAGTGCTACTGAATACTGCTTTCCATCAAGTGTGAACTTACCTGCTGCAATGCGGTTGCCGTAACGTCCTATTAATGTGCTCAGGAACTCTTCCTTACTGTTCATTACGTTTTCCAGACTGTCATGTCCCATTACTACGCTGGCCATTTTGCCATCTCTGTCGGGCATCATGATTGACAGCAACGCACCAGCAAAGTTGGTGGCAGCAATCTCGCATCCGTTTTTGTTCTTAAGTATGTATAAATCAGTCTTTTTACCTTGAACTGTACTCTGGAAATCTTCTCTCTTTAAACCTGAAAGGTTGTTCTCTACGTAGAAACTGCTCATATTGATATCTCGTTAATTGGTTACTATATGTTAATAACAAGGCAAATTAACGAAAAATCAATTTTTAAAGCAAATTATTAGGGATAAAAATCAACCTTGAATAAAGAATTCTACCATACTTAAAAGGTCAGAAACAATGAATGTGCTGCCGCCTACAAAGATAAAGTCGTTTGCAGAGGCTTCAGCTCTTGCTGCTGCTATTGCTTGAGGTACGGTGTTGTAGGTGTTTCCGTGCAGGCCTAATGATATGGCTATCTTCTGAATCTCGGACGCACTCATGCTGCGTTCTATGCTTGCCTGCGTAAAATAGTATTTGGCACTTTTTGGCAATAAAGAGAGAGTTTCGCTTATGTCTTTGTCTTTTACCATGCCTATCACTATTCTGATGTTACTGTACAATCCGTTCTCCAGATATTGCTGTAGCTGTTCTGCTATATGTTTGATACCATGGCTGTTGTGGGCTGTATCGCATACAATGAGCGGGTGTGTTGACACCTTTTGCCATCTGCCTCTCAATCCGGTCAGTTCAATAACCGATGAAAAACCTCTCAGTATGTCGTTGTCAGAAATTTTAAAGCCAATCTTACGCAATGCTTCAACAGAATGTAAAATAGTGTTGGCATTTATCCTTTGGCAAAAACCTGCCAGTTCGCTCTTTATTGATGGGATGTACTTTGTGTGGTAACAGATGGAATCTACAGTACGTTCATCTTCTGAAAGTATAAGATTGTCATCCTGCGCAAAGTCAATATTTGATGCAGTTTCTGATGCTTTCGCTTCAAAAACAGCTTTTGTTTCCGGTGTGTATTCTCCTATAACTACAGGTGTTTTAGGTTTGATAATTCCGGCCTTTTCATTGGCAATCTGCTCAAGAGTGTTGCCTAAAAATGCTGTGTGGTCAAAACCGATATTTGTAATGACTGATAGCACAGGCTTGATGATGTTGGTGCAGTCCAGACGGCCTCCCAGACCTGTCTCTATTACCGCTACATCAACCTCTCTTTCAGCGAAATAGCTGAATGCCATTGCTGTAGTTATTTCAAAGAATGAGGGCTTGATGTCTTCAATTACATCCTTGTAATCTTCAATGAATTTTATTACAAAATTCTGCTCTATGGGTTGACCGTTTATTCTTATTCTCTCCCTGAAATCCACTAAGTGTGGCGAAGTGTACAGACCTACGCGCAGTCCGGTAGATTGCAGGATTCCAGCCAGTGTGTGTGAAACACTGCCTTTGCCATTTGTACCTGCTATATGTATGCTCTTGAACAATTTATGCGGGTGTCCGGTCATGTTGTCCAGTATAACAGTATTGGACAGTCCCTCTTTGTATGCTCTGTTGCCTACGTTCTGAAACATAGGAGCTTTTGAATAGAGATACTCTATTGTCTGGTTGTAGGTTGTCATCTATTTATCAATCAAAGAGATTTCTGAATTTTTTGAAGATCTTTTCTTTTATGCTCAAATTCGGTTTGAAATTATCTGACGATGATAGCTTCTCAATTGTAGCTTTTTCATCCTTTGACAGACTTTCCGGTATATATACGCTTACGTTTACCAGCATATCGCCTTTTCTGCTGCTGTGAAGAACAGGCAGACCCTTGTCGCGAAGTCTTAATACCTTACCTGGTTGAGTTCCCGGTTCAATCTTTAACTTTACAGCTCCATCAATGGTCGGTACCTCTACTGTTCCGCCTAAGATGGCTTGTGGTACTGTAAGTAACAGATTGTATATCAGGTCGTTTTCGTCACGAATAAGATCCTTGTGCTGCTGCTCTTCAATTAGTATGAGAAGGTTGCCGTTATAGCCGTTGTGTTTGCCGGCGTTACCTTTGCCTTCCACTACCAGTTGCATGCCGTCAGCTACACCTGCAGGTATATTAACCTCTACAAGTTCTTCTCCGTAAACCACGCCGTCTCCACTGCAATGCGGACAACGGTTCTTTATGATTTTACCCTCACCGTTACAACGTGGGCAGACAGTCTGTGTCTGCATCATTCCAAAGATGCTCTGCTGGGTTTTGATTACTGTTCCTGTTCCGTTGCAATCCGGGCAGGTCTCTGTTCCTGAACCATTTTCTGCACCGGTTCCCTTACAGTGAGTACATGGAACTAACTTTTTGATTTTGAATTTTTTAGTAACTCCTGTGTTGATTTCCTGCAGTGTCAGGGATACCTTAATTCTTACGTCAGCTCCTTTGAATTTGCGTTCTCCACTGCGGGCACGGCTCTGGCCACCGCCAAAACCACCAAAACCGCCAAATCCGCCACCGCTGAAAATGTCGCCGAACATGGAGAAGATGTCATCCATGGACATTCCACCTCCAAATCCGCCACCGCCACCGGTTGCGTTCAGTCCTTCAAAGCCAAACTGGTCATATTTGCTGCGCTTGTCAGGATCGCTAAGCACGCCGTAAGCTTCTGCAGCCTCTTTGAACTTCTCTTCGGCCTCTTTGTTGTCAGGGTTTCTGTCCGGGTGGTACTGGATAGCCTTCTTCTTATATGCTTTCTTGATTTCGTCGGCAGTGGCATTTTTTGCCACTCCAAGTACTTCGTAGTAATCTCTTTTTGCCATAATATGGTTTTAGCTTATTGTGCAACAGCTACTTGAGCGTGTCTTAAAACTTTGTCGTGTAGTTTGTAACCATCTCTTGTGCAGTCTATCACTTTGCCTTTGGACTCTTCGTCCTGAGCAGGTATAAGAGCTATGGCTTCGTGAAAGTCTGTGTCAAAAACTTCTCCTACAGGAGATATTTTTTGTAGTCCATCCTGTTGCAAAGTATGCATCAGTTTGTTGTATATAATCTCTATGCCCTCTTTTAAAGCATTGAAATCGTTGTTGTTGGCAGAATTTTTAATGGCACGCTCCAAATCATCAATAAATGGCAGCAAATCTGTAAGTATGTCGGCCGATGCGTTCTTTATCAGTTCGGCTTTCTCCTTAATGGTGCGTTTGCGATAATTGTCGAATTCGGCTACCTGACGTAAATATTTGTCCTGCAGCTCTTCTATGGTTGCGTTGGCTGTTGCAAGCTGAGCCTCTGCACTATCTTCCTGTGCAGCATTTTCTTCATTGATGTTTTCTTCATTATTGCTCTCAGTTGCAGCTGCCTCCTGTTCTGCATTTTCGTTGTATTTCAATTCCTCTTCTGACATATTTGTAATACCTTTAAATTTACAAATTAGGCTGAGCAAAATCCTTGCCACACTACTTTGGTGACAGGTTGTCAGTTAAAACTTCAAAATTAGTATATTTTTCTCATAATATCGCTTATTTGTGTTATTTTCGCAGAACTAAACAGATAAATATGATGTGTAAGAGATTGGGAGTGCTGTTTGTGTTGTCTATGTTGCAGTTTGCTGCTTATGCACAGGATAATGCACATCAGCAGTACATTAACAAATATAGCAGTCTGGCGGTGTCGCAGATGAAGAAATATGGTATTCCGGCCAGTATTACATTGGCGCAGGGACTTTTGGAATCGGATGCCGGCAGAAGTATGCTTGCAGTAGAAGGTAATAACCATTTCGGTATAAAGTGTCATTCAGACTGGACCGGTAAAAGAATGTATCATGACGATGACAGACGTGATGATTGTTTTCGTGTTTATAAGAGTGTTGAAGGCTCTTTTGAAGACCACTCTATCTTTTTGACAACACATAGCAGATATGCCTCTTTATTCGATTTAAAACCAACTGATTACAAAGGCTGGGCCAGGGGACTGAAAAAGGCTGGCTATGCTACCAATCCGGCCTATGCAGAGAAACTTATTGAGATAATAGAAAGGTATGATCTAGACAGGTATGACAAGGGTTCCTTTAGCTTGTTCGCTACAGCTGATAAAGATCGGGATGAAACAGTTTTTGCACATCAGCCGTACATTTCAAACAAGATTCTCTATGTAAGAATAAATGAGGGCGAATCATTAAAGGATATTGCCAAAGAGTTTGATCTAACCCGTATGAAACTTCGCAGGGTAAATGAGATAGATCGTGGATATGTGCCTGAACCGGGAAGTGTTATATATCTGGGCAGAAAGAGGGCAAAAGCTGATAAAAAATATCAGTTCCATACCGTTAGAAGTGGTGAAAGTATTTGGTCTATTTCACAACTTTACGGAGTAAGAATGAAGCCTTTGATGAGACGTAATAATCTTGATGAGAATAGTCAAATAGAGGTAGGTAATATATTGGAAGTGAGATAAATAATAAAGGAGCCAAACGGCTCCTTTATTGTTTTCTTACACTAGTTCGTGTTCCTCTTTCACATCTATTTCCGAACCATCAGGTTCAAAGAATTTGTATGAAAGGAATGGCAGGCTCTGATCTGGGATTATTTTTATACCCCAGCCGTACTTGAATCTCCATTTCAGTTTCAGAGGTAACAGACCTTTGGAAATAAAAGCTTCTACATACGGGTGTATGTGCAGCTTGAATTGTTTTTTCTTCATCTCTTCCACTATGTACGCAATCTTGCTTTCTATCTTGTCTGTCAGCAGGATAGATGGTGGAATGGTTCCTTTTCCAAAACAGGTTGGGCAGGTTTCGTCAACAGGAACGTTGATAACTGCTCTCACTCTTTGACGTGTTATCTGCATCAGTCCAAATTTACTTAAAGGCAGAATGGTGTGCTTGGCTCTGTCGCGTTGCATGTTCTGGCACATTCTTTCATAGAGCTTCTGCTTGTCTTCAGCTAAAGTCATATCTATGAAATCTACTACAATAATGCCACCCATGTCTCTCAGACGTAGTTGTCTGGCTAATTCATCGGCCGCGCCTAAATTTACCTCTAATGCATTCTCTTCCTGACTGCCTGCTTTGATTCTGTGACCACTATTAACATCTACTACATGTAGCGCTTCTGTATGTTCAATGATAAGGTATGCTCCGCTTTTGTATGATACTATTTTTCCGAACGATGATTTTATCTGCTTTGTGATACCAAAATTGTCAAAGATAGACAATTCGCCTTTGTAAAGCTTTACAATGTTGGTGCGTTCCGGAATGATAATGGAGACATAGTCCTTTATTTCATTGTATGTCTTTTCGTCATCTACGTAAATTGATTCGTATGACGGATTGAGTAAATCTCTGAGCAGTGCTATGGTTCTGCTGGTCTCTTCGTAGATCAGCTTTGGAGGTTTTACTGCCTGATGAGCTTTTGCAAGCGATTCTTCCCATCTGTGGTATAGAATGGACAATTCGTTATCCAGTTCTGCAACCTTTTTTCCTTCTGCAACGGTTCTTACTATTACGCCGCAGTTCTTGGGCTTGATGCTCTGTATGAGCTGTTTTAACCTTGCTTTTTCTTCTCCCGATTTGATTTTTGATGATACCGATACTTTGTCGGTGAATGGGATAAGTACCAAATATCGTCCGGCAAACGATAATTCGCAGGTTAATCTTGGGCCCTTGGTGGATATAGGCTCTTTGGTTATCTGTACAAGAACTTCGTCGCCTTGTTGTATAACGTCTGTTATTCCACCGTTAGGTTCGCTGCGCTCCTCCAGCAGTTCCGCTTTAGCAAATGGCAACATCTTTTTCTTGTTGCTCTGCAGCTGCTTGAGATACTGTTGTGTAGATGTAAATTGTGGTCCTAAATCCTGATAGTGAAGAAAAGCTTCCTTGTCTGAACCTATGTCAACGAAACAAGCATTCAAACCGGGCATCATCTTTTTTACCCTGCCCAGATAGATGTTGCCAACCGAAAAGGTCATCTCCATGCTCTCCTTCTGATATTCTACCAGTCTGTCATCTTCAGTGATGGCAATGGAAATGTTTTTAGGTTGTACGTTAATAATAAGTTCGCTAGTCATCTATTAGTTATTTAGGGTTTTACTCTAAAACAAAGAACAAACTTGGTATGAAAAAAAGTTTTCAGCAAGTTTGTTCTTCGTGATTCTTTGACAGAGAATTTATTTGCTCTTATGTCTATTCTTTCTCAGTCTTTTTTTACGCTTATGCGTAGCCATCTTGTGTCTTTTCTTCTTTTTACCGCTTGGCATAATCTATAAATTTATTTTGATTAGTTATTATTTTCTTACTGCTGAAGCAAATACCTTTGCAGGTTTGAATGCTGGGATGTTGTGCTCAGGAACTGTGATTGTTGTATTCTTAAGGATGTCTCTTGCTGCCTTTGCTGCTCTCTTCTTGATGATGAAGCTGCCGAAACCTCTCAGGTAAACGTTCTCTTCATTAGCAAGAGAGTCTTTTATAACTTCCATAAATCCTTCTACACAGTTAAGAACGTCTGCCTTATCAAGGCCTGTTCTGTTAGCAATCTCCTTTACAACTTCTGCTTTAGTCATAATTCAGTTTTTTAAAAATCAAACTCTATTTAAATTTTCGAGTTGCAAATTTAGTTCTTTTGAAAATACTCGCAAAAGATTTTGCTTTTATTTTTTAAGATTTTGTTAGAAATAATGCTACTACTCTGTTTGTGTGCAAACTTATTGCGCATTATTGAAAGTTTGTTGTATATTTGCGATTGTAATTTTTTAATACCAAATCATTATGTCAGTAAACAAAGTAACTTTGATTGGTAACGTAGGTAAAGATCCGGAAGTAAGATATCTGGATAATCACGTTTGTGTGGCAAATCTCACACTTGCCACCACAGATCGTGCGTATACGTTACAGAATGGTACTCAGGTACCAGAGAGAACTGAATGGCACAATCTGGTCTTTTGGCGTGGATTGGCAGAGACAGTGGAGAAGTATGTACGAAAAGGAGACAAACTCTATGTTGAAGGCGCAATCAGGTATCGTAACTATGATGATCAGAATGGCGTTAAAAGGTATGTAACGGAAATTTTTGTTGATTCTTTTGAAATGTTGTCTTCAAAATCTCAGCAGAAACCTCAACAGGAAGTTTCCGCCCAGGCTGTAAAACCTGAATCACAGGTTCCGCCAAAGTCGGATTCCGATTTGCCTTTCTAATTCTAAAAATTAAGGAAACCGAAAATGGATAGTTTGATAGGTGTCACATTTCAGTCTCCTACGCTAGGGACCGTTATCGCTTTGGTAACGGCCCTGTTATTATTGGTAGTGTCTGCTTTTGTGTCGGCTTCGGAGATAGCATTTTTCTCTATGTCGCCGGAAGATATCAGAGCAATAAAGCGTGGAGAATTCAATGCGGACAGGAGAGTAGATAGTTTGTTGAGTGATTCAGAACGATTGCTGGCTACAATACTTATAGCGAATAACCTGGTAAACGTTGCTATTATTCTGTTACTGGACCTGTCTTTTAGCCAGTTGATAGACTTTGGCTCATCAGAATGGCTGGAGTTTGTTGTTCTAACGGTGCTTCTGACATTTGTAGTGCTGCTATTCGGAGAGATAATACCAAAGCTATATGCATCAAATAACTCTTTGTCGTTTGTAAGGAGAGCATCGTCAGTTTTGTCTGTGCTTACTGTGGTACTCAGGCCATTGTCATCGTTATTGATGAAATCAAATGTACTGGCCGACAAATTTGTAAAGAAGAAAAAATACAATATATCGGTAGATGAACTGGAACATGCGTTGGAATTGACAGATGCAGACGATATTCATGAAGAACAGGAGATGCTTGAAGGTGTAATCCGATTTGGTGATGAAACTGTACTGGACATAATGACATCCCGTCTTGATATGGTTATGCTAAATATCAAGTCCTCTTTTGGAGATGTGATGAAATGTATAAAGGAGAATATTTATTCAAGAGTACCGGTCTATTCAGGAACTTCCGATAATATAAAAGGTGTATTGTATATAAAGGATTTGATACCTTATCTGGATAAGGGTGATAATTTTAGATGGCAATCGCTTATACGTCCGGCTTTTTTTGTTCCCGAGTCAAAGAAAATTGATGATTTGCTGCACGATTTCCAGACAGGACGAATCCATATTGCAATAGTGGTAGATGAGTTTGGTGGAACATCCGGACTGGTTACATTGGAAGATGTAATTGAAGAGATTTTAGGTGAAATAAATGATGAATTTGATGATGACGATTCATTGTATGTGAAGTTGGATGATAATCGTTATGTATTTGATGGTAAAATACCTCTTTCAGAGTTCTTTAAAGTGGTAGATCTTGATGAACAAGGGTATATGTCGGCAATGGGCGAAGCCGATACACTGGCAGGCTGGTTGCTCGAAATGAAAGGTGATTTTCCAAGAAAAGGCGAAGAACTGAAGTGTGGAGATATCGCCTTTAAGGTAATTGAAAAAAAGGATAGAAGAATATCCAGAATCCAGGTGGAAATCAGATAAAATTTCATGCTGTTTTATGGCTCTGTACAAGACGATAGAATGTAATAATGATGTTTTGTTAGGGGTTTGGAAGATAGAAGAAACTCCTCAATATCTGCTGTCGCTGTATCCCGCTGATAAGGAATTGAGAGCATTGTATGAATTGGATATCAATGGTCAGAGAATTCTTGAAAAGATGGCTGTAAGAGCTTTGCTGCACAATTTATTACCTTCGGAAACAATTGTAATTACTTATGAAAAGAGTGGCAGACCTGTGCTGAATAATGGTGCATTTAGTATCAGTATATCACATACCAGAAATTATGTTGCTGTAATTATAGGTCCTACTCAATATACTTTGGGAGTAGATATTGAACCTGTTTCAGAACGCACCGTAAAAGTGGCTAGACGATTTATGGGAACAGTTGAATACGAATCCCTGATGTCGTCAGTCAATAAAGTAGTCTCCACTGTGTGCTGGTCGGCCAAAGAGGTTTTGTACAAGATGATAGGCAGTCCTGTTGTGGATTTCAGAGAATCAATCTCTGTTCTTCCATTTGATATAGCCGATAAAGGGAATCTTAATGCTGAAATACTTTTGGATAGTAGAAAAACATACTCTCTTGATTATTGCATTTTTGATGATATTGCATTGGTCTGGGGCATCTCCGTTTTGTGAAATAACGATGTTTTTATAAAAAATTAAAAAACTGCATTATAATGATTATTAAAATTCTAACTTTGCAGTTTAAATAATATTACCAATATGAAAATTAGATATAAATCGTTAGTGTGCTTGGTTGTAGCCGCTGCAACCGGACTTTTATCGTGTGTGTCAACAACAGATGAACTGGATCTGAACAAGGAGATAAAACTTGATATGCAGTTAGCTCCTTCAGGCTTGTCTTTTCCTGTGGGAAGTTTAAGTAAAATCTATCTTGATTCATTGATTCAGGTGGATGTTGATGATCCGGATGCTCTGATAAAGAAATTGGACGGCTCACTATATGGTATTTCTATAAGTGACAGCGTGGATAAGATAACAATAGATGTTGATGAGATCAGTTTTGATATAGACAATCCTGAAATAGATCCTATTGAAATTTCTTTTGAAGATCCCACACCGGAGAACGTAAAACTGGACAGAACAGAAGAGACTTTCAGTGTAGATATTGATGAAATAGATTTGGAAACGATAAACGAATCGCTTCCTATGTTCAGCAAATCGCAAAACAACAATCCTTTGGAAGTAGAAGGTTTGCCGGAGATTCTGAAGATACCGTTCCAAAAGAGTGTGAACGTGTTAGGGTATAACGTTACAATAGATACAATATTTGAAGTTGAGACTCCAAATATTACTCCACAAGGCACTTTTGAAGATTTTGAATTGCCTATAAAGTTTGATTACGAGGTGCCGGGAATGGACTACACGGTACATGTTGATGAAAAAATTACGGTTGAAGGTTCAAACTTTGTTCTGCCACGTGTAGAGTTTGAGGTTCAAATTCCTGAAACATCTGTTAGCTTTGATTTTCAGTATAATCAGTTCCCAAAAGATGTAGAGACTATTAACACTATATATTTTGCAGACGACAAGAATATGAGTTCTGAAAATGGTCAGCTTATAGAATTTGATGTAAATCTGAAGCAGGTTGATGCACTGTTTATAGATCCATATTATAATGTTAAAAGCCTGACTGTAGAATTCCCTGAAGAGATAGTTCTGGAAAAAGACCCTCTTTATGAACTTGACCATTATGTAACAATTGAAAATGGTCATATATTTAAGTTGGAAATGCCGGCATCGGATTCTCTATTTGTGAATAAAATTGGAACTCTTGTTGATCCGAATAAACCTACAAACCTGCCACTTAGTTTCTATGTCAAGCAGATGAATCTGAATAGAGGTGTGGACCAAGGTTCTACATCTACTATGACATACACCGGTGATATTAAGTATAATATGACTTTTGTGGTTAAGGGTCAGCCATACTTGATAGGAAAGGAATCTCTCGATATGACAATGGGACTTGAAGAGAAACTTGCTCTTAAAGATCTTACTGTCTCTACAAAAGCAAAACAGATAGAACTTGACGATAATATTGTAACAATAGATGCAGAAGTAGATGGCCTTGAAGATATCTCAAAAATTAATAACATCACTTTCGCAGAAGATGAGAGCTATATTAAACTGCAGATATCTGCTCTGGATCTGGAACCATTCTCATTTGATGAAGCGCAGGGCGGTTTCTACATTCAGTTGCCGGATATGTTTGAGTTTGCAGGTGGTTGTACTGATGAACAGGGTAATCTGATCGCTGCTATAGATGGATCAAACAGATTTGTATTGAACCCTTCAAAAATTATTGGCAACACCATAATGCTGAAGCCTAAGAGCATAAATATATCCGACAAAAGTATAGTAGATGGTAAGATTACTATAGATGATCAGGTAAACTATGGAGGTGAACTCTTTATTGCTGCTACTGATCAGATAGGTCTGAGTGATGTAGAAAAACTCTCTTCTCAGGAGGTAACTATTTCAATGTGGGGTGAACTGGCTATAGATAATGCAAATGTAGTTACAGATGTAATTGCCTCTGAAATGAAAGACAGCACAGTAATCAATATTGACGAAGAGATAGATGATATTCTCTTAATGGTTAAGAATATTGAATTAGAAGAGGAAGCAACAATTGATGTGGCAATGCTGTTTGATGGTATTCCATCAACAATAGACAATATTCTGTTGGATAATTTTGTTCTGGAATTCCCTGATTTTATTGATATAGCATATACAGGTGATGATAGTAGAATTGAACTATTTGAAAATGGTTTGAAAATAAATGGTAATCTTACAAAAGACGAACTGTTATCAGGCGGTAAAGGCTTCTCAATCAATGGAATAGAGATAGGTGGATTAAGCTTTGATAATCCACTCTACACACAAAAGGTTGATGGAAAAACCAGACTGGTTCTGAAAGATCAGCAGGTTAAGTTCAGTGGAGCCATTAAGGTGATAAATCAGGAGATTGCAAGCAGTGAATTGCAGGATATCAAGATTACTCCAAATGTATCAATTGGTAAAATGACCGTGAAGTCATTTACAGGTAAAGTTTATCCGGAAATTGAACCTGTGAATGAAATTATAGATTTAGATCTGGGCGAAGAACTGGAATTCCTGCAGAACAAGAATAATAACCTGTCTCTGGCAGATCCTCAGATAAAAATCAATCTGACCACTAACTTCTCTATTCCTATTGATCTGGATATAGAGTTGAATTCAATGTTGGGCAATGGCACCTTTGTGGGTGAAAATATAACACCAGATAATGGACTGGTCAAGATACCTGCATGTGGTAGAGATGAATCAGAAAAGACTACCACAATTATCTTCAACAAGAATACTGACAAGGTTTCAGATGATGGCGATTCTATATATGTTCAGATTAGCCGTCTGTCTGAATTGCTTTCAACAATACCGGAAACTGTTCAGTTTGGCCTGGTTGCAAAGGCAGATACATCAATGACAGATCCAAAGGATTATCATTATGCAGATCTCTCCCGCGAATTGTCAGTAAAAGCAAACTTTGATGTAGTTGTACCACTTGCATTTGACAGTTTATATCTGGAATATACAGATACAATCAGCGGTTTGAATGAGGATCTGTTTGGAACTATTTCAGGCGAATTCAGCAATATTAAAGTTCGTCTGAAGGCAGATATACTCAGCACTATTCCACTTGGTATCAATCTTACTGCTATTCCACTTGATATAGAGGGCAATGTGATTACAAGGGGTGTTGAAATTTCAACTATTCAGATAAAACCGGGATCAGAGGAAAACACAGAAGCAGTTCCATTTGTGCTGGATCTGGCTGTTGATAAGGAAATGGTTAATCTGCTTGATGCACTGGTCATTAAAGCAGAGTGCCTGTCAGAAAAGGATAAGCAATCTGAGTTGCGTAGCACTCAATATCTTCATATAACAGATGCTGTATTGCAGATTCCTAACGGAGTAGTGATAGATTTAACAAATACAGGCAAAGAGTAATTGAACTTACGTTGAACAATGAAACAGATAAATAATATGAGTATCAGATTTAAACTTTTGTTGACTATAATATTGGCAGTCCCTGCTTCAGTTTTAATGTCTCAGACTATAAGCTCGGCTTACTTTCTGGATGGATCGTTTGACCGTCATAGGATGAATCCGGCTCTGACACCGGAACGTGGTTATCTCTCTTTACCTGTAGTAGGCGGTATGAATTTTGATTTACAGGGTAATGTGGGTTTGTCGAACTTCCTTTACGAGTCAAAAACAGATCCCGGCATGCTTACTACATTTATGAGTAGTGAAATAAGCAGGCAACAGTTTCTGAATGCTCTGCCGGATATAACAAGTTTCAGAGTAGGAATGAATCTGGACATTCTGTCATTGGGTATAAGAGCATTTGGAGGTTACACTACTCTGGGCATTTCATTGTCAAATAGAGAATCAGTCAATATACCAAAGGAGATGTTTGCATTTATGAAGGCAGGTTTGTCAGATGGTAACTATCTGATTAATAATCTTAATGTAAATACAATGTCTTATCTGGAGGGCGCTATAGGTCATTCTCACCCGATAACAGAAAACCTGACCATAGGTCTTAAGTTTAAGTATCTTGTTGGCGTAGCTTATGCCGATGTGAATATAGACCAGATGAAAGCCAAGATATCTGAGAATGGCTGGGTGGTGAATGCAAATGCAACTATGCAGGCAGCTGCTCCTGGAATTGTAATAACAGAAGATTCAGAAACAGGTTATGTAGATGGAGTTGAGACTGAATTCTCAGAAGAAGTTATTTATGAAGGTCTGAAAAGCACAGGTTTTGCTATTGATCTGGGAGCCTATTACGATATGAGTGATCTGGTGTCGGGCTTAACATTATCTGCATCTGTTACAGATATAGGTTCAATTAAGTGGAAAGGTGTAGTGACAGCAGAAACTGACAATCAGGATATTGTATTCGATGGATTTAACGATTATGATGTTATGGGTGGCTCAGAGGACGATACTTTTGAAAAGTTAGGCGAAGATTTCAGTGAGATGCTGAACATGTATCAAAAACCTGCTCAGGACAAAAAGGTAAATCTGGGCGCTACATTCAGACTGGGCGCAGAATATGAACTGCCTTTTGCACAGTGGATTTCTGTTGGTGAATTGTTTACATATCGTGCAGGTATTTACAAATATACAGAATCAAGAACTGCACTGGTTCTGTCGCCAACAAAATGGTTTGAACTGAGTGGAAATGTTGCATTTACATCAACATATGGAACAACATTGGGCTTTATGTTAAACTTCCATCCTGCATTGCTGAATATATTTGTGGCAACAGATGGTATTAAGGCTACTTTGAATCCGCAGTTTATTCCAACCGAATCATTTGGTACAAATCTGTTGGTTGGTGTCAAGTTCCCTGTTGGAGCCCGCATAAATAGATGATAGCCTGTTGAGATGAACTTCCTTTTTGCTTCACCTTTTGATTTTACCTTTATAGAGGTCATCCTGAAGGGGTTTGTAATAGGACTCCTGGCAGCGGCGCCTACAGGTCCTTCCGGAGTGCTGTGTATTCAACGCACACTTAATAAGGGTAGATGGCAGGGCTTTATGTCAGGGTTAGGTGTAACGATAAGCGATACCATATACATACTCTGTACATCTTTTGGCCTATCCCTGATGATGGGATTTCTGGAAGATAAACAGACGTTTCTTGTAGTAAAGCTTATTGGATGCGCTCTGTTGCTGATATTTGGAATCCATACCATCAGAAATAATCCGCTCGCAAAACAGAAACAGACAAATCCTTCAGGTAGCAGAT
This sequence comes from Bacteroidaceae bacterium, assembly GCA_045660365.1. Lineage (GTDB taxonomy): Bacteria > Bacteroidota > Bacteroidia > Bacteroidales > Bacteroidaceae > Colenecus. The sequence continues at coordinate 50,019 of JAZRDQ010000021.1, forward strand.
CTGTATCATATACTATTTCGGGTTTCCTTGTAGCAATAGCTAATCCGTTGGTAATATTTATCTATCTGGGAATGTTTGCATATTTTGCTTTTCCGATAAGTGAATTTGAAGGTGTTCAGAAAATTGTAGCCTTTGCTTCTGTAATTGGGGGAGATGTATGCTGGTGGCTATTCTTGTCGTTCTTAATAAACAAGCTAAGAAACAGATTTGATTTACGTGGAATATGGATGATTAACAGAATATTGGGCACAATTTTGATTGTGGCTTCGGTAATCTGGTTTGTATATACAATAACAACCATTTAATATGTTTGTATCAAGATCTTTAAGAGAAACAAATATTGCTGAGTATCTGCTCTATATGTGGCAGGTTGAGGATATTATTCGAGCTGCCAAGTTTGACGTAGAGAAGCTGGATGCATTAGTGGTAAGAAACAGTGGAAGAGAAGAGACTGAACAGAAAGAGTGGCTACAGTGGTACAACGATCTTGTGGCAATGATGCTGTCGGAAGATAAGAAAGAGAGGGGCCATTTGCAGATAAATGAAAATGTTCTGCTGTTCTTGTCTGAATTGCATAACAGACTAATTAAATCGGCAAAATCAGAAGATTATAGAGATATATACTATAAGGTGTTGCCATTTATTGTTGAATTCAGAAGTAAAAACAAGAGAACTGATACAGAAGAGTTGCGTGACTGTTTTGATATGCTGTATGGTGTATTGCTTTTACGTTTGCAGAATGTGGCAGTTTCAGATTCTACAAATCAGGCTGTAGCTGCAATATCAAAATTGTTGGCAATGTTATCTAACTACTACAAGCTGGATAAGGCTGGTGAATTGGATTTAGAAGATTAATATTATATATGGAAGAGATTTTAAGGAGAAGAACATTTGCTATAGTATCACATCCTGATGCCGGTAAAACAACATTAACAGAGAAGTTACTGTTGTTTGGTGGTCAGATTCAGGTGGCAGGTGCTGTAAAATCGAATAAGATAAAGAAGAGTGCAACATCTGACTGGATGGAGATAGAAAAGCAGCGTGGTATATCTGTTACTACCTCTGTCATGGAGTTCGATTACGAAGGGTATAAGATCAATATCCTTGACACACCGGGTCACCAGGACTTTGCGGAAGATACTTTCCGCACTTTGACAGCTGTTGATAGTGTTATCATTGTTATTGACAGTGCCAAGGGTGTGGAGTTGCAGACCAGAAAACTTATGTCGGTATGCCGAATGAGAAACACTCCTGTGATAGTATATGTAAACAAACTGGATAGAGAGGGTAACGATCCTTTCGACCTGCTTGATGAACTTGAAGAAGAACTTCAGATAAGTGTTCGTCCTTTAAGCTGGCCAATAGAAAAAGGTGCCAGATTTAAGGGAGTTTACAACATTTTTGAAGAAAAACTTGATCTCTACACACCAAGTAAGCAGACCGTTACTGAAAAGGTAGAAGTTGATGTAAATAGTGCAGAGCTGGAAAAACATATAGGAGAAAATGAGGCCGCCAAGCTACGTGCTGATCTGGAACTGATAGATGGTGTATATGAACCATTTGATCGTCAGGCCTATCTGGATGGTCAGCTGGCACCGGTATTCTTTGGTTCAGCTTTGAATAATTTTGGTGTTAAGGAACTTCTGGATTGTTTCGTGAAGATAGCACCAAGCCCAAGACCAACCCAGGCTGAAGAGCGTCTGGTAAAACCTGAGGATTCAAAATTTACAGGATTTATCTTTAAAATTACAGCAAACATCGATCCAAACCACAGATCCTGTGTGGCATTCTGTAAGGTTTGCTCGGGTAAGTTTGTCCGTAACGAACCATACTACCATGTAAGATTGGGCAAGAGTTTCCGTTTCTCTTCTCCAACACAGTTCATGGCTCAGCGCAAGAGTACCATTGAAGAGGCATATCCGGGCGATATCATTGGTTTGCCTGATACTGGAAACTTTAAGATAGGTGATACCTTAACTCAGGGAGAAACACTCCATTTTAAGGGTCTGCCAAGTTTCTCTCCGGAGATGTTTAAATATATCGAGAATGCCGATCCTATGCGTGCAAAACAGCTGGCAAAGGGACTTGATCAGCTAATGGGTGAAGGTGTGGCTCAGATGTTTGTTAACCAGTTCAATGGCAGGAAACTGATTGGTACGGTAGGTCAGTTGCAGTTTGAAGTGATACAGTATCGTTTGGAACATGAATATAATGCTTTATGCAGATGGGAACCGGCCAGTTTGTATAAAGCCTGCTGGATAGAGAGCGACGATGAAGAGGAACTGGCAATGTTCAAAAAGCGAAAGTATCAGTTTATGGCTACCGACAAGGAGGGTAGGGATGTTTTCCTGGCAGACAGCGGATATGTTCTGCAGATGGCTCAGATAGATTTTAAACATATAAAATTCCATTTTACCAGTGAATTTTAAGACTAAATAAAAACAACAATTTTATAGACACATTAAATGAACAAAAGAAAGATAGTAAAATTAAAAAGAACAGCAGATAGAGTCATTACCGTAGTGTTATGGCTTTATCTGGCTGTTTTTTGTTATGCTCTGTTGCATTATGGCAGAAGAATATTTGTAGCTGAGCGATTCAATATTCCAACCTCTTCCATGTATCCTACTTTACAGCCTGGGGACAGGGTATGGGTGAATAAGCTGCTGTTTGGTGGCAGAATCTATAAGTCCTTCAATTTTGAAGACCACGCACCGCTGGAATGTTTCAGAATGCCTGGTACAAGAGAAATTATGCCCGGTGATATAATATGCTTTAATTATCCGTTGGGCTACGATGAATGGACACATATAGAATTTAAGATAAACTACGTCTATTGTAAACGTGTATTTGGTACTCCGGGCGATACCATCGCCATAAAGGATGGTATAAACTGGCATAACAACTATGACAAGCCTATAGGCGTTCTGGCAAATCAGGAGGCTTTGCAGGTTACCCCGGACAGTATATTGTGGAAGTATAACTTTATGCAGACAATGCCTTTTACTATGCCTGTATGGACAAAGAAAAACTTTGGCCCTTTGTATGTACCGGAAGCAGGTACAACAGTAGTATTGGACAGCCTGAACCGTGCTCTCTATTTCCCTGTAATTGAATACGAAACGGGTGCTTTTCCGGATGACAGTCTGAAGACCTACACATTTGTCAACAATTACTATTTTGCTTTGGGTGATAATTCACTCGATTCAAACGACAGCCGCTACTGGGGCTTTATTCCGGAAGACTTTATTATAGGAATTGTAACCAAAATTAGTCGTAATGGCAGGATTATGAGTGCCAAATAGATGTGTTTGTTGTTTTTTCACTAACTTCGCGCTATCTATGAATGATCAGATAAAAGAAGATATAAAAAATGCCTGTCAGGTATTGCGCAATGGAGGAGTGATACTTTATCCAACCGATACAATATGGGGCCTGGGCTGTGATGCTGCCAATTCGGAGGCAGTACGCAGAATATTTAAGATCAAGCAACGTGAAGATTCAAAATCTATGCTGATGTTGCTGGATTCTGATGCTAAACTAAACTCTTATGTGCCGGAATTTCCGGATGTGGCATACGATTTAATAGATCTGGCAGAAAAGCCGTTGACAATTGTTTATGACAATGTTCGTTATGTAGCACCGGAACTGAAAGCCGAAGATGGAAGTGTGGGAATCAGAATAACAAAGGAACTCTTTTCAAAAGAGTTGTGCGCCAGGTTTAAAGGTGGTATAGTATCTACTTCTGCAAATATCAGCGGAGCACCATCTCCATCAAAATTTACAGATATCTCAAAAGAGATACTGGATGCGGTGGATTATGTGGTAAAATACAGACAGGACGACAATTCTTCTGCAAAACCATCAAGTATAATTAAACTGGGTGCATCTGGTCAGGTGAAAGTAATACGCGAATAGTATGAGAGACAGGGATACGGAAAATTTATTGAACAGATTTGTTGTCTGGAGGCAGCAGCATATCAGTGAGCGTCAATTTGTACTTATTTTAAGTTTGCTGGTTGGTGTACTGACCGCTTTTGCCGCCATCATTCTGAAATCATTGATTCACGAGATTCATCATCTGCTTACCAGTAGTTTTGACGAAACCAAACAGAACTATCTGTTTCTGATTTATCCGGTTGTTGGTATCTTTTTGTCCGGACTGTTCATAAGGTACATAGTTCGCGATGATATAGGACATGGAGTTACCAAGATTCTCTATGCACTTGCAAAAAAGAATGGCAGAATTAAGCCACACAATATGGGAACGTCGCTGGTAGCCAGTGCAATAACAATTGGAATGGGTGGATCTGTTGGAGCCGAGGCTCCTATAGTGATGACCGGTTCAGCAATTGGTTCCAACATAGGCCGTATGTTTAAAATGGAGCACAAAACATTGATGCTGCTTATTGGGTGTGGTGCGGCAGGTGCTGTTGCCGGTATTTTTAAGGCTCCAATAGCCGGACTGGTGTTTGTACTTGAGGTGCTGATGCTGGATTTAAGTATGGGCTCTTTGGTACCATTGCTGGTATCTTCCGTAACTGCTGCAACAATTTCGTACGTAGTAACAGGCACAGATGCCATGTTCTATTTTGCAGCAACCCAGCCGTTCGATTTTTCCAGAATTCCATACGTTCTGCTTTTAGGTGTGGTATGTGGACTTATCTCACTATACTTTTCTACCACAATGCACAAATTTGAAACATGGTTCAAACGATTCCAGAATCCATATACCAGGTTTTTGATAGGAGCGGTGGTTCTGAGTACTCTGATATTTCTCTTCCCATCGTTGTTTGGTGAAGGTTATGATACTATAACCCTTTTGCTTAACAGTGGTACAATAAGTGAACAGTTAAGCAATGATGTAATGGCAGGTTCTCTCTTCTTCCGCTGGGATAACATTCTGCCGCTATATCTTATTCTGGTAATTCTTACCAAGGTTTTTGCATCGACTGCAACAAATGCAGGTGGGGGATGCGGAGGTATTTTTGCTCCAAGTCTTTTCCTGGGATGTCTTACAGGTTTTGTATTTGCATATTTTATTCAGAGATTTATTCCCGGAACATCCATTTCGTTACAGAATTTTGCACTCTTTGGAATGGCAGGTTTAATGTCGGGTGTTATGCATGCCCCATTGACAGGTGTCTTCCTGATTGCTGAATTGACAGGTGGTTATACAATGTTCCTGCCATTGATGATGGTGTCGATAGTATCATATCTTACCATAAGAATCTTCCAGCCTCACAGCATCTATTCAATGCGTCTGGCACAGAAGGGTGAACTGATGACTCATCATAAGGATCAGTCTGTACTTCTGCTTCTCAAGATGGAGAATGTTATAGAGAGAGAATTCCTGACAGTATCTCCCGAAATGGATTTGGGACAATTGGTCAATATAATTGCCCGCTCAAAAAGAAATGTCTTCCCTGTACTTGATAACGAACAGAGACTGATAGGTATTATTAGTCTGGAGAGTATCAGAAACATAATGTTCCGTCAGGAGCTGTATCACAGGTTTGATGTTCAGCGGTTGATGGAAAATGCTCCGGCTCGATTATCTGTTTCGGATCCAATGGATGTGGTGATGAAAAAGTTTGAAGATACAGGTGCATGGAATCTGCCGGTAGAGGACGAAGATGGCAAATATGTAGGGTTTGTTTCAAAATCGAAGATTTTTAATTCGTACAGAAACGTATTGTTGGAACTTTCAGAAGAATAGATATGAAGAAAGAGGATTTGAGAATAGTTTTTATGGGAACGCCGGAGTTTGCTGAAACAGCTCTGCGCAAGGTAGTGGAATCCGGATTTAATGTTGTAGGTGTAGTTACAATGCCGGATAAACCAATGGGACGCCATGGCAGTGTACTACAGTCAAGCCCTGTAAAGAAGTATGCTCAGTCTGTCAACATACCTGTTCTTCAGCCGGAACGTCTGAAAGATGAGAATTTTCTGGAAGAACTGGCTGCTTTAAAGGCAGATATACAAATAGTAGTGGCATTCAGAATGTTGCCGGAAGTTGTATGGAATATGCCTCCTATGGGTACCTTTAATCTGCATGCCTCTTTGCTGCCACAATACAGAGGTGCCGCTCCAATAAACTGGGCTGTAATAAATGGAGAAAAAGAGACCGGTGTAACAACTTTCTTCCTGAAACATGAAATTGATACCGGCGATATTATTCGTCAGGAGAAGATTACCATAGCAGATACAGATAATGTAGAGGTGGTTCACGATAAATTAATGTATCTGGGTTCCGATCTTATTGTCAGTACTTTGGAAGATGTGCTGGAAGGTAATATCAGTACCAGCGCTCAGACAGAGTACTTTGTTGACGAATCAGAACTTAAAACAGCTCCAAAGATATTTAAGGAGACCTGTAAAATAGACTGGAATAAGAGTTCAAAACAGGTGTACGACTTTATCCGTGGATTGTCACCATACCCTGCAGCCTGGACAGAGGTGTTTATGCCTGATGGCTCCAGATGCGACATGAAGATATATCAGGCAGAGATAGTTAATAAACAACCATCAAAGCCGGGCACAATAGATACTGATTGCAAGAATTACATTGAAATCAGTACTCAGGATGGTGTACTTAGAATAACAGATTTGCAGACTTCCGGACGTAAGCGAATGCCGGTAAAAGCTTTCCTTTGCGGAAACGATTTGTCATCATGCATCTGTTGCAAGGAGAACCAATAACGTATTTTATGTGTAAAAATTGGATGAAAATTTGTTTTTTAAGATTTTTTCACTTTATCTTTGCAGACAGAACCCCTGATGGGGACAAGAATCAAAATATAATTAATAACTAAAAACGAACTGCCTATAGACTGAACCTTACTCAATTTAACTTAAAAATAGAGGTAATGGAAAATTTGAATCAGATGTCTGACGATGCATTGGTTGGACTATATTCAAACGGCAACAGTAGAGCGTTCGATATCCTGTTAGACAGATATAAGGATAAGTTATTTGCGTACATTCGTTTTATAGTACGTAACAGAGAATTAGCTGAAGATATATTTCAAGAGACATTTGTAAAGGCTATTGTAACTTTGCAAAAGGGTGCTTATTCCAGTTCCGGAAAGTTCGGAGCATGGCTCACACGTATAGCACATAATCTGATGATAGACTATTTCCGTCAGGACAGAAATGAGAATAGTATCTCAAATGATGAAACAGATTATGACTTGTTCAATGATCGTCGTTTCTCTGATTTGACAGTAGAAGACCAGATGGTAAATGATCAGACTTTGCTTGATGTGCGTCGTCTGGTTAATCAACTTCCTGACAATCAGCGTGAAGTGGTCTTTATGCGTTACTATCAGGATTTGAGTTTCAAGGAGATTGCTGATATTACAGGTGTTTCAATCAATACAGCATTAGGCCGAATGAGATATGCTCTTATCAATATCAGAAGAATGGCCGAAGAGAAAGACATAAAGTTAGTTCTAGTGTAAGTCTGTAACTTTTTTTCATCCTAAATAATAAATCTGTTTTCTTTGCGTTTAATAAATACAAACGCTTAAAAATGGTTGCCTATGGATGAAACTGTTACCTCTACTCTGTTTCCGACAGAAAAAATGTTGCGGACAGCACTTAAAAATGAACGTTATGGGACTCCATCTGATAAAACTATCGAATTTATTCGTAGTTTTGCATCAAGTTTTCGTTTCATAGATGGATTGCCAGAAGGTGCGGCATCATATTCATTGAATTAGAAGACCTATTACTTTATTAAATCTTAAATAGTTTAGAATGGGTGTAATGGTTGCTCCTTCTCTGTTATCGGCAGATTTCGGAGATTTACGTAAGGATTTGGAGATGATAAACAGTAGTGAAGCAGACTGGCTTCATCTGGATATTATGGATGGTGTGTTTGTTCCAAACATATCGTTCGGCTTTCCTGTTCTCAAATATGTAGCTAAATATTGTACAAAACCGCTGGATGTGCATCTTATGATAGTACAGCCGGAAAAATTCCTGGAGCAATTTAAGGATCTGGGCGCAGCATCGGTAAATGTACATTACGAAGCCTGTACCCATCTGAACAGAACTATTAATGAGATTAAACGTCTGGGAATGAGAGCTGCTGTTACACTGAACCCATCAACACCGGTATCTATGCTTGAGGATATAATAGACGATGTAGATATGGTACTGTTGATGACAGTAAATCCTGGTTTTGGCGGTCAGAAGTTTATTCAGGGCTCATTGGAAAAAGTCAGACGTTTGCGTAAGATGATAACTGAACATCAGTCTAAAGCATTGATACAGGTTGACGGAGGCGTGAATTTTGAAACAGCTCCATTACTGGTGGAAGCCGGAGTAGATGTTCTTGTTTCAGGCAATACAGTATTCAAAGCCGAAGATCCTATAGATGCAATAAGCAGATTGAAACATTTGTAAAATAATTGAATATAACTGATTATCCATCTCTCCGTTTGCTGATACCATTTTTAGGAGGGGTGATCATATTTAATGCCATTGGAGATACGCGAATTTCATTTTTGTTGCTTATTCTCTTGTTTGCGTTGTTGCTTTTTGTAACAATGCTTTTCCTGTTCTGTGGTAAAAAGCTGGCCTATCTGTATGGGGTGTCACTATGTTTGTCGTTCTCTCTCTTAGGCTTTTTGTTGTCCGCTTATAGTTCATCAAAGGTAAAGGCTGACTGGCCATCCGGAAGAATACAGTATTCAGGGATGTTGAAGAATTATCCATTGGAAAAAGCCAATAGCTATAGATTGGATCTGGAACTGATAGACTCGGTGTATGGTGGATATAATATTATTCTTTATGTCCCGAAGGATAGCTTGGTACAAACAATAGAACCAGGCAACCTTATTTCTTTCAGAGGCGTGGTGAAGAGTCCTTCCAACGAATCTATTGACGGAGATTTTGATTATGCCAGGTATCTTTACAGAAATGGTATTTCAGGTACTCTATGGGTGGATTCAAGAAACTGGAAACTATTGGCAGATACTTTATTGGATGTTCCACCTGCTGTTGTGGCACTTAAATGCAGAAAGTATATTCTGGATAAGTATAAGGAGTGGGGACTAAAAGACGATGTTCTGGCAGTAGTGGCAGCTGTAACAGTAGGCTATAAAGATGAACTTACGGATGAACTGCGTGCTGTATATTCCACATCGGGAGCAAGCCATGTACTGGCAGTGTCGGGGTTGCACGTAGGGATACTGTTCTCTATTCTCTCATTCTTCTTCCCGCTGTTTACAAACAACAGGAAAATTGTATGGATAAAGGAGATAACAGTTGTGTGTGTTATGTGGGGATATGCTTTTATAATAGGATTGCCCTATTCTATAACCCGTTCGTTAATAATGTTCTCTCTGCTGGCTGTATGTAAAAGTATAGGACGTGAAAACTCTTCGCTCAATGCTCTTGCCTTTGCAGCATTAGTTATTCTTATTGCAAATCCGGATGCAATATATGATATAGGTTTTCAACTCTCTTTTTCGGCTGTATTCTCAATATTGTTGTTAGAACCACATATAAGAGGAATTTTTGCTCCTCGAAATATAGTATTGAAATATCTGTGGGGAATTATATCTGTTTCATTGGCAGCTCAGGCAGGTACTGCTCCATTGGTTATGTACAACTTTTCTAACTTCTCAACCTATTTTCTGCTAACAAACATATTGGTAATACCTATCATGTTTGTGGTTGTTTTTGTTGCAGTATTAATGCTGTTATTCTGCTGTGTACCTGTGATAAGGAATTTAATGGTCCTGCTGCTGGAAAAACTGGTAACCATAGTAAACAAACTGCTGCTCTATATTACGGAATTACCATCTTCCAGTATCGTGATACAAAACATTTCTCCATATATGGTCTGTTGTATATATATATCCATGTTTCTGTTGTATTGTTATCTGACACGAAAAAAAACCACCTATCTAGTATATCTGTTATTGGTGGTAACTATATGGAGTGTAGTTGAACTCTTTGTTTTTTTGAACTATAATAGCTAACTTCGCTCCGCATAAATAAATAGTATTTTCAATATGATAGATAATGTTTTCTCCAAAGCCGATGTAGCCGATTTTAAGATGTGGATGGAATGGGCTGGCCGGTTTGTTATAGTTACTCATATCTCTCCCGATGGCGATGCAGTAGGATCGTCCCTGGCACTCTATCACTATCTTGCGGGAAAGGGAAAAAGTGTTTCAGTTATCACTCCTAACTCAATGCCTGATTTTTTAAGCTGGTTGCCTGAAGCGGGTAATGTCATATCTTATAAAGAGCAGTCGGAATTGGCTAATAAAGTAATGCAGGATGCCGATGTGGTTTGTTGTCTTGATTTCAATGTTCCGTACAGAATTGGAGATGTGGAAAAGATAATGTTGCAGTCGAAAGCAAAAAAAATATTGATAGACCATCATCTTTATCCTGGTGATTTTTGTGATTTGGTGCTCTCCCGTCCCGACGCATCATCGACAGCGGAACTTGTATTTCAGTTTATTTGTGCATTGGGCGACTATTCTGAGGTTAACAATCAGATTGCAACATGTATTTATACCGGTATGATGACAGATACAGGCGGATTTACATATAATAGCAACCATGTTCGTATATATCATATTATCAGTTTTTTACTCAAGAAGAATATCGACAAGGATGCTATTTACAGAAATGTGTTCAATAACTATTCTGAATCCCGTCTAAGGCTGATGGGGTATGTGTTGCACAAAAAGATGAAGGTATTTCCGGAAATGTCTGCAGCACTGATAACATTGTCTGATCAGGAACTGCGTGCGCATAATTATCAGAAAGGTGATACTGAAGGATTTGTGAATTTGCCACTACAGATAAAGGGTGTAAAATTCTCAGTTTTCTTACGAGAGGATGTTGAAGAAAATATTATTAAAGCTTCGTTAAGAAGTGTCGGTGATGTGCCAAGTAATGTTTTTGCTTCAACATACTTCAATGGTGGTGGTCATAAAAATGCATCGGGTGGAGAAATACACAATTCATTAAAAGCAGCAGAACTGCTCTTTTACAAAGGTATGGAAGAGTGGTCAAATTCGGATGATGAATCAATAAAACAACTATTCGTTAAGTAAAAAATATTTCTGAAAGTTAAAGTTGATATAATCCCCAAAAGTTGATGTGTTACAATCTTTGGGGATTTTATTTTCCTCGCGATGCAGAAAAAATTTCCTCGCGTGGAAAGTGAATTTTTACTATTTGCAATCCTTGCAAAATTTTAACTTTTGCGATTTTGTTTTTTATTGTGTATTAGTTGTATTTTTTATTAATAAGGTATAATTTTGCAAAATGGTATTTATCTAAAGAGAAATTCTGGAAGGAAATTTAATTTTTAAAAGTATAACTAATCAAATTATTCACAAAAATGAAACGAAAAAAGTTTCTAATTGCTCTTGCAGCAATGGTGTCTAGTTTCTGGTTTACGTCTTACGCGCAGGTTGCGAAGATTGGCGATAAACCATATGAAACTTTAACTGCTGCTATTGCAGCAGCAAATGCAGGTGATGAAATTACACTTTGGGAAAACATCACCTCTTCAGAGATTATCACAATCGACAAGGCTATCACTCTCGACGGTAAAGGCAAGACCTTGACATCTACAGCAACTGGTACAACTGCTCGCGCTATCAACGTTAGCGGTGCTGCTGGTGTAACTATCAAGAACCTTACAATCGATGCTAAGGGTGAGCGTGCAATCAACGTAATCCAGAATGCTACCAACGTAACTATTGATAACGTTACTGCAACAGCAGCCAACTACACTGTTAACATTGCAGGTTCTGCTCCCAATGCAGTTGTTGTAATCAAGAACTCTACTCTCAACGGTCTCTGCACAGTTAACGTTGGAGCTGCAGGTGTACAGGTAACAGTTGACTACAGTACTGTAAACTGTAACGACAAGAACACCACCGAAGGTGAGTCTTATGCAGCACTCTGCTTGAATAAGGAAGCCGTAGGCGGTTCAATCGTTGCAACCAACACTACAGTCAACGTAGCCGAGGGTTCAGACTCATACAAGGGTAGAAACGGTGCCGAGAACGGTACTGTAACAATCAACGGCTCAACTGAGGACGTTGTTGTTATGGTTGCTGCAATTACATACGATGCTTCACCTTATTATCACAGCTTCGCATCACTCGCAGAAGCTGTAGAGTTTGCTAAGGCTGGCGATGTAATCACACTCATCCGTGACATCACAGCTTCTGATATTATCACAATCGACAAGGCTATCACTCTCGACGGTAAAGGCAAGACCTTGACTTCTACAGCAGCTAGTGCAATTAATGTTAATACTGAGGGTGATGTTACAATCAAGAACCTGACTGTTGATGCAGATATTTGTGAAGAATTTGCAATTCTAACTAATAACGCTGGCAACACTCAGTTGGTTGATTGTGATATTGAGTACAAACGCAACTTTGCTGCGCTGAATACATGGTACGCATTGTATGTTCCTTTTGAAATCTCTATTGATGCAGAATTCCTGGAGAATTATGATGTAGCTGAATTTACAGGTTTGAATGTATATGACAATTCAAATATGTCTATGTCAGTACAGTTGGTTGAAACAGGATATCTTGCTGCAAATACTCCATATTTGATTCGCGTGAAGAATGAAGAGGCTTTGACATTAAGCATTAATGTGGATGATGCAGAGTTTGATGCAGAACCAAAGTCATTCGTAGATGGAACAATAACAGCCAGCTTCTCAGGAACATATACAGAAACAGTAGCATCAGAAATTGAAGGTGCTTATGCAATGTCTGGTGGCTTATTCAGAAAGGCTGCTAATTCTGAGCAAATTTTGAAACCATTCCGTTTCTACTTGATGTTGACAGATAGTTCAACATCTGGTCAGGCTCTTTCATTGAGATCTGTTGTAATTAGTTTTGACAACGAACAGGATGGTACTACAGCTATAGAGAAGACTCAGACTTCAGAAGAAGCTATTGTTATTTACGACTTGACAGGACGTAGAATAATGGAACCTCAGGAGGGTGAGATTTATATTATAAATGGTAAAAAAGTATTGTTTTAAATTATATTTCACTTGCAGGTCTCTCTAATGGAGAGAACCTGCAGGTTGAAAAAAGATGAATACAACTTAAATAATGCATGAATATGGAAAATAAATATGTAACTCCAAAAGTAGAAGTAATAGAAATTGCAGTGGAAAAGGGCTTTGCAGCTTCTCCTGTAGGGTTTGATGAATACCCAGGTTATTGGGATTAATGAGCAGTAGATTACGATTAAAAGAGGGTGGCTAAAATACTCGTTTTTTAGCCATCCTCTTTTTTACTATTTGCATCAAATTTTGTACTTTTGGACTCTGTAGTTAATTTGATAAAGATATAGTAATGAGAATAAACCCAAACTTTAAGCTTCGTGAAATTGCTGGTGAAACCATTGTGGTGAATCAGGGTATGACAGATGTTAATATGACACGCATAATTTCACTGAATGCAACGGCAAAACTGTTGTATGAAACAATGTCCGGCAAATATTTTCAGCTGGAAGATGCAGCTATGGCTTTGGTTGAAAATTACGGAATAGATAAAAAGCAGGCTTTGGAAGATGCTGCTAAATGGGTTGAAGCTTTAACCAGTTGTGGCGTAATAGAGGAATAACTATGAGCCTGTCTTTAAAAAAACATGAACAGATGCTTCTTGCTCTGTTAAGAGCTTCACTTCAGCAAACAGAAGTGGACAGCTCTCTTTTTCAGGATGCAACAAATGCAGACTGGAAAGCATGTTATAAACTTTCGGCTGTCCAGGGCGTTATGGCTATAGCCTGGGATGCTGTGGTTAAATTACCAGCAGAACTATTGCCTCCTGTTGCTGTTAAGCTTTCATGGGCAACAGGTGTGGAAAAGTATGAAAAGCAGTACTCCGGATATTGTGTTGTTGCTGGTGAACTGTCAGCTTTTTATGCAGAACATGGAATATCAACCGTGTTGTTAAAGGGTGTTGGGTTATCAACACTTTATCCTGTTCCATCGCATAGAGAAGGGGGCGATATTGATATTTATACCTGTTCGGCCAATAAGAGTAAGATGAGTGATGCCGAAGCAAATGAACTGGCAAATCACCTGATAATGCAGAAAGGTATATCTGTTAAGTTTGATCACTATAAACATAGTGAATTTGTTTATAAGGGTGTATCCATAGAAAATCATAAGCATTTTGTTAATGTAAAAGTATATAAGGTTGCAGTTAAGGCAGAAGAGATTCTGCATAGCATAATAAACCCGCGTTTTGTGAAACTTGAAGCAGGGGATGTTCTTGTTCCATCGCCTGAATTCAATTCGCTTTTTGTGGTTTTTCATGCAGCACAACACTATGGCTGTGGTATGACATTGCACCATCTGTGTGACTGGGCTGTTATTCTGAACTCTTACGGGCTGAATATTCCTGCCGAATTTGACGATAAGCGTTTTATTAACGCCATGAATGCTTTAACCCTTATCTGTAACAAATATCTGGGCATATCTGTTAAGGTGGATGGCAGCGAACAGTTGATGGATGAGGTCCTGAATGAAATTCTTCATCCAAAATTTTCGGCTCATATAGAAACTAACAACAGGTTTGGGATATTGCTTTATAAAACAAGACGTATGTTGTATGGTCATAAGTTAACAAGCAGGTTTTTCAGAACGTCGCTGCTGAAACGTATCTGTTCTTCTGCTGTATCGCATCTTCTTAAACCAGAGTCAATATTTGCAAAATAAGAGCGCCTATGAGCAATATGTTTACAAGGATATATGCAATTCTTTTGCCTGAAGAGAGAAAGAAAGGCTGGAGTATAGCCGGTTCGGTATTTCTGACTGCTCTGCTCGATTTTGTGGGGGTGGCGGTTTTGCTGCCTGTTCTGTATTATCTGATTGATGGTCAGGATAATAGCGATGCTGCTATGCAGTTCTGTGTTCTGGCTCTGGTTGTGATAACCGTCAAGTGTATATTGTCAACATTCTTTGTCAGATATCAGAATCAGTCGCTTTTATCGTTCTATAAAAGGCTGAGTTTTTCGCTCTTCTCTTCATACTATCACAGAGGCTTGTTGTTTATCCGTGAACAGGGTAGCAGTAAACTGAGTTTTGAGATAAATTCCATGTGCTATTCATTCAGTCATAGTTTGCTGTCGCCAATATTCAGAATGATGGGCGATATGTTGCTGCTTTTGCTGGTAACAATAGCATTGTTTATCTGGAAGGGCCGGCTTGTAATGTTGTTGTTTGCAGCCTTTCTGCCTTTTATGTGCGTTTACTTTTTGGTAGTGAAGAAAAAGGTAAGGCAATATGGTGCTGAGGATATGAACGCAAAGCGGGAACAGTCAAGAGTGGTTATGGATACCTTCAGAGGATATGTGGAACTGGAGGTTAATGGTGCTTTTCCTGTTTTACAGTCATCGTTTTTAGAGGGTATAGATAAGATAAGCTCCAACAGACAGAAACTTGATGCAATTCAGCGTTTGCCTCTGTTTTTCTCTGAATTATCGGTAGTGATAGCGCTGGTGCTGCTTGTTGCCTTTGGTAAAGGCGATGTTAAACTAATGGTCGGTATATTTGCAATTGCTGCATTTCGTCTGTTGCCTGCTCTCAGAAATATACTATCGTGCTGGACACAGATTCAGAATTCAAAATGTTGTCTGGATGCTATAGAAGATGGTCTGAAAGATTGTCTGTATTCCGATAATCCGGATCAGAAAGATATTACGTTCAGCAAAGATATTGCAATTGAAAACCTTACTTACTCTTATCCGGGAGGAGAAATGGTGCTAAGCAATTTTAATTGTACCATAAATAAGGGTGAATATGTTGGTATAAAGGGGACAAGTGGAGCAGGTAAATCTACTTTGTTCAATATTCTTATCGGATTGCTGGAACCTGTATCGGGGAGTATAAAAGTAGATGGAAATCTGTTGTCTAAGCAAACATACAGTTCATGGATTCAGAAAATAGGGTATGTTCCTCAGGAGGTTTTTATTTTTAATGGAACTATAGCAGAAAATATTGCCCTTGGTTGCAGCAGGATTGATTACAATAAGGTAAACCAGATATTAAAGAGTGTGAATCTGGATAAATGGGTTGAGACTCAGCAGGATGGAGTGAATACTGCACTTAGTGAAGCTGGTTCTAAATTGTCAGGTGGACAGAAACAGCGTATTGGTATAGCACGTGCTTTGTATAAAGAGGCGGTAGTTCTTATGCTGGACGAATCTACTTCTGCTCTTGATGATGAAACCGAAAGAGATATAAACGATACACTTAAAACATTGAAGGATAGCTATAAGGGATTAACTATTTTGTCTATAGCTCATCGTGAAAGTTCACTGAGTTATTGTGACCGTATTATTACAATAGGAGAACAGGTATGAAAAAGATATATGAAGTAGCAGACCATTGTTTTGGAGTAATTGGTGAAACTCTGTGTAATGTGGTGTGTTCTATTCCAGGGTTCAGGCCTTTTGAAACTGAAAAAGAGGATACGCTGTTTTCCTTTGTGGATGGTAATGATGTTCCTGTAATGCAGAGAGTTCAGTATAGTTTTACCTATGAAGATGTTACCGGCACTTTTGGTCGCTTTGAAAGTGGATATATGCTTGTTCTTACCCCAGAGAATAGGGCTTCGTTAAATCTGTGGATAAATGATGGATCTGCAAATGTTGAAATATGTGGTAATGTGGAGCTCTATCTTTTGCGATTTGCATTGTGGGTTGGATATGGGTTAATGACTTTGCCATTCAATACTGTGGCCATTCACAGCAGCTGTATTGTATATAATGAAAAAGCTGTGCTGTTTCTGGGTGAAAGTGGTACCGGAAAGAGTACACATACACGTTTGTGGAGAGAATCCATTCGGGGAGCCTCTTTATTAAATGATGACAGCCCGATTATTCGTGTGGAAGATGGTATTGTTTGGGCTTATGGAAGCCCATGGAGTGGCAAGACTCCATGTTACAAGGCAGAAAGATATCAGCTTAAGGGGTGTGTCAGATTATCTCAGGCTCCTGAAAATAATATCAAAAGATTGTCAGTATTGCAGGCTTATGGTGCAATTCATCCATCATGTCCGCCTGAATTTGCATATGATACCTGCTTGTATGATTATGTCAGCGGTTTTATAAATCAATTGCTTACGAATGTGCCTTTCTTTCATCTGGCATGTTTGCCGGATTATGAAGCTGCGCAACTATCCTGTACTACACTATTTCCTGATGAACTATGAAGCAGATACCTAACAATCTCTTTTTTTTATGGGTAGAGCAGGAGATTGCCGAAGGTCGTTCTGTTCGTTTCCGCTTAAAAGGAACTTCAATGCTTCCTTTGTTGCGTGGCGATAAGGATGAAATTATACTGCATCCATGTGACCCTGCCAATCTGCATCCAATGGATGTTATATTGTTCCGGTATAATGGTGATCATGTTCTGCATCGCATAATAAGGATGGAGGGTAATCATCTGTATATTCAGGGCGATGGTTCCTATGTGGCAAAGGAGGAGTGCGATGTTAAGGATGTGGTAGGGAAGGTGCATGCAATTGTACGTCCATCGGGGCGTGTGGTTTCACTTAACAGCTGGCGATGGAGGTTGCCAAGCTTTTTATGGGTTAAAATAACTGTTTTGAAGAAGATAATGCATATCTTTGTAGCTCTTAAAAAACGATTTGAACATGAATAAGTATTTATTAAAACTTTCTGTTTTGCTGGCAGCAGGATTAATGATGATTGCCTGTGATGATACAGAAACATACGCAGAGCAGAAAGCGCGTGAAAACAAGCAGATTGCCGATTTTATAAAGGATAATAATATCCAGGTTATTAAGATGAGCGATTTCTTACAGGATACCATCACAAATAATCCGGAAACAGGCCCGGATTTTTCCAGGAATGAATATGTCCTGTTTGAAGACAATGGTGTATATATGCAGATAGTACGTCGTGGAACAGGACGTCAGATGGAAGATGGTGAAAGATGGGATATGACGGCCCGTTATTATGAATATGGAATTGCTTCAGAAGATACCCTGACATTGAATACTTTTGCGACCTACGCACCGGATCAGTATTGGTGCTCAAGGGATGGCGATACCTATAGAGCCGGATTTACATCGGGAGTGATGTTCTCACGTTATGGAAGTGCTGTTCCAAATTCATGGATTATGGCAATGCCTTATCTCACACCTGGTTTCTATAATGGTGCCCCGTCTGCAAAGGTAAGGCTAATAGTTCCGCATAATCAGGGAACTCAGAAAGCTGCGACAAATGTGTATCCTACTTTTTATGAAATTACAATAAAACCGGAAAAATGGCAATGATAAAATCAATCTCCGGAATTCGCGGAGAAATAGGCGGACCTGCAGGAAATGGTCTGACTCCATTAGATATAGTTAAGTTTGTATCAGCGTATGCAACATGGGTAAAACAGAATAATCCATCAGCAAAAAAGATTGTTGTAGGCAGGGATGCAAGAATGTCCGGCGAAATGGTTCGTCAGGTGGTTTGCGGAACTCTGATGGGAATGGGACTTGATGTTGTAGATATAGGTTTGGCATCAACTCCAACAACAGAACTTGCAGTAACCTGGTTGAAAGCTGATGGCGGTCTGATTCTTACAGCAAGTCATAATCCACGCCACTGGAATGCTTTGAAACTTCTGAATAATGAAGGTGAATTTCTGAATGCTGCCGATGGTAATCAGGTGTTGGCTATTGCCGAAGCAGAGGCGTTTGACTACGCCGATGTAGATGGCCTGGGCAAATACTATACAGACAATACAATGAATGAAAAGCACGTTGAATCTGTATTGGCACTGGAACTGGTAGATGTTGAAGCTATTAAGGCTGCAAACTTTAAGGTTGCAATAGATTGTGTTAACTCTGTAGGAGGCGTAGTTCTGCCTGAACTATTGGAAAAACTGGGTGTAAAGAGTGTGGAAAAACTCTATTGCGATCCAACCGGAGATTTCCAGCATAACCCTGAGCCTTTGGAGAAGAATCTTGGTGATATCATGGGCTTGATGAAACAGGGCGGATGCGATGTTGCATTTGTGGTTGATCCTGATGTTGACCGTCTGGCATTTATAGATGAAAAAGGTGCTATGTATGGTGAAGAATATACATTGGTAACAGTTGCCGACTATGTATTGAAGCACACTCCTGGCAATACCGTTTCCAACCTTAGCTCTACACGTGCTCTGCGCGATGTTACCAAAGGCTATGGCATGGAGTACAATGCTGCAGCAGTAGGCGAAGTTAACGTGGTAACAAAGATGAAAGAGACCGGAGCTGTAATTGGTGGCGAAGGTAATGGCGGAATTATATATCCTGCTTCTCACTATGGACGTGATGCACTGGTTGGTATAGCTCTGTTCCTTACACATCTTGCAAAAGAGAAGGTGTCAGTAAGTGAACTCAGAAAACGCTATCCTGCATACTATATGGCCAAGAACAGAATAGATCTGGCTGCAGGTACCGATGTTGATGCTATTCTCGAAAAGGTAAAATCAATATATGCATCAGAAGAGATAAATGATATTGATGGCGTAAAGATAGATTTTGCTGATAGCTGGGTACATCTGAGAAAGAGCAATACAGAACCTATTATCAGAGTATATTCTGAAGGTCTCTCTGCGGAAGCTGCCGATAAAATCGGGCAGGATGTTATGCAGGTAGTCTATTCAATGACTCAGAAATAATTATTGCAGCAGAAAAAGTGAACTGATAATATTATCACTGGTAAAAAGACCGTCTTCCGTAAAACGAATGCGGTCTTTTTCCATAATAAGTGATCCGTTTTTAATGTGTGGTTCAGCATCCTGCATGAAGTGGGAAAACAGATCTTCGCCTATGTAACTATTGAATTTTGTCAAATCAATACCATCGCTTTTGCGCAACCCCAGCATGATGATTTCATTGTACCTGTCAGCATCGGTCAGAAACTCCTCTTCAAAAACAGGTTTGTTGCTTTCAATGCCACCTATGTATTGGGTTATGTTGTCCGGATTCCATCGTCTGCTTACTCCATTGAATGAATGGGCTCCTGCACCGATTCCCAGGTAGGGAGTTCCATTCCAGTAACTGCTGTTGTGCTTTGATTCATATCCCTCTTTTGCGAAATTGGATATCTCGTAATGTTTGAAACCGGATTTACGCAGTGAGTCGCAAAGCAAATTGTACATACTTACACTGCTGTCTTCTTCAATAGCTGTTATTTTCTTGTTTTGCAGTAAGTGCCAGATAGGAGTCTCTTCTTCATACGACAGATGATATGATGATATATGGCTGACATTTAGTGCAATAGCTTTCTCTATGTCTTCTCTGAATATATTTACAGTCTGCCCCGGAATTCCGTATATAAGATCTATGCTGATGTTGTTGAACCCGGCTTCATGGCATAATTTAACAGCGTTTACAGCCTGTTCGGAATTGTGTCGTCTTCTTATGAATCCTAAAATATCATCGTTAAACGATTGTATTCCCATGCTAATTCTATTGATTGGAGTTCTGGCAATGGATTGCAGAAAATCGCAGGTAATGTCATCCGGATTACATTCAAATGTAACCTCCTGTAATCCATCTGTCCGGTAATTTTCCATTATGGTCTGGAAAATCCTTTCAATCTGCCCGCTGTTTAGCAATGATGGAGTACCTCCGCCAAAATAGATAGTTTTAATATGGTTGTCTATATACTCCTTTCTCTCAGTTAACTCTTTGCAAACAGCTGCTGTGTATCTATCCATCAGCTCTGTTTGTGTTGTAGAGTAGAATCCACAATAAATACATCGTTTTGTACAGAAAGGAATATGTATATATATACCAGCCATAGTCATTTGTCTGTTTTCTTTTGCAAAGTTAACCCCAATTTTTCAATTCCTCTTAAAATATATATGGTATTGTCTTTGTTTTTTATAGAGAAATCGTTATGTTTGCGAAATAAATACCTAATAAAGTAACTAATTAATAAGAGAATTAATATGAAGGTTTACAAGACAGAAGAGATCCGAAATATTGCAATCGTTGGTGGTGCCGGATCTGGTAAAACCACCCTGGCAGAGAGTATCCTGTTCGAGGGTGGAGTGATTAAACGTCGTGGTTCAGTTAATGCTAAGACTACTGTGTCAGATACAACAGCAGTAGAGCATGAGTATGGTTATTCTGTATATTCTACCATTTTTTCTGTAGAATTATTCGGAAGAAAATACAACTTCATTGATTGTCCTGGTACAGACGATTTCCAGGGAGCAGCAGTAACAGCTTTGAATATTTGTGACGCAGCTATCCTGTTGGTAAATGGTACTCGTGGTGTTGACGTTGGCCTTATCAACAACTTCCGTCTGATTAAGAAACTTGGTAAACCTGCATTCTTTGTAGTAAACCATGTAGACAGCGAAAAGTGTGAATATGATACAATTATAGATCAGATTCGTTCTACATTCGGTAATATCGCAGTTCCTATTCAGTTCCCTGAAGCAACAGGTCCGGCATTTACAAGTGTTATAGACGTTATTTTGGGTCAGAAACTTGTATTTAAGGATGGTGCTCCTACTGTAATGGAAGATATTCCTGCTTCAGTAGCAGACAGAGCACAGGCTATGCATGATTTGGTTCAGGAGGCAGCTGCTGAAAGTGAAGAGGAGTTAATGAATAAATTCTTTGACGAAGGTGAACTGGATATTGAAGAGGTTCGTAAAGGATTCCGTCTTGGTATTGAGCAGAAGACACTATTCCCAATTACATGTATTTCTGCATTGAATAATCTGGGTGTAAACAGATTGCTGGAATTCCTTGGTAATGTTGCTCCATCTCCACTACATGGTGCGCCTGTTCAGAACAAGAAGGGTGAAACTGTAGCAATAGATTCTAATGGTACTTCATTGTTCTTCTTCAAAACCTCTACGGAACATCATATTGGAGCAGTTTCATACTTCAAAGTGATGTGTGGTACAGCTCGTGAAGGTGATGATTTCCTGAATGCAGATAGAGGTTCTAAGGAGAGAATGGCACAGCTTTATGTATGTGCAGGAAGCAATAGAACACAGGTTGCAGAACTGGCAGCTGGTGATATAGGCTGTACTGTAAAACTGAAGGATGTTCGTACCGGAAATACATTGAATGCCGGTGGTGCAGATAACTCATTTGACTTTATCAAATATCCTAACTATAAATATTCACGCGCTTTGAAACCAGTGAATGAGTCGGATATGGAGAAGATGATGGCAATTGTTAACCGTATGCGTGAAGAAGATCCTACATTGTGTATTGAACAGTCCAAGGAGTTGCGTCAGGTTATTTTGCATGGACAGGGTGAATTCCATCTGCGTACATTCAAATGGTGTATAGAAAACAACGATAAGTTGCAGATTAAGTTTGACGAACCAAAAATTCCATATAGAGAAACCATTACAAGAGCTGCTCGTGCTGACTATCGTCACAAGAAACAATCAGGTGGTGCAGGTCAGTTTGGTGAAGTTCATCTTATTCTTGAGCCATACGAAGAGGGTAAACCACTTCCTGAAATGTTCAAGTTTGGTAACCAGGAGTTTAAAGTTACCGTTAAGGGCGTCGATGAATATCCACTGGATTGGGGTGGCAAGTTGATCTTTGTAAATAGTATTGTTGGTGGTTCTATTGATGCACGTTTCATGCCGGCTATCTTGAAGGGTATCATGCAGCGTATAGAGCAGGGACCTCTTACAGGTTCATACGCACGTGACGTACGCGTAATAGTATATGATGGTAAGATGCACCCGGTAGATTCAAACGAAATCTCATTCTTGCTTGCAGGTAGAAATGCATTTAGTACAGCATTTAAAGAGGCAGGTCCAAAGATTCTTGAACCAATATATGATGTTGAAGTACTTGTACCAGCGGAATTCATGGGTGATGTAATGAGTGACCTTCAGGGTCGTCGCGGTATGATTATGGGTATGGAAACAGAGGGTAACTATCAGGTGTTGAAAGCTAAAGTGCCTTTGAAAGAAATGTCAACATATTCAACATCATTGAGTTCTATCACTGGTGGTAGTGGTTCTTTCGTAATGAGTTTTGCAAGCTATGAACTTGTTCCAACAGATGTTCAGGATAAGTTAATTAAGGAGTTTGAAGCAGATCAGAAAGACGAAGATTGACAATAAGATTAACAATTTGATAACTAAAAGGGGCGAAAATGTTAAGTTTCGCCCCTTTTTGTGTTATTTTTATTTAAAATCTTTCTTTTAAGAAACTAATATTAAAAAACCATTGTATATTTGCCACCATGAAGAAGACAACTATTTGGCTATTGTGTGCAATTATGAGCGTTTCGTTTGTCGCTCTGCTTTATATGCAGGTAGGATATATTCGCGAAATGGCTAGTATGCGTAAGGTGCAGTTCGAAGAATCTGTGAAACGTGCGCTATACGAGGTAGCGCATAAGGTGGAACTTGAAGAGGCTAAGCAATATCTTGAGAAAGATATTGCAGAGATGCAGCGTAGTTATTCATCAGCTAATCCGTTTGGAGGAACAATGGGGCGTACGTTTGTTTTACCTGATGGTTCGTCGTTTTCAATAACTCAGGGAGTGTCGCCTCAGGCTCAGATGCCTTCATTGCAGATGCCCAGACCAAATACTGATTCAAATTCAAATGCGAACAGAAGTGTGGAGGATGTGATGCGCTCCAGACAGCAGGATATGTTGAAGCGTTATCTTGCAAACAGGGCTCTTATAGATGAGGTTATATATAGTATGTTAAATACTGCAAGTGAGAGACCTATTCGTCAGAGAATAGATTATAAGTTCCTTGCAAATGAACTGATGGCTGAATTTAAAGATAATGGTATAGAACTGCCGTTTCATTTTGTAATTACAACAACAACCGGCAGAATGGTGTATTCTTGTGGTTGTGACGATTTTGATCCAAAAAATCTGAAAGCCTCCTATTCACAAACATTGTTCAGGAATGATGCTCCTAACAGAATGGCTGTTTTAAGGGTCTATTTTCCAACTCTGGATTCTTACATAGATAATTCGGTGGGCTTTATGTTGCCATCTCTTATATTTATAATTGTTTTGATGGTTACATTCTTCTTTACTCTGATTGTTCTGGTAAGGCAGAAAAAAATAACAGAGATGAAGAACGATTTCATCAACAATATGACTCACGAATTTAAGACTCCGATCTCAACAATATCATTGGCTGCGCAGATGCTTAATGATGAGGCAATTACAAAATCGCCGAATATGTTTAAACATATATCAGGCATAATCAACGACGAAACCAAACGATTAAGGTTCCAGGTTGAAAAGGTGCTTCAGATGTCAATGTTTGAGAGAAGAACGAATACATTGAAGTTTAAAGAACTAAATGTAGATGAACTGATACATAGTGTAACGAATACGTTTGCAATTAAAGTTGAAAATTGTGGAGGTGCTATAAATGTGAATTTTGAAGCTGAAAATCCTTTTGTGATGGCAGATGAAATGCATTTGACAAATGTTATTTTTAACCTGATGGACAATGCTGTAAAGTACAAAAAAGAAGATCTGCCTTTGCAACTTGATGTAAGGACTTGGAATGAACAGAATAAACTTATGATATCTATTGCTGACAATGGAATAGGTATTCGCAAGGAAAATTTAAAACATGTATTTGACAAATTCTACAGGGTGCATACCGCTAACCGTCATGATGTAAAAGGCTTTGGATTGGGATTGGCTTATGTAAAGAAGGTTGTTACAAACCATAAAGGAGCTATCAGAGTAGAAAGTGAATTTGGTCAGGGAACGAAATTTATTATTACATTACCACTTAATATTGAATAACAATGGAAGAAAGAATGCGTATCTTGTTGTGTGAAGACGACGAGAATTTGGGTATGTTGCTTAGAGAGTATCTACAAGCAAAAGGTTTTGATGCAGAGTTGTGCCCGGATGGTGATGCTGGTTATAAGGCATTCTTAAAGGGTAAGTATGATATCTGTATCCTGGATGTTATGATGCCAAAGAAAGATGGTTTTACTTTGGCAAAGGAGATACATGCGGCAAGTCCAGAGGTACCTATTATGTTTTTAACTGCAAAAACATTAAAGGAGGATGTGCTTGAAGGCTTTAAGATTGGTGCTGATGACTATATCACCAAGCCATTCAGCATGGAGGAGCTGACACTTCGTATAGAGGCTGTTCTTAGACGTGTAAGAGGAATGAAGAATCGCGAAGTAGCTCAGTATAAGATTGGTGAATTCTTGTTTGATACAAAGAAACAAATCCTTTCAATTGGTAATAATTCAACAAAGCTAACAACAAAAGAGTCAGAATTGTTGGCGCTGCTCTGTTCACATCAGAATCAGATTTTGCAGAGGGATTTTGCTTTGAAGACAATTTGGGTTGATGATAACTATTTCAATGCAAGAAGTATGGATGTCTATATAACAAAGCTGCGTAAACATCTGAAAGATGATGAATCTGTGGAAATTATTAATATCCACGGTAAGGGTTATAAGTTAATAACGCCTGATGGTCAGGAGTAATATAATTTAGTAAAAAATAGGGTGGGGGTAGCGTCTTGTTGCTCCCACCTTATTATATATAAAAGCCTGGTTTGAGCTGTGAATTCACATTAAAAAAAATTTGTTTATAATGTTTTTGTAAGTTGTTTATATTGTGTGTGTAGTGTATATGTTACGTATTTTCATAAAATTTTCTTGAAAAAAAGTTTGTAAAACATTTGGTGGGTATTTAAAATGTGTCTACCTTTGCATCCGCTTTCCGAGGGGAACACCTTGGTAAGTGAATTAAAAAAGACGTTCTTTGAACAATTTTCATAAATAGACAAGTAGTACGACGGG